>JAJQBI010000021.1 GCA_021203365.1 Clostridiales bacterium
TACGGATATGTAAACTGCAATTACCTGTATTAAATGTTATGAAAAAAGCGGCAGGCCCCAAAAGGGTCTGCCGTTTTTTATGGAAAATTCTGATTTTATTTTCTCCGGAGAACCACCCGGGCGAACCTCCTCTGTCCGGCGTTTCGCTTAATGATTTGCCGGCGTCAGGCCATATTCTGCCGCCAGCTTTTTAAACTCCGGAAGGGAATTCATGATCGTCTCATAGGACACACAGTAGGCAATCCGCACAAACCCCGGGCAGGCAAAGGATGTCCCCGGAACAACGAGGATATTGTATTTCTTCGCCGCCTCACAGAAGGCTTTTTCATCCGGAACAGGAGACTTCATAAACAGATAAAAAGCCCCCTGGGGCTTCACACAGGTAAACCCGCAGTCCACAAGGCCATCATACAGGGCCTTTCGGTTCCTGTCATAGGCCGCCACATCCGTTTTCTCATCCACACATTTTCCGATCACCTTCTGCATCAGAGAGGGCGCGTTCACACTTCCGCCGATTCGGTTGGCAATGGCGGCGGCTGTGATTACCTCCTCGCTTCCGTCCAGTTCATCCGGGATCAACAGATAACCGATACGCTCTCCCGGAAGAGAGAGAGATTTGCTGTAGGAATATCCCACCACCGTGTTTTTATAGTATTTCGTCAGCCACGGAACTTCCACACCGTCATAAACCAGTTCACGATAGGGCTCGTCTGAGATCAGACAGATAAAAGTCCCGTATTCTTTCTGTTTTTTCTCCAGAATTCCGGCCAGCTTTTTGATCGTCTCTTCCGTGTAAACCACACCGGTGGGATTATGGGGAGTATTCACGATCACAGCTTTGGTCAGCGGCGTGATCTTCTGTTCAAATTCTTCAAGGTTTGGCTGAAAGGTTTCCGTATCCGGCGCGATCTCCACAAGCTTTCCATCATAATTGCCCACATAGGCGCCATATTCCAGGAAATAGGGGGCAAAGACAATCACCTCGTCCCCCGGGTTCAGAATCGTCTTTAAAATCACGTTCAGGCCGCTGGCCGCTCCCACGGTCATAATCAGATTTTTCGCGGAAAAGGCCGTGCCAAAGCGGCGGTTCAGAGATTCCGCAATTGTCTGACGCACATCCTCAAAGCCAGCATTGCTCATATAACCGTGAAGCACCACCGGGTCTGTCTCACGGGCCAGATCAATAATGGCCTGCCGCACGCTTTCCGGCGCCGGCACGCTGGGATTCCCCAGACTGAAATCATATACCTTATCTGCGCCATAGATGGCCCGAAGGCGGTTGCCTTCCTCAAACATCATGCGAACCGCAGAGTTATTTCGCACAAAACCTTTCATCTTGTCTGCTATCATCGCTTATTCTTCCTTTCATCTGTTTCCGTCCCACGTAGGAAATCACTCAGGCCACTGCATCCATACCGACCTGCAGAGCCTTTTTGTTCAGCTCCAGAAACCGGGGCTTGATATTGGCTTCCAGAATCGCATCCCAGTCAATGTGCTCCAGTCCCATGGATTTGATAATGGTACCGAGCAGAATAATATTGGCCGCCTTTTCATTTCCAAGCTCTCCGGCCAGGCGGGTGGCATCCACCACCTTGGCCCGGGCATGCTTCTCAATTTCTTCCATCACATCCTCCGGGTAAACCTCATCCCCCGTGATAACCGACATGGAGGGAATTTCCTCGTTGTTTACCACAAGGGTGCCGCCCTCCCGGAGATAATCCAGTGCGCGAAGAGCCTCCATTTTCTCAAAGGAGACTACAATGTCCGCTTTCCCCTTTTCGATAACCGGGGACATAACCTTCTCTCCATAGCGTACCTGGGAGGAAACGCACCCCCCCCCCCCCCGGGACATTCCGTGGATCTCGCTCATCTTCACATCGTAGCCCGCTTCCATCAGGCCGCTGGTCAGAATCTTGCTGGCAAGAATTGTTCCCTGACCACCCACACCAACCAGTAAAATACTCTTTGTCATGGTCTTTCGTCCTCCTTCACAATGGCGTTCTTGGGGCATACCTGCGCGCACACATCACATCCCACACACTGTCCGGGATGAATCGTAACCTTCTTTGTGTCCCCGTGATAAATGGTAGCCGGACAGCCCACCTTCAGACACTGCTTACATCCCACACATTTCTCCGGGTCCACTTTATTCTTTGTGGTGTACAGCGCGTCAAATTCCGCTCTGTCCTCCTTCGAAAATTTCTTGAGTACGCAGGGCCAGCGGGTGATGATCACCGACGGCTCGTCCAGAGCCAGACACGCGTCCAGAGCGGCGTCCACCTCGTCCAGCCGGTTGGGGTTGACCACATAGACATGCTTTATGCCGATGGCCCGCACCAGATCCTCAATCTTAATCAACGTTGTCTCCTCGCCCTTCACCGTATAGCCGGTTCCCGGGTTTTCCTGGTGGCCGGTCATACCCGTAATCCGGTTGTCCAGGATAATGTTCACTGTATTGCTTCCATTATACACCGTATTAATCAGAGAATTGATACCTGTGTGGAAGAAGGTGGAATCCCCCAGAACCGTTACAACTCTCCTGCCTGTTCCAAGGGCATTGAACGCCTTCTGCGCGCCATGACCGATGCTGATGCTGGCACCCATACATACAGTGGAATCCATGGCCTGGTACGGCTTCGTAGCCGCCAGTGTATAGCAGCCGATGTCGCCGCTGATCATGATATCCTTCCGCTTGCCCAGGCGGTAAAACAGCCCTCTGTGAGGACAGCCGGCACAGAACGTGGGCGCACGCCCGATCAGTTTACTGCGGTCAAATTCCGTGACTTTATTAGGTTTGCCGGTGACGCAGGCACGGATCACATCCGGTGTCAGCTCTCCCGTAAACGGGAAAAGCTCCTTTCCGATGCATTCACATCCCTGCTGCCTAACAAATTCCTCAATATATGGGTCATTTTCTTCCAGTATGTAAACCTTCTCCACCTGTGAACAGAAATCCTTCACAAGCTTTGCCGGAAGCGGGTTAGTAAATCCAAGCTTCAGATAGGACGCATTTTCCCCGAATACCTCCCTTGCGTAATAATAACAGATACCGGAGGCGATCACGCCGATTTTCCGGTCTCCCATCTCCATACGGTTAAAGGGCGTTGTCTCACTGTAGGCCGCAAGCTTTTTTATCCGCTCCTCCAGCTTTACGCGCATGTTCCTTGACATTGCGGGAAGACAGACATATTTCGCCGGATTCTTTTTCCATTCCTTCGGAGAAACCTCCTTGCGGTCAGACAGCTCCACAATGGACTTGGAGTGGCAGACACGGGTGGTCAGACGAATTATAAAAGGAGTGTCGTATTCCTCTCCCAGCTCATAAGCCGCCCGGACCATATCGATGCATTCCTGACTGTCCGCGGGCTCCAGCATGGCAATTTTGGCCGCTTTGGCGTAATTACGGTTGTCCTGCTCATTCTGAGAGGAAAACATCCCGGGTTCATCCGCGGTTACAATCACATTTCCCGCGTTTACTCCCATGTACGACCAGGTAAACATAGGATCCGCCGCCACGTTCATTCCCACATGCTTCATGGAAACCATGCTGCGGACTCCGGCAATGGACGCACCGATCGCCCCTTCCATAGCCACCTTTTCGTTGGGCGACCACTCCGCGTAGATCTCGTCGTATGTGGCAAGATTTTCCAGGATCTCCGTACTGGGAGTTCCCGGATAGGCGGACGCGTAACGTACCCCCGCCTCATAAGCTCCTCTGGCGACCGCCTCGTCGCCTGTCATCAGTTTTTTCATCATGACCTCCTTCTCCCGGCTGTATAATTGAATCGGCAAAAGATATTCGCCGAAGTGATGCACAGATTTTCTGTTTATTATGCGCAAAACAGAGGGAGCGCAGTCCGCAGTCCCTCCGGTTCGAATGTCTGGTATTATGGCATGCATTTCGGGCAGATGTCACACATCCGTTATGGGAATCGGTTCACCTGAACGTTTACAGCATCGACTTTACTCTGCCTTCAATATTCTTGTTAAAATTAATCACCTCATGTACATATTCCGTATTCATGTAGGATGACGTGATAATAAAATCCGCCGTTGACTTGTTATTTGCCATGGGAATATCATAAACCTGCGCAATTCTCAGCAGTGCCTTCACGTCCGGGTCATGGGGCTGGGCTTCCAGCGGATCTGAGAAAAATACAACCAGATCTATACCGCCCTCCACTATCTTAGCGCCGATCTGCTGATCTCCGCCGAGAGGTCCGCTGTTATATCCCTTCACCGGAAGTCCGGTCTGTTCCGCAATCAGTCTGGCAGTGGTACCGGTCCCGCAGAGAAAATGCTTCTGAAGAATCTCCTTGTTCTCCTCACACCAGTTGATCAGGTCATGTTTCTTTCCGTCATGGGCAATCAGAGCAATTCGTTTCTGTTTACCAATCGTAAAAGGAATGTATTCGTTTTTCATAATGTTACCTCCTCACATAAAGGCAGGAGCGGCGTGAAACATTTTTTGTCTCACTGCCGGCCACATGCAGTACTTTCCCAATAACTCATGCACGCCTGTTTCAATATATGCCCCGGAGGCTTTTGCTATGATCGTAAAGTCATACCCGATCACATCCGGGCACGACAATAGTATAACACATTTTTCCTGGATAGAACACCGAAAAATTTGTGTCCCGCAAATATAATTGGTCGAAATCTCACAAAGTTTTTCTCTCACCGTTCCTGAAATTCCCGACATTTGTACCAAATTTACTGTCTAAACCTTATGAAATGCCTGAAGCGACAAAAGGTATTTTTCCGCTTTAATACATTCCCACACAGGAAGCCGCCTGAATTTAAAAGCCCCACAGCACAAATCCGGCCGCGGAGCTTTTCTACGGATCTCTTAATTCTTCACACTCAGCCTTACCAGCGCCCGGTTCAGCTTTGCCTGGGCATTGGCGTATTCACGGTCTGTAAGGCCCTGCCTTGCCAGCCGCTCCTCCGCCCGTTTTTTTGCCTCCTGCGCACGGTTTGCGTCAATGTCTTCCTTCCACTCCCAGGTGGTGGCCAGGACACGGCAGGTGCCATCCATAACAGACAGCATACCGCCGATACAGGCCGCATACCGTGTGGTTCCGTCTTCAAATACGACGTGAGCCTCTCCCATACCCAGGGCTGTACAGAAATTGCAATGTCCCGCAAGCACCGCCAGATCTCCGGTAATGCTCCTGCACACCAGGCGTGCAACCTCTCCCTCAAACAAAAGTCCGTCCGGCGTTCCGATCCGCAAAGGAAAATTACTCATAGACGGTCTCCTTTCTACGGGGTCTGCGTATTCTTCGCCTTCTCAAACACATCGTCAATGGTCCCCGCAAACAGGAAGCAGCTCTCCGGGATATGATCACACTCACCGTCCAGGATCATGCGGAATCCGCGAAGGGTTTCCTTAAGGGGAACATACTGCCCCGGCATACCTGTAAACTGCTCCGCCACGGAAAAGCTCTGGGACAGGAAACGCTGTACCTTCCGTGCGCGGTTTACCGTTGTCTTGTCTTCCTCAGAAAGCTCATCCATACCCATGATCGCGATGATATCCTGAAGCTCCTTATAGCGCTGCAGCACCATCTGCACAGATCTGGCGATCTCATAGTGTTCTGTACCCAGAATCTCCGGAGACAGGATCCGGCTGGTGGAATCCAGCGGGTCTACTGCCGGATAAATACCCTGACTGGCGATCTCACGGGAAAGCACCGTGGTCGCGTCCAGATGGGTAAAGGTAGTGGCCGGAGCCGGGTCTGTCAGGTCATCCGCAGGCACATAAACTGCCTGTACAGAGGTAATGGACCCTTTTCGGGTTGATGTGATACGCTCCTGAAGCTCGCCCATCTCGGTGGCCAGTGTGGGCTGATATCCCACGGCCGACGGCATACGGCCAAGCAGCGCGGATACCTCCGAACCGGCCTGGGTAAACCGGAAAATATTGTCAATAAACAGAAGCACGTCCTGATTTTTTATATCCCGGAAATATTCTGCGATGGTCAGGCCTGAAAGACCGACACGCATACGGGCTCCCGGTGGCTCATTCATCTGCCCGTAAACCAGGGCTGTCTTGTTGATAACGCCGCTCTCCTTCATTTCATTGTAAAGGTCATTCCCCTCACGGGTACGCTCCCCAACGCCTGTAAAAACAGACAGACCTCCATGGGCCGTGGCCACATTGTGGATCAGCTCCATGATCAGAACGGTCTTGCCCACGCCGGCACCGCCAAACAGTCCGATCTTTCCGCCCTTTGCGTATGGACAGATCAGATCTACAACCTTAATGCCTGTCTCAAGAATCTCTGTCGCCGGTGTCTGCTCCTCGTAAGAAGGCGCCGGACGGTGAATGGACCACCGTTCCTTTGTCTCAACAGCCGGTTTCTCATCCACAGGCTCTCCCAGAAGATTAAGAACTCTCCCCAGACATTCCTCACCCACCGGCACTGTAATCGGCGCGCCGGTGTCCAGTGCTTTGGTTCCGCGCACCAGGCCATCCGTGGAGCTCATGGCGATACAGCGCACAGTATTGTCGCCGATCTCCTGGGCTACCTCCACCACCAGCTTTGAGCCATTATTGTCAATTTCTATCGCATTCAGCAGTGCGGGCAATTCATCATGGGGAAACCGGATATCCAGAACCGGGCCGATTACCTGCACCACCTCGCCAATGTGTCTGTCACTCATTGTATTCCTCCTAAACGACTCCGCCAGGCCTTCATCAAACACCCTCCGCGCCCGCGATGATCTCCGTGATCTCCTGCGTAATGCTGCCCTGGCGCGCACGGTTGTACTGCAGATTCAGCCTTTCAATCATATCCTCCGCATTGCTGGTGGCCGCCTCCATGGCATTGCGTCTGGCCGCCAGCTCACTGGCCACAGCATCGCAGATGCCGCCGTAAATCAGGCCTCCAAGATACTCCGGGACGATGGCGTCAAAAACCTCTGTGCTGTCCGGCTCATACAGAATCAGATTCCGCACAGCCTTTTTTTCTGTTTTTCCGGATTCCAGATCCGTCAGCGGGAGCATGGGATACACCTGCGAACGCTGTGAAAGCATGGAGATAAACTCTGTATAACACAGTTCAATATGCCCAAACCGTCCGGCACGGAATTCACCGCACAAAAGGGAAGCAATCTCAAAGCAATCCGCCACGGAGATATCCGCCACCACCGCGAAATCCTCCGTCAGGATCTCCACATTCCGGTGCCGGAAATATTCCACGGCTTTTTTCCCCACAGGAAGCACCACATAATCCTTCCCCGCGGTGTCCGCCTCCAGACATTTAAAAATATTGGAGTTGTAGCCCCCCGCAAGTCCTCTGTCTCCGGCAATCACAACATAACAGCATTTTTCCCCGGAGGGCTTTTTCGCGTACACGGAAGAAAACTCCGTATTTCCCTCCGCGATATCCACCAGTGTCTGATGAAGCTCCCGGAAATAAGGACGGCAGGTATCCGACCGTTCCTTCGCTCTGCGCAGCTTGGAGGATGCCACAAGTTCCATCGCTTTGGTAATCTGCATCGTGCTCTGCACACTTTTAATCCGCAGCTTTACCGCTTTCATGTTTGCAGCCATGGGATTCCTCCTTTTTCCGATTATTTAGCCGGCTTTGTGCTGAGGAACTGCTCCGTGTAATCCTTCAGCGCCTGCTTCAGATTCTCTTCCGTCTCCTCATCCAGCTTTCCGCTCTCACGAATGGCCTGCATGGCCGCAGCACCCTGGGCATTGGTATCCAGGAACGGATACAGCCCGGCCTCATAGGCGCGGACATCCTCTACCGCCACATCCGTCAGATTTCCCCTGTTTACAGCATAGAGAACCGCCACCTGCTTTTCCACCGGAATCGGGGAATTCTGGTTCTGCTTCAGAACCTCCACCAGGCGGGCTCCCTGATCCAGACGGGATTTCGTATCCGCGTCCAGGTCAGAGCCGAACTGAGCAAAGCTCTGCAGCTCCCGATACTGGGAATAAATCAGCTTCAGAGTACCGGCAACCTTTTTCATTGCTTTAATCTGCGCGTTTCCGCCTACACGGGATACGGAAATACCCGGATTCACCGCCGGCATGACACCGGAATGGAACAGCTCTGTCTCCAGGAAAATCTGTCCGTCCGTGATGGAAATTACATTGGTGGGGATATAGGCAGACACGTCCCCCGCCTGTGTCTCAATAATAGGCAGCGCAGTCAGGGAACCGCCTCCGTGAGCCTCGTCCAGCTTTGCCGCCCGCTCCAGCAGTCTGGAATGCAGATAAAAAACATCGCCGGGGTATGCCTCACGGCCCGGGGGTCTTCGAATCAGCAGGGAAAGAGCACGGTAGGCCACCGCGTGCTTGCTCAGATCATCATAAATGATCAGCACATGTTTTCCCTGGTGCATAAAATATTCGCCCATCGCACAGCCCGAATAGGGGGCGATATACTGCAGCGGACTTGCCTCCGAAGCGGTGGCAGCCACGATAATGGTGTAATCCATGGCCCCGTTTCGGGAAAGGGTCTCAGACAGCGCGGCCACAGTTGAGCGCTTCTGTCCGATCGCCACATAAATACAGATCACATCTTTTCCCTTCTGGTTAATGATCGTATCCGTAGCGATTGTAGTCTTGCCGGTCTGACGGTCACCGATAATCAGCTCCCTCTGCCCACGGCCAATGGGAATCATAGAATCAATGGCCTTGATTCCGGTCTGGAGCGGTTCAAATACCGGCTGACGATCGCAGATCCCCGGTGCCCGGTTCTCGATCGGGCGATATTCCTTTGCCGTAATCGGTCCGGCCCCGTCAATGGGCTGACCCAGAGCATTGACAACCCTGCCGATCATCGCTTCTCCCACCGGAACAGAAACCACCTTTCCGGTACGTTTTACAGTCTGTCCTTCCTGGATCTTTTCTCCGGAGCCAAACAACACGATGGAGACACTGTTTTCTTCCAGGTTCTGCGCCATTCCAAAACTGCCGTCCTCAAATTCCAGCAATTCCCCGGACATACAGTTCACAAGGCCGCTGGCTCTGGCAATGCCGTCGCCAACAATCAGAACCGTTCCTGTTTCGTCCTGATGAATCGCATTCTCATAATATTTGATCTGGCTGCGGATGACCTTTGATATTTCTTCAGGTTTTAATTGCATGGTCTCATCCATCCTTAATAAATTATATCGTTACATCACTACTTCCTTCAGCATTCTGGAAATTCCGGAGATACGGCCCTGTACGGTTCCGTCCAGCTGCTTTCCCTCCAGTTCCACCCGAAGCCCGGCCACCACGGAAGGATCTGTTCTCTGTACAAGCACGATCTGCTTTCCGCTCTGCTTTTCCAGCTTTTCCTTCAGCGCTGACGCCTGCTCCGCGCTGAGCGGAGCCGCGCTGGTCACCACCGCTTCGGCTATATTGTGGTCAATGTTATAACGCCGTGTAAATTCCTGGCAGCATCCCGCATATTCCCCCAGGATTCCCCTTTCACACAGCAGCTTCAGAAAACTTACCAGATACCGCTGAGCCTGATTTCCAAACGCGGCCTCAATCAGTCCGGTTCTCTCCTCCTTGGGAATGGATGGCTCACACAAAAGAGCCAGATAATCCGGATTTTCCCTGAAAAGATCCTGAATTACCCGCATTTCCTCCTGTATGATATCGGTAAGCGACTCCTCGGCGGCAAGGTCATATAAACTGCCGCCATACACTCTGGCCGTCTGCGTCATACTCCCTCACCCACATTCGAAATAAAATCGTCAATCAGCTTCGTATGGTCTTCCTCCCGGATCTCCCGTTCAAGCACCTTTCCGGCAATCTCCACCGCCATACTTCCAATCTCATCCTTAATCTCGTTGACCGCCTTCCGCTTCTCCTGAGCGATGTCGCTCTCCGCCTTCTCTTTTATGGTGGCCGCCTGCCTGGAAGCCTCACGGAGAATCTCCTCACTCTGAACCGTGGCTGTCTTCTGCGCGGTTGTCAGAATATCATTCGCCTTCGTCTTTGCCTCCTGCATATTCTGCTCATACTCGGCCTTCATGGACTGCGCCTCCTCCTTCGCCTTAACGGCGTCCTGGATCTGGGCGTCCGCAGCCGCCTTGCGCTTCGCCACAATATCGTTAATCGGCTTGAACAGAAAACGCTTGATCAGATACATCTGAAGCAAAAGATTACAAATCTGAAAGACGAAGGTCCACGGTACAAGTCCGACTAAATTCTGTATTTCCATGTCGTAACCTCCTTTTTCGTCTTCTGCCGTGAAATATTCATATGGCAGGCCTGTCCATCTTCCACGGCAATTTCATTTCGAATCATCCAAGGAGATTCATGAACATATTCGGCGCTACGAAGATCAGCAGCAGACCGGTAACAAAACCATAAATACCTGTGGTCTCTGCGATGGCGCAGCCGAGAAGCATGGTGGAGGTTACATCACCCCTGCACTCCGGCTGACGGCCGATCGCCTCAAGTGCCTTTGACACTGCGTTTCCTTCTCCAATACCAGGTCCGATACCGGCAATCAGAGACAAACCGGCACCGATGGCACAACCTGCAAGTGCAATACCTTTTGCCAAAACTGTGAAATCCATAATAAAATCCTCCTGTTTTATAATTTTTCTTCCTTTGATCATGTAACCAAAGCGGCCGGCAATCGCCTTATGCCTCCGCCGCATTGGCAATATACAGTGTTGTCAGCATGCAGAAAATATAGGCCTGCATGACACCGGTAAACCAGTCAAAATACACGGATAATATGGCCGGTATACCGAAATCCAGGATCGGAATCTGAGCCAGAACACGCCCCACGATTCCGGGGATCAGCCCCAGCAATGCGGAGCTTGCCACCGCCAGCGCGGCGTAGATCAGCGCATTGATAACAATCCCGGACAGAATATTTCCAAAATGACGGCAGGCCATGCTGACCGGCGTCGCCAGTTCCGACAGAATGTTAAACGGGGTGAGAACCGGGATCGGCTGTGTGAATCCCTTCAGATAGCCTCCCACACCACCTGTCTTAATCTTCTGCCGTGTGATCAGAATAAACACAATGACCGCCCAGGCCGCCTCCGTGGACAGATCCGCCGTCGGACTTCGAAGCCCGACAAGGCTGATCAGATTGGAGACCACACTGGTTGAAAACAGTGCGGCCACAAACGGGACAAAATATCGGAACGATTCCCCCATATTGCCGATCACAAAATTGTTCGCCGTCTCCACAAGCATTTCCGCCACAGCCTGTCGTTTGGAAATATTCTCTGTTTTCAGGTCACGGGTCAGCCAGATACACAGTCCCGTAATGAGGATCAGTACAAGCCAGCTCACCACCAGGGTTTCGCTGATCTGCAGATCACCCAGTATGGGGATATTGGTGTGAATCGTAAAAAAGACCCGGGCACCTGTAATGTCAACTTCCATATTGCTTTCCACCTCCTGTCTGGCTGCATTTTCCAGTATAACGTTTTCGAAATACCCGCCTTTCGTAAACCAGCCGCGTTTACGATGACTTTTTGAAAATCCCGGTCAGCTTTATGCCGATACTGGGAAGAAGCAGCGGTATAATCCCTGCCACGAACTGAAAGCATGGCGCGGCGATGGCGGCAATCATCCACAGAACCTGAAGCATAAACCGCTGGGAGTAACTGGCCTTTACCCTCGTCCGGGCACTGTCCTCATCCGCGCAGGCAGCGGCGCTCTGCACCATCAGCCCCATCAGAAAGAAATTGAGAATGGCAACCGCACCTCCGCAAAGCCCTCCTAAAATAACAGTGTAATCAAAGGGAACCGTCTCCGGCATTGTCAGATGCAGAACCGCAAACACGGCCCACATCACAACTGTCCCGACAATCGTCATAATGGCCACCCGGCGCGTTTCTTTCTTTACCGCCGGCTGAACCTGGCTAAACAGTCCGCTCATTCCCTGTCCTCCTATATATGCCTGTTAAACGATATTTTTTCTCTGTCAGTTTTTTCTTTTTTCTCTTTTTTTATCACGGAAAGATAAAATTTGTATGCGAAGGTTCCACTTCCGCCGAGGCCAAAAAAGAAGCCAGGCAGATATATCCAGCTTCCAAGCCCCACACAGGATGTCAGCCACCAGCACAGTGCAAGGCAGAGAAGAACCGGCGTGACGAGAGACAGCCCAAGCTGTCCGATCAGAGTTAAATTCTTAATGATTTCCGCACCTTTTTTCATATGTTATTCCCCATTGAAACCACCGTGCAGCAAAAAATAAAACTTTTATTATTATAACAATTTCCCAGATACATATCAAGTAAATTCTGGAGTTATTTCAAAATTTTGTCAAAATATTATCAGTATTTTCTTTGTTCATTCTAATTTCTTTTATTTATTTAAATTGCTTTTATTTTAAAATCCTCTTCCTTTTGAAATCTGAAATTAACAGCAAAACAGAAAAATAATTTTGACATTGACGATGCTTTCCAATTGGATTATAATCATTTAATTATAATCAACCGGGATATGTTGAAAGGCAAACCTTATATGAAAAACGAAAAAGCGATAACCATAGGATTGCCAAGAGGACTGCTCTATCACAGATATAAGATTCTCTGGCAGAATTATTTTCAGAATCTGGGTTTTAAAACCCGCGAAAGTGCTCCTACCAGCCGCATGGTAATGGAGGACGGAGCCAGACTCGCCCCAGATGAGGCCTGCCTGTCTGAGAAGATTTTTCTCGGGCATGTCAATTCCCTCATCGGCAAATGTGATTACATATTTATTCCCCGTGTGGCAAACCTGGGCCGTAACCTGGATATGTGCGTCCGTTTCAGCGCACTGTATGATACAACGCGGTGCGTCTTTTGGGAAACCGGTCAGAAATTTCTGACCTGCAGCATAGACGTAGTAAACGGACAGCGTGAAGAAGATGCATTCTGTGCTCTGGGGCAGTCTCTCGGCTGTTCCGTCAGAGATTCAAAAAAAGCCTGGAAGTCCGCAAAGAAAATGGAAGAGCAGGCATGGGATTCCGCGGTAAAAGAACAGGAACGGCTGTATAAATCCCAGGCCTTAAAGATTCTTGTTGTGGGACACAGCTACATTCTGGAAGATCCTTATGTAGGCGGCGTAATCCTTCAAAATTTACAGAAGCTGAATGTGATTCCCATCCGGGCAGATATCACAGACCGGGAATACGTCATAAAACACAGTCCGGATCTCAGCCCCACCTGCCGGTGGGTCATGAGCCGCGAACTGATAGGCAGTATCCTCCAGCACAGAAATAAGACAGACGGAATCATTCTGGTCACGGCTTTTCCCTGCGGCCCGGACTCCATGGTAAACGATCTTCTCACCCGCAGCATCCACAGAATTCCCGTACTTCAGCTTATCGCAGACAGTCAGAGCGGAACCGCGGGCGTGGAAACCCGTCTGGAAAGCTTTGTGGATATCATCCGTATGAAAAAGGGAGAGCTTTAATGAGTAATAATACACCTGAAAGAAAAATTGCCACACTGCGGTATGCACAGTACAGCGCGGCGTTTAAATATCTGGTAGAAAAAGGTCTGGATTCCACCTTCATTCTGCAGCCAAAGCTGACACAGCGCACCGAGAAAATCGGTGAAAAATACAGTCCGGATATGGTCTGCACCCCCTTTAAGACGATTCTTGGCAGCCTGGTTGAAGCCCTGGAAGCCGGGGCCAATATGATCATTATGCCCGGCGGCATCTGCCGCCTGTCTTATTACGGAGAGCTGTCCAGAAAGATCCTGCTGGATGAGGGCTATGAATTCCAGTTTATAAATCTGAACGCCTACTCTATGTCCGGGAAAAAGAAAGACCTTCTGAAAGCCATAAAGGCAATCAACCCGAAAATTAAACCGTCACACTTTATTTCCGCCGGTCTGGAAGCCATAAAGATGGTAGAATACCTGGACGAAATCACTTATGAATATTATAAGGGCTGCGGCTTCGATCCCACCGGCATGTGGAAAAAATCATACAGAAAATTCCTCTCTTCCATGTACCGTGCAGATTCCAAGGCCTCCATCGAGAAGGCATATTACAGCACAAAGCGGGATTTTGATACAATTCCGCTCCAGAAACCTCCCCATCCGTTAAAGGTGGGAATTCTTGGTGAATTCTATACGGCGGTGGATTCCTTTTCCAACCGCGAAGTGGAACAGAAGCTGGCGGATATGGGCGTGGAGGTCCACCGCTGGATGAATATTTCACACAGACTGCTGCATTATCCCGGAGAAAAAAATCTGAATGTAGAGATCAGGGAGTACTGCACCTACGAAATGGGTCCCACCTCCACCGCAAATATCTGGGCCGCCAAACACTATGCGGAACAGGGCTTTCACGGACTGATCCACATCAAATCAGCCAACTGCACACCGGAGATTGATATTGTTCCCATTTTACAGTCGCTGAGCGCCCGATACAAAATCCCGCTCCTCATACTCACCTGCGACACGCAGACCAGTGATGTGGGGCTGATGACCCGGCTGGAAGCTTTTTATGATATGATTGAAGCGAAAGGAAGAGAGCTGAAATGACACAGGCATATCTTGGCATTGACGTGGGGTCTATTTCCACAAAAGGTGTCATTATAGATGATAAAAACAATATTCTCAGCAGTGCTTACATCTGGACAGAGGGCGATCCCATCGGAGCTGTCAAAAAGCTTCTCCGGCTGCTGGAAAAAGATTTCCCGAAGGAACGCTGCAAAATTGTGGCCACAGGGACAACGGGAAGCGCCCGAAAACTGACTGGCGTAGTCGTGGGCGCTACCACAGTCAAAAATGAGATTACCGCCCACGCCGTGGGGACTACAACCTTTTACCCTGACGTCCGCACCATTCTGGAAATCGGCGGGCAGGACTCAAAAATTATTCTTGTGGAAAACGGCGTAGCCGTAGATTATGCAATGAACACGCTGTGTGCGGCCGGAACCGGCGCTTTTCTATCAAGTCAGGCAAAACGGCTTGGCATTGAAGCGGAGGATATCGCCTCCTACGCGCTCCGTTCCAAACACCCCACGCCCATTGCCGCCAGATGTACCGTATTTGCCGAATCCGACCTGGTTCACAAAATACAGATGGGCCACACAAAGGAGGACATCCTGGCCGGCATCTGTGACGCGGTTGTAGCCAACTACCTTAACAATGTGGGCAAAGGCAAAAAAATCATTTCGCCGGTTGTTTTTCAGGGCGGCGTCAGCAAAAACAAAGGGGTTGTGGCCGCCTTTGAAAAGGCTCTGGGTACACAGGTGACTGTAGATGAAAACAGCCATCTGATGGGAGCTCTGGGTGTGGCAATCATCGCGCGAAGAACAGAGGCCCGGCGTGATTTTGATTTTTCAGTGAAGGACATGGAATTCTACACTCGGGACGCTTCCTGCGGACGCTGTCCCAACAACTGCGAAATCATCTGTGTTTACCAGGGAAAAGAACTGATCGACGCCTGGGGCAACCGCTGCGAGCGGGGCGCCATGCTCCATTAGAATGAATCCCTGCAGCGCAAAAAGCACCGGAGGCAGCTCTAAAAGCCTTCCCTCCGGTGCCCGTCTAACCTGTATGATATCTCTTAATACAGAAAATTCTCACTGGCCGCGTCGTCAATGGTTTCCGCGTCAATCCAGGCGGATTCCAGAACAATGGGAGAATCCACCTCTGTTCCCATGCTCATGGCCTGCACTGCCGCCCAGATCGTCTGATACCCGATGGCATAGGGATCCTGGGAAACCACCCCAATCTCATCCCCGCTGCGGATGGCTTCCTGCTGTTTCTCCGTGGCATCCACGCCAACCATGACAGCCGTACACTCCCTGGCCTTGTCTGTTCCAAGATAAAGCTCCGAAATATCCGCATTGGTACAGAATACGCCTCCCAGAGACGGATATTCCTCCAGCACTTCCTCTATGGCTGTCTGCATATCATCCACCTCGTCCTGGTAGACTACCTCCACAACCTCAATATCCTCATAACTTTCTATAGTTTCCAGGAATCCGCTCACCCGGTCCTGAATGCTCTGCGTCTTTTCCTGCGCAGAGAAAACCGCTACCTGTCCGCTTTCTCCCATGGCCGCCGCCAGCTGTCCGCCAGCCTCCTGCCCGATCTGCTCATTATCCGAACTGCAGTGGGCGAAAACCATTTCCTGCTCCTCCTCGCTGACTCCGGAATCAAAGGTAACCACCGGAATTCCGTTCTCCCGGGCCCCTTCCAGCTGTGCCTGACAGGAATCCGAATCACTGACTGAAATACAGATGGCCGTCGGATTCTCAGAAATCACCGCGTCCAGCGTATTGATCTGCGTCTCCACATCCAGCTCACTGTCCGCCCCCTCAAACGTCATTGTGATCTGTTCGCTCTTGGAAAAGCCATAAGCCTCATTGACCGCACTCACTGCGGCTGACATTCCCCGCTTTATCTCACTCCAGAATTCTCCCTTTGTGCTTTTGCTGACAACCGCAATTCTCGCGCCTGCCGGAAGATCGAGAGAGGTGTCAATTTCCGGAAGCTGGGAACTCTCCCCGTCTTCCGCGCTCTCCTGTACCTCCTCCGCCTCGGTTGTTTCCTGTACGCCTGCTGTCAGAGGATCCACCTGATCTTTCACCTCTTCTCTCCGGGCGCCAAATGCCACACCCAGCAGCAACAGCAACGCCACAGATACGACCGCCGCCTTTTTCATGCTTCTGTCTCCTTTTTCCATTTTACATATTCTTAATAATTCTGCTACATATTTTTACACTATACTCTTTTTTTCTGCCTCCGTCCATAGATTTAAAAGTTTTTTCACAATTCATCTTCCCGAAAATCCCTGAAAGCTTCTCCCTCCGGGAAAGTCTCAAAACACATTTTTTCTCCGCCGACCGGGTGAAAAAATGTCAGACGGAAGGCACACAGGCCCAGAGGTACGCTTTCTTTCTCTGCAGGATTATATTTCCGGTCTCCCAGAAGAGGCATTCCCCTCCCCGACAGCTGGACACGAATCTGGTGATGACGTCCTGTTTTCAGGCATATTTTCAGAAGGTACTTTTCCTCCCCGCCCGAGGACTGCCTTACTCCCAGCACATGATAGGACAGCTCCGCCCGTTTTGCTCCCGGGGTCCCACGTGACACAGAGACGGAGCTGTTCCTTCTCCCGTCTTTTTTCAGATAATCCACAAGCACATCCTGTTCCTTTGGAGGCTTTCCCCGGGTCACTGCCAGATATTCCTTAACCATACAGCCCTTCGTCATCTGCTTTGCCAGGTCTGCGGCGGAAGCCGATGTTTTGGCAAAAACCAGAAGTCCCTCCACAGGCTGGTCCAGCCGGTGAACCACTCCAATATATGGGGAATTTTCATGATTTTTTAAAGCGAGATAATTTCGAAGCCCGCTTTCCAGATCCGGCGTTCCCACACGCGCGCACTGTACAGCCAGACCTGCCGGCTTTCTGTACACCAGAATTTCCTTATCCTCATAAAGGATCCGCTCTTCCACACCCACTTTTGTCCGCCTCCCCCGCAAAAGTTTCTCAAATCAGAATCTCTCGGCATAAAGCCGCTTTTTTAGACAGCTGAAAGTATATCACAAAAAAATAAGACGGTCATCATTTTTTTCTGACTTCAAAAATGATGACCGTCTTAAAATTCTTCGTTATTCAATTTTTCTACCTCGTTTTTTAAATCAAGCCTTATCTTTAACCGGAATTTTCTCGTTCTATCTATCCATAAAACCTGTCCCGATTCTCTCTATTCAGATGTTGTAATTCCGTTCCTCGTATATATTCTACATATCTTTTCTTATTTCCTGCTCATAAACGATATGATATTATAACCACTCGATTATTTAGAAAGTTTTACAGATTTTGAATCATAATTCACGGGTTATGATT
Organism: Clostridiales bacterium; assembly: GCA_021203365.1. GTDB lineage: Bacteria > Bacillota > Clostridia > Lachnospirales > Lachnospiraceae > Blautia_A. The sequence continues at coordinate 17,792 of JAJQBI010000021.1, forward strand.
CATTTATATTCAATTGGAAGAAATGTCGGCTATACTTTTTCCTCTTTATAAACAATTTCGAACTTAACTGATTAAATCTAAAACCGCTTATCTTTTCTGCTTTGCTTTCCGGATTGCCTTCCGGTAAAGTAAGCCGTTTATATACACCTGTTCGCTATATTCAGTATACCTACTGGAAAAAGTTCCTGGTTCCATTCTTCTGTCTTAATATCTTTCTTCAGATATTCTTCTGATGCAAAGCTTCAACCCACACCCTTTTGGTTCTGATCTGGATTTCAAAATATCGTTCTCATCTGTCCGAATTCTTCTCAGGTATTGTTCCCCCTGATGAATTATCGCGATAAGGGTTATACTCTTTCTGAAAAAGTTTCTTTACACTATTTCGGAAATCTTTGTATCAGGTCTGTGACATCTGTTCAATATGAAAAACCGATTCTATAATTACCTTGGATACGTCTCTGCCCCGCTCTCTCTTTCTTATCATCTGTCGGAGAGTCCTCTCTGGCTGTTCTTCACGGATACTTCGTATCAGGTCTTTCTCGCAGGAAATCCGGTTCCTGTCACATTCATATTGAGGATTCTGTTATGCTTTTCCCAATGGAATCACCTTTCCTTTCTATAACCTTTTCCTTTGTTCTTAATACTCTGGATAGGTTTTTTGTTTTTCTCTCTTGTTTTTTGATGAGTTTATAATAACACTTCCGGGCTAATTTGTCAACACATTTTTTGATTATTTTTAAAATAAATTATTTTTTGTTATTTTAGTTTTTATCTAAACTGTTAATTGTCTATATTTTCTATTATTTTTTGAATATTTAAACAAATACAGCGACTCAATCCGCCAAAGAGCCTGAAAAGCCCGCGGCTTTCGCCGCGGGTTCCAGGTCTGACCTCCACAGGAAAATCAGACTTTCTTATTTCCGGTTGTAATTAATAAGACATCCCCTGAGAATAATCTGCCGTTCATGGTCTGTGAGATCGCCCAGAGTTACGGCAAATTCCCTTAATGAACCGTCACGGACCGTATAAACCTTAATCTCATCGGCTTTCTCTTCCACAGCTCTGCGAATACCAGGAATAAAAAGGTAGTCCCCATTGCAGAAGGGAAGATCTCCCCCTGGAATCAGAAATGGAAGCATTCCCCAGTTGATCAGATTGGAACGGTAACGCTTGGTGGCGTACTCGTTGGCAATATTGGCCCAGCCTCCCAGAACCTTCTGGCAGGAGGCCGCCTGCTCCCGGGCGGAACCGTCGCCCGGCTTTACCGCAAATATGGTACTGCCCACACCAAGGCTGTCTCTTCCCACATCCGGCCAGGTCTTTTTGATGGTGTCCATCACCGGCTTCAGCTCAGGAAGCGCTTCCGCCGGACACCGGTCTTCCTGGATGGCCTTCTGTGCCTTCTGTACCTCCTTGGCCCGTCCCACATAGGCCGGATCCTTTCTGGAGAGGGTAAACTCCGCCAGGCCAAGAGGGTTGGAACGGTAAGAGGAGGTTTCCCCGGATGGAATCAGCTCATCTGTGGTGGTTACCGGATCATGGATTTCCGACACCACCTTCAGCAGCAGGTTCTCTGCCAGAGGCGGCATCTCCGGCCAGTCCTTGATGTTTGGACCAAACTGGATCTCCACACTGGGATCCGCCACACCTTTGCTGTCAAAAACCCGATTCTCATAGATGGATTTATCAAAATAATATTTCGGGCAGCGGTATTCGCCTGTGTATTCCTCCGCGGAAGTCAGAAAGCCCCTGTTTGCTGCGGTTGCGGCGATGGATCGGGCATCCATGAGCGCCACCGAGGAAATCTGGCCGTTCTGAATTTTGGAGCCTTCACGGTTGGGGAAGTTCCGGGTGGCGTGACGAATGCTGAGGGCATTGTTCGCCGGGGTATCTCCGGCCCCAAAACAGGGACCGCAAAATGCAGTTTTCACCACGGCGCCGGTTCCGATCAGCTCCGCCAGAACCCCGTTTTTCGCCAGCTCCATATAAATGGGTGTGCTGGCCGGATATACGCTGAGTGTAAAGGCATCCGCGCCGATATGCGCCCCCCGGAGAATATCCGCGGCGGCACAGATATTTTCAAACCCGCCGCCTGCGCAGCCGGCGATAATTCCCTGCTCCACATAAAGCTTTCCGTCTATCACCTTATCACGAAGCGTATAGGGAACCTTCCCGTCCAGACTGACCTGGGCTCTCTTTTCCACATCCGCAAGGATATCATCCAGATTTGCCTTCAGCTCGTCAATGGTATAGGTGTTGCTTGGATGAAAAGGCATGGCGATCATGGGTTTGATCTCACTCAGATCGATCTCCACACAGCCGTCGTAATAGGCAATTTCCCCCGGCTTCAGCTCTTTGTAGGCTTCCTCCCTGCCATGAATCTCATAAAATTCCCGGATCTTCTCATCGGTCTGCCAGATGGAGGAAAGGCAGGTCGTCTCTGTGGTCATGACGTCGATCCCGATGCGAAAATCCGCGCTTAAGCCGGCCACGCCGGGGCCCACAAATTCCATTACCCTGTTTTTCACATAACCATTGCCGAATACCCTGCCGATAATGGCCAGCGCCACATCCTGGGGCCCCACTCCCGGACGGGGACTTCCCTTCAGATAAATGGCGATGACACCGGGCATGGGAATGTCATAGGTCTGGGACAAAAGCTGTTTTACCAGCTCGCCGCCCCCCCTCTCCCATGGCCATGGTTCCCAGCGCGCCGTAGCGGGTGTGACTGTCCGACCCCAGAATCATTTTGCCGCCCTCGGCCAGCATTTCTCTTGCAAACTGATGAATCACAGCCTGATGAGGCGGCACATAGACACCGCCATACTTTTTCGCACAGGTGAGACCAAACATGTGATCATCCTCATTGATCGTCCCTCCCACTGCACAGAGGGAATTATGGCAGTTGGTCAGCACATAGGGGATGGGAAATTTTTCCAGGCCGGACGCCCGGGCCGTCTGGATAATACCCACGAAGGTGATGTCATGAGAGGTCAGTTTATCAAATTTAATCTGGAGCTTCTCCATATTATCAGAGGTGTTATGGGATTTCAGGATGGACCAGGCGATGGTGTTCTGACAGGCCTGTTCTCTGGACACGGGGAGGTTTGCCTCATTTTCCGGAATAATGTCCCGGCCGTTTTTCAGAAAGATGCCGCCGTCGTAGAGTTTCATAGGAAATTCCTCCGTTCTTTATTGGTTTGCCTTCGAGCCGTGTACACACGGCACAGAGCCGTTGGCTTGCTCTCACCCGTCAGGTGATATGAACTGGACATCATTATAATTGATTTTTTCTTATTAATCAAGGGTATATGGGATTCCGATCTGTCCGGAAGGTATCAGAGGATGGAATTTTCGAAGTTTAAAAAAACAGTCTCCTGTATCTTGCTTTTCCTCCGGATTCCTGTATAATACTGTGCAGGTAAGCCGGCTGCGCAGCGAAGGAGGTTCATATGTTTCGTTTATGGGGAAAAATCTGGAAAGACAATCATATGACGCGGGATACGGTTTTTTCAGACGACCGCGCGGATACAAGAACACACAAGGTGTTCCGCGGACTGGAGCAGATATGCGTGGAATTTGATCTGGGACATCCCATCTGGCTGGACAAGAATATACGGGATTTCCAGAAGCACGACCGGGTGAAATTCACCCAGGATAATTTCATTGAGGGGATTGACTTTGATTCCCTGGAAATTCAGATCATTGAGGAGGATTAGGGCGATGCCCCATCCTCCTTCTCTTTTCTCGTTTTCTTCTCCTTTTTCGTTTTCTCCTCTTTTTCCAGCGTATTCTGAGCGATACGCATGTAATCCTGTTCTTTTGTTTTTTTACGGGGAACAAAAAGGGAGACAATTCCCTCGTTTTCTTTTCTTTTCGCATAGAAATATCCGATAATGGAAAAAAACAGAGCCCCCACAAAATTGACCAGCAGATCCTTCATGGTATCAATCAGACCGATATCCAGGTACCCGCCGAGATTCAGGGCCTCCTGGGTTCCGTCGCCGTAGACAAGAATTACATTCTGGATATCCCGGAGAGTCACTGGGGTCTGTCCGCCGGAGGAGTCAAGCATGATTGAGCTGATGGAGGATACAATGGCATCCTTCTGCATGTCCAGCCCCATAAACCAGTCCATTCCAAATTCGAAGAATTCCCAGATCAGACCCACCGTCATGGAAAAACAGAAGGCCACCATAGCCAGAAAGCCCGGAGACAGTTCAAAGACGATCTTCTCGTTTTTATGCAGTACCATCACGGCGGAAAAGCCAATGGCCGCACACAGAAATCCGTTCAGGGTGTGCAGCATGGTATCCCAGAATGGAATATGGACATAAAACTCATTCAGCTCTCCCAGAATCTCCGCCGCAAAGATAAAACAAAGAATGGTAATTTCCAGTCCCGGAGGCGCCTCCACCTTCAGCTGCACCTGAAACCAGCTGGGCAGATACAGAAGAGCCATGGTCAGCAGGCACAGGAAAAATCCCTGGTAGTTTCCAAGAAAAAACTGGCGCACCATGCTTACGATCACCAGAATTCGGAGGACACAAAAAACCAGAAAAGAGCTTTTGTGCTCCTTCAGCTCCATATCCAGTGCCTGCCGAAAAGCCTGCTTCAGTTTCTTCTCAGTTTCTTTTTCTTCCTTTGTTTTCCTCATAAATTCCTTTCAGTCTGTAAAACAGGCGGCAAAAAACATTTTGCCGCCACGATGTCTCAAAAAAATGATTGAAGCGACAAAAGGTATTTTGTCGCTATGATACACGGATTTCTCCGCACTTCGTGCTCCCGAAATCCTGACAACATTCGAAATCCGCTCATTTTTCTACGAAAAATGGCTACTTTCTCATGTTGTTCGGGACCCAATCTCATGAATGCTGATGCAAGCATCTGCATTCATGACCTTTTGTCCCTTGTATCATAAAAATCACAATCTCTTAAGAAGCGCTTCTCTCTCCTTCTCATACCCCGGTTTGCCCAGAAGGGCGAACATATTTTTCTTATAGCTCTCCACGCCCGGCTGATTAAAGGGATTTACTCCCAGAAGATATCCGCTCAGACCGCAGGCAAACTCAAAGAAATAAAACAGCTGCCCCAGAGAATACTCATTCTGCTCCGGGATGTCCACCCGGAGATTGGGAACCTGTCCGTCTGTATGGGCAAGAATTGTACCGTTCATTGCGCTCTTGTTTACAAAATCCACCGTCCGGCCGGCCAGATAATTCAGGCCGTCCAGATCCACCGGTTCTTCCCCAAGAGTAATCTCCGCTCCTGATTTCTCCACATTCAGGACCGTTTCAAACAGAATACGGTTTCCGTCCTGGATAAACTGACCCATGGAATGAAGATCCGTGGTCAGGTCCACCGCGGCCGGGAAGATTCCCTTCTGATCCTTCCCCTCACTCTCTCCGTAAAGCTGTTTCCACCACTCATTTATGTAATGAAGGCTTGGCTCATAATTTGCCAGAATCTCCACCGTCTTGCCCTTGCGCAGAAGAATGTTCCGAACTGCGGCATATTTCATGGCGTCATTGTCCTCAAAGGGACTGTTCAGAGCAAGCTCCCGCCCGGAAGCCGCTCCTTCCATAAGCTTATCCAGATCTGCGCCGCTGACTGCGATGGGCAGAAGGCCTACCGCGGTAAGGACAGAAAAACGCCCGCCCACATCATCCGGCACTACAAATTCCTCGTAGCCTTCCTCATCGGCCACTTTTTTCAGGGCTCCTCTGGCTTTGTCCGTAGTCGCGTAGATTCTCTTCGCGGCCTCCTCCTTGCCATATTTCTTCTCAAGAATTCCCTTAAACACACGGAAGGCGATGGCCGGCTCCGTAGTCGTTCCGGATTTGGAAATCATATTTATGGAAAAATCACGGTCTCCAACTACATCAATCAGGCCCTGGATATAGCTGCTGCTGATGCTGTTCCCCACAAAATAAATCTCGGGAGTTCTGCGGGCTTCCTTTGATATATTGTTATAGAAACCATGCCGGAGGAACTCCACCGCCGCTCTGGCGCCCAGATAGGAGCCTCCGATTCCGATCACAAGAAGGACCTCCGAATCGCTCTGAATCTTCTTTGCCGCGGCTTTTATACGGGCAAATTCCTCTTTATCATAGTTTACCGGAAGATCAATCCATCCAAGGAAATCATTTCCCGCCCCGGTTCCGGAAATCAGGGTCTCCCTGGCGGCCTGTGTCAGGACCTTCATGGATTCCATCTCATGATCTGCAATAAAACAGCCGGCTTTTGAATAATCAAATGTAACTTTGCTCATGGCTTTTCTCTCCTTTACATGGAAGCTTATCTCTTTCTCCTGGACGGCAGACACCCGCCGCCGCGCTGTACTCAGTATAACAAACTCCACAAAATTCCACAAGGTTTTTTATAATGGAGTCAGGCATTCATAAACTCCCGTATGATATCCCGCATAATCTCTTCCTCTTCCGGGCTGAGCATTTTGCTGAAATGACTTCCGGAGGCAGCTGTCTGACGTATGCTGGAAGTAATTTTATCCACAACCTCCTCCTGAAGAACCGGATCCTCCTTTTTGGCCTTTGGCAGCTGAGTGGCCCAGCGCCGGGTCTGCTCCACATAATCCGCCAGGGAGCGCATGACAAGCTCCTCCTGCCAGGAAAAATCCAGTGCCTGACGAAGAAGAAGGAGACAGACCGGAACGGCGGCTCCCGCGTACAGATAGCCAAGGGAAATCCCTTCTTCCATATCCAGATATGTACTCAGAAACAGTGCCAGGCCCAAAAGCGCCGTGGACAGAAGCGCAGGGTACCACACCAGACGGTTCATCCGGTGGAGAAGCCTGTCCCTGGTTTTCCACAGAGTCAGCCATTTTTCCTTCAGACTGGAAAATCGATCTGTACTTCGAATGCTTCTTCTGTAAGTAAGATTGGTCGCCAGCATGCTCACCGCACCCGCCGCGCCCACCACGGTCATGGCGTAAAGCAGCACCTGCAGGTTCATAATTGTTTCCAGCATAATGTCTTTTCCTCCTTTTCGGTCCTGTCTGAAAACATTATACCGCCCGTTTCCGGCCATGAAAACAAAAATCGTTCGTCAAATTCCCGCAGGTTTTCCCGGAAATTATCCAGAAAAAGCACGCCTTCGCCAAAATGAAAAAAGGAACCAGCGTTTTTTCTTTTCCGGCACACAAACTCTGTCGAAGAAGAAACAATTCCGTCGGTTCCTCTGTATTCACAATTCCTGAAGCGCTTTCACCACTTCCTCAAACCTCATAAAATGAGAGGCCTTTACCAGCACCGTATCCCCGGCCCGGATGTAGCGGCGCAGGTTCTTTATAAGGCTGTCCCGGTCGGGCTCATAGATCACCTGTCCTCCGGATCCGGTCTCCCGGGCCGCCTCCGCCATATGCCTGGCAAGCGGGCCCGCACAGATGCACACCTCCAGATCCCGGGTCCCCGCATAGGCGCCCACCTGTCTGTGAAGCTCCCCGGCTTCCTCCCCCAGTTCTCCCATATCTCCCAGGATAGCCACCCTGCGGCCGGAGCCGTCCTGAAGCACATCCAGAGAGGCCTTCATTGACATGGGACTGGCGTTATAGCAGTCGTCCACAATCAGAAGCTTCTCCGTCTCAATCATATGAAAACGTCCGGAAATAGATTCCTGCTGCTCAATTCCCCGCTGAATCTCCCCGTCGGTCAGGCCGTAAATCACGCCCACCGCCGCAGCCGCCAGGGCATTGTAAAGCATATGCCGCCCGGGCATGGGAATATCCACACAAAAGGTCCTCTCACCGGCAGCCGGACCGTCGTCCTCCCGTATATGTATCCGACAGGACATTCCCTTCAGGCCCCGGCTTTGCACCTGGTCACAGTATACCTGCGCATTTTTTCCCAGTCCAAAGAAAACCGGCTGAATTCCCTGATACTCCCTCACACGGATCAGCTTATCGTCGTCCCCGTTGAGCACAATATGGCCGTCCGGCTTCAGATATTGAAAAATCTCCGTTTTGGCCCGGAACACCCCGTCCCGGTCTCCCAGAAATTCCAGATGGCAGGTACCGATGTTGGTAATCACGCAGGTATCCGGCCGGGCAATTTCCCCCAGCCGGCTCATCTCCCCGAAATTGCTGATTCCCATTTCCAGAACGGCAATCTCATCGCTCTCCCTCAGCCGGAAAACCGTCAGGGGAAGTCCCAGCTCATTGTTAAAATTCCCCAGGGTTTTCAGAGTCCGATAACGCTGGGACAGTACCGAGGCGATGGTCTCCTTGGTGCTGGTCTTTCCCACGCTTCCCGTGACACCCACAACGGGAATGTGAAGTCCCTCCAGATAAAAAGCCGCGATTTTTTTGACAGCCTCCAAAGAGGAGGAGACCAGAATCCAGGGGTGGGACTCATCCTCCAGGGGCCGCTCCGAAAGCGTGGCCAGCGCCCCCTCTGCCATTACCTGAGGAATAAAGCGGTGGGCATCCACCCGCTCGCCCACAATAGGAATAAAAAGGGCGTCTTTTTCCACCTTGCGGCTGTCCGTCGTGACAGAGGAAACTTCCCTTTCGTACAGATCCTTTTGGCCATGATATTCGCCTCCGCAGACCTGTGTGATGTTTTTCAGTGTCAGATTTTTCATAAAATTATCCTATGATTGAAGCGACAAAAGGTGTTTTGTCGCTATGATACACGGATTTCCTCACAGAGTGCCCTGCGGGTGTCCGCACTACATGCTCCCGAAATCCTCATTCGCTTTGCCGGCAGAGATCTCACGCGTATTTTTTCATGGACACGCGAACCAGTTCCTCACAGAGTGTGGGGAAATCCATACCCAGCGCGGCCGCTTCCTGAGGGATCAGACTGGTGGGCGTCATTCCGGGAAGTGTGTTTGCCTCCAGGCAGAACATTTCGCCGTTTTCCCGCATCATAAAATCCAGCCTGCAGTAAGCCTCCAGTCCCAGAGCCCTGGCGCCCTTCCGGGCAAAGGCCTGCATGCGCTCCGTCTGTTCCGGAGACAGCTCCGCCGGACAGGTCTCCACAGTGGAGCCCGCCTGATATTTATTTTTATAATCGTAGAATCCAACCAGAGGGGCAATCTCAATGACAGGATAGGCCTGACCGTCCACCACGGCCACGGAAAACTCCCGTCCCTGAATATACTCCTCCACCACAACCTGATCCTCGTATGCGCCGGCGTCCTCCAGAGCTTTCTCATACTCCGCCGCATCCCGGGCAATATACACACCCACACTGGAGCCGCCGCAGCAGGTTTTCACCACCACCGGGAAATCCATGCCCAGCTCCCGGATGTCTCTCACAAAAGAATCCCGGCTCATGGTTACCCCTCTGGGGGTGGGAACCCCGCCCATGGCAAAAAACTTCTTGGTGATTCCCTTGTCCATGGCAAGGGCACTGCTCAGATAGCCGGTTCCCGTATATCGGATTCCCAGCAGGTCAAAGGCGGCCTGCACTCTTCCGTCCTCCCCGTTGGCCCCGTGAAGGCCCAGGAACACAATATCCGCCAGCTGGCAGAGCCGCAGAATATTGGGGCCAAAGAAGCTTTTCCGGGTTTTCTCAAGGTCCCCCAGCTTTTCATCAAAGGCCCTCATGTATGCGGAAGCCGCATCCACATCATAGCGCTCCGGGAAAGGTTCCTCCCAGTTCACGGTTTCCAGTCCTCCGAAGATATCCGCCAGAATCGCCGGATGTCCCTTCTGCCGTAAGGCCTTACAGACCTCCGTCCCTGTCACAATGGAAATGGAGCGTTCCGTGCTGGTTCCTCCCGCCAATACCAGAATGTTCATCTTCTCAACTCCCTGCTTACTTCGTCTCCAGAAGCTTCTCCACACTGACAAGCTTTACACAGAGTACAAATATCTCCGCCGCTTTTCCAAGCTCCTCCAGAGTGGGATAGGTAGGCGCGATCCGGATGTTGGAATCCTTCGGGTCAATTCCGTAGGGGAATGTAGCCCCGGCCCCGGTCATAATCACACCGGCTTCTTTGGCTTTCGCCACAATCTTCTTCGCGCAGCCCTCCATGGACTCAAAGGAAATGAAATACCCGCCGTGAGGCTTGGTCCACTCCCCGATTTCCAGACCGCCCAGCTCTCTCTCCAGGGTATCCTCCACCAGCTCAAACTTCGGCAGAATCATCTGCCCCTGTTTTTTCATATGGGCGTGAAGGCCGTCCAGATCCTTAAAATAGCGCACATGGCGCAGCTGATTCAGCTTGTCATGTCCGATGGTCTGTATATTCATAAATTTCCGGAAATCCTCCAGATTGGCTTTGGACGCCGCCAGGGAAGCGATTCCGGAGCCTGGAAAGCTGATCTTGGAGGTGGACGCGAATTTATAGACCATATCCGGGTTTCCGGCCTTCTCGCATTCTCCCAGAATCTCCAGAAGGAAATCATGATTGTCCTTATACAGATGATGAATACAGTAAGCGTTGTCCCAGTAGATACGGAAATCCGGCGCAGCGGGTTTCAGCCGGGCAAATCTTCTCACTGTCTCGTCGGAATAGGTGATTCCCTGGGGATTGGAATATTTCGGCACACACCAGATTCCCTTGATCGCCTCATCCTCAGAGACCAGCGCCTCCACCATGTCCATATCCGGCCCGGTGGGCGTCATGGGGATATTGATCATCTCAATTCCGAAAAACTCTGTAATTTTAAAGTGCCGGTCATACCCTGGCACCGGGCACAGGAACTTCACCTTATCCAGCTTACACCAGGGGGTATGTCCCATGACGCCGTGGGTCATGGACCGGGAAATGCTGTCAAACATAACGTTCAGACTGGAGTTCCCATATATGATAATATTCTCCGGATCCACCTCGGACATGGCCGCAAGAAGCCGCTTCGCCTCCGGAATTCCGTCGATCACTCCGTAATTCCGGCAGTCCACGCCGGTTTCACAGCGAAGATCCGCATTCCCATGCAGGACGTCCATCATTCCCATGGAAAGGTCAAGCTGGTCCGTCCCCGGCTTTCCTCTGGACATGTCAAGCTTAAGTCCCAGAGCTTTCACATCTGCGTACTGCTGATCCAGTTCCTTTTTAAGAACAAGGAGTTCTTCCCTGCTCCTCTCACTGTATTTTTTCATAATATGCCTTTCCTCCTCGTCCGCGTCCTCCTTTCCGGAATCAGCGGAAAATTTTATTCAAATGCCATTTTAGTATGGAAAACACAGCTTGTCAATTTTTTTTCATAAAGAAACCGCCATTCCCATATGGAATCCCCCGCTTCCTTTCTGTTATGGGAAAACTCTCCCCATAACCGGTCGTTTTTGGCCCCTGGCAAATTCTTTTGACGTATGCGGCAATTCCGGGTATAATGAAAAGCAAAAGGCCGCGCAGGGATTCAGAGACAGCTCTGTCCTTCAGGCGAAGCCTCAGATTTCAGAGAAAGCAGGACTTGGACGATGTGGATTGCGGATAAATGGACGGAATATGAGATACTGGATACCTCCCGGGGAGAGAAGCTGGAGCGGTGGGGAGATTATCTCCTGGTGCGGCCGGATCCCCAGGTGATCTGGGATACTCCAAGGGTAAACCGGGGCTGGAAAAACAGAAACGCCCATTATCACCGAAGCAGCCGCGGAGGCGGGGAATGGGAGTTTTTCAATCTGCCAGAGCAGTGGGAAATCCACTACCAGAGCCCGGTTTTTCCGGACAGGCTCACCTTCCGGCTGAAGCCCTTCAGCTTTAAGCACACAGGGCTTTTTCCGGAACAGGCCGCCAACTGGGACTGGTTCGGGGAAAAAATCCGTCAGGCCCACCGCCCGGTGAAGGTCTTAAATCTTTTTGCGTACACCGGAGGCGCTACCCTGGCCGCGGCCGCGGCCGGCGCCTCTGTCACTCACGTAGATGCCTCCAAAGGCATGGTCACCTGGGCAAAGGAAAACGCTGCGGCCTCCGGCCTGTCAGAAGCGCCCATCCGCTGGCTGGTGGACGACTGTATGAAATTTGTGGAACGGGAAATCCGGCGGGGGAATCACTACGACGGGATTATCATGGATCCGCCCTCCTACGGCCGGGGTCCCAGGGGGGAGGTCTGGAAAATCGAGGACGCCATTCATCCTCTCATCGGACGCTGTGTCCGGCTTCTTGGCGAAAATCCCCTGTTTTTCCTGGTGAATTCCTATACCACAGGACTGGCCCCTGCGGTGCTGACCTATCTGCTCTCCACAGAGCTGAAATCCTTTGGGGGACAGACAGATTCCCAGGAGCTGGGCCTTCCCGTTACGGACAGCGGACTTTATCTCCCCTGCGGAGCCTCCGGAAGGTGGTCCGATCCCACCCTTACAGGTCTTCGGACAGCAGGCAACAAATCCATCGTAAGAAAAGGAGCGTGATCTTATGGGTACTGATTCAGCGACAGGCGCCGCTGGGGAAATCCCCTACTCTCTCTCATCGGGCTATGACCGCACCGCGTGCAGAGGCTGCGTCTGTTCCACCTGCTTTGAGCAGGAATTCTGCGACCGTTGCAGCACATGCGAGAACCTCTCCCGCAAGAAGGAACACTGCAGCGCATATGAGGGTTCCTACAATTACTGAGAGAATAAGACGAAAAAGAAAAACAACGTGCAAAAACACGTTGTTTTTCTTTTTCACTGCATCAGAATTGTCACTCCGGGATGTCTGCTGGAGAAAAAAGGCATATTCAGCATTTCCAGTGTAGCACAGATCTTATCCGCTCCCACCACGATCCATCCTTCTCTGCTGGAAGGCATCGGCCCCATGGGAAACATATGGGTCAGAATAATGCCGCGCACCCTCCCGTCAATTCCAAACACTTCTTCACTGGTCCAGGCGGCCGCCTTGGGATGAAAAAACGCCTGATGGATCTCTCCTTCCGGAATCTTATCCTTAAAGTCGTAGACACAAAAATCATGAAGCATCCCGGCCACCGCGCAAAGTCTCTCGTCACAGCCCGCGTCCTTCGCCATCTTCCAGGCAATATAAGAGACATTGAAACTGTGCTCCAGCCGGCTGTAGCCGCGATGATGCCGGTATCCGGCAAGCCTTAAAAACACCTTATTTCTAAGAATCGGCCTTACGATTTCCAGAAATTCCGGCTGGATTTTCTCGGAAAAAACCAGCTTCAACGAAATCGCCCCTCCCTGTATGATTCATTCCCTTTTCGCCCGCAAATACAGTTTATCTTTTTTATTTGCTTCTCTCTTTGATCTTGGCAAACACACTCTGCAGCACAATGAAGAAGCACAGAAGCGCGGCCACCGCAATGTTGGACCAGGAGCTCAGCAGCTTTCCGTTGGTCTTCACCAGCGTGGAGATCGTACCGTTGATCAGCACGCCGAAGAAGGAGCCGATCACATTTCCCACTCCGCCGGTGAGCAGCGTACCGCCGATAACGGCGGAGGAGATGGCGTCCATCTCAAGGCCGGTGGCCTGCTGTACGTTTCCGGTCAGGGTATTCATACAATAACAGATTCCGCCGATGGAGCAGAGGAAGGAGGAGAGTACATAGGCCTTCATCTTCGTCTTTTTTACATCCAGTCCCATCATGGTGGCGGACTGCTCACTGCCGCCCACCGCATACAGGCTGCGGCCGAACTTGGTGTAGCGCAGCATCAGGAAAATCACAACCAGCACCACCAGGGCGATAATTACATGAAGGCGCACATAGGGCACCTGCACCACGCCCTTGCTGTTGGTATAGGATCCGATTCCAAAGGGCATATATATCTTAATGCCGGCCAGTGTTTTAAACAGGCCGTCACTGATGGACACCTGATCCGTACAGATTACAGCGGTCATACCTCTGGCAAAGAACATCCCGGCCATGGTGACAATAAACGGCTGAATATCCAGATATCCTACCAGGAAACCGATCACCCCGCCGAACACAAGGCCGATCGCCAGCACCAGAACGCACAGGAGGATGGGATTCCATCCCCAGTTGGTGATCCCAACCGCCAGGAACATACAGTCCATGGCAATCAGTGCGCCAACGGAAATATCGATCCCGCCGGTAAGCATGACGCAGGTCATCCCCGCCGCCACACACAGAAGGCCGGAATTATTGATCAGAATGTTCAGGAAGGTCTGGAAGTGGGAAAAACCCTTGCTTCCGTAAATAATACAGCCGATGACATACATGACGATAAACAGGCCGATGGTGATCAGAAGAAGCAGCGTATTGCTGTTAATTGATTTTTTCTTCATCTTACTGCACCCCCTTGGCAAGCGCTTTCTGCGCAGATCTCTTCTTGAAAAATGCCTTGAAAGGCGGAGCCTGAATGGAAACAATAATAATTACAATAATTGCCTTGAAGACCGGAGCCACATTGGTGGATACGCCCAGTGCGTACAGGGTGGTGGTGATCGCCTGAATGGTATAAGCACCGATGATAGAGCCCGCCAGACTGAACTTGCCGCCGCCCAGGCTGTTTCCGCCCAGGGCTACCGCCAGGATGGCGTCCATCTCGTAATTCAGTCCAATGTTGTTGGAATCGGCTGAATAAATACGGGAAGAAGCCACAATACCGGAAATTCCGGCACACAGTCCACTGATGATATAGGTGAGGAAAATGATCCTCGCAGAATTCAGACCCGCGATTCGGGAAGCCTTTTTGTTAATTCCAACACTCTGCACATAAAGCCCCAGGGCTGTCTTGCGAAGAAGCAGAGTGATGATGAGAATACAAAGTACCGCGATCACAATAGGCGTGGGAATAAATCCCAGATATCCGCCGAAAAACTTATAGGAATCGTTCCGTACATATACAATCAGGTTGTTGCAAAGCAGAAGACCGATGGCCCGGGCCGCCGAGTACAGAATCAGAGTGGCCACCATGGGCTGTACATTCAGATAGGCCACCAGTGCTCCGTTAAAAGCACCGCACAGACATCCCAGAAGGATACCTCCCAGTACACCCACGATCAGGGGAACCGCCAGGTCACTGGTAGAGGAAACCCCATATCCGGCCAGCAGCATACAGCAGAAGCAGGCGGACAGGGACATGACAGAACCCACGGAAATATCGGTTCCCGCGGAAGAGGAAACCACCAGGGTCATTCCAATAGCCAGAATCGCCACCTCACTGCCGCGGTTCAGCACATCGATCAGACGCCCGTAAAGCACGCCGTTCCGGATGGAGATGGTGAAAAAGTTCAGCGCAAAATTTCCACAGGCTACATCATATACAATATTGGCCGCCATAACCAGAATCATACAGAAAATTGGCAGAAACAGCCTCATACTGGTAATTTTTCTGATTTTACTCATCTGCGCCACCTCCCGCTATCGCTTTCATTACGTGCTCCTGTGTCAGATCTTCTGTGATCTCGCCCACCTTGGCGCCGTCACGCAAGACCTCCATCTTGGAACAGGTACGAAGCATTTCATCAATCTCCGAGGAGATAAAGACAATACTCTTACCCTCCCCTGCCAGCTGCAGCACAAGCTTCTGAATCTCCGTCTTGGTTCCGATATCAATTCCACGGGTGGGCTCATCCAGGATCAGGAAATCCGGATCCGTAGCCAGCCACCGCCCCAGGATTACCTTCTGCTGATTTCCACCGGACAGCTGCCGGATCAGAGTTTCCCGGCTGGCGGTCTTGATCTGCAGAACCTCAATGTATTTATCCGCAATCTTGATCTGTTCACTCATGGGAATCAGCCGGAACATTCCCCGCTTCGCCTGGAGGGCGAGAATAATATTTTCACGGACCGACAGATCCCCGATAATGCCTTCCGCCTTGCGGTCGTCCGGAAGAAGTCCCATGCCCAGCTTCATGGCGTCAATGGGCGCATTGATTTTTACTTCTTTTCCGTCCACTTTAAGCGTACCGGTCTGGGCCTTATCCGCGCCATAGATGGAACGGGCCAGCTCGCTTCGCCCGGAACCCAGAAGTCCGGTCAGACCCACAACCTCTCCCTTATGTATGGTCAGATCAAAGGGCTTGATTGTTCCCTTATGGCTCAGGCCCTTTGCTTCTATCTCAACAGGCTCATTGGTAAAGTCCTTTGCCTCGTCTGTCTTGATCGCCGCCAGATCGTCAAAATCCTTCCCCATCATAGCCGCCACCAGCTTCACACGGGGCAGCTCCGCAATGGGATACTCATCCACAAGCTGGCCGTTTCGGAGCACGGTAATCCGGTCGCACACCGCGTACACCTGCTCCAGGAAATGGGTGACAAATATAATCCCAACTCCCTGATCCCGCAGACGGCGCATCAGGGTAAACAGCTTCGCCACTTCATTGTCGTCCAGGGAGGAGGTGGGCTCATCCAGGATCAGCACCTTGCACTCCATATCCACCGCGCGGGCAATGGCAATCATCTGCTGCAGAGCCAGAGAATACTCCTCCAGAGTCTGCGTAACGTCAATCTTCATGTCCAGATCATCCACGATCTTCTGGGATTTCTTATTCATAGTCTTCCAGTCGATGGTTCCAAACCTGGTTTTCGGCTCACGGCCGATAAATAAATTCTCCGCCACACTTAAATTGGGGCAGAGGTTTACCTCCTGGTAAACCGTGGAGATGCCCTTCTTCTGGGCATCCAGTGTGGAGTGGTTGACGACGGGGCCGTCAATCCCATCCAGACGTATCTCGCCGGCTTCAAAATCATTGATTCCGGTCAGGCATTTGATCAGAGTGGATTTTCCAGCTCCGTTCTCGCCCATCAACGCATGGATCTCTCCCTTTCGCAGGGTAAAATCCACGTTGTCAAGAGCTTTGACCCCCGGAAATGTCATTGAAATGCCGCGCATGGTCAATACAACATTATTTTCCATATTTCCCTCCTGTACCGCGGATTGTCTGACCTGAAAAGGGGAGACCTGATATTCCAGGTCTCCCCGGGAAATCAACTGCTATTTCCCTGTTGCTGTCCTATGAATCTCTGTTTTCCGGATTTCCCGGAAATCCGCCGGAAACTCCTGCAGGAATCTTCCCGGTTTTCAAAATTAATACTGAGCTTCTACGATCTCATCCGTAACAACGGTGCAGGTCTGCTCAACGCCGTCTACCTCAAAGGTGGATACGGTATCATCATAGGTATACCAGTGCTCTTCCATGTATACTTCAGTCTCAGGAGTCTCACCGGCCTCAAGCTGCTGAATAACTTCCTCTACAAACGGAGCCGCAAGAGGATTGCACTCGAAGTCCGCGTTGATGTCGCCGCTCTGAACCAGCTCCAGACCTGCGGTGCAGGCGTCAAAGGAGATCAGGATCACGTCGCCGTCTACTCCATAGGAGATTCCGGCCGCGGTCATGGCATCGATGGCGCCAAAAGCTTCATTATCATTCTGGCAAACCACTACGTTAAACTGTCCCTCATAGGACTTGATGTAGGACTCCATAACTTCCTGTCCGCCGGACTGTGTGAAGTCGCCGTCCTGAGAATCCAGAATTGTCCAGCCTTCTGCGTCTGCAATCTCACTGAAGCCCTCGGTACGTCCGATCGTAGCGGATGCGCCGGTGGTTCCCTCGATTACCAGAGCGTTAATTTCCTCAATTCCGTTGGCTTCCGCATATGCCTTCAGCCACTCGCCCGCTGCAAGACCCTCGGTCTTGAAGTTAGAGCCTACCCATGAAACATATTTGTCAGAATCTTCGATCGTACGGTCAATTACGATTACCGGGATTCCAGCGTCCTCACACTCGGTGAGAGCCTCATCCCATCCGGTGGATACGATGGGGTCAACGATGATGTAATCCACATCCTGCTCGATAAAGGTACGGATCGCCTCCAGCTGGGTGGCGGAATCGTTATCGCAGTCTACAAACTGAAGATCATAGCCGTTGTCTTCGGTAAATACATCCTGGCAGGACTGTGTGGAAGCAGTACGCCAGTCAGACTCATGTCCAACCTGTGCGAAGCCAACAACAATCAGATCGCTGTCCTCGGCCATTACCGGTACCGCTGCAAGAGCTCCGCTTAAAGTCATGGCTGCTGCCAGGGCAACTGCAAGTTTTTTCTTCATAGTTAGATCCTCTCTTTCTTGAAAAATATGATTTTTCGTTCTGACCTTCCGGCCATTTTCCTATGTTTGTATTTTACACAGGCATTTTGTATAAGTCAACATTTTTTTATGCATTTCGCTCAATTCAGCCTTTTTAACAATACCAATTTTTTCTCTCTGGAAGAATCCTAAAGTACCAATATGTTTTCCGGAAACTTCCAGGCTGAAAAAGTTGATTTTTCTTTGTTTTTTTACCCGGAAAGTTAAAAATCTTACGCCTGAAACCACATTTTTTTCTTTTTTTCTTCTTGTAATTCTGCCCATCCCGCGGAAATTTCCTGAAATTATTCTTTCATAAGATGAAATTTTTTAACTTTCTTTTCTGATAATCCTCTTTCCCGCCTTCCGGTATCCGGAGGAATTTTTTACCCGCAGCCAAAAAAATTTACCTTTTCTGCAGAGTCCAGGAAAACTCCATGCCGGACTCCGGTTTCCCGGAAATCATATTCTGAAGCTTCTCAGCCGCCGTTCTTCCAAGAGAAGCCTCCCCGCACACAAGTCTTTCCATGGCCTGTATCTCCGCTCCCCGGGATTCCCGCTCCGCGAAACACAGCACGGCAAAATCCTCCGGGACAGACACTCCCATACCTTTCAGCGCCCGGATCAGAAGCCAGGCCAATTCCTCCTTCTGGCAGATCACAGCCGTACATTCCCGAAAAAGTCTCCGGCTCACATCCGCAAAGAAGCCTTCCTCCGGGGACAGATGCGTGGGGCGCCAGAAATAACAGCGGTCCATCATGGGCAATCCGTAATCCCGGACGGCCGAGACACAGGCTCCATAGCGAAGAAGCTCCCCCCGGCTGTATCCCTCTCCCAGAAGTCCGATTCTGGTATGACCCTGTCCGGCCAGATGCCGGACCGCCAGATAACTCCCTGCCACCGGATCCATGGAAACACACACTACATCTTCCAGGCCTTCATAGGCTCCCTTCAGAAACACAAGAGGGATTTCCATATTCTGAAGCCTTCGATACAGATCCAGATTGGGATTGGGAAGAGCAGAGCATGTTCCCTCCACACATATCCCATCCACCGGGCGCTGAATGAGATTCAGCAGGATCTCCCTTTCCCGGCTGATCCGGTTTCCGGTAAAAAACATCTGAAGGCTGCAGCCTCCCGCGGAAAAAAAGCTCTGGAAATCCAGAATTTCCCTGGACGGAAGATTTTCCGCCAGACCCGTGGTAATCAGTGCCACCTTTTTCGGCTCTTCCCTGGGCGCCCCCAGGATATAATTCCCGCTTCCCTGCCTTTTTTCAATATAATTCTCCTTCTGAAGAAGGGCAAGGGCCTGCCGGACAGTCTGACGGCTGACGCCGTGGATCTGACACAGCTCTCTCTCTGTGGGAAGCCGTCCACGGGTGCCGGAATCGATCTGTTCTTTTAATTTATCTGCCAGAACGCGGTATTTCGCCGTCATCTCAATACCCCCGGGCGGAAATAAATTCCTCTGTCAGGTCTTCCGGCTCAAAGAGAGTTTCCTCCACATACTCTTCCTTCTCCGGCTCCTCCCCGGCTTCCAGCTGCCGGATAATTTCCTCCACTCTGGGGCCATGAAGAGGGTTACATTCCACATTCACGTTCATTTCTCCTTCCATACAGGCTCTCAGGCCTGCCTCCGTAGCGTCAAAGGAAATCAGAATCACGTCTCCGCCCTCCCCGTAGGTAATGCCCGCCTCGTCCAGCGCCTGCATGGCGCCAAAGGCCTCACTGTCGTTTTCACAGTAAAGGACGTCAATGTCGTCTCCCACCTCCTCCAGGATTTCCCGCATAACCTCACAGGCCTTCGCCTGGGTAAATTCTCCCACCTCCCGGGCGGCCAGATGCCAGTTCTCATGGGTCTTCAGCCCCTCATCCAGGCCTTCCGTCCGGCCGATCTGCGCGGAGGACCCCAGGGTCCCCTGAATATGGACAATGGAGATGTCTTCCTCCTGACGCCCCTGCGCCTCCAGATAGTCGGAAAGCCAGTCCACGGCCAGTTTTCCTTCCGCGTACATATCTGACCCCACCCAGGCGGTATAAAGGCTGTCATCCTCCACATCCACCTGACGGTCCATGACAATCACCGGGACACCGGCCTCCTTTGCCTCCGAAAGGACCTCATCCCATCCTGTCTCCACCACAGGAGCAATCACAATATAATCCACCTCCAGAAGAATAAAATTCCGTATGGCGGTAATCTGATTCTCCTGCTTCTGCTGGGCATCCTCCACCAGAAGATTATACCCGTTTTCCTCCGTAAAGGTTTCCTTCACCGACTCTGTGTTGGCCACTCTCCAGTCCGACTCATTGCCCAGCTGAGAGAATCCCACTGTGATAAGACTGGATTCCATCAGTTCTTCCTTTGCATTTTCCTCCGTCTGCCCCCCGCAGCCTGGGGCAAGGCAAAGACAAAGACCGGCCGCCAGCACTGCCGCCGTCCGCTTTCTGCTCAGTCCCTTCAATCTTCCTGCCTCCTCTCTCCCATTCTCGGGCTTACCGGCTGCTTCTCACCGGCCGGTCTTTTTGGAATGTGGACCTTCACACAGGTACCTTCCCCTTCCCGGCTGAAAATTTCCAGTCCATATTCCGCGCCAAAGAAAAGCTGCAGCCGCTCCTGCACCGTGGCATAGCCAAAGCCAATCCGGGTGCCTTCTCCCGCACCCTCCCGCACCTGACGAAGCCTTTCCTCATCCATGCCTGCGCCATTGTCCGTAACCGTGAGAAGGAGCCTGTCTCCATCCTCTTCCCCGGTAACTGTGATCACACCCAGGCCCCTCTTCCGCTTAATCCCGTGATACAGCGCGTTTTCCACCAGGGGCTGCAGAGTCAGCTTGGGAATCTCATACTGATAAAGACTGTCATCAATGGAAATTTTGTATTGAAGAATATCCTTATAGCGAACCTGCTGGATCTCCAGATAACTGCGGACATGCTGCTCTTCCTCCCGCAGGGTAATCACATCCCGTCCCTTGCTGAGAGAGGAGCGGAAATAGCCGGACAGACTGGTTACCATTTCCACTGCCTGCTGGTACTGTTCCATCTCAATCAGCCAGATGATGGTATCCAGGGTATTATACAGAAAATGGGGGTTGATCTGCGCCTGCAGAAGAGCAAGCTCTGCGCTGCGCAGACTGATCTGTTCCTGACGGCTCTGTTCCAGCAGCCGGTTCAGGCGTTCCACCATCTGCTCCACCCCATTGCTCAGCGTCTGGATCTCATACTCCTGCGCCTCCACCGGATCCTGCACCGTCAGATCGCCCTCTGAAATCCCACGCACCCGCACACACAGCGCGCCGATGGGATCCGTGATGGAACGGCCGAATTTCAGAGATCTGCGCACATTTACAGTGAGAAGAAGTATGACAAAAACAATCAGAAGCCCTGTCTCCAGATAAAGCATGTGTGTCATCCGCTCCTGCAGGCTGTCCAGCTGTACCGCCTCATAGTAGAGATAGGTGTACATATATTCCTGAATCATCTCTGTCAGCACATAAATATTATTTTCCAGCTGCAGAGACCGCTCATCATAGGATTCCGTCTCCTCAATCTGAGACATCTTGCTCTCCAGGCTGGCACAGAGCTTAACCACAGAGTTGATGGCATCCCGGCTCTCCTTCTGCGTGGTGGTATCCCGAAGATCCTGGGCAAGTGCCTGGGCATCCTGCACGGTTTCCACCGGAAGTCCCTGGGAATACCGGCTTTCCACCACGTAATAATACATCTCCAGGTCAATGGTTTCCTTGAAGTCCTGGTTGAATTCCGAGGCTGTGGTCACATTGTGAAGAATTCCGCGGTAACTGCTGCTGTAGGAGATCAGCACAGAAAAAATCACGGCAATCAGGGCAAGCACCGGCACAAACTGATAGGTGGTAAGCTGGCGCAGCTTGCCTTCCAGAGTCACCGGTTTTGTCTTTTTTCTTCGCCCGCTCATCCTTTTCGTCCCCCCGCGCGATAATCTCTGGGTGTACATCCCTGGGTTTTTCGAAACACAAAGCTGAAATAATGGGGATCCTTATAGCCCACCAGACCGGCGATCTCCGCGGAGCGCCTGTCCGTCTGGCGAAGAAGCTCCTTTGCCTTTTCCATGCGCTTTTCCGTGAGATACTCCACAAAGGTCCTGCGCATTTCCTGGCTGAAAACAGCGCTCAGATAATTGGCGCTGACATTGGTGTGCGCCGCCACATCCTTCAGGGAAATATTCTCGTCCGTATAATTCTGATCAATATACTCCACAGCCTGACGGATAATGTCCTTATGCTGGCTTCTGGATTCCCTTTCCCGCAGCTCCAGCGCCCGGGTCAGCACAGCGGCAAAATACTCCTTCAGCTCCCGTATGCTGACGTTTCGTCCGATCATGGCCATCACATCCAGATCTTCCAGAAATTCCTCCTGGCTGCAGCCCAGCCCTTCTACATAGGACAAAGCGGTAAAACGCACATTGAGCATAAGGTACTGACTGAACAGCCGGGACTGGACGGGCTCCTTCAGGCTGTCCACATATTCGGAGACAAATTCAGGCACCTCCTCCGGCGCCCCGTTTTGCAGAAAGCCCAGCAGAATTCCCGGATCAATTTTATTCATATCCAGATTCTTCAGACTGCTCTCCTCATCCCCGGGCTGCATCTGCCTCACAGTCTCCCTGGTCAGGATATGCTGACCGGGCATCAGATGCCGGTAGGACAGAATACGGGACAGCTCAGAAAAGCTTCCCGAAAGAGCGCTCAGGCGCTGGATCGGTTCCCCCACCGCCACATACCAGGCAGCCTCGTCCGCGGAAAACCGGGTCAGCTTTTCCTGAATGGTCTCCACACAGCGGGCCGTAAAATTCTCCACCTGAACAGGCTCTCCCTTTACCAGCACTGCGTATGTGGTGAAATTCCAGCGAAACACCAGAAATTCCGGATACTGGCCAAAAAACCGGGTCAGTTCCTCCTCCGCCACGGCGAGCTGCTCTGAATCCCTGGACTCGTTCTGGATGCTGTAAAGGACCAGATTATAGCACTGCGCGTGAATTTCCAGGTTCAGCTCCCGCGCTCTCTCATAGATTTCCTCCACGCTCAGCGCTCCGGCCACCAGCTTTTCGAAAAAACGGCGCCGGGAAAACTGGTCGTATTCCTGCATCTCACTGCGGAATTTTTCCAGATAGTTTTTCTGCTCCTGTTCACTGTCAATACTCTCCCGAACCTCCTGAAGGGTTTTGATCAGCATGGTCTTTGTGATCGGCTTAAGCAGATACTGCTTCACCCCGATATGCATGGCCTCCCTGGCGTATTCAAAATCGTCATAACCGCTGACAATGATAATCTTCGTATCCGGCAGCTCCCGGCTGACTATTTTGGACAGAGCCAGCCCATCCATAAAGGGCATCCGTATATCCGTGATCAGAACGTCCGGTTTCACCTTCCGGATCAGGGGAAGAGCTTCCTCGCCGTCCCCCGCCTCCCCTGCGAAATCATATCCGTACTGCTGCCAGGGAATAATGGCCCGAAGGCCCTCCCGTATAATCGTCTCATCTTCCACCAGAAATATTTTCAGCATTGAGGCCCTCCCTTTTAAATGCAGGAATAAACAATCTCCCCGCCGCAGACGGTGTAATGTATTTTTCCATAAAGAGTCTTTCCGAGAAAAGGGGAATTGGCGGACTTTGAGACAAAGTGGTCCACTGTCCAGGCTTCCTCCGGGTCAAAAATCACAAAATCCGCCGGGGCGCCCGGGGCGATCACCCCGCCTGGAAGATGGTACAGGGCGGCCGGATTTACCGTCATTTTCTCCAGAAGCTCCATGATCGTCAGATGCCCCGGCCTTACCAGGGAAGTAATTCCAAGGCCCAGGGAGGTTTCCAGACCGATGATCCCGCTGGGCGCCTGGGTGAGGGGAAGCGCCTTCTGCTCCCGCGTATGGGGCGCGTGATCTGTGGCGATAAGGTCGATGGTCCCATCTGCCAGCCCCCGCAGGATGGCCCGGCGGTCTTCCTCCCGGCGAAGAGGCGGATTCATCTTGGCCATGGTTCCACAGGTCAGAAGAGCCTCGTCTGTAAGGGTAAAATGGTGCGGCGTAGCCTCTGCGTGAATATGGGCGCCCAGCTCCTTTGCCATACGCACCAGGGCCACGGAATTGCCGGAGCTGATATGCTGAATCACCACCTGCGCCCCTGTGTGCAGAGCCAGCATACAGTCCCGGGCCACCAGAACCTCCTCCGCCACGGCAGGAGAACCGGTGATTCCCAGCGTCTCTGCCACCGGACCCTGATGAATACCATTTTCCGTAATAAAGGATTTATCCTCCTCGTGAAGACTGATGGGAAGTCCCAGCTGCGCGGCCTGCTTCATGGCCTCAAAGCACACGCCGGCGTCCATCAGTGGAATGCCGTCGTCTGTAAAACCACAGGCACCCGCCGCCTTCAGCGCCGCCAGGTCATTGATCCGCGTCCCCTGAAGCCCCTGTGTGACGGAGGCGGTCTGATATATCCGGATTTTTTCCCCGGCGGCCCGGGTCAGAATGTCCCGGAGAGTTTCTGCACAGTCCACTACGGGGACGGTGTTTGCCATACAGATGACCGAAGTCACTCCCCCTCTGGCGGCGGCCAGAGAACCGGTATGCAGGGTTTCCTTCTCCGTCTGACCCGGATCCCGGAAATGGACATGGGTGTCCACCAGGCCGGGAGCTACGGTCAGACCGGTGAGATCCAGAACCTTTTCGCCCTCCTTTATTTTAAGCGCAGGTCCTGTTTCCCGGATGACGCCCTCCTCCTCGCGTATGTCACAGATACCGGCCTGCCGGCTTTTGGGATCGATCACAAAACCATTTTTCAGAATCATGGAGGTTCTCCTTTTCGCGTTTATTCATGAGTGATTCACACATGACGTGTCTGTATATTCTTAAGAAATCTTAGCATTCTTTTTCCCTTTTTTCAATACGAAAACCTGTTGAATACAGGCGTCTCCCTGTGGTATAGTAAAAAAACAGGATTTAAAAAAGAAAAGCAGTAAAAATACAGAAGAACAGAAAGGAAAAAGATATGAACAACCTGCCGGAAATAAAAGTCGGAATTGTAGCCGTAAGTCGTGACTGCTTCCCGGAAAGTCTTTCCGTGAACCGCCGGAAAGCCCTTGTAGAAGCCTATGAAAGGAAATATGACCCGAAGGACATCTATGAGTGTCCGGTCTGTATTGTGGAGAGTGAAATCCATATGGTACAGGCCCTGGAGGACATCAAGGCCGCCGGCTGCAATGCCCTGGCCGTTTATCTCGGAAATTTCGGTCCGGAGATTTCTGAAACTCTGCTTGCCAAACACTTTGACGGCCCGAAAATGTTTGTGGCGGCTGCTGAGGAATCCGGAAAGGATCTGGTGCAGGGACGGGGCGACGCCTACTGCGGCATGCTCAACGCCAGTTATAATCTGAAGCTTCGCAATGTCAGGGCTTACATTCCGGAATACCCTGTGGGAACCGCGGAGGAATGCGCGGACATGATCCACCAGTTCCTTCCCATCGCCAGAGCCGTCTACGGCCTGAGCAACCTGAAAATCATAAGCTTCGGCCCCCGTCCCCTGAACTTCCTGGCCTGCAACGCCCCCATTCAGCAGCTGTATAATCTGGGCGTTGAGATTGAGGAGAATTCCGAGCTTGACCTGTTTGAGGCCTTCAACCATCACGCCGGAGATCCCCGCATTCCGGCAGTGGCAAAGGAAATGGAAGCGGAGCTGGGCGCCGGCAACAAAAAGCCGGAAATTCTGGAGAAGCTTGCCCAGTACGAAATCACACTCAAGGACTGGGTAGAGGAGCACAGAGGATATCGAAAATTTGTGGCCATCGCCGGAAAATGCTGGCCGGCCTTCCAGACTCAGTTCGGCTTTGTTCCCTGTTACGTAAACAGCCGCCTGACCGGCCAGGGGATCCCTGTATCCTGTGAGGTCGACATTTACGGTGCCTTAAGCGAATTCATCGGCGCCGTGATCAGCCAGGATGCCGTTACCCTTCTGGATATTAACAATACGGTTCCGGCAGATCTCTATGAGGAGGATATCCAGGGCAAATACAATTATACACAGAAGGACACCTTCATGGGCTTCCACTGTGGGAACACCGCCTCCGGGAAGCTGGTTTCCTGTGAGATGAGATACCAGATGATCATGGCCAGAAGCCTTCCTGAGGAAGTGACTCAGGGAACCCTGGAAGGAGATCTTCTGCCCGGACCCATTACCTTCTATCGCCTTCAGAGCACCTCAGACAATATTCTGCGGGCGTACATTGCCCAGGGCGAGGTTCTCCCCGTGGCCACCCGCTCCTTTGGCTCCGTTGGAATCTTTGCCATCCCGGAAATGGGCCGCTTCTACCGCCATGTTCTGATCGAAAAGAATTATCCCCACCACGGCGCGGTGGCCTTCGGACATTTCGGGAAAGAGCTGTTTGAGGTATTTAAATACATCGGTGTCCCCGTGGAGGAAATCAGCTACAACCAGCCCGCGGGAGTGCGGTACCCGTCGGAAAATCCCTGGGTCTGACAGGGCTTTCCCACTATGGAAGGAGTCTGAAAAATGTATTATATAGGAGTGGATCTTGGCACCTCCGCAGTAAAGCTTTTACTTATGAGAGAGGACAGCGTCATCGAAAAAATCGTCTCCAGAGAGTACCCCCTGTATTTTCCCCATCCCGGCTGGTCTGAACAGTCCCCCGAGGACTGGTACGAAAAAACTCTGGAAGGAATCCGCGCCCTGACAGAGGGGATTGATTCCTCTCTGGTGGCGGGGATCGGAATTGGCGGACAGATGCACGGACTGGTCACCCTGGATGAAAAAGACCAGGTGATCCGGCGGGCCATCCTCTGGAATGACGGGCGCACCGGGGCGGAAACCGACTACCTGAATCAGGAAATCGGAAAAGAACGGCTTTCAGAATATACGGCGAACATCGCCTTTGCCGGCTTTACAGCCCCCAAAATCCTGTGGATGCAAAGACATGAGCCAGAGAATTTCCGGAAGATCCAGAAGATCATGCTGCCCAAGGACTACGTAGCCTACCGTCTCACCGGTTCTTTTGCAACCGATTTTTCCGACGCCTCCGGGATGCTGCTTCTGGATGTGAAAAACCGCCGCTGGTCTCCGGAAATGCTGGAAATCTGCGGCATCCGAAAGGAACAGCTTCCAAAGCTTTACGAAAGCTGGGAACCCATCGGCACACTGAAGCCGGAGATTGTGGCCGTCTTAGGCCTCTCTCCTGAGGTGAAGGTGGTGGCCGGAGCCGGAGACAATGCCGCTGCGGCTGTTGGAACAGGTACCGTTGGCGACGACGCCTGCAATCTCTCCCTTGGAACCTCCGGGACCATTTTTATCTCCAGCGGGCGCTTCGGAGTGGACGCCAATAACGCCCTTCATTCCTTCGCCCATGCAGATGGAGGCTACCATCTTATGGGCTGTATGTTAAGCGCCGCCTCCTGCAACAAATGGTGGGCGGAAGAGATCCTGCACACCACAGATTACGGGGCGGAGCAGGCCCTCATTCAAAAGCCGGGGGAAAATCAGGTATATTTCCTTCCTTACCTGATGGGGGAGCGCTCTCCCCACAACAACCCGGATGCCAGAGGTGTGTTTTTCGGAATGTCCATGGACACCACCCGGGCGGATATGACCCAGGCGGTCCTGGAAGGCGTAGCCTTTGGTCTTCGGGATTCCCTGGAAGTCGCCAGGAGTCTGGGACTTCAGATCCCGCGCACCAAAATATGCGGCGGCGGCGCCAAAAGCCCTCTGTGGCGGACAATCATTGCCAATGTGATGAACCTGCAGGTGGACGTACCGGAAAATGAGGAGGGCCCGGCGCTGGGAGGCGCCATGCTGGCGGCTGTAGGCTGCGGCGCCTATCCGGATGTAAAAACCGCTGCCGGAAAGATCGTCCGGGTGAAAGAAACCATCACTCCGGATCCGGTACTGGTGGAAAAATATGAGCAGAAATACTCCAGATTCCGCACCCTGTATCCGGCAATGAAGAGCCTGTTCTGACAGCTTCTCCACAGACACCGCGAGGGTATTTTCATCCATCTGCGGCACAATTGGCCAGAGGATAAAATACCCTCTTTCTATTTGACATTTCCGGTATTTTATGCTATTCTTCTTCTCATAAAATGGGAAGGGTGTGATTTCATACATGGACGACAGCGCCGACGGCGATTGTGAGACGATGCAATATCCTGCGAATGTATCTGCTCCATGTGATATTATGAATAAGCTGAAAAATTAAGACATGGTCTGCTCCCGCATCCGGAGAAGCAGGTTGTGTCTTTTTGTGCATATTGTGATCAATGGAGGAGAAAACATGTTACAGTCAATCATACTGCTGCTGATTCTGATTGCAGTGAATGCGGTATTTTCCAGCGCGGAAATCGCCGTTCTCTCTCTGAACACAGGAAAGCTTCAGAAGATGGCCGCACAGGGCGACCAAAGAGCCAAAAGGCTTCTCACCCTCACAGAACAGCCGGCTCATTTTCTGGTGACCATACAGGCCGTTGTCACCCTGGCAGGCTTTTTACAGAGTGCCCTGGCCGCAAAGCAGTTTTCCGGCCCGCTGGCCGCCTGGCTGGCCAGAACCGGACTTCCCCTGCCACAGGCGGTTTTGAAGGGGATAAGTCTTGTGGCGATTGCCCTCATACTCTCTTATTTTTCCCTGGTTTTCGGGGAACTGCTGCCCAAGCGCATGGCAATGAAAAACCCGGAGGCCCTTTCCCTTTCTCTGTCCGGCCTGCTTAAGGGCGCCGCCATCCTGTTTACACCCCTCGTCTGGCTCCTGACGGTTTCCACCGGCGGCCTTCTCCGTCTGATGGGCATCGACCCGGAAGCGGAGGAAGAAAAGGTCACGGAGGAGGAGATTCGCACCCTGCTCAGCGAAGGCAATGAACAGGGAACCATCCGGGAGGAAGAGAGCGAGATGATCGAGAATGTCTTTGAATTCAACGACACCTCCGCGGATGAGATCTGTACTCACCGCCGGGACGTGGTACTGCTCCATATGGAGGACTCCCAGGAGGAATGGAGAGAGACCATCTACAGCAACCGGCACACCTTTTATCCTGTCTGTGGGGAGACCACAGACGACGTGATCGGGATTCTGAACACCAAGGATTATTTTCGCTCGGACGACCGATCCAGAGAGTTTATCCTCTCCCACGCCTGTGACCCGCCCTTTTTTGTGCAGGAGACCATGAAGGCAAACCTGATCTTCCGCAAAATGAAGGAAAAAAGAATATACTTCGCGGTTGTTCTGGACGAATACGGCGGCTTCTCCGGCATCGTAACCCTCCACGACATCGTGGAAACCCTGGTGGGCGATCTCAGTGACCGGGGTGAGCCGATCCGCCCGGAGGATGTGGCAAAGCGCGGGGACGGGAGCTGGACCATTCAGGGAAGCGCCATGCTGGATGACGTGGCGGACGCCCTTGGAATCGAACTTCCGGTTCACACATACGACACCTTCAGCGGATATGTCTGCGGAGTAATTCAGCGGGTTCCGGCCAACGGGGAGGAATTCAGCTGCCAGACCGACCGCCTGCGCATAACCGTCCGCCAGGTAAAAAATCACATGGTGGTGGAAGCCATTGTGTGGATAAAAGAATCATAAGGAGGAAAAATGGCCGGTTTTACCAGGGAAATCATTATGCGGACACTGATGGAGCTGCTGAATGAAAAACCACTGACAAAAATTACGGTAAAGGATATTGTAGAGCGCTGCGGAGTGAACCGGAATACTTTTTATTATCATTTCCGGGATATCCCGGACGTGGTAAATGCCATTATAAAACGGGAAATCGACAGAATTATGGAGAAGAGATTTGACGAATGGAATAATCTGGCCGACTGTCTTGATTCCGTATTCGAGGAAATCCGCGCGAACCAGAAGGCCATGCTTCACATTTACCGTTTTGTGGATCGCAGTATTTTTGCGGACTATCTGAACCGAATCTGCGAATCTATGTTGTCCGAATATGTTTCCCGGAAAAGGCAGGAGAAGAACGTGTCTGAAAAGGACGCGGAAATCCTGGTTCACTATTACAGGTGTACGTTTGTGGGAATTCTTCTGGACTGGCTGGACAATAATATGCCGGAAAACGTCGAAGAGGATATCCGTCGTTTTCTCCAGATCGGGCATACGATGATCAATATAGATGGCCAAAGCCCGGATAAATGAAGAATTCCGGTCCTGTGTACAGACATTGTGAACAGAAACCATGTGACTTGGTTAATTTTGAATTTGTGTTCGAAATTTGGGCACAAATTCTTTTTTGTCTATTTATATTCCAGAAAAAACTTCTATAATAGCTGAAAGAGACAGGGAGAAGAAAGGAGAAAAGACAGATGGAATCCTTGCGATCTTTAAAATTAGCCAAAAACGGATATATTATCATGTCCCTCCTTTTCTGCGCTGCGGGTGTCTGTATGATTGCAAAACCGGAGGAGGCTCTTGATATTTTCTGTATTGTCATGGGAATTCTTCTTCTGGCCTACGGCGTGATAAAAATCATCGGTTATTTTTCCAGAGATTTTTACTGTCTGGCCTTTCAGTTTGATTTTGCTTTCGGCATTCTGCTGATGGCGGTTGGAGTGATCATGCTTATCCGCAAAAATGTAGTGATCAACCTGATTTATGTAATGTTTGGGCTGTTGATCCTGACAGACGCGCTTTTCAAGATACAGACTGCAATGGACGCGAAAAAATTTGGCCTTACCCTGTGGTGGAGAATTCTGCTGATCGCTCTTTGCACCGGCGTATTTGGCGTCGTTCTGCTGGTACGCCCCCTTGAGGCGGCCCAGGCAATGATGCGGCTGACAGGGGTTTCCATTATTCTGGAGGGACTTCTCAACCTTTGCGTGGCAATTTACACTGTAAAGGTCTTGGAAGACCGTTCTTCACATACAATAAAAGGCGGGTTCTGACCGCCGGACACTGACAAGGACTACGAAAGAGGAGTCACAATATGAAACTAAAAATTCTTGACAAGGCAAAACAGGCTGCCATCGGCGCCGCTGTCTCCAAAGGGCTGGAATACCTGGAGGGAGATCCGGAGACAAATATACCAAAGCTGATGGATCTGATTGACAAGGTCGCCCCCGAGGGATGGTATTCGCCGCAGAGAGCCGCTTTCCGAAGCGCGATCGAAGAAAAAAACAACTGGTATAATCTGATTCTGCGGTTCTATGATCTGGATCCGGGAGTACGCTCAGCCTTTTTCCGCAATTTTATTATCAACTCCAGTCTGAAGGGGAGCGCACGCCAGAATGAGGTGATGACCGCCAACGACTGCAATGTACCCTGGGCCATTCTTCTGGACCCCACCAGCGCCTGCAATCTTCACTGCACCGGCTGCTGGGCGGCGGAATACGGCCATAAGCTGAACCTGACCCTGGAGGACATTGACTCCATCGTAAGGCAGGGCAAGGAGCTTGGCACCTATATGTACATTTACACCGGCGGGGAACCCATGGTTCGCAAGAAAGACCTGATTAAGATCTGCGAAATGCATCCGGACTGCGAATTTCTCTCCTTCACCAATGGCACCCTCATCGATGAGGAATTCTGCCAGGAGATGCTCCGTGTGAAAAACTTTGTTCCGGCCATCAGCCTGGAAGGATCCGAGGAAACCACGGACGGGCGCCGCGGGCAGGGTGTTTACGGAAAGGTACACAAAGCCATGGAGCTTCTGAAGAGCCACAAGCTGGCCTTCGGCATCTCCTGCTGCTATACCTCCGCCAACGTGGAAGCGGTGAGCAGTGAAGAGTTCTATGACTACATGATTGACAGCGGTGCTTTCTTTGTCTGGTATTTCCATTTCATGCCGGTTGGAAACGCCTCCTCCAAGGAGCTTATGCCCAGCCCCCAGCAGCGCCGCCTGATGTATGAAAAAATCCGTGAATACAGGGGCACCAAAGCTATCTTCGGTATGGACTTCCAGAATGACGCAGAGTACGTGGGCGGCTGCATCGCCGGAGGAAGGCGCTACCTGCACATCAACGCCAACGGGGATGTGGAACCCTGTGTGTTTATCCACTATTCCAATGTGAACATTCACGATGTCTCCCTTCTGGACGCACTGAAGAGTCCGCTGTTCATGGAATATCACAGAGGTCAGCCCTTCAATGACAATATGCTCCGCCCCTGCCCCATGCTGGAGAATCCGCAGAAGCTTCGCGGTATGGTAGAGCGCTCCGGTGCGAAATCCACAGACCTGGAGTCCCCGGAGAGCGTAGAGCATCTCTGCGGAAAATGTGATGAATACGCGGAGAACTGGAAGGAAAGCGCGGAGGAAATCTGGAACACTACTCTGGAAAAGAAGAAAGCCAAAGCGGAAGCTGCAGCCGGAAAATAAAGCCTGGAGAGAAAGCCTGTGGCTGAACTCATCCGGAAAAACACGAATCAAAAAGGCCACTCCCATGAGCGCCCGGAATCAGGGCTGTCATGGGGGTGGCCTGATTTTTTTCAGGAGACATTCCCATTTTTCGGGAAATCCTCCTTGCAACCGACAGGGTTTCTCTTTATAATAAAAAACAGGTGCGGAGAAAAAACATGGCCGCAAATCAGCGTCCGGCCGCATTCGAATACAGATCACAGAGAGGAACCCCATATGATACGTACCGTTTTTGTCGTCCTGTTCATTGTTTTATTTCTCATCCTGTCCATCCCCGTGCTCATTGTGGAATGGATCATCGGAAAATTTAATCCACAGCTCCGTGATTTCAGTTCCCTTCGGATCGTGCAGTGGGCCTTCCGTGTAATCCTGTGGATATCCGGTACAAAAGTGGATATCCTCGGAGAAGAAAACGTTCCGAAGGACGCGCCGGTTCTCTACATAGGAAATCACCGCAGCTTCTTTGACATTGTCATCAGCTACAGCCGGTGTCCTCTCCGAACCGGTTATGTGGCCAAAAAGGAAATGGAGGTCATTCCCCTCCTTTCCACATGGATGCGACGCCTCCACTGTCTTTTCCTGGACCGGGAGGATATCAAGCAGGGGCTGAAAACCATCCTCACCGCTATTGAAAAGGTAAAATCCGGGATCTCCATCTGCATCTACCCGGAAGGCACAAGAAGCCGCTCCCAGGATGAAACACAGATGCTGGATTTCCACGACGGAGCCTTCAAGATCGCTACAAAATCCAAATGTCCCATTATCCCTGTGGCGGTTGTCCACACATCTGCGATCCTGGAGGATCATTTCCCCGGCATCCGGTCCGCCCATGTGATTCTGGAATACGGAAAGCCCATTTATCCGGATCAGCTTTCAAAAGAAGAACAGCGCCACCTGAGCGACTACACCCGGAAGATTCTTACAGAGATGATCCGGAAGAACCGGGAGCGGATCTGAAGATCTGCTCCTGTATATAATACATTTTTACGGAAATGTAAAGTTTTCTACCGGCCTTGTAAAGGAAGCCTTAAATGTAAATCAAACCTTTTTCAAGTCTATTGAATCCCCATTTTTTCAGTGTTATACTTGCGTCGTCAAAAGGGTACGGCTGCAGGGGCTGACTGCCCGCGGCCATACCCTTTTGCTGTACCCCCGGCCGGATATAAAACAACATAAAAGAGCGGGTCTGTGAAAGCGGACGCCGCAGATTATGGAGGCAGACTATTATGAAAAGAAAAGTCATTGCAGGAATACTTGCGGTTATGAGCCTTACCATCGCCTGTCCCTCTGTCTATGCAGCTACAGAGCATTACACCGACAGCAGTGTAGTGGGAGACGCGGACGCCTGGCAGGAATACCAGGATAACTGGGAGGAGCTTTCGGCTGATTACACAAAGGTTTCCCTGACACCAGGCACAGATGAGACTGAACTGAACTTCGCATGGTACAGCCAGAAAACAGAGGAGGACGCCACCCCGGTCGTACATTTTGGCACAGACCCGGACAACCTGGAAGCGTTCACCGGAACCGCAGGCGATGTGGATGAATCTCTCACCGGAGAGACCGCCTACGAATACAACCACGTAACCGTAACCGGCCTCACCGCAAACACAACCTATTATTATACCGTGGAAAGAAACGGCGAGGAAAGCGAAGCCGTAGAATATACAACACAGGATACAGACACAGTAAAGATTCTCTATGTAGGCGATCCGCAGATCGGAGCCTCCAAGGGACAGACGCAGAACGGAGCGGAGCTTGTGGCCGATGAGGGCAGCGCAAACACGGCCGCAGAAAATGACGGTTTCTCCTGGAACCGCACCTTAAGCATCGCCGCTTCCCTGAACGAAGACTTAAGCTTCATCATTTCCGCAGGCGACCAGGTAAATA
The DNA here is from genome assembly GCA_021203365.1 of Clostridiales bacterium. GTDB lineage: Bacteria > Bacillota > Clostridia > Lachnospirales > Lachnospiraceae > Blautia_A. Next base: position 52,006 of record JAJQBI010000021.1, read on the forward strand.
AAACCGGAAAGGCAAAAGAAGAAGAGTACGCGGCTTACTTAAGCGCGGACGTGCTGAGCAGTCTTCCGGTTGCGACCACCATCGGAAATCATGATTCCCTCAACGCAGACTATACATATCATTTCAACAACCCCAACACCACTGACTACGGCACCACAGAAGCCGGCGGGGATTACTATTACTCCTACGGCGACGGTCTGTTCATTGTCCTCAACACCAACAACTATAATGTAGCGGAGCACGCAGAAGCGATCGCAGAGGCCACCGAGGCTTATCCGGACGCCGTATGGCGCGTTGTTACCATCCATCAGGATATCTACGGAACCGGCGCGGATCACTCTGACACAGACGGCATGATTCTGCGCACACAGCTGACCCCGGTATTTGACGAATACGACATCGACGTAGTCCTTCAGGGCCATGACCATACCTACAGCCGCAGCAAGCTTCTCTATGGCGACGGCCAGACACATTCCAGCTATGAATTCCAGCTGAATGAGGATGGAACGGATTACGACTGGGATCACGCCTACAATGTAGACACAGACGAGCAGATTTCCCTGAATCCGGAGGAAGGCGACGAGGAAGCCGAAGCCGCCAAAGAAGCCTTTACCGAGGATAACAGCTGCTATACCATCGAGGATGTGGACGGCGATACCGTAACCGATCCCGAGGGAGTCCTTTACATGACCGCCAACTCGGCCAGCGGCTCCAAGTATTACGAGCTTATCTCCACACAGCAGGATTACATCGCGGCACGCAGCCAGAACTGGCTTCCCTCTTACTCTGTAATCACCATGGATTCCGAATCCTTCAGCATCGAGACCTACCAGATTACCGATGAGGGTGAAGTGGAAACCATCGACGAAGCATTTACCATTATTAAGACCGATGGCTCCGCCACAGCAGAGGAAGCGGACGCAGCGGCAGAATAAGGCGGTCGGATATCTTGGATTTTTATAAAAAGCAGGGCGGGCAGCCGGTGAGAAAAAGGGCTGCCCGCTGGCTTATCCTTATACTTGGGTGCATTTTATTTTTTACATTCATCCTCAGACTGAACCAGGTCGAAAAAACAGAGCTTGTCAACCGCAGCGGACAGACCTTTGAAAAAGCCACAGTCACAGAAATCCTGGAGGACAATCTCCAGGCGGACGGCAGCCGCGTGGGGGAACAAAAAGTCACAGTCAGAATGGATTCCGGCGAAAAAAAGGGGGAAGAGCTGACCGTCACCAGCAGCTCCGGTTACCTCTTTGGCGCCGGCTGCGAAATTGGAATGCATGTCATCATCATTCAAAGTCTTTCCGGGGAAACCGTAGTGGCCAGCGTCTATACACAGGATCGGGAATGGGTGATTTACCTGTTCGCCGCTCTCTATATCCTTCTTCTCTGCCTGGTCGGCGGCAGGCAGGGCGCCCGGGGAAGTGTGGGACTGATTTTCACCTTTTTCTGCATTCTTTTTGTATACCTGCCCATGATTTACCGGGGATTTTCCCCCTTCTGGACAGCCGTGTTCGTCTGCTCCCTCACCACCGTCGTGACCATGTATCTCATCGGAGGACCCACAAGAAAAACCCTGGCGGCCATCCTGGGCACCATAATCGGAGTTCTGTGCGCCGGACTGAGCGCCTGGTTCTTCAGCTTTCTTTCCGGCATTACGGGATACAATGTATCTGACATAGAAACTCTGATGACACTTTGGAACACCAACGGAATTCATGTGGGCGGCCTGCTTTTTTCCGGCCTGCTGATTTCCAGTCTGGGGGCCGTAATGGACGTGGGAATGTCCGTCAGCAGCTCCATGGCTGAGATTCTGAAACAGAATCCGGAAATTACCGGAAGGGAACTGTTCCGGGCCGGGATTCAGGTAGGGCGGGACATGATGGGCACAGACAGCAACACCCTGCTTTTGTCCTTTACGGGAAGCAGCGTGAGCATGTTTCTTCTGGATTATGCCTACGATCTCCCCTACCGGCAGATCATCAATTCCAACAACATCGGAATCGCCATTATGCAGGGGCTGTGCGGAAGCTTCGGGATCGTTCTTTCCGTTCCCTTTACCGTACTTTTTGCCTGCGTCCTCTACAGGGGAAAACCTGTATTGCTTCCGGCTCACCCCCAGAGGTGATACAGTTTCCCATATATAGTGCAGTCAGGACCTTCCAGTTTATTCTCTGGCTGCACACTTTCCTTCTTTTTATTTACAGGAATACCTTCCCGAAAAGAGCCACTGTCAGACCGCGTATAAACACGGAACGACAATGGCTCTTTTCATCCTTCACAATTCTTTTTTTTAATATATAAATACCGCGGCCGCGGAATTGTTGTCCCGCTTTTTCCCGCAGACCGCCCGCAGGGATCCCCGCAGACGCGCAAGCCAGTCTCCCGGACTTTCGCACATCGCCAGAGTCTCTTCCATCTCCTCAGAAGTCAGGCCTTCCCACAGTCCGTCGCTGCACAGAAGAAATGCCGCTTCCTGTTCCTTCAGGGTCATTACCGGCGAAATCTCCGCTTCTACCCCCTCCGGCTCTCCCATGGCCTGCCAGATCGCGCTCCGGCCGATTCCCGGGGGCGGCGTCTCCCCCCGGGACTCCCACAGTGCGCGCACACTGTGATCCTGTGTGACATGAACAAGCTTTCCCTCAAGGAACATATACAGCCTTGAGTCCCCCACATGTCCCCAGACTACCTTACAGGAGCCATCCTCTTCCTTTTCCAGCCAGAGTGTAACACAGGTGGCCTGTGCCCGGCTGTGTCCGCCCTGCATGACAACCACCAGGCTGTTCACATCCTCCATTGCCTCTTTCAGGGCTTTTCCGTCCCCGCCCTCAAAAAGCTCTTTCCTTTCCTGAAAAACCTCGGCCATGCGTTTGGTGACCACCGTCGCCGCGGTACTGCCGCCGCCCTGTCCTCCCACTCCGTCGGCAAGCACCACGCAGGCTCTGTTCCCCAGATCCTCGGTTTCCACACGATCCTCATTTATGATTCGATCCCCAATATCTGAATACCAGGAAATCTGCCAGATCATTTTTATCCTCCCTCTCTCCGTTTTTCAGTCACCGGCTCCTTCCGGTTTTCCCGTCCTGGACAATTTGGCTCCCATCCGGTACTTTCCGGTCACCGGCTCCGGCAATTACAGCTCCTGCCTGCGGCGAAGCGCCAGATAGGTAGCCGCGATAAGCAATATACAGATAACGGCCAGCGCCATCCAGCTTTTCGGAATGGGATTGGACAGCTGCAGGACAGCCCCCTCAAAGGTATAGCGTGAATTGTAGACGGTATCTTCTCCCAGGCCCGCAGCCAGAAGACTGGACGTATCTGTGCCATACTGCGCGGGCAGCGCATTGATATCCGCGGATGCGCCATAGGCCAGACAGGCCCACTGGCAGCTTACGATCCAGGAAATTTTTTCCGCCGCGCCGGACAGACTGCAGATGATCTGTGAAAACAGAATCTGCGGAATCAGAAGCAGCGGGGCAGCCATGACCGCCTGATCAGACCGGCTGACAATGGCAGAGGTGAGAAGTCCCATCATGGCCGCAGAAAACGCGGTCAGGTAGGTGGTGATCAGATATTCCAGAAACGGAAGATCCACAAGCACCATTCCTTCCTCCGGATGCCCGATCATCGTCCAGACAACCCCAAGAAGCAGCAGACTCTGAACGAAAATAAAGCCGCCCAGGACCAGGATCTTGGAACACTGGTATGCCCCTGATTTCAGGCCCGCCATCCGCTCCCTTTCCATGATCGTCCGCTCCTTGCACACCTCCTGAATGGCCTGAAACAGTCCGATCCAAAAGCTGCAGCAGGCCAGGCTCAGCGCAAATTTTTCCGTATCGCCCGCCGCCTCGAAGGCGTGCATGGATCCGTGAAAGGCAATGTAGAGAAACAGGCCAAGTCCGGGCGCCATGAGAAGCTGCATGGCAAGCTTCTTTTTGTCATTCCATATGATCTCAATATAACGGGAGGCCAGAATTCCCATCTGCCGCAGGGAGGAAGCCTTTTTCTTCTCTTTTTTAACCGCCGGCTGACTCATGCGCCGAAAACCGGGGGTCTGTGTGTGATCATAGCGTTTTCTCCACTCTTCCGGGTGCTCCGAAACCAGATTATACACATCCACCAGATCCCGGACGCCGAAAAATTTCCGGGTCTGTGCCGGACTTCCGAAAAAGCAGAGCCTTCCGCCCCGTCCCATGAAAAGGATCTTGTCGCACAGATCCAGGTTCAGCGGCGTATGCGTCACCAGGATCACGGTTTTTCCCCTTTCCGTCATCTTCTTCAGCGTATGCATCAGGTTCTTTTCGGTTCCCGGGTCCAGACCGGAGGTGGGCTCATCCAGGAAGAAGATTCCCGGATCCGACAAAAGCTCCACGGCGATGCTGGCCCTTTTTTTCTGTCCGCCGCTGAGACTGCGGATCATGGTCTTTTCATGACCGGTAAGCTCCAGCATCTGAAGCACAGACTGTATCCTCTCCTGGATCTCTTCCTTCTTTACATCGTCCTGCATCCGCAGACGGGCCGAATAATACAGCATCCGCTCCAGTGTCAGATCATCATAGACAATGTCCTGCTGGGGAACATAACCGATCATCTTTTTCAGACTCTCAAAACCGGTTTTAATATTTTCACCCTGAATCAGGACTGTCCCCTCCTGAAACCTGGTACAGCCGCTGATGCATTTCATCACACTGCTTTTTCCGGCGCCGGATCCCCCGACAATGGCCACCAGCTCTCCAGGCTGAATCTGGAAGCTCACACTGTCCACAATCACCTTCTGGCCACGGTCCGCCTTTACTCTTTTTGTAAGCTGAGTCACCTCTATGCCACAGCCGTTTTTCTTCCGGTAATAAACCAGCTCGCCGGCGCGATACAGAAATGTGGTATCCCCAATCATAAAGCGATCCATAGGGGAAAGCCGTCTGCCTTCTCTTCCCAGCGCGTAGCCGTTGTAACGGATCACACTGTTTCCCTCCGGCCGGATAAAATACTCCCGGCCCCGCCGGAACAGTCGGGCATGGACTCTGGAAACACTCATATGCGCCAGGGGAATCTCACAGTCCGCCTGCCGTCCGATGCGTATTACATCCGCTCCCAGCCGGTAATGCTGATAATTATCCTGTGCCGGCGACATGGAGCAGACAAAAATTACCCGGTCGCTGTGCTCCTCAGAGCCAATGTATATTTTCAGGCCGTCCGAAAGCCTCCATTGCTGAATTGCCTCCTCATTGATAAACAGCCCGTTCAGACTCTGACGGTCCACGACTTTCCAGACGCCCTGTTCTTTCACAAACATGCCATGCGCGCTGGATACAATCCGGGAGCTGAGCACAATGTCATTGGTCGGCGCACGTCCGAAGGTAACCTGATTTTTTCCGTATTTCTCCAGGTTCACTGTGTACGGCGGGTCATTTTTCAGAAAAACAGTAAGATACATATCGGTTCTCCTTCTCTTCCGGATTTATCCCTGATATTCATTCCCTTCCCAGATCCCCGCCTGTGCAACAGAACCATCGGCATGGTAAAGAATTCCATAGCCGTTCTTATATCCGTTCACAAACTCTCCCTTATAGCTGGAGCCGTCCGCACTGGTGAGCACACCATAACCATTTTCATGCTCATCCGCCCATTCACCTGCGTAACTATTACCGTTCGCATAATGGAATATACCCTTTCCATTCAGTTCCCCTTGCGTCCACTCGCCAGCATAGTAGGCTCCACTGACGTACTCACATACACCGTATCCATTCCGGCTGCCGTTTGACCACTCGCCCGCATATTTCTCTCCATTGGCACAATAAAGTACAACGCATCCATTCAGCTTCCCGTTCGACCACTCGCCCACATATTTATCCCCGTTGGACCAGTAATATGCACCATAATTCAGGCTCCCGTTCAACCACTCGCCCACATATTTATCCCCATTTTCGAAATAATATACACTATAACCATTCGCGTGGCCGTCTTCTCCCTGTTCTCCCTCATATTTTTCAGAGACCTCTCCAATATTATAAATATCATAAACCGAAGCCTGTGCCTCTGCAGCCTTTGCATCCTCCTCTGCAGCTTTTGCAACCTCCTCCGCATCTACGGCCGCGTCCGCGGCAGATTGCGCCTCCTTCGCAGCCTCTTCCGCCTTTTTCACGGCCGCGGCGGATTCTGTCTCAGACTGCGCGGTGGACGCTTCCGACGTCCCATCTGTCTTTGCGTCTTCTTCAGATTCTTCGTCGGACGTTGGGAACACCGTCACGGCAGATTCCGAGGCGGCGGAAGATTCCGCTTCTTCCGCAGATTCCACGGCAGTGGTAGGCGCCGGCGTCTCTGTCGCTTCAGCTGCCGCTTTGGTTTCATCCGGATTGTCCCCTTTCCCGGAAACAATTCCGGACACGATCAGACTGAAGACAATCCCCACCACCAGCACTCCCACTACTGCCGGAAACCATTTTGGCAGACGAAATCCTTTCTTTTCACTTTTTCCGCGGGAAGTCCCAACAGCGGTCCCATTTCCTTTCCCGGATCTGTCTCTGTAATCTGTATTTCCGTATCCGCCTCCCCCGGTTCCGAAAATAGCGCCATATCCCGCTCCGTAGGCATCCCCACCTCCTGTATTGTGAGTGCCTGTATCTTCGACTCTGTAAGGATCCGCATTTCCGGTTCCATAGGAATCTGAGCGTTCCACGCTGTAGGGATTTGTGTTTCCGATTCCGTAGGGATCCGACTGCTCTGTACGGTCAGAATTTCTGTTTCCGCTGTCATAAGAATCCACCGGCTCTGCAACATAAGGATTCGCATATCCAGTGCCGGCACCATAAGGATCCTCCCTTTTCTTTCCATAGAGCTTTCTGTTCTCCCCCTCATTTGGCTCGCTTCCCCCGGTTCCGGAGGAAGCCGTACCGCCGGAGGAGCTGGTTTTCTTTTCCTTATTTGACTCGTTTCCCCCGGTTCCGGAGGAATCCATGCCGCCGGAGGATATGGTTTTCTTTTTCTTTTCATCCACAGGCTCCAGCCAGGTTCCGTACAGTCCATGATACAGCTCATTCATGTTCTGGATTCTTTTCCGGTAATCCAGCTCCAGGCCTTTCAGCAAAGTCTCCCGGATTCCCCGGGGAAGATTTTTTCCGCCTCTCTCAAGAGATTCCTCCCGAAGCTTCGCGTCCTTCAGCTTCTCCCCGGTAAGATTGTTCCATATACAGACACAGAGTTCATATACATCGATCCAGGGCCCTTGGTTCTCCGCCGTGGGATTATACTGTTCCGGAGCGGCATACCCATATTTTACCGTAACAGACAATGTCTCATTTTGTATCTGCACCGGGCGCGCTGAACCGAAATCCAGGATCTTCAGACTTCCGTCCTGCTGAATCATAATATTGTCCATGCTCAGATCCCGGTGAATAATTCCCTCCCGGTGCATTTTATGTAAGGACTTTATCAGTGGAGCAAAACGCCGGATATCCACCGTGCCGTGCTGGCCGCAGTACGCCCGGAGAGTCATGCCTTCTATATAATCCATCACAATATACACCGTATTGTTTTCCGAAAAAAAGTCTTCCACACGGACAAGCCCCGGGCAATCCTCAAAACGCCGGATCAGCCTCGCCTCCCGCTCCACCCGGCTGATTTCCTTCCGGTAGGCCTCCTTGCTGGCCTCATCATTTTCCCGGTACAGTCTGACCGACCTGGATACCGTATTATCCCGGCTGACCAGAGCCTTGGAATAAAACTCTTTGATCGCCACAACGCGGGCAAATTTCGCGTCCCAGCCTATATAGGTAATACCGAAACCGCCTTCCCCTACCGAGCGTCCCAGTTCATAGCGCCCATTCTGCAACAGCTGCCCGGCCGGCAGAGTATAAAACTCCTGCTGATAATATTCCTCCATAAAGCCACAGTGCGGACACTGCCGCTGTCCCGAAGGAATCATCCGCATACAGCCGATACATCTCTTTTCTCCCGTTTCCATTTTCTTCCTCTTTCCCCGGGGCTCCTTCCACACACATACAAACCCCGAATTCACTTCCTGTCGTTTAATCCGAAAGCCTTATGCCGCAATAAGGGCAGTATTCTCCGCCCCGGATTATCTCTCTTCCGCAGGCAGGACATTGAACATACATTTTTCTGTCCTCTTCCATTCCTGTTCCCAGACTTACCGGTGCTCCGCAGCATGGACAGAACAGCGCATCCTCACCGAGGATTTCCCCACACATTTTACAGCGAAGCTCTGAAAACACCTCCTGCTCCGTTTCCGGATTCTGTACTGTTTCAATTTGAAGGAGCAGTGGACTGCGGATCCGAAACACTGTCACAAACGCCTTCTGAAAACAGACATAAAACAGAACAAGCAGGACCACCGTCATACAATAAACCACCACTTCTCTGTCAATTTTCCAGTACAGCTCCCCGTTGGCTACAGAACGCATAACAACCGCCCAGACAACAACCGCGGTAACCTCCATAACATATATGGAATACACCCTGTTTTTCAGCAGAATCCCTTCCACAAGAAGAAGAATTACGATCACTGTCTCCCTCATGATTACTCCCACATACTGCCTGGTTTTCAGATAGGGCAGGGAATTATAGTAATATGCAATTTTGCCTGCGACACTGACCACCGCGTAAAAAATCGGATAGACACAGTCGTCACAGGAAGCGTAGATTACCGTAAAAGAAAAAGAAAGGGCGCAGAGGATGGTAATCACCAGCGAAATATTCTTTGCCAGCTGATAGGACAATCCCAGAGTACCTGTCAGAAACATAGAGGTCAGCACCGCGTAGGCGATCCCTGACAGCAGAGCCAAAAGATAAACCAGCCAGCTGTCCGCAATTTTCCCCAGAACAACCGGCATGCCGGAAGACTTCTGTCCGGCCATATCGGGAATACCCGCCCTGTCGTAGTTTACTCTTCCCACTCTCATACCCCCTTCTCCTTGTGTAATAAGTTCAAGGCTTCGAAAATCATGGCAAAAGATCTCCGGAAACACACATCTGCGTTTACCCGGAAGCTCTTTTCTGTACTCACAGCAGTTCCTGTGCGTTCAACAGCAGCGTCCTTACAAAAACCGTATCCACAGTATTCCCGTCCAACAGCACGATCGCGCTGTTTACCAGGGAAGCGGCATCCGGGCTGGTATCTGTAAGAGATGTCGCCGCGCTTTCCAGCAGGCTGCGAATGGCCGCCTTATCCACATCGGCATCCGTATCCAGAAGAGCGATTGCGCTCTCCAGCGCCGCAGCAGCTCCGTCCGCACCATCAACATCCACCTCCGCGCGGCCGTCCGCTCCGGTTGCGGTTTCCACAGCGGAAACGGCCGTCTCTTCCCCTGTTCCCGTTTCCGAAGCCGTAAGATCATAGTTTACAAGATAAATCTCCGTGGAACCACCGCTGTAGCCTCTCTCCACCAGAAGATAACTGCCGTCTCCGGACAGATCAATGTCTGAGTACTCCTCCGCAACTGGAAGGATCATATTCCCGTGCCAGTCCATTAACCCATAATTATAATCCTCATCGGTTACTTTGTACAGTAAGCCGGAGCTGTAGCTTAAAGCGTAGACCCTGTCGTAATCCGCGAGGATCGTATCCGCTCCATCCGCCGCGATCAGATGCTCCTGCCCTTCCGCGTCCGTGTAAATGGCTGACGCTCCGTTCACCTCCATAAGGGCTTCCGCATAGGACGGCGTCAGAGTAACGTTTCCGCCTTCCGTCACAAACCCGATTTTTCCATCTGCTTCCACAGCAAAATAGCCTGCGGCGTTATATCCGTAGCTGCTGTAGTCTTCGCCTACCGGCAAATCATAGCTGGTCAGAATATTCTCATATTCTACCGGCAGAACAAGCTGTCCCTGTTCATCAATCAGACCGTAAGCCTCCATACCGGCATTGGAAACCTCCGCATACCCTCCGCGGAAATCAGATATATAGTCGTAAGTCAGTTCGAGGATCACATTGCCCGCCGCGTCCTTCAGCCCGTAAAGGCCATCCTCATAAAACCGGTTAATCTCATACAGATCACTGATCCCTTCCGGTTCTGAATAGATGCTGCCTAAACCGGAAGCGACAACCGAAAAGCTGCTGTCATACGTTGAAACCGAGTCTGTCTCCCGATCCCGTATATTGATATACTTTCCTATGGCATCCGCTTCCATAAAGTGATCTCTTGTAAGAGTACCGGCAACCACAGCCGTATCGCCGTCCACATAGTATATATCAACGGTATCAATCAGAAAATAGACATTTGACCGGTCACTGAACCAGTAGGTCATTGTAAAATCATAATTCGAAGTATCGGATTCCGCCATTTTGTACGCCAGAATCCAGTGACTGCTCAGGATATCTATATAGGTATACTCAAACGGAACCAGTTCCTCACCGGAAACCGTCAGTACACCGTTGTTATTCACATCATCCGTATACAGAGCCGACTCCAGATATCCGCAGGAAAAAGAAAACGAGGACGCATAAATCCTCTCTGTCAGCTCAGTACCGTCTGTCCGCATCAGACCATAACCGGAATCCCCTCCCACACGCAGAAGATTCGTGTCGTAAATCCAGTATGCACTCTCCTCCAGGGTGTTCACCAGCTCCAGTGTGGTTTCCGCCTCCACAGAAAAAGGCATGCACAGCAGCCCGGCCGCCGCCCCCAAGACAAACCATTTCTTTTTCATAGTTGCTCCTTTCCTTCTTCATATGTATTCAGATTTTTTCCGCGGGACAGACCGGATCTCAGGGCAGAGAGCACCGATATCCATACACTCCTCACGAAAAACACATATGTTCATTGTACCATGATTCCAAATCCGTCACAACAGAATAATTATGCATTTTCTGATTTTATAAAAGCTTTCATTGTATCACAGCTCCCAGCTGACAATAATAACTGGTAGGGGCAATCGTTTCCCAGATCGATATCCCATCTTCATAGTCGTAAACTGTATGGGAACTGTCTATATAGCGAATATACACATAATTTCCATCCTGCATGTCAATATAAAACCGGTACTGTTCATCCCCGTTTTCTATATACGCAAAACAATAATAACCTTTCTCATCATAATAATAGTACGCTGTGTACACATCTGCCCCGGCATACACAGACGCATCCATTGCTCCGGGCGGAATTACTCTTTCCCGAAGGATTCCATTTCCATCTGTGTAAGACTTTATCCCGTTTTCATCCACGGTTTCCGAAAAAGAACTTTCATTTCCGTTTATGGAATTATAAACCTGACGGATATGCAGAATTTTTACCGGATCCGAGTACTCTCCTCCCAGAAGCTCCCGCATCTCACATGTAAAATTCGAGGTATCCATTTCCACATATGTGAGAGAATCACTATACCACGATTCCAGTAGAAACATCACCAGACCATTTTCATACTCCATGCCGCGGGGATGAAACGCACTGGAATCAGAAAGCTTCTGCTGCGCAAGCACCTTTCCCTCTGCGTCCAGCGCCAGAAACTGTATCTGCATTCCCCCGATATAAAGCTCTCCATTATCCCCATACACAAAATCGCTGACATTTGTAAGCGCGGTCTCTGTTTTCCACTTTACGGAGCCGTCCGCTATATTAAGGCAGGTCAGATAGAAGCCTTCCGAGTTGCTGTCAAAATAATAAAAGAAGTCTCCATTTTGTCCCAGGTTCACGTATGAAGCCGCATCTCCGGCGATTGCCCCATCCTCCGAAACCACCTCCCAGCAGACTTCTCCTTCCTCATTATACCCGGCTATGATTCCATGCCCCCATTCCAAACCCGTACTGTCATCCTGCCACGACTCCTCTCTCCACTCAGCCGTAACCGCCATTTTATCGGCATATACATCCATACTTTCACAGGGCCCGAAGGCAAGACACAGGGCCATCAGCATTCCTGTTCTGTATATTTTCTTCTTCATATTCACCTCTGACAATTCACCCACAGGGCGTCTGCGGTGCCACGTGGGTCGATACCCAATCTCACGAATGCCGATGCAGAAATCTGCACTCATGCCCTTTCATTTCTGTATCATCATATCATCTCAAAAGGGAATAATCAATCTTAACAAAACGAAAACCGCCGGACAGTCAATCCACTGTCCGGCAGTAACCTTAAAACTACGCAATCCTTATAATTCATTCACGGTTTCAGGATCTGTCAAAAAATTCCTTATACCAGCTTTCTTCCCAGCTCCCGGCAGGCCTCCAGGCCTTCCTCATCCGGTGTGTTATTCACAATCAGTCCTTCCTCCTGGACCAGCAAAGCGCCTGCATCCTTCGTTCTTCCACACCAGGTTCTCATCCAGTCGCCCTCGCCCCAGTCATAGGAGCCAAAAAGCGCAACCCTCTTCCCGGAAAGCTGTCCCTCCAGATCCGCGAAGAAGGGCTCAAATTCCCCTTCCTCCAGTTCCTCGTCTCCCATTGCGGGACAACCCAGAGCCAGAACATCACAGGTCAGCGCTTCCTCCACCGACGCGTCCGCGACTTCCATAATCGTGACATCCGCTCCCGCTGCCCTGGCTCCTTCCGCCACTGCCTGCGCCATAGCCTCCGTATTTCCTGTGGAAGACCAGTAAATAATTCCTGTTTTACTCATTCTGAAACCTCCTCGTTTCTCTTAAATTTTCATTATCAGGCACAAAGCTCCTTCATCCTGACAATCTGAGAAATGGAACAGCCCCGGGAGATCTGTCCCCATGTGAACTCCCTGCACCGGTCATATCGGGCAAAGGTCCTCTTCGCCTGGGCTACGTCCCCGTACACCTTCCAGTAACCACTCAGTTTGCAGTTGCTTCCCTTATATTTCCGGAAGCCATGTACATCCTCCAGCGGATAGCCCAGAAAAAGTCCGATCTCATGAGGAAAGTCCTCCCTCTGTCTGAATCGCACCTTAAGATACGCAAGCATTTCCTCCAGCGTACCGTTTTCCGGATATCCGTCCTGCACAAGCAGCTCCCGTACCTCCTCCTGAGAAAGAAAACTCTCCAGCATATCCGGCCGATACACCAGAACCAGGTAATGCTTTCCACATCCGCAGACGATCTCCATGCGCAGCCCTTCCGGCGCCAGAAGCTTTGTATAAAAAGCTGTAAGCTCAGGAACCACAGGTATTTTTTCCTTGGAAAAGGAAACCAGATTGGACGGCTTCTGCCCCATCAGTACAGGGGAACAATGATATCCTATGACAGATTCAAATTTTTCACAGGTCATTTCCATTCTCCTTTGCTTTTTAAGTTAGCTTTTTCTAACTTATGACATCATACCATTAAAGTTAGTCTTTGTCAACTCAAAAGAACAAATTTCAGCCGGAACAGAACCGCTCCGCAGCCGACCTCTTTTATTTCTTCCTGCCGGTACCCTTTGTCTCTTCCATCGCTTCTTTTTCCGAACGGATGGAATGTATGATCGCCCTCCTCTGATTCTCCAGGTGATTATACATGATCGACTGAGCTCGTTCCACATCCCGCAGGGAAATTGCCTCTGTAATCTCCTTGTGCTCTTTCACAAGCTGCTCCAGAGTCTCCTCCTCCTTGAGATACTCCACACGATAGCGGTAAATCTGCTCCCGCAGATTATTCAGCACCTGATTCAGTCGTTTGTTGTCCGCGGCTTTATAAATCGCCTCATGAAACTCTACGTCCGCTTCCGCCCGGTGAACCAGATTGTCCTCCCGGGTTACCCGCTCAAAAGTCTCCGCAGCATCCCGAAGCCGATCCAGCCCTTCCTCGTCAATCAGCTTACACGCCTTCTCAATGGCCATATTTTCCAGGGTCATCCGAACCTCCAGCACATCGTTCAGATCCTTTTCCGTAATATTGGCCACATGGGCCCCCTTTCGGGGAACCATAACCACCAGACCTTCCTGCTCCAGCTTGCGCATGGCCTCCCGCACCGGTGTACGGCTTACGCCCAGCTTCTCCGCCAGAGCAATCTCCATAAGCCTTTCCCCGGGCTTCAGCTCTCCCTTCAGGATCGCCTGGCGCAGCGTAGTAAACACTACCTCGCGAAGAGGAAGATAAATATTCATATTTACCGAAAAATCACTCGTCATCCACCGTTCCCCCATTTCGATGAAACAGATCTGTGGCAAACACAGATCTGGCAAGGCCGCTTTCCTTTAAAGCCGCCGCGGCCGTCTCAAGTTTCTTCTCGCTGTCAAAAATTCCGAATACCGCAGGTCCGCTTCCGCTCATCATCGCCCGCAGCGCACCGTGTTCTTCCATATTTTCTCTGATTTTCTGAATCACCGGATATTCGCGGATAATTCCGGGCTCAAAAACATTTTCCATCTTCGAGACCATGCCGTAGAGGTCTCCTTTCCCAATGTCTTCCAGCATACCGTCAATGTCCGGGTGTCTTTGTATCTCTTTAAGATCCAGATTCTCATAGGCAAGCCTTGTGGAAACATTTATGCCGGGTTTTCCCACCAGCACATAACATTCAGGCACCCGGGGCAGAGGCGTCAGCTTCTCCCCGATTCCTTCCGCAAGGGCGGTTCCCCGCAGAATGCAATAGGGCACATCCGCGCCCACCTTCACAGCCCGCTCCATCAGCTCCTTCTCACCAAGGCCCAGCCGAAACAGACGGTTCACTCCCACAAACGCCGCCGCCGCATCTGAGCTGCCGCCTGCCATCCCTGCGGATACCGGAATAAATTTCTCCAGCTTTATGGTAATTCCCTCCCGGATCCCGAACTCATCCATCAGCATTTTTGCAGCTTTATACACAAGGTTCCGTTCGTCTGTGGGGACATAAGGAAGGTTCGTGAGCAGTGTAATTCCCGGCCGGTCCGATTTCCGGATATCCAGGCTGTCATACATCCGTATGGTCTGCATGATCATGCGCACCTCATGATACCCGTCCTCTCTTTTCCCCAGCACATCCAGCGCCAGATTGATTTTCGCCATCGCCCGTAAACGCATAGGCACCTCCAATGTTTTTAAACTGTATTTTGTATACAATTGATTATATCGAATTCCACCGGCCATTTCAATAAAAAAAACAGGGAAAGCAGCGGCTCCCTGAAATATATGAGCATCAGGAAGGCATATTCTGTAAAGATTGCGCCTTCCTGATGTTTTGTGTTAAAGGTGAATTTCTTTCCCGTCAATAAAGCGGGCGACAATATTCCTCTCATCCCCGGTATAGCAGAACCTCTCTGCTCTCTCCACAGGTGTAAGAATACAGCCCGCGTCCTCCAGGTTATCCAGCACCAGGGCGTTAAACCTGTATCCCTTTTCCAGAGAGCCCACATGGTCAAATACGCGGCCTCCGGCCTTTGTCGCCATATAAAAGGCATGGGGGAAGGTGATGGTTTTGCTCTCTTCCGGCTCGTAAAACTCCTTCAGCTTGGAAAGCTGCACGGCTCTGGATATCTGACGGTAAACTCCCATTCCCTGTCCGCCCCCCACGTCTGTTCCCAGGGCAATAGGCAGTTCTTCTCCGTGAAGGCGTTCCACCGGCATGATCCCCGCAATAATATTTGTAGTCGCATCCGGACAGTGCACCATGGTGCTGTCCGCCCGTTTTACAATATCCAGATCCGCCTGGGACGGGAAAATAAAATGGGCAAAAATAGACGGGCCGTTTTCCAGAAGACCATTTCTCTCATAAATCTCCGCATCAGACCCATAGTCCTTAAAAAGCTCCAGGGTCCAGCTCTTTTCCGCCCTTGATTCCACCAGATGAGTCTGAAGGCCGCAGTGATATTTTCCCGCCAGCTTCCCCAGCCCCCGCATCAGCGGTTCCGAACAGGTAGGGGCAAAACGCGGCGTAAGAACAGGCTTCACCGTTCCCGTTCCCGGATGTTCCGCCAGAAAGCGTTCAGTCTGACGCAGAGACTCTTCCGTAGACTCACACAGATAATCCGGGGAATTCATATCCATATTTACCTTTCCCACATAGGCATACAGCCCTTTTTCCTCCAAAGCGCGAAACAGATAGTCCGACGCGTCGTAATGAATCGTGGTAAACAGACTGGCATGAAAGGTTCCGTGAAGAAGAAGGTCCCTCACAACCGCATCATAAATGGGTTTTGCGTAAGACATATCCTGAAATCTGGCTTCCTGCGGAAATGTATAGTCATTCAGCCAGTCGAACAGCAGCTTATCCATCCCGATTCCCCGCTGCACATACTGGGAAGCGTGAATGTGAAGATCCGTAAAAGCCGGAATGATCAGCCCTCTTCCATAATCCTTCCGGGGAAAATTTTCAAATTTCTCCGGTATAACCGGATAAATTCCCTCCACCCGGCCTTCCTGTACCACCAGATACCCGCTCTCATATACTTCCAGCGCATCCGCTTCACGGGCAAACAATATATCTCCATGACACACAAAATCCCTCATAATAATCTCCTTTCTCTCACTGGCATAACGTCTCAGAGCATTATGCGGACAGACAGCGAACCCTGTTTTGTTCTATTTTGAAGGCTTATGAAAAATATGTCAAGAAAAAAGACCTGTTTCCGCACAATCTTTGCTTGACAAATTACAGAAAATCTATTATATTCTAAATATCAGTAATCATTACTATTATTAAAATATAATCAAAAGAAAGGAGAGATTTCCATGGCAATTACGAAACACAGCCGACAGCGGGATGCCATCCGGGATTTTCTCCGGACGCGCACAGACCACCCGACTGCGGATACCGTGTATGAGAATCTTCGTATGGTTTATCCCAACATCAGCCTTGGGACCGTCTACCGAAACCTTTCCTTCCTGTCTGAAACAGGGGAAATTCACAAGCTGTCCAACTTTGGCGGCTCTGATCACTTTGACGGCAGGACAGATCCGCACGCACATTTTATGTGTAATCAATGCCACAGGGTTATGGATGTGGATGGTCTGCACCTGGAACCACTTCTTTCACAGGCTTCCAGCAGCTTTTCCTCCGGGAAAATTGAGGATGTCAATGTTCGTTTTTACGGAATCTGTAAAGACTGCCTGCACAAAGAATCTGCTGCTGATACATAGCCGGGAGAACCGGAGACTCAGAGTGTACAAAAAAAATTCCCACTCACAGCCAGCCTTAAACAGTAACAAAAAGTAAAAAAATAAATTTCAGGGCTTGACAGATAAAAAGATACATGTTAATATACTTAAAAATAGTAATGATTACTATTATTAATCCGATTCAATACAGAACCGGAGCTTACATCAGAACAACTATATTATAATAAAAAAGGAGATTACGATTATGGCAAAATGGGTATGTAATGTATGTGGATATGTTCATGAAGGCGACAGCGCACCGGATGTCTGTCCAATCTGCAAGGCACCGGCCGAGAAGTTCACGAAGCAGGATGCGGAGATGGCATGGGCCGCTGAGCATGTAGTAGGCGTTGCCCAGGGCGTAAGCGAAGACATCCTTGCAGATCTGAGAGCCAATTTCGAAGGGGAGTGCTCTGAGGTCGGCATGTATCTCGCAATGGCGAGAGTGGCTCACAGAGAAGGATATCCGGAGGTTGGTCTGTACTATGAGAAGGCCGCCTGGGAGGAGGCCGAACACGCAGCCAAATTTGCAGAGCTTCTGGGAGAGGTAGTCACCGACAGCACAAAGAAGAATCTGGAGCTTCGTGTAGCCGCGGAGAACGGCGCTACCGCAGGCAAGGTTGACCTGGCGAAGCGCGCGAAGGCCGCCAACCTGGACGCGATCCACGACACGGTTCATGAAATGGCAAGAGACGAAGCCAGACACGGAAAAGCCTTCGCCGGACTGCTGCAGAGATATTTCGGCTGACAATCGTCCGATGAATATCTGGGGCAGGCTGTATGGTTCATCCCTGTGCACAATGCACAGCGGATAACCGCACAGCCTGCCCCAGACTGATTTAACCCCAGGGGAGGGTTTTCCCTGATTCAGCCGTCACAGGCTCAGGAGTTCAGCGCCTGCACGGCTTCGCCAAGACGGTTGTAAACCGTCACCGCGTCCTGAATGTGGGGAGCGGTATTTGTGGAATCTCCCACCGCGCCTCCGGTGACAAGGATGTATTCCCTTCCCCCGATCTCTGCAAAGCTTGCCAGGCAATACCCCGCCTCATCGGTATAGCCGGTTTTCCCTCCAAGAATCTGTCCGCCGGTGACAGAGGCATCTGTCAGACTCTTAAACAGGGTACTGTAAAAAGTAATCCCATCCGGGTGTACATTGGTCACACCAGTGGAATAACGGGCTGTCTGAATAATCTCCCGGAAGGTATCATTGCGGATACAGTATTTCAGAAGAATTGCCATATCCTCTGGGGTACTGTAGTGATCCGGGTCATGCAGGCCGACGGTGTCGCAGAAATGAGAATGATCCATTCCCAGCTCTTCTGCCTTCTGATTCATCTGCTCCGCAAAGGCGTCCTCAGAACCTGAGACATAAGTGGCCAGAGCAAGGCAGCATTCCGCGCCGGACGGAAGAAGCGCTCCATACAGAAGATCGATCGCCCGCACGGACTCCCCGGACTGAAAACCGGCCTGGGTCGCGTCCTCCTCATAAAGTCCGGAAAAGTTTTCATCGGTAAGCGTTATTTTCTCATCCAGATCCCCTATGTTTTCGATGGCAACAATGGCCGTCATCATCTTTGTCAGCGAAGCGGGATACATAGTCTCCTCCCCGTTTACGCTGCCAATCACATGTCCTCCGTCCACCTGCATAAGAACGGCATTTGAACTGCTGATTCCTGAAATATCCAGCTCCTGTACCACCGGGCTTGTAAAGGACTGCATCCAGTCTGAAAGTCCCTGATTCCACGCCACGATCACCCCGATGACAAGAAGCACAATAACCTCGATCATGGCACAGAGAATCAGACGGCCGGCACTGCGTTTTTTTCTTTTCGAGGCGGTTCGGCGGCCTGGGTCCGCTCTTCTTTGCCTTCCTCTGGTGTTCTTTCCTGTGGTTTTTCTCTTTGTCGCCAAAGTAATTCTCCCCCTGTCAGAACGGAGCCCCGGAACCGGAGGCAGGGCCAGGGAACCGGAGCCGGCCCGCGCATGCGCAGGCATACGGGAAAATCCCCGGCGGACAGGCCGGGGATTTTCTTTTATGTTACTGGGCGAGCTTTACTGGATTAATCTTCACACCGGGGCCCATTGTGGAAGTGATTACCACACTTTTCAGGAACTGGCCCTTTACGGTGCTCGGTCTTGCCTTGATAATGGCTCCAATAAGCGTCTGGAAGTTGTCATTTAACTGTTCCTCGGTGAAGGAAGCCTTCCCGATCGGGACATGGATAATATTGGTCTTGTCGAGGCGGTACTCAACTTTACCTGCTTTAATGTCATGGATTGCCTTGGTCACGTCCATGGTTACGGTTCCGGATTTCGGGTTCGGCATCAGGCCCTTCGGTCCAAGGATACGTCCCAGACGTCCTACAATACCCATCATATCCGGCGTAGCAACGACTACATCAAAATCCAGCCATCCTTCGTTCTGGATCTTCGGAACCAGCTCCTGGCCTCCGACGAACTCAGCGCCCGCGGCTCTCGCCTCGTCCGCCTTCGCGTCCTTGGCAAAAACCAGCACACGCACCTGCTTGCCTGTTCCGTGAGGAAGCACAACTGCTCCACGGATCTGCTGATCCGCGTGACGACCATCGCAGCCTGTGCGGATATGAGCTTCGATGGTCTCGTCGAATTTGGCGACGGCAGTTTTCTTGGCAAGGCTGATGGCCTCTGCGGTGTCATATAATGTGCTGCGGTTTACTGCTTTCGCAGCCTCCACATATTTCTTTCCACGTTTCATTTCTATAACCTCCTGTGGTATTTGCGGGGAAAAAACCCTCCCACTTCTATGTCAAGCTTTCACTGACGTTTATCATTCTGCGACTTCGATTCCCATGCTTCGTGCAGTCCCGGCGATCATGCTCATGGCTGCCTCGAGGCTTGCTGCGTTCAGATCCTTCATCTTCAGCTCGGCGATCTCCTGGATCTGAGCCTTAGTCACCTTCGCGACCTTGTTCTTATTGGGAACACCGGATGCGGTCTTAATATTCGCCGCCTTCTTGAGAAGAACTGCTGCCGGCGGAGTCTTGGTTATGAAGCTGAAACTTCTGTCCGCGTAAACAGTGATGACAACCGGGATGATCATGTCTCCCTGATCCGCTGTTCTCGCGTTAAACTCTTTTGTAAACTGGACGATGTTTACACCGTGCTGTCCCAGTGCCGGGCCTACGGGCGGCGCCGGGGTTGCCTTGCCAGCCGGAATCTGTAATTTAATATATCCTGTTACTTTCTTTGCCATTTTAGGCACCTCCTATGTGGTATTGGCGGGGGTAATCCCTCCCACGAGATTTCGTTGCTCTGTTACATTTTCCTGATTTCCGTAAAACCGATCTCCACCGGTGTCTCACGGCCGAAAAGCTCTACATTGATCGTCACGGTCTGCTTCTGCATGTTGATGGATGACACAACTCCGGTTGTATCCTTCCACGCCCCGGCAGTGACCACGATCATATCGCCCTCAGCAAAATCAACCTGAATATCTTCTCTCTGAATGCCAAGGGGAATCATTTCCGCCTCAGACAGAGGAACCGGCTTGGAGCCCGGCCCCACAAATCCTGTCACGCCTCTGGTATTGCGTACAACATACCAAGTATCGTCGTTCATGACCATATTGAGGAGAACATAACTGGGGAACATTTTCTTCTGTACCTGCTTCGCGACGCCGTTCTTCATCTCCACGACATCCTGCAGCGGGACACGGACTTCCAGAATCTGATCCTCCAGATGTCTGTTCTCAATTGTCTTTTCAATGTTGGCCTTTACCTTATTCTCATATCCGGAATAGGTGTGAACCACGTACCATTTCGCATCTGCCATACAATCACCCTTGTCCTTAATCGATTAAAAGATTAATGCACTGCAGGATTCCAACATCCATAATACTGATGATCACAGCCAGAATGATCGTGATAACCAGTACGACTATGGTCTGCTTGATCAGTGTATCTCGATCGGTCCATACAATCTTGGAAAATTCAGATTTCAATCCCTGAAACCAGGTTTTGAATTTGCCCTGCTTTTTCTCAGCAGTTTTTTCATTTTGTCCCATAGCATAACCTCACAATCCTGACCTGAGACTACTTTGTTTCTTTGTGTACCGTATGTCTGTGACAGAACTTACAATACTTCTTCGTCTCAAGACGCTCCGGATGATTCTTCTTCTCCTTCGTCATATTGTAGTTACGCTGTTTGCACTCGGTGCATGCCAATGTTATCCTAACGCGCACAACTTCCACCTCCAGTGTTTTGTTTAATTGGTCTTTCATACCGGAAAAAATTATCCGCTTTCATTTTCGGGCATAAAAAAAAGACCTGCCTTCCATGTCGCCTGTACAGTGTAACACAGGCGATATAAGAAAGTCAAGCCTTTTTAGGGATTTCACAGAGTTATTTGTTACTATTCACAGCCAATTTTTTTTGAGCAGGTCTGATTAATTACGGATGC
>JAJQBI010000066.1 GCA_021203365.1 Clostridiales bacterium
CAACATTGCGACAGCGTATTTTGAACTTCTTTGCAATGCGTATGGCCTTGGAACGATAATCATGAGTTATCCGGCAGAGGTACTGAATGAACTGGTGCCGGAAGCAAGGGAATTGCTGAACATTCCGCAGGATCATTATACAAAGCTGATGGTAGGATTCGGCTACCCGGAGATCACATATGCCCGTGGGGTGCAGAAGGATCGAAAAACAAAATCCATCGGTATTCAGAGAGGAGATAATCTATGGATGCAGCTGCCTGTTTGAAAAAGTGTGAGTTGGTCGGTGTGCTGGCCTTTGCAACAACAGGAAAAAACGGAGAACCGCAAATATAAAGAAAGCACGCTATATAGAATCAGGAGAAATACACAGTGAAAATTATAATATCCAGCACCTCGGACAATCCTCTTTATCAACAGATTGAAGACCAGATAAAGGATGCAATATTGCTGGAAGAATTGAAGGAAGGTGATTCCCTTGGATCTGGATTGCTTTTTTTCTTTGTTCCATGCGCTGGTGCACCGCATGATCTTCAATGCGTATTATCGTCTGGTCAGTGACAGGGAGACACGAAGTGCCGGAAGTGCCGCCTGACGGCGGAAGAGCAGTACGATCAGCTCACCCGCCCATGTTCTACAGAATATGTTTTGTCAGCGATCCGCATGGTGGATTGCCGGTGGGAGACCAGTACGATGGTTTTGTCTCCCTGTTCTTCTTCCAGTGAACGCAGGATGACTGCCTCATTCAGACTGTCGAGATTGCTGGTGGGCTCGTCCAGCAGTAAGAATGGCGCATCATGAAGAAACGCCCGCGCAAGCCCCAGACGCTGCCGTTCCCCTCCGGAGAGTGTGCTGCCCAGCTCGCCCACGGGGGTATCATAACCTTGCGGAAGTGTCATAATAAAATCATGAACGGATGCTTTTTTGCATGCAGTCTCAATCTCATTGTCGGTGGCGTCCAGCCTGGCAATCCGCAGGTTGTTGCGGATGCTGTCGTGGAAAAGATGTGTCTCCTGTGTGACGAAGCTTTCCATATCCCGTAGATTTCCCGTGTTGATTTGATCCATGGAGGTGCCGGAAATCGTGATTTTTCCCTGATTTACCGCCCAGAAGCGCATCAGCAGCTTCAACAGGGTAGATTTTCCGCTGCCGCTTTTGCCGGTGATACCGATGATCTGATGCTCCGGGAAATCGACGGAGATATCCTGTAAAATGATCTCAGATGAATCTTTCACAGCCTGTACAGGTCTTTCCATGGAGATATCATCTGTTACAGAGTAGGAAGTTTTTTTCGTATCCCCATAGGAAAAGGTTACGTGTTCTGCCAAAGCTCCGTGAAAACGGACTTCCGGCTTCCCGGTGATCTCTTCGGCAACGGGTGATTCCTCCAGAATATCCAGCACCCGATTGCCTGCCGCAAATGTGTTTTGCAGGGTGCTGCCAAGAGCCGCCAGTGCGACCGCCGGCCTGAAGGAGGAAAACAGTGCAATGGTGGGGATCAACACTCCGGCGAAGGATACCTGCCCCTGCAAAAAGAGGGAAGCCGAGGCAAAAAGCATGGCAAGGTCAAAGAGCAGAATGACGGTATTCGTCACCGCACCATTCAAGCCCTGATTTTGTTTCATCCGTTCTTCGTCCTTCGAGAGAGCGTCTGTCTGTGCGTTCATTTCTGCCAGACGTTTGTGGCCCTGATGATACTGGATGGTTTCGGTAAGCCCGCGCATACTTTCCAGTACGAAGCTGGAGAGCTCGCCGGATTTTGTGCGGAACTGCAGACCGATATCTCCGCTTAAGCGGGAGGCAGCCAGTGGAATGGCAATCCCAACCACCAGATAAGCAGCCAGCGCCAGCAATCCCAACAGCCAATGAAAGGAGCCGATAAACAGACATAAAATAATTGTATACAAAAACGCGATAACTGCCGGGGAGATGGTATGGGCGTAGAAAACCTCCAAAAGTTCGATATCTGAGGTGATGACGGAGATCAGGTCGCCTCTGTCACGCCCTTCCAGTTTGGCCGGACAGAGCTTCCGCAGTGCACGGAACACCTTGTCGCGGATCAGTGCCAGCAGCTTGAACGCAATAAAATGATTACAGGCCTGTTCCCCGTAGCGCAGTCCCGCCCGCAGGATGGCAAACAGAATTACACAGACAAAAATTGCCCCGAGCGGAAACGGCGTATCCATTCCAAGCAGATCCAGAACGGCATAGCCGCCAAAAACCGGAATGAAGGTGGCGCATAAGTGACCGGCCAGTCCCATGCAGATGGCCAGGATCATATATCCCGTCAGCGGCTTTACCAGACCGATCAGCCGCAGCATCACAATAAAACCGCTTCTTTTTTTCAGAATTTTGTTATCTGGAGTCCCGTTATTTAAGGTTTCGCTGTTCATGCTCATTCACCGTCCTTTCTGCAGGTTCGTTCTTCACGAAGGGAATCTTCATGGACGGCCCCATACTTTTCCAGACTTTGCTGTGCCTTCCAGAGTGCGGCGTAGTGGCCATTTCTTGCAAGAAGCGCTTCATGTTTCCCTTCCTCAACGACAACTCCGGCATCCATCACATAAATGCGGTCAGAATCTGTCACGTTCGCCAGGCGGTGAGAGATTAAGATCACTGTTTTTCGCTTCGCCAAAGCGTGAATCTGTGCCATAATATCGTTTTCACTTTCTACATCAATATTGGAAGTGGCCTCGTCAAAAATATAAATCGGACTGTCATGGAGCAGCGCCCGTGCCAGTGCAAGCCGCTGCCTCTGTCCGCCGGAGAGGTTGCCGCCCTGTTCGGTCAGGCGGGTATCCAGACCCTCTGCTGTGTTTTCGGTTTTAATGGATTTTTTGTTTGCAAAATCCATTTGTGCAGATGAGGCATTCCCTCTCAGGAAGTCTGCCAGCTTTACCTGCTCAAGGACTTCCCACAGCTTCTCATCACTGGCCTCCGGGTTGCCCATCCGAAGATTATCGCGGACGGTGCCTTTAAAGAGATAGCTCTGGTGACTGACGTAGGTAATGCTTTCCATCATACTCGCTTCCCTGATTTCCCGTAACTCCATGTTGCCAATGATGACGCTGCCCTGATAGCTGCGATTTTGTCCCGTCAGGATGGAGGCAATCGTAGATTTGCCGCAGCCGGATTCGCCTACGATTGATGTAAAGCTTCCGCTGGGGAACTCCATGTGAATCCCATGCAGGACTTCCCGATCCGGGGCCGGATCCTGTTTGTCTGCAATAACAACAGTATCTGCCGATTTGTCTGCCTGATTCTTCTTGGCATGAGCGGGCGATGCAGCCGTTTCATCCTTTGCGGTATGAGCGGGAGATTCTGCGTTATAAGAAAATCGAAGCTCTCGCAGGACAATATTTCCATCCGCCGGGCATAGGGCCGTTTTTTGTTTTGCCTCCGGCAAATCCAGCAGGCGAAAGATCTTGTCGCTGGCGGCCATTCCATTCATGGCGATGTGAAAATAGGAACCAAGCTGGCGCATGGGGAGAAAGAAATCCGCACCGAGCAGAATGATGAGCAGGCAGCCCGCAAGGCTGACATGGCCTGCCCGATATTGCACAGCGGCCATGATGATACCCAGTGCCGCGCCTCCATAGGCGATAAAATCCATGATAGTAATAGAATTAAGCTGCATGGTCAGCACTTTCATGGTGATGCGGCGAAACTTTTCCGCTTCCTCATTCATTTCCTGCTGCTTGAACTCATCCGCCTGATATATTTTCAGTGTGGTCAGACCCTGCAGGTTTTCCAGAAAGGTGTCGCCTAAGGCTGTATACTGTCCCCAGTATTTACTGAGCAGCTTTTTCGCCCAGGTCTGAACTGCAGCGATGGCAACCGGAATCAGCGGCACACATACCAGCAGGACAATGGCCGAGGGAACATTCACGGTACACAGATAGACGAAGAGGGTCAGCGGGGCCAGCATGGCATAAAAAAACTGGGGCAGATATGCGCCAAAATAGGTTTCCAGCTGATCCACACCCTCCACAGCTACCTGTACGACCTCGGATGTCTGCACCTGTTCATTATAAGAAGCGCCCAGACGCAGCAGTTTTTCATAAATCTGTTCCCGCAGCGTCCGTTTGACAGCCTTAGATGAGAGGAAACTCATCCGCGACGCGCCCAGCGTACAGGCGAACCGCACCGCAATCGCTGCCAGGATGACCGCGATCGTGACCTGACCGGCTGCCCGGACGGTTTCCTTTGTTCCATCCGCAAATATACCTGCAAGAAATCCTGTGATGCCTGTCATCATGATGATATTTGTCAGTAACGAACACCACTGAAAGATCACATTCCCAAGGATGTATTTCATGCTTCCGCTGACCGTGCCGATCAGTCTTTTGTCGATCATCATTATTTTGTACTCCTTTCCTTTCTCTAGGCCGTTTCTCTTTTTATACTTTCAGCGGCTATCCGTTTCTTCTCTTTGTTTGTCTCTGCCACATGTCGGATCGCCGCCATCGGATGGTGAAAAATCATGCGCGGGCCGGAGAAGCGCATGACCAGACGAATTTTCTCTTGCATTTCCGGTTTATAGCAATGCACTTTGCAGTTGGAGCAGAAGGTCTTGGTCTCCATGAAAGGACATTTATCGCTGTGCTATTTTATGTAGGAGATGATGTGTGTTGTTTTGCTTTGACGCAAAAAAATAATTGACTGTATTTTATATCCATGTTAGAATCATCTTACTTAAGTTGGTTAAGTTTAACAAAAGATGGCCTGATCTGTCAATAGAATTTTGATGTCAGGATTGCGCATGTGTTACTATTCACAGCCGATTTTAAAGCACATCAAGTAGCCAGAGATTTTTCTCT
>JAJQBI010000064.1:0-1938 GCA_021203365.1 Clostridiales bacterium
TAAAAATGCAAAAATATATTCAATTTTTGGAAGAATTTGTTCGATTTTTTTTAAAATTTTAATTAATTTTAAAAGTTTCGAGCTTTTTTATGTCCAAAACTAAACAAAAATGGGATAGAGGGGGGTCTCCGACAGACCCTCCCCCCTATGCATCGCCGGCCTCTTTAAAAATTCTCCGGGGGTGATTATATTTGAACCTTTATAGTGCTTTGAATAGCTTGCGGGGCTGATACTTCATTTGTGAAACCTCCTTTCTGAGTGATTGTGTGTTCTTTCCGTGCCCTGTTATGTATCCAAAATCGGCTCCGTAAGTTATTCAAAGTGCTATAAAACTTATTAGAAAGGGGTGTCATTGTGAGGACTCTTGAATTTAAAGTCACTGCACAGCAGCTTGAATGTGATGGGGATTTTACAAATATTGTGGCCGGAACATCTGGATATTTGCAAGCGCATTTTACATTCTCTGATGAATGGAACGGATGCACAAAAGCAGCATCCTTTTTTAATAATGGAATTGAACACGCGAGAATTCTTAAAAATGATTATTGCATTATTCCAACGGAATCTCTCACCAGAAGTATATTCTATGTCCAGATAACTGGAAAAAAATCTTCCTATAAGATAAAAACCAACAAAGTTAAAGTGAAGCAGGAGGTGGTGTGATGGCGACAGCAGATGAATTACTGGCGACAGCAGATGAATATTTAGACATAAACGCTGTAACGCGAGAAATATCTATACCGTCAGATGAATCTCTTTTTGGCGTTTATTCAGATCATGATGTAGAACGCAAATGCTTTCGCTGTCCTCGAATTGTTGGCGACAATGTAGACTTATCTGAGTGCTATATATTTGTAAACTATACGGCTGTTTCCGGAAAAGAAGGAAGCTATTTGGTCGATGATTTGACATTCGATGACGAGTACGTATATTTCAGTTGGTTACTTTCCTCAAATGTTTTTGACAAAAATGTTGCAGGCACGGTAGCATTCTCTATCCGAGCGAAAATTTTAGATGCTGATGGCGAGACATTAACTCATCGCTGGAACACTACAATAGCATCTGCTTCAACTAAGATTACTTTGGAAGGGGATGCCATAGTTGAGAATGATTATGCAGATTTGACAGCTCAGCTTTTACAAATGGTAGACACAAGCAGTGAGTGCTTATTAGAGATATCTGAATTGGTAGGAGGTGATGAATAATGGCGACAGCTGAATCAGTAATAGCTCACGTAGCATCTATGCAAGCATCCGCAGAAACAGCCAAAAGTCGCTTGCAGTGTTTGACTGAAAAACTTTCGAAAATAACGAACTTGGAAAATGCAGATTTAATGACTCATGCCAATGCTTTACTTAAGAACTCAAAAGAATGGGTTCGACCAACCGAATGGCCGGATCTCGATTTATTAGATTTATCGGAATTTGAGGGGGTTTACGCTACATATGTTGTCAACGAATCTGGCCTTAAATTCTTATCTATGTATGGCGGTGGAACTCTCACTATAGAAGAAATTTCTATTGGTGAAGATGGAACAGTGACTACTATTCAGGAACTGACGCCAATGGTTACTGATGGCATTAATGAATTAGATTTGTCTGATCTGGAAAAAGGTTATCATACTTTTCGTATTACTGGTTTTGTGGACGGCTTTTATTTAGATAATAAGCAGCAACGATGCTTGGAATTATATGTACGTTTACCAGATTTTGTGCAAACTTTTAATGAATATGAATATTTATCGACGTACATAGTGCAGCATGTTAAAATAATTGGACTTACCTGTGCTTATGTAGGTGATTATGCTACTGCATTTTATACGATACCTCAATTGCGTTTACTTGAATTAGAGGATTTTTTTACAGCCGGATCAACCACTATGTCGTGCATGTTTTGGGAGGGTCCTTCCCTAACCAGTCTGGACCTCAGCTCCTTTGA
>JAJQBI010000064.1:1948-17693 GCA_021203365.1 Clostridiales bacterium
TCCCTAACCAGTCTGGACCTCAGCTCCTTTGATACTTCAGCCGTGACTACTATGTATTGCATGTTTTACTACTGCACTTCCCTAACCAGTCTGGATCTCAGCTCCTTTGACACTTCGGCTGTAACCACTATGTACAGCATGTTTTATAAATGCTATTCTCTAACCAGTCTGGACCTCAGCTCCTTTGATACTTCAGCCGTGACCAATATGTCGTACATGTTTTATAAATGCTATTCTCTAACCAGTCTGGACCTCAGCTCCTTTGATACTTCAGCCGTGACTGACATGCGATACATGTTTTACGAATGCTATTCTTTAACCAGTCTGGACCTCAGTTCTTTTGATACTTCAGCTGTGACTAATATGAGCGGTATGTTTGATGGTTGTACGTTCCTAACCAACCTTAAAATCGGAGCTTTCAATAAATCATTCTCAATTAGCAGCTGCACAAAATTGCCAGTGGATAATCTGGTTGAGATTCTTACTGCATTGGCAACAGTCACGACTTCTCAGACTATAACGCTGGGCAGCACGAATAAAGCAAAACTTACATCAGAGCAAATTGCAATAGCCACCGACAAAGGATGGACAGTAGCTTAAGGAGGAATAAATTATGGCTAAAGCTAAGGCCGGAGCATCTTCCACTCGTGGCAGACCGGCTCTATCGCCGGAAGCCAGAGAAAACCAGATGATAGCACTGGCTACTGACCTTGCAGAGAAGCAGCTTCGAGAAGGAACTGCTTCTTCTCAGGTCATTACACATTATCTGAAGCTCGGAACGACACGAGAACAGCTGGAAAAAGCTAAACTTGAGAAAGAGGTTGCGATGGTTCAGGCTAAGACCGAGTCACTGCAATCTTCAAAGAACATGGAAGAACTGATGCGTGAGGCAATTTCCGCATTCCGCACATACAGTGGGCATGATGAGGATAATGACGATGAAGATTAGAACATACTCTGAACTTCTGACATTTCCGACATTTGAGGAGCGTTACGACTATCTTAAACTTAACGGAACCGTTGGGTCGAGTACGTTCGGATTTGAGCGTTTCATGAATCAGGATTTTTACAGATCTAAAGAATGGAAAGATTTGCGAACTCATGTCATTCTCCGAGACAACGGATGTGATCTTGGGGTCGCCGGTCATGACATTTATGGCCCAATTTATATTCATCATTTAAATCCTATCAGTCAGGATGATATCAGACACAATTCAGACTATCTTTTAAATCCCGAGTATCTTATTACTACAACCTTTCGTACTCACAATGCAATCCATTACGGAAACGAGAACCAAATTCCAAAGGATCCAATTATGCGTACACCAAATGATACTTGTCCATGGAAGGAGAATACAAATGCTGTCAAGAATTTCTACTGATACACAATGTGCTGGAGTTGTCATAAAAGATGGTGCCCAAATTCGTGCGAACCCGTCTATATATTCCAGCGTGCTCACGGTCATTCATTCGGGTGATGAGGTTAAGATTAATCTTAAGAAATCGTCGTTGCTTTGGTATCACGTTTCTGTTGGATATGGTATCGAAGGGTATTGCCGAAAAAGAGACATAGCCGTCACATAGGAAGGAGGCTCACATGGACGAAAGTATTCTCACATCTATCAAGAAGCTTCTTGGTCTTGCCGAGGACTATGAGTTTTATGATCCGGACATCATCATGCTTATTAACTCGGCATTCTCTGTCTTGACTCAGCTTGGTGTCGGTCCAGATGAAGGCTTTTCTATCAGTGACGCTTCAGCAGTTTGGGGAGATTTTACAGACGACACTACGCTGCTCCTTCTCAAGGAATGTATCTATCTGCGAGTCCGTATTGCTTTTGACATTACGAGTTTGACATCAGCGATGATCGACACTTATACCAAGCAGATTGCGGAGGACGAGTGGCGACTGTCAGTGGCAGCGGAGACTACTGCAATAGAAAGCGAGGCGTGAATTTCAAAATGATTGTTAAATACTATGGTGATGAGTTATGGCATTCTGGTGTGAAAGGTCAGAAATGGGGAGAAAAGAATGGTCCGCCTTATCCTTTGTCTCGTCAGAAACGGTTTGGTGGAAATGGACGAAATAAAGGAAGCGGATCCAGTGTGAAGAAAACTGGAATTGTGTCCGCGGTAAAGAGCCGTCTGTCCGGAAGCTCAACGAAAAACAGCAGCACTTCTAGCGAAAGCGACAACTCCACTAAAAAGAAAACCGGAATTATAACGGCAGCTAAAAGCAGATTATCTAAAGCTAAGAACGACACAGAATCCACCGAGAAAAAGACAGAAGAAAAGAAGACCGAAACTAAAGCCACTTCTTCTAAGACGAAAAAGCTCAGTCAAATGTCCAATGCTGAGATTCAGGCAGCCATTGATCGTTTGAATCTTGAACAAAAATATGCGGAGGCTGTGGCTAGCGCATCCGGAAAGAAGAACACTAACACTGGAAAAACATTCGCTCAAAAAATGGGCGGCAAGCTGGCAGATTCATTTGTAAATGCAGCGGGAACTGTTTCGCAGCAGCTTGCGACTCAAATGCTTAGCGCTGCTGTTAATAAGGTGGCGTCTTCACTAGGAGCAGACTATATAAGTATTAATACAAAGTATGAAAAGAAGGATAAGTAATGGCACTATCGAACACTGCGACGCCTATTTATTATGGTCAGTTTCGAGATGCTGTTCTTCGAGGCGAGATTCCTGTTTGTGAACAGATTTCTATGGAGATGAATCGTATCGACGAGCTTATTGCAGATCCTCGGTATTACTATGACGACCAAGCAGTAGAAGGATGGATTGCTTACTGCGAGAATGAGATGACATTGACCGATGGTTCTGACTTGCATCTCCTCGATACCTTTAAACTTTGGGGAGAATCCATTTTTGGCTGGTACTATTTCGTCGACAAGAGCGTTTATGAACCAAATTCCAGCGGACACGGTGGTCATTATGTAACCAAGTCTGTAAAGAAACGTCTTATTAATAAGCAGTATTTGATAATGGGGCGTGGCGGTTCCAAATCGTTGTATGATTCTTGCATCCAGTCTTACGGACTCAACGTAGATTCGTCCACAACTCAGCAGATTACTACGGCTCCAACCATGAAACAGGCCGAAGAGGTGATGACTCCGATTCGTACCGCCATTACGCGAGCTCGGGGGCCATATTTCAAGTTCCTTACATTAGGTTCTTTGCAGAATACCACTGGAAGCAGAGCAGACCGAACCAAGCTTGCATCAACGAAGAAAGGCATTGAGAATTTTATCACCGGATCTCTTCTTGAAGTCCGTCCCATGTCAATCGACAAGCTACAGGGATTGCGAGTGAAGTATGCCACGGTTGATGAATGGCTTTCCGGTGATGTTCGGGAAGATGTTATTGGAGCAATCGAGCAAGGTGCATCCAAGGTCGACGACTACCTTATTGTGGCCACCAGTTCAGAAGGAACTGTTCGAAATGGACCTGGTGACACTATAAAAATGGAATTGATGAGTATTCTTAAGGGTGATTATGTCAATCCTCATGTATCCATTTGGTGGTATAAGCTGGACTCAGTCGACGAAGTAAACGATCCGGAGATGTGGATTAAAGCAAATCCGAATCTCGGAAAGACGGTCAGCTATGAAACGTACCAGTTGGAAGTAGAGCGAGCGGAGAATGCTCCGGCTACTCGTAACGACACTCTTGCAAAGAGATTTGGCATTCCAATGGAAGGCTACACATATTTCTTTACATACGAAGAGACACTTCCTCATCGACACCGTGAATATTGGCAAATGCCTTGTTCTCTTGGTGCTGACCTATCTCAAGGTGACGACTTCTGTGCGTTCACCTTTTTATTCCCTCTTTCTCATGATGCTTTCGGAATTAAGACCAGAGCTTATATTACGCAAAGAACATATGACCGATTAATACCGTCTATGCGTGTGAAATATATGGATTTTATCAACGAAGGCAGTCTGATCGTAATGGAAGGCACCGTTCTGGACATGATGGACGTCTATGAAGATTTGGACCATCACATTATTCAGCAGGACTACGACGTTCGGACTTTTGGTTATGACCCATATAACGCAAAAGAATTTGTGGAGCGGTGGACTTCTGAGAATGGAGAGTTTGGTGTAACAAAAGTGATTCAGGGTTCCAGGACAGAATCTGTGCCTCTTGGAGAGCTTAAGAAATTGGCTGAAGATCGCTTACTTCTTTTCGACGAGGAGCTTATGGTTTTTGCGATGGGTAATGCAATCACTTTGGAAGATACGAATGGTAACCGTAAATTATGGAAGAAACGATATGACGCAAAGATTGACTCAGTGGCTGCACTGATGGACGCCTATGTTGCGTTCAAACTCAATCCGGAAGCGTTTGAATGATGGGGGATTTTTATGTGGGTATATAATAAGCAGCCAAATGACGAGCTCATGCATTATGGTGTCCTTGGAATGAAATGGGGAGTTCGTAAGGCCAACAAATACACAGAAAAAGCAGAGAAAACTAATCGGGTTGCTACTAAAAAATATCAGAAGGCACGTCGAACATATGCGTCCGTGTTTGGTAGCACTTCGAAAGCAATGTCCAAACTTAAAGATGCTGCTGATTTAAGTAATAAAGCGGTATGGTATGCAACTAAAGCAGACCAGATTCGAAGTAAACATGAAAGGAAAGCATCTAAGCAAATTAAGCGGAATGATAAAGCCGCAACAAGAGCTCAAAAATATCAGGATAGTGATTCAGCAAAGCGTGCGACTGAAAAAGCGGAATCTTTTCTTAGCTCTTACACGAAATTGTCAGCGTCATTACTCACTAGCAATACGAATGCGGTACACACAACGAATGAACGCATTTACAAGCTTATTGACCAGTTGGAGAGACGAGACAAATTAGAACAAGAGCTTGCCAGTGCATGATGAAATTGTATGAGAAATACAATAAATAATGATTCGGAGGTACTACACAATGGGATTTGGTTCCAGATTGAAACACGCTTGGAACGCGTTTCTCAATAGAGATCCTACAGATTATACATATGCAGATATTGGTCCAGGTTACGGAAACAACCCGGACCAATTTCGTTTTTCAAGGGGAAATGAACGGTCAATCGTAACGTCCATTTACAACAGGATTGCCATGGATTGTGCTTCTGTGACCATTGAACATGTCCGGTTGGATGACGACGATCGAATGGTTGAGCGTATTAACTCTGGTTTAAACACTTGTCTGAATTTGGAAGCAAATGTAGATCAGAGTGGCCGTGCTTTCTTGCAGGATGTTTATATGTCCATGTTTGATGAGGGTTATGTCGGGATTGTCCCGGTTGATACCACTTTAGATCCGACAATTTCAGGATCGTATGAGATTTCGTCGATGCGTACCGCTCAGGTTACGGAATGGCATCCGCGACATGTGAAGGTGAAACTTTACAATGATCAACGAGGCCAGAAGGAAGAAATAATTCTGCCAAAGAGTATGGTCGCACTTCCGGAGAATCCATTCTACGCAGTTATGAATGAACCAAACAGCACTGCAAAAAGGTTGATTCATAAGCTCAATCTTCTGGACGTTGTGGACGATCAGATCAGTTCTGGAAAATTGGATCTCATTATTCAGCTTCCCTATGTAATTAAGTCAAAGGCACGTCAGGAACAGGCGGAGGTACGGCGAAAGATGATCGAAGACCAGCTGGCCGGATCGAAGTATGGTATTGCCTATATCGACGGCACTGAGCATGTTACTCAGTTGAATCGTGCCGCCGAAAACAATCTTTTGGAGCAGATCGAGTATTTGACCAATCTGCTTTATTCACAGCTGGGTCTTACTGAAAATATTCTCAATGGTTCTGCAAGCGAAGAGGAAATGCTGAATTACCGAAATCGTACTGTAGAGCCTATCGTTTCGGCAGTTGTAGATGAGATGAAACGAAAATTCCTCACAAAGACTGCCAGATCTCAAAAGCAGTCAATCTTATTCTTCCAGGATCCGTTCAAGCTGGTTCCTGTGTCTCAGGTTTCCGAAATTGCCGATAAGTTCACCCGTAACGAGATTATGACTTCCAATGAAATCAGACAGGTCATTGGAATGCGTCCGTCGGAGGATCCGAAGGCTGACGAACTGAGAAACAGCAACCTTAGTGAACCGAATCCTGATAAATCCACGCAGGAGGCAGAGGTAGAAGAACTAAAGAAGAAACTGAATACTGAGTTAAAGGAGGAATAATTCAAAATGGCATCTTATGACTTTAGTGGCTATGCAACAAGAGCCAATATCAAGTGTACCGATGGCCGTGTGATCATGAAAGATGCATTCCTTGATAACGACGGAGGAGAAGTGCCTCTTGTTTGGAATCATCAGCATAATGACCCGGACAACACTCTCGGACACGCGCTGCTTGAAAACCGGGATGACGGCGTATATGCCTATTGCTCATTCAACAATACCGATAAAGCAAAGATTGCCCGGGAACTTGTTGAGCATGGGGATGTAACGTCCTTATCCATTTATGCAAATCAGCTGAAACAGAATGGTGCGAATGTTATTCATGGTCTTATTCGTGAGGTAAGTCTTGTTCTTGCCGGAGCGAATAAAGGAGCCGTGATAGATTCTGTAATTCGTCATGGGGAGCTTTCCGAAGAGGAAGCGGTTATCTATCCATACGAAAATATTACCATTTGTCACGCTGATGATGAAAAGAAAGGGGAAGAAAAGGTGGCTGACACTAATAAGGATGAGAAAAAGTCCGAAGGAAAAACCGTAGGAGATGTGCTTAACTCTCTTAACGAGGAGCAGAAAAATGTCGTTTTTGCACTGATTGGACAGGCATTGGAAGACGGCAAAGGCGATTCCGACAAGGACGATGATGAAAAGGATGACGGAGAGGCATCCCACAGTGATGAAGGAGGAAACAATACTATGAAGCACAATGTATTTGACAACACCGGTGAAGACATGGGAGCCGAGAACACCGTTCTTAGTCATTCCGACATGATGGATATTCTTAACGATGCGAAACGCTATGGCACTCTGAAAGAGAGCGCTCTGCAGCATGGTATTGAGGACATCGAGTATCTTTTCCCGGATGAGAAGAACCTGAATACTCCGCCCGAATGGATCAAAAGAGACACTGGCTGGGTATCTACAGTTATGAATGGGGTTCATCACACTCCGTTCTCCCGTATCAAATCCATGTTCGGTGATCTGACTGCGGATGAAGCCCGTGCTCGAGGATACATCAAAGGTAACATGAAGAAAGAGCAGGTGTTCACTCTGCTTAAGAGAAGCACCACTCCGCAGACCATTTACAAGAAACAGAAGCTTGACCGTGATGACATTATTGACATCACTGATTTCGATGTAGTGGCCTGGATTAAGACCGAGATGCGGTTCATGCTGGATGAGGAAATCGCTCGGGCTGTCCTGATTGGCGATGGCCGAGATACGGATTCCGATGACAAAATTCAGCCGCTGAACATTCGGCCGATTTGGACCGATGACGACCTTTATACGATTAAGTATGAAGTTACTCCTTCGGACGATACTGCGGATGCGAGAGCGAAAGCGTTCATTCGTGGCGCTATCAAATCCCGTAAGGATTATAAGGGCTCCGGAAATCCGGTTCTCTTCACCACTGAAGACATGCTTACCGACTGTCTGCTTCTTGAGGACGCGATGGGTCGTGTAATCTATGACACCGAGGAGAAACTTAAGACTGCTCTTCGTGTGAGCAAGATCGTGACTGTTGAGGTTATGGAGAATCAGCAGAGAACAAACGATTCGGGAACCACACTGGATCTGCTTGGTCTTATCGTGAACCTGAGTGATTACAACGTGGGCGCTGATAAGGGTGGTGCTGTAAACATGTTCGATGACTTCGACATTGATTACAACAAATACACCTATCTGATTGAGACTCGTTGTTCTGGAGCTCTGATTAAGCCCTATTCCGCTATTGCCATTGAGGTGGCTGCGGATACTGAGGAAGAGACTGCGTGATTGTAAAGGAGAAAATTCAAAATGGCAAAATTTCATGGTGTGATAGGCTATGCTGAAACAGTAGAGACTTCTCCAGGAGTATGGACGGAGCAGATTACGGAACGAACCTATTCTGGGGACGTTACACGTAATATCAGCAAATGGGATAGCGGGGAGAATCTCAATGATAACTTGAACATTAACAATGCTATTAGTGTTCTTGCAGACGCTTATGCATACCAGTATTTTTCTGCCATTCGTTATGTAGAGTGGATGGGGACAAAATGGAAGGTTTCCAGTGTGGAAGTCAACCGTCCTCGTCTCACTCTGAATATTGGAGGTGTATACAATGGGGACGAGACTTGAACTTCATGCGGTGCTGGTGGAGGTTTTGGGATCGGACCATGTATACTTCCAGCCTCCTGAAACTCTTAAGATAGAGTATCCATGCATCATATACAATCGAACTTCTGAGATGAATCGCTTTGCAAACGACAGCATGTATTACTATCGAAAGAGATACGAAATTACAGTCATCGACAAAGACCCTGACACAGAGATACCGGATAAGGTTGCCGCACTTCCGTTCTGTATTCATGATCGGAATTATACTGCCGACAATCTTAACCATTACATCTACAAACTTTATTATTAAAATAGGAGGAATTCTTATGGCAGCATTAACATGGGACAATACTGGCGAACGGTATTATGAGACTGGTACTAAGAAGGGCGTACTCTATCCGAAGGATTCTACTGGTGCTTATCCGAAAGGAGTAGCCTGGAGCGGACTGACTGCTGTAACTGAAAGCCCGGACGGAGCAGAAGCAACCGATCTTTATGCGGATGACATCAAGTATGGAACGCTTCGTTCTGCCGAGAATCTTGGCTATACTATCGAAGCATACACTTATCCTGAGGAATTTGCTCAGTGTGATGGATCTGCAGCCGTTGCAGATGGCGTATACATTGGCCAGCAGACACGTACTGCGTTTGGATTCAGCTATGTGACTCAGATTGGCAATGACGTTTCTGATGAGGCCGGATACAAGCTACATCTGATTTACAATTCCACGGCATCTCCTTCCGAGAAGAGTTATTCAACGATCAACGATTCTCCGGAAGCGATCACCTTCTCTTGGGAAGTGGAGACTACCCCGGTGACGGTAACCGGATACAAGGCTACTTCTGAAATCACGATTGATTCTACGAAGGTAGATGCGACGAAGCTTGCTTCTCTGGAGACTATTCTGTATGGAGATACAGACACTGAAGCCAGACTTCCCCTTCCGGATGAAGTTATTGAACTGTTTGAGGCAGCGTAAAGAATCTTATATTTGGGGCTCTCTTAAGTGAGGGCCCTTTTTATATGTAGAGCTCAGAAAGGAGAATTTTAAATGTTAAAGAAAACTATTAATTTTACGGATTACAACGGCGAGAAAAGAACTGAGGATTTTTATTTCAACCTGAATAAGGCAGAACTGATGGAGATGGAACTCCGAGCAGACGGTGGCCTCAGCGCTACTTTACAGAAAATGGTGAACCAGCGAGATCGGAATAAACTGATGGACTGGTTCAAAGATATTATTCTTATGTCTTATGGCGAAAAGACCGACGATGGCAGACGGTTTGTTAAATCTGAGGAGCTGTCAAAAGAGTTCAGTCAGACGGAAGCATACACCGAGCTTTTCATGGAGCTGCTTTCCGGTGATGACACTGCAACTCGTATGGCAGATTTTATCAAAGGTGTTCTCCCGGCAGATATGGCAGCCGAGATGGACAAGGTGGATATCAACAGCCTGCCCGGTACGGTAGGTTAAAGAGGTGATTCGATGCCGAAGGAAATATTGATTCGGGAGAAAGAACTTTTCAACGAAGCTACTCAGGAATTTTATATGGTGAAGGCAACAACTTTGCGCATAGAGCATTCGTTGATTTCGCTTCAGAAGTGGGAATCCAAATGGCATAAACCATTTCTGGTTGATGAAGAGAAGACTCTGGAGCAAACGATAGATTATATTCGCTGTATGACATTGAACACGACGGTTGATCCAATGGTGTATCAGGCTTTGACGCCTCAGAACATCAACGAGATCAATGACTATATCAATGATCCGATGACCGCAACCTGGTTCAAAGAAGAAAAAGGTGGACGTAAAAGTCGGGAGATTATCACAGCGGAGCGAATCTATTATTGGATGATTGCCTTGAATATTCCATCCGAATACAAGAAATGGCATCTGAATCAGCTTATGACTCTTATTAGAGTTTGTGACATTGAAAATCGGCCTAAGAAGAAGATGCGGAAGGGGGAGCTTATGCGAAGAAATTCTTCCCTGAACGCATCTCGGAAAAAGGCTTTACATACGAAAGGATGATCGAATTATGGCTACAGTACAGCAGATCATTGACTATGCTGTGGATTGGGCAGTCTCGATTGCCAACGATAATTCTCATGGATATTCGCAGGCGACGCGAAGTCTGTATGAGATCAGCAATCCCAAAAGCTTTGATTGTTCGAGTTTGGTCCTGACAGCCTATTATGCGGCTTTCATTAAATACGGTCTCACTCCCACCCCAAAAGATTGTGGCTGCTCGTATACGGGTAACATGATGAATCTTTTAAACTGCGGGTTCGAGGTTGTGGCTACGGGCCAGACAGCTCACGCTTCCATGAAAAAGGGAGACATCGAACTGAACACTTCTTACCATACTGCAATGGCAATTGATGGCGACAATATTGTCCATGCCCGCAGTTCGGAAGGAACAAGTAATACCACAGATGATTCCGGAAATGAGATCCGGACGCAGGCTTGGTACAACTACAGTCACGGTTGGAATTACCGCCTTAGATTTACTGGAAAAGGTATGGATCTTAGCGATTCATCAGACGAGTCTGACACCACATATCTGAATGGAATCGACATTTCCAACTACCAGAGCGGCATTGATCTTTCAAGTGTTTCTGCGGACTTCGTGATTATTAAAGCGACAGAAGGCACGACTTACACAAGCCCATCTTTTGCCACTCAGTATAAGTCGGCGCTTGCAGCTGGCAAACTGGTTGGTGTTTATCACTATTCCGATGGCGGAGATGTAGAAAGCGAAGCGGATTACTTCCTTAAAGTAGCGAAAGACTGCATTGGTACTGCAATTCTTTGCCTTGATTGGGAAAGTGTTGGGAATTCACAGTTCAACAAGAACGATAAATCCTGGGTAAAGAGCTGGTGTGACTACGTGTATGCAAAGACCGGTATTAAGCCGTTTGTTTATACGTCCGCTGGCTATATGAGTAACATCTCAGGGATTGGCTATCCGCTGTGGATTGCACAGTATGCGAACAATAATGAGACTGGATATCAGGCAAATCCTTGGAACGAAGGGGCGTATGAATGTGTGATTCGTCAGTATTCGTCTCATGGCAAACTGTCCGGTTACTCTGGATATTTGGATCTGGACAAGTTTTATGGCGACAAAGCGGCATGGAAGAACTATGCTGGAGCATCTTCTGATTCCACCGCATCAACCACTACCAGCACTACCACGACAGGAGGGGTTTATACGTTTACGACAGAGACAGTACAGAATGGAAGTTCGGGATTATCGGTATTGCTTCTTCAGGAAATTCTCAAAGCGAGAGGATTTAAGGGAGCCGATGGAAAGGAACTGGAACTCGATCGTTCCGCCGGGACAAATACGATTTACGCACTGACGGCCTATCAGCAGTCGAGAAGCAGTGTGCTGACTGTTGACGGCGTTTGCGGTGCGAAGACATGGGCTGATCTGATTGCCCTTTAAAGAGAGGAGAATTTTCTTATGGCAGTATCAATGAATCTTAAGAAGACCATTCATATGACCGGTCAGATTATGGTTGACAGCAAGAATGTGGCTTATGTGCAGGCAAACATTTCTGCGGACAGCGGTGTGAGTAACCTGACGACGACTGTTCAGAACCAGTCTCTTTATGCGAGCAACATCACAGATGTTCGAGCACAGATCGAGGCTTTTATGGACGAGCTGTATGCAGCAGAAGATGCAACTATTGCCGAAAACAGTGCATCGGAGACGGAAGCTGAGTAACGTCAGTTTCAACTGACTGGAGGAAAATTCAAAATGGCTTTGATTACAGTCAAACACAAGGGTGACTTTAAGAAGACTGATTCGTTCTTAAATAAGATGAAGCAAAAATACTACATGAATCAGCTTGAACAGTATGCCCAGAAAGGTGTAGACGCCTTGGCTTCTGCGACTCCGGTGGATACTGGGCTTACAGCGGCATCCTGGTATTACGAGATTCGTGTATCAGGAGATGCAGTCACGATTGTGTGGAGCAACTCCAATGTAAACAAGGGCGTAAACATTGCCATGATTCTCCAGTATGGACATGGTACAGGTACAGGCGGGTATGTGCAGGGGCGAGACTATATCAATCCTGCCATACAGCCTATTTTCGATAAGATTGCGGACGGTGTCTGGGAGGTGATCAAGTCCTCATGAGCAGCATAGACGAACGAATTGTCCAGATGCAATTCGATAACAAACAGTTTGAGAGTGGCGTCGCGACTACAATCAAGTCTCTCGACAATCTTAAGAACAGTCTTAATTTGGAGGGAGCAACAAAAGGCTTTTCCAACATCGAGAAGTCCGCAAAAAATGTATCACTTGACAGTCTTGCTAATAGTGTCGAGAACATTTCCAGTAAGTTCAATGCATTGAGTGTAGTTGCGGTAACAGTTCTCCAGAACATTACAAATCAAGCGCTCAGTGCAGCGAAATCCCTTGTTTCTGCGTTCACTATCACTCCGATTACGGATGGTCTCAGTGAATATGAGACGCAGATTAATGCGATTCAGACAATTTATTCCAACACATCCAGTAAGGGAACAACTCTAGATCAGATCAACACAGCTTTGGACGAGCTGAATACCTACGCCGATAAGACCATTTACAATTTCACAGAGATGACTAGAAACATCGGTACGTTCACGGCGGCCGGTGTTGATTTGGATACTTCTGTGGCAGCCATTAAGGGTATTGCGAACCTTGCGGCGGCTTCCGGTTCAACATCTCAGCAGGCGAGTACAGCAATGTATCAGCTTTCTCAGGCTTTGGCAACGGGTACTGTAAAGCTGATGGACTGGAACTCTGTAGTAAATGCCGGTATGGGTGGTCAGTTGTTTCAGGATTCTCTTCTTGAGACAGCCAGAGTTCATGGTATTGCAGTTGATGATATGATCGCCAAAGAAGGATCATTTAGAGAGTCTCTTTCCGAGGGATGGCTGACTTCTGAGGTTCTTCTGGAAACATTGCAGAAATTCACTGGTGATTTATCTGAAGAACAGCTTCGGTCTATCGGGTATACAGACGACCAGATTCAAAGCATTATTGAACTTGGCCAGAATGCGAATGACGCGGCAACCAAAGTAAAGACCCTCACACAGTTGTTTGATACTTTAAAAGAAGCTGCCGGTTCCGGATGGACACAGAGTTGGGAAATTATCATTGGCGATTTCGAGCAGGCTCGTGAATTGTGGACTGGCGTATCGGATACGCTCAGTAATATTATCAACAATTCCGCAGAAGCTCGTAACAATCTGCTTTCCGCAGCATTCGGCGAGCGTACTTTCACTAGCGAAGATTGGGCCGAGATTTCTCTGACGAATTCTGCGTCAACTCTTGAGCTGTTTAAGGAGCAGATCATTGCTGTAGCAAAAGCGCATGACGTTGCGATCGACGATATGATCGAATCTGAGGGCTCTTTTGCCGCTACACTCAGCAGTGGATGGTTGACTCAGGACATTCTCACGGAAGCTCTTGAAAATATTCAAAATGGATCTGTTTCTGCGACTGCGAGTCTGGATGAGCTTGGAGAAGTTGCTGATCGGGTAATTCGTGGTGAATTTGGTAACGGTCAGGATCGAGTGGAAGCTCTTACTGAGGCCGGATATGATTATGCTTCGGTACAGGCTCTTGTAAACAATAAGCTTCTTGGAACAGAAGTTGCGTTAGATGAGTTGTCAGATACTGAGCTTGAGAATCTTGGTTATACCGAAGAACAGATCGAGGCTCTTCGCGAGTTTGCAGCCACAGTGGATGAGAGCGGAAAGACTTTGAATGAGGTTCTTGCCGAGATGGAGAGGCCTTCCGGAAGAACTTTGCTCATTGAGTCGTTCGCAAATGCCTGGAGCGGTCTGGTAAAAGTAATCAATGCAGTTGGGACTGCGTGGAATAATGTTGTTCCTGCGTTCACGTCAGACACTCTTTACAATGCATTAGAAAGCCTTCATAGTTTTTCGGAAGTTCTTATCATCAGTGATGAAACAGCAGATAAAATTACTCGTACGTTTCAGGGATTATTTGCAATTCTTGATATTGTCGGACAGGCAGTTTCCGCTTTGGTTGGCGGATTCGTAGATTTTATAAAATTCATTGCTCCTGCGGGGGATGGAGTTCTTAGTATAACTGGCGGCATTGGAGATTTTATCTATGCTATTGATCAGGCCCTTCGAGAGACAAATCTGTTCAACAATATTGTTAAAAATATCGGAACGATTTTGGCGCCAGTTGGGAATGTAATAAAAGCATTTGCGTCACTTCTTCTCGATTCTGTGACGGGGTTTATTGATTTTGCTAATGCCGATAATGTGGTGGTTGGAGTTATCGAGAGCATTGGAGAATCTTTAACACCGGTATCCGATTTGCTGTCGGAGGGAATCGAAAAAGTTGCCAGCTTTGTTGCAGGTCTGATCCAGTTTGCAGATGAACACGAACTTGTAGCAAAAGCTGTTACTGCGGTTAAAACTGCGTTGTCCACTGGAATAAGTATTGCGTCCAAATGGATTGATGCTTTCATGAACCTTCCAATCGTTCAATCTGCAATAGAAAATATTGAGACCACTCTTAATCATCTTTCGGAATGCATTGAAAAAGCATTAAGTGGAAGTTATAAAAAGTTCTCTGAATTTTGGAATGATCTTGTATCTGCTGACGGATCTGGATTTGAAGGAATTGGCAATGTATTTTCAAATATTGTAAGTACGTTGTCTTCCGCAGCATCTGGAGTAATCGAATTTGTACAAGAGATTATTTCGTCAATCACTTCATTTAAAACGGATGTTTCCACAAATCTGGATTCTGTAGGAAGCACCTTCACTGCTTTCAAGGATACAGTTTCTAATGCTTTTAGCACGCTTTTAGATAAGCTGGCGGGTCTTGACTGGGGGACGATTGCATTAGTAGCTGGCTTCCTTACGACGTTTGCGGTTGCCGTGAAAGTAGTTGCTACTACATTGAAAATTGTAGATGCTGTAGCAGATGGAATTGAAGGTATCGGGAATTTATTATCAGGTATAGGCAGTTTCGGAAAAAGTATTGGAAAAATCGGTAAGA
Organism: Clostridiales bacterium; assembly: GCA_021203365.1. Taxonomy (GTDB): domain Bacteria; phylum Bacillota; class Clostridia; order Lachnospirales; family Lachnospiraceae; genus Blautia_A. The sequence continues at coordinate 17,300 of JAJQBI010000064.1, forward strand.
CTCTTGAAAAAGCTGCGACTAGTCTTAGCAAAACTGTAAAGCAGTTTAAACTCACTCTTACCGCTCAGGCTATTAGTCAGATTGCAGCAGCGATTTTCAAACTTGTAAGTGCGATTGCAATATTGGCATTTCTCCCACAAGATAAGCTGCTAAATGGTGTTTTTACAATAACTATATTAATGGTTGGCTTGGTTGGTGTATCGAAAGCATTATCCATGATGTCTATAGATGCATCTGTTACAGGCGTAATAATCTCATTTGCAGTAGCAGTATATATTCTGGCGTCAGCGGTTAAATCTCTGGCGAAACTTAATTTGACTGATGCTGTTAAATCAGTGGTAATTATAGGCGCTTTGATGCTTGAGCTTGCCGGAACAATTCGTATCATGAATGG
>JAJQBI010000064.1:17793-69641 GCA_021203365.1 Clostridiales bacterium
ATCATGAATGGTGTCAGTGGAGGCGGTGCAAGCGCTGGTCAGATTTTAGCATTTGCTGTGTCTATATTGCTTATGGCCACAGCTGTGAAATCACTTGCGGATATCAAGCTTACGGATGCTGTTAAGTCAGTGGGAATTCTTGGAGCGTTAATGCTTGAACTCTCACTGGCCATGAAATTCATAAGTAAGGTTAGTGGTGGTAGCAGTGCGTCTACTGCATTCACGCTTATAGCGATTGCAGCTGCAATAAAAATCATGGTTAGTGCGATTGACGACCTTGATAATATGGATCTTCAGCATCCTATTAAAGTGGTCGGTATGCTTGCCGCGATTATTGTCGCTATGACGACCATGATGAAGTCTATATCCAAATTTTCAGGTGGATCGCTGGGTTCTGTGGCCAGTTTGATAGCCATTCCGATCGCAATCAAGTTAATGGTCAGTGCTTTCAATGATCTTGATAACATGGACACTTCGAACCTGCTAAATAAGATAGAATCTTTGGCCATTATTATTGTCACATTGAAAGCAGTTATGGCTTCAGCTGGCCAAGGTAGCTTAGGTTCTGCGATAACGCTTATTGCTATTCCTATCGCGATTGAATTGATGGTTCATGCATTCAATGCTCTTGCAGAGTTAGATGCGAATGCTGTTTTGGATAATATATCCAGCTTGGGCTTGATTATTGGGTCCATTATGGCATTAATGTTGTCGACAAGACTGGCCGGATCCAACGCTATGAGTGCTGGAGTGGCCATTGTTCTTATATCTGGGTCCATGATACTTTTAGCTGCGGCAATGAAAATGATGGCCGAGATTGATGAGGTTGGGGATTTATCTCACATCACTGATTGCATATCTCAGATAATGCTTGTCTTTGCCGCTTGTATTGCAGCAACAGGCTTTAGTAAAAAATGTACAAGTACCATTGTAATAATGATGGTGGCAATCGCTGGAATAGCGGCCGTGTTATATTTACTATCAGAATTTACTGACGTTAGTCGTTTAACACCTATTGCAAACGCCCTTACTGAAGTCATGTTGGCTATGAGCGTAATGATGGTAGCGATAGGTGCATCTTCTGCGATATCAAAGTCAACTAATTTCGGTATGATAGCTGCAGCCGCAGTAGCATTAGTGGCGATTGGCGCAGTATTAGGGGTTTTGGCTCAGTTTGGAAATGTTGAGAATTATATTCCTATTGCCACGGCCATCAGCGAAGTAGTATTAGCTATTAGCGTTCTGATGGTAGCCATTGGGGTTGCTTCTGTGCCATGTTCTATTGGTGGAGCTGGCGCGGCAATTGTTACAGCTGCTGCGTTAGTGGCGTTGGTGGGAATTGGAACTGCGCTTGGAGTCCTTGCCCATTTTGGAAATGCTGCAAGTTATCTTCCAATTGCGTTGGCGATTAGTGTAGTCGTCGACGCTCTGACAGACTTAATGGAGTCCATTGGGAAAGCCGCTATATTATGCACTGTTGGAGCAGTAGGCATTGCAGCGATGGTGGTTGCGATTGCAGCTTTAAGCGTGCTGGTTTTAGCTTGTGCCGCTGTAAATGCGCTTTGCCCTGAAGCAAATTCGTTTCTACAGTCGGGCTTGCCTATATTGGAAACTCTTGGAGAAGCTGTTGGAAACTTCATAGGTGGTATTTTAAAAGGTGTTTTAAATAGTCTTTCAGGTGTCAGCTATGATCCTTTAACTTCTATGAGTGATGCTTTGTCAAATTTTGTGTCCAGTCTTTCAGGGATTAGTGTTGACGAATCTATATTATCAACCGTGGAATCGCTTGCTGGTGTAATACTCACGCTTGGCGCAGCAGAGCTTCTTGATGCTATAACCAGTTTTATTACTGGCGGAAGTAACATGAGTGATTTCGCTGACAATATAGCTCAGCTTGGTTACGGCATAATGACATTCAGCTACATGGTCTCCAAAAATGGAATCGACGAGGCGAATGTGACTGCCGCAGCTACCGCGATAGAAACTTTGGCCAACATCAGTTATCCAAAGTCGGGTGGCTTATGGGGAATGCTTACAGGAAATGCGAATCTCGGGGAATTTGCCGAAAATATTGGGCAACTCGGTTATGGTCTGATGCAGTTCAATTATTATGTTTCTAAAAATACATTGAACGAGAGCAATATGACTGCCGCGGCTACCGCAATAGACACTTTGGCTAACATCAGTTATCCGACGACAGGCGGTCTTTGGGGAATGCTCACGGGAAATGCTAACCTGGAAACATTTGCAGAAAATCTCGGTCAGCTTGGTTACGGCATAATGACATTTAGCTACATGGTCTCCAAAAATGGAATCGACGAGGCGAATGTGACTGCCGCAGTTACGGCATTGAGTAGCTTAGGAACCGCTGCTTCCACCATTCCAAATACTGGTGGACTTTGGGGTGATTTATTTGGCGAGGTCAACGTAAGCGATTTTGCAGAAAATGTAGCGGAACTTGGCTACGGTATAATGAAGTTCAGTTACATGGTCTCTAAGAATGGAATCGACGAAGGCAATGTTACGACCGCAGTCAATGCGTTAAGCGACTTAGCTGGAGTTGCTAAAGATATTCCAACAGATGGTGGACTTTGGGGCGAAATATTCGGAGGGACTGCTAATCTAAGCGATTTTGCGACCGGTGTAGAAGATCTTGGTGAAGGTATTTCCGCTTTTGCGGCGTCCGTATCTGGTGTAACAACCGCTGGTACAGAGGACGCTATTGACGTTGCTGAAAAGATTAACGATCTGTCCAGTAAACTGACTGCCGAGGGCGGATTTTGGAATACCTTTATCAATGGTGATCAAAATTTGGGGAATTTCGCATCCGAGGTTGCGAAACTTGGTTTGGGGTTGCGTAACTTTAGTCTTATGACTGAAAGTCTTGACACAACTTCCATTGATACTGCAATAAAGGTTCTTGGAGAACTCAATACTTTTGCGGGTGAGCTAAGTGGCAACGAGGCAGGACAAATATCTCAGTTTATTGCAGACCTCAGTGGAATTGCACTTGATGGCATAGAAAGCTTTGCTTCCGCTTTCTCGGATTCGGATGCTACGTCATCTGGAAAAGAGTTCTTGCAAACAGTTGTCAATGATATGGTCACCTATATGGGTGACACCGGTACGACCAATCTTGAAACTGTGGCTGAAACAGCGGCAGACACGTTGATTGATGGAATATCAACTCAGCTCAGTGACAATACATCCACGGTAACCGATACCATGGATACTATAATGACAGAAGTAATGAACACCGCTTTGAATATTTTGGACACTAATGTGAGCGATTTCCAAATGAAAGGTCTTACTCTCATTAATGGTGTTAAAAATGGAATAGTATACGGTTCTTCTGTTTTCCAAACAACGGTTCTTAATGTAGTCATGAATGCGGCTCTCGCAGCGCATAGTTGTTATACTACTTATTACAGTGTGGGCGTTTATCTAATGTCTGGACTTGCGGCAGGTATTTCAGCAAATCGAGGCGCTCCTCAAAGTGCAGCAGTCAGTGCAATCGCCAATGCAGCCCTCGCAGTTCATAGTTATTACACGCAGTTCTACAATGTGGGCGCGTACATGATGACAGGCCTTGCGAATGGTATTGCGGCAAATAAATCAGCGGCTATTACTGCCGCAGCGAACGCCGCATCTCAAGCCTACGCTGCAGCAAAAGCGGCAGTCGATGCTAATTCACCCGCCAAGAAATTTATCGAACTGGGTATGTATTGCGATCAGGGATTTGCAATAGGTTTTGAGCGGTATACTGATACGGTAGTCGGGGCGTCTGAGGACATGGCTTTAGCTGCTCTGGATACAGTGAGAGGCACACTGTCAAATCTTACGTCGATGATAACGGATGACATTACAGATCCGGTGATTCGTCCCGTATTGGATTTGTCAGCGATAGAATCTGGCACAGCATCCATCAGTGGTATGTTTGGCGGAATTCCAGTGCTCTCTACGAATGTAGCTGGCATTGGAGCAGTAGCGAGTTCGATGCGAGAATTTCAAAATGGAACTGACAATAGTGATTTACTGGCTGCTCTTAAGGATCTCAAGAGTGCAATCGGGGATTCTCCGAGGACAGTCAATACAATTAACGGAATAACCTACGATGGAAGCAGTAGTATTAACGATGCAATACAGACAATTGTCCGTGTTGCAACAGTCCAGCAGAGAAGTGGTTGACAGGAGGTGGTAACGATTGGCTAATAAATGTACGGATGTACAAATAGCTCAACAGACAGGCAGTGATTCTGTCTATGCGACTTGGTCATGTTCGCTTTCAAATATTGACCACTTTAATCTGCGATGGTATTACACGACTGGAGATGGAGTGGCGTTTCTTGGCTCGGATACCGATGTAGCGAGTTATATGCGTAACGCCACTTACTCGCCTCCAGACAATGCAACTAAGGTTGCTCTTAATATCATACCTGTCTCCGAGACATATACTTCAAATGATGTTGAGGTAAGTTATTGGACCGCAGAAACGGTTCGGGTAGTGTTTGACCTTTCAACAACAGCACCGGATCAGCTTAGCTCGCCTACGGTAGAAATTAGTAACAAATACAAACTAACAGCTTCTGTAACAGTTTCAGATTCGAATGTTGACAAAGTAGAATTCTATGTTGCAAAACGTTCATCTGATACGAGCGAGAGGCTTTCTAAAGCAGCCAGTGGTGTTGTGGAAATTGGTATATCTGGCAGTTCGGCTAATGAGTCGTATGCTGGTTATACCTGTACGGTTGACGCAGGAGCTGCGTATCGCGTGCAATGTCGCGGAATAAATGAATACACAAGCGGGTCATCTACTGAAAGCGTCTATGGTGAGTGGTCTGACTGGTCAGATTTTGTTGAAACTGTTCCGGCTGCAGTTACAAATGTATCTGTAAGCGCTTACGATGAGACTACGATAAAAGTAACCTGGACGAAAAGCAGTACGGCAACCAGTTATGAAATCGAGTACACTACAAATAAAGAATATTTCGACTCTTCCAGTGATACGTCAACTGTTACGGTAACCTCAACTACGGGGTACGTTACTGGTGTTGAATCCGGAGATACTTATTATGTTCGGGTTCGTGCCACAAACGAGCAAGGTGAATCTGCATGGAGTTCTATATTATCGGTTGTTATTGGGGAAACTCCAGAAGCTCCGACAACCTGGTCTTCTAAAACGGTTGCATACGTCGGCGACACTGTGAACTTATATTGGGTCCATAATGCCGCCGATAATTCCACTCAACAGTCAGCTATTATTCTTATAGCAAGGTCATGGTCGCAAGACGGTAGCACTATGACAGAGACGGAAACTATTACAGTAGATAATACTTTGCGAGACGAGTCCGAACAGGATGACACCAGCGTATATACACTCGATCTTTCGGATTATTCCGATGGAGAAATAATAACCTGGCGTGTAAAAACATGTGGTATTACCGGAGAATATAGTGAATTCTCTGTTGCCAGAAAAATTAAAATATATGAGCCCGCCACAATGAGTATATATTTGGAGAGCGATACTCTTACGGAATATCCTTATACTATTCAGCTAAGAAGTGCTCCAAGCAGCCAGATTCCTACGGGCTATTATATTTCAATCACTGCTGGTTCGTCATATGAGGGTGTAAACGCTTTAGGCGAAAGCGAATTGGTTCTGAAAGGCGAAGAAATCTTTTCGACATATTTGAGCAATACAAGTCATCTTGTCGAATATTCTTTAACGCCTTCCGTAATCACTCTTGCCGATGGAATATCATACACAGTTACAGCTACGGTTGGAATGAATACAGGAATGAGTGCTACAGTGTCTGACACTTTCACAGCAAGTCTTCCTGCGTCTGATTACAACATAGATGCGAAAATCGGAATAGATAAGAATAAACTTGTGGCTTATATTACACCATATGTCACAGATGACGACGGTAATGCAGTAAGCGGTCTCACTATGGATGTATATCGTCGAGAAGCAGATGGAAGTTTCACTGAGATCGAGACTGGTCTTAGTAGTGGAGCAGCTGTGTCTGTTACTGATCCGCATCCTGCGCTTGACTATGCTCGATATCGAATCGTTGTGACAAATTCGACAACAGGCGCAATAGACTATCAAGATCTTCCAGGATATCCCGTTAATGTCCCGGCAATTGTTATTCAATGGGACGAAGATTGGAGTGATTTCGACTATGACGAAGTTGCAGCACCACAGGTTCCAGCATGGACAGGCTCTATGATAAAGCTTCCTTGGAACATAGACATAACGGAGTCTTGTTCACTTGACACTGAAAAAGTCGAGTATATCGGGCGATCGTATCCGGTTAGTTATTACGGGACTCAGCAAGGAAGCACTGCCACATGGAATACGGACATCGTCAAATCCGACAAAGAAATGATTTATGCGTTGCGCAGATTGGCAGCATATCAGGGTGATGTATATGTACGAGAACCGACAGGAACCGGATATTGGGCACAGATAACAGTTAGCATGAATATAAAGCATCTTGAGTTGGTTATCCCTGTGACTCTGACTGTAACCAGAGTAGAGGGAGGTGCTTAATGGCTATTGATTGGACAGGCTCTATGAAGCAGTCATTTGAGTTTTATGAGGTTGACATAAATACCTGGGGCGATAAAACTAAATTGGACTGTTTTGAATCTGCTTCTATTGACCGAGATTCATCAAGTACGACGCTTGGAAGTGCTACTATTGAATGTTCAGAAGCTGTTAAGGAATGTTACGTTCGAATTTATCTCATTGCAATTCAAAATGGAGAAACAACAAAAGAGCCATTGGGCACTTTCTTGGTCCAGACGCCTTCTGATTCTTTTAATGGAAAAAGACACACTTATTCTCTTGATGCATATACTCCTTTGATCGAATTAAAAGGGGATTGTCCGCCAATAGGGTATTCGATACTAACCGGTGAATCAATCATGACGAGAGCTTCGACTATTTGCTCTGAGAATATGCGAGCACCGATAACGTCTACAATAAGCACAACTGCTATACAATACGATTTTGTGGCAAATCTGGATGACACCTGGTTGACATATGTCAGCGATTTGATCGCCACTGCAAATTATCAATTCGATATTGACGCGATGGGTAATGTTATGTTTGCACCAGTACAGGATGCAGCTGCACTTCGGCCCGTCTGGACATATGACGATGATAATAGTTCGATTTTATATCCGGACATTGAAGACGAACGAGATTTGTATAATGTTCCAAATGTTGTGGAAGTTGTTTATTCAACTGAAGCCGGTTATATGTATGCGACTGCCACGAACGACGATCCAAGCAGCGAAATTTCAACCGTTAGTCGTGGCAGAACAGTATTATATCGAGATTCAAATCCAAGCTTTTCAGGCGTACCTTCGCAGACAGAAATGAACGACTATGCAATATCATTGTTGAAAAGTCTGTCATGTCTTGAACATACGGTCACATATACGCATGGATATTGCCCGGTGCGAGTTGGGGATGGCGTGCTTTTAAACTACAAAAGAGCAGGACTATCGTATGTCAAGGCAAAAGTAATATCTCAATCCATTAAATGCGAAGTTGGATGCTCTGTGGAAGAAACGGCAGTATATACGACACAGTTATGGGGGTAGAGCAGTATGGAATTATCACAAACGCTTCTAAAAAAATTTGTAAGCACTACCACAGCTGAGTCAACAGAAGCAGTAACAACCGCGTATGGAACCGGCGTTGTAAACGGTACATCAAAGTATGTCATTCTTGATGGTTCGACCGTTGCGACGCCGGTTTCGTCAACCACTGATATAGAAGATGGAGACCGAGTTCTGGTATCCATAGAGAATCATGTAGCAACTGTTACCGGAAACATGACTTCCCCTTCAGCTACTTTGAGGACTACAGAAAGTCTTAGCGATTCAATATCAGCCGCATATGCACTGATTACAAATCTCGAATCAACAACGATTACGACCGAATATTTAAATGCTACGTATGCAACCATTGACAGCTTGACAGCTGTACAGGGAAGCATCGACACTTTAAGTGTTAATAAGTTAGACGCAAGCACCGCGTCACTGATATATGCTACTATTGAAAGTCTTGATGCAACCAACGCGTCAATTACAAATTTGTCTTCCGTATATGCTTCGATAACAGATCTTGATGCTACTAACGCCACAATTCAAAGTCTGTCGAATACATACGCGAACATTGATTTTAGTAATATCGGTTCGGCGGCTATTGAGAAATTCTTCTCGGAATCCGGCATGATTGAGAACCTTGTGGTCGGGGATCAGACTATAACCGGGAAATTGGTTGGTGTAACGATCAGCGGTGATCTAATCGAAGGTAATACAATTGTTGCCGAGAAGCTGGTTATCAAGGGTGAAGACGGATTATATTACAAACTCAATACGGATGGCATTACTACCGAAGCGGAACAGACTGACTATAATAGTTTGAATGGAACTGTGATTCAGGCTAAGAGCATTACAGCAGAAAAGATTAGCGTAGATGACCTGGTGGCTTTCGGAGCGACGATCGGCGGATTTCACATTGGGACAAATTCATTATATTCCGATGTTAAGGAATCCGTTGATAACACTACTCGTGGCGTATATTTGGATACAGACGGTCAGGTGGCTTTTGGAGACGACAGCCAGTATCTGAAATTTTACAAAGCAAACGACGGGACTTATCGTCTCGAAATATCTGCTATCAGCATTATGTTCAGCAGTACCCGCAGAAGTATCGAAGAGGTTCTGGACGACACTGTTACTGACGTTAGCGTGGAATATTGTTTGTCTGCAAGCTATGAAGACGCGCCAAGTGACGACGATGACTGGTCTACTGTAGCACCTTCGTGGGTCGATGGCATGTACATGTGGAGTCGAGTTAAGACAACGAAGACAGGTGGTGTTGTTGAGTATTCGGATTATACCTGTATCACCGGTGCGACTGGAGCTACAGGAGCAGATGGTACAGACGGAAAGATGGTTTACGCGACTTGTTCTACTGCGGCGTCAACAGCAGCGAAAGTAGCTACGACTACCGATGGTGACTTTACGCTGTATACCGGTGCAGTAGTATCAGTCAAGTTTACCGTAACCAATACTGCATCCAGTCCGACACTGAATGTTGACGGTACCGGCGCAATACCGATATATTATCGAGGTTCAGCTATAACAGCAAGTTATTTGGCAGCGAATAGGACATATTCATTCGTGTATAATGGAACTCAATGGGAATTCCTTGGTGATATTAACACGGATACGGATACGTACGACCGCACTAAATTCACTGGTTCAGTCAAAGCAGGGTCTACTATTACGGCAGACAATATTATTGTAGGAAATTCCAGTGGTTATCATCAACTGAATACTGGCGGATCGTTCGACATTACATATCCGATATTGTATGCAATGAGTGCGATCGGCTCTGGCAGTACAGGAACCAATAACTACACGGAAATCAGTTTCACTGTAACTACAACCCAATCAATTACTTTGACGGCATACAAATATGTCTACATTCAAGGCAGTTTGACCGGGACATCATTTACTCCGACATCTACTGCACCATTGATTCAAACGGTTCCGACATCAGCAGACGGTTACTATTATATTTGTCTTGGTTTGGCGTATTCTCAGACCGGTATTCATCTCGATTCAAGTCATGAGATTTTCATGTTCTATAATGGAGCATTTCAGAGTCTTGGTTCTTCGGCGCGAGAAGTCGTAGCGAATTGGTGCTATGACAATGATACGACCTGGATTAGTGGCGCAAACATTTATACTGGAACGATCACAGCTGATAAGATTAGTGTAACTGATCTTCAGGCATTCGGAGCGACTATTGGCGGTTGGACAATTGGTGATACTTCTCTTTATAACGGCTGTGTTTCCATGGATTCGACTGTGGTCGGCACTTATATTGGTACGGATGGGATAAGGCAGTACGAAGATTCGGGTGCATATGTAAATATTCAGAACGGTATATTGACTGCAGCAGGAGTCGATGTATCTGGAACTGTCAGTAGTGCTGTTATTAAATGTGCGGGAAGTACGTATACTGCGCAAATAGATTCTGGTGTACTAAAAAGTCGATCCTTAGAGTTTTATGAAAGTCCCATAGACGCAGGCGATGGATATGCCAATTGTGCTATTTATGGTGGAAAAATTGTTCTGTCATATTTTGCGACTGATACTATTGCTACCGGATATGATCCGGATTTGGAATCTCTAAATCAGAGAGTTGAAATTACGCCTCTCGGAATCACTACAGATGGAACAGTTTCTACATCATATTTAGCAGTCACATGCTCCGACACATCACAAAATGCTGCAACTATTAATGGAACAACCGTAGCGACAGATAATTTTACCGTTATTAAAGATAGTGCGTCTATGGCTGGCTATTATGCAGCACGCAGTGACACATCTACCAGTATATTATTTGGCATTGGCTCGAATGGCACAACCCATGGTATGTACAGCGCAACTCTTGGTCGTTGGATGGTATACAGTGACGGCACAGATGCTATCGGAATGCTGGATTATTTAACGGTGAAAGATACAGAACAGTATCTTAACAGCGGTACGACACGTCGGCAACCGGTTTGTAGTATTGCAACTGCCGGAGCGCGTGCTGCTTATGTAACAACAAGTTTGTCCAGTTCCACATACAGACTTTTAGTTCGAGGCGAATATGGCACTTCCGGAACTTTCATAAATCGCTACTTTTATTCAGATGCCTCTTCCGACGTGAGACTTAAAACCAACATCAAAGATACGGAAGTAGCAGCATTGCCAATTCTGAACCAGATTCAGATGCGGCAGTTCGACTGGATTGATACTTGGATTCACCAGGATATCGGTCCTATTGCGGACGAAATGGAAATTCTGGATCCGGGATTTGTAAACGGTGGGGATTACGACGAGAACGGAGACATGGATCCAAAAGCAATCAACATGTTATATTTGTCAAGTTATCTCATCAAGGGCATTCAGGAGTTGAGCGCTCAGGTGGATGAGTTGAAAGCACAACTAGAAGAATTAACCAGTGAGTAAGGAGGAGATGTTTATGAACACCGCGATTAACAATTTCTTAGGAGGGCTCGAAGGCCTTATTAATGAGGCCAAGCTTCCGCCGTCTGTAGTAAGGGTTTGTCTGGATCTTATCCGAGAGAAAGTGGCTGCGCAGGAGCTGGCTGCAGTGCAGAAAGAGATTGAGGACGCCAAAAAGAAAGAAGAAGAGTCTACAGAGGAGGTCTCTGAGTGATGGATCCGTGGGTTCAAGTGCTGACCACGATCGTTTGCTCACTCCTTGCTTCGGCAGGATTCTGGTCTTTTGTTGGATCGAAGGTAAAAGGCAACGACGCGAGTGTTAAGCTTTTGATTGGTCTGGCGCATGATCGTATCTGCTATCTCGGAATGCAGTATATTGATCGAGGATATATAACACAGGATGAATATGAGAATTTGCATGACTACTTATATCTTCCTTATGTCGAAAAAGGAGGAAATGGTTCTGCAAAACGCATAATGCAAGAAGTTGAAAAGCTGGAGATCAGACATTTCCTTGATGACAAAGATAAATGAAAGGGTGATATTTATGACTTTAAGCAACAAAACCTATGATGTCCTTAAATGGATTGCTCAGTATCTGTTACCAGCGCTGGGCACATTATATTTTGCCCTGTCCGGAATCTGGGGTCTGCCTTATGGCGAACAGGTAGTGGGTACTGTTACGGCAGTCGATACATTCCTGGGTGTAATTCTGGGACTGAGCTCGTCTAGCTATAACGCTCGCGATCAGGATGATGTTGACGCGGGGGACGATACGAGTAAATAATTGACAATAAGAGCCCCAAGGTGTAGATTATATTTACACTATTCCTACACTTTGGGGCTGAAAAAGGCTTAAAATCAAGGCTGTTATTTTCCCTGTCTGAAAAGGCGCAGATTTCCCGGCCCTCTTTTTTCCCCTTCATATGCAGACCGCCGACATAAGCGTAAACCCGTTTGTGTCCGCAGGCATCTCTGGCTTCCTGTAGGATGCTGGCAGCCCCTGCGTGGGAACAGCTGTTGAAAACGATAAGACCCTTTTCGGTGTCCAGCACCAGGCTCTGTTCATGGGCGAAATCATCGGGGACAATCTGATCCATCTGTTTTTTATACAGTCCACTCTTTTTTCCAATCTGCGCAAGGTCTTTTGTGCTGTGAGGCACGAGAAATACACCGGGGAGGATTTCCCGGATGTCGTCTGCCAGAAGAAACCGGTCCCGATGGGACGCAACATTTTGCGGTACGCTGATCTCATGCATCCCGCCGCTTGCAGACAGATAGGTATCCAACGCTTCTTTTCGCGCATAAACCGCTGCATTCATATCCTGGAGGAAAATTTTCTCAAAGCCTCCGGAGTGGTCATAATGTCCGTGGGACAGAACATAAGCATCCAGGCCGGTCAGGGAAATACCCAAGGCGGACGCGTTTTCCCAGAAAGCTTCGGAGCTTCCGGCGTCCAGCAGAATCTGTTTCCCGGTGTATTCAATAAACAGGCTGAGCCCGTGTTCACAGGCCAGAGTGCCATCGGACGTATTTTCGATCAGTACGGTGACGCGTATTTTCGATTGCATGGGTATCCTCCTTGTTAAAGGTCATGAATTGAAAAGCAGATGAGTATAGTTTTCGGCGTGATTTAAGCCAGTTATATTTTCTATGATTATACCGGTATACTGGTATAGAATCAAGAGATTATTATTCATGCGCCTGTATGCGGAAAGAAGAATAAAAATTTTGTGATTGTAAATGTGAGAAGAATCCGTTATGATCAGGGATGGCAAAAGAAGCGGGAATCGCAGGTATATTTAAAGCAGGGAAATTACTGTATGCTCCGGTATTTACGGGGAAGTGCAGGGAAAATAACAGCATACAGAAGAGGAGAAACGGAAAAATGATAGCGAATTACCATACCCATACGTGGCGCTGCATGCACGCAAGGGGGAAAGAGGAAGAGTATGTAAGAAATGCCATCGAAGGCGGATTGAAGATTCTTGGCTTTTCAGATCATACACCCATGCCTTATGAGGGCCCCTATGTCAGCCGGGTAAAAATGAAGGTGAGTCAGCTGGGCGATTATGTGGAAACCGTGCTGGATTTAAGGAATACCTTCAGAAATAAGATTGATATTAAACTTGGACTGGAGGTTGAATATTATCCTCTGTATTTTGACCGTCTGCTGGAGATTGTGGGAGAGTATCCGGTGGAGTATTTTATTCTGGGTCAGCATTACCTGGGGAATGAAATCGGGGAGGTTTTCTGTGGCACTCCGACAAAAGAAGAGACAAGCCTGGCGAGATACTGTGAGCAGTCTCTGGAGGCACTGGAGACCGGCTGTTTTACTTATTTTGCCCATCCGGATCTGCTGAATTATGTGGGTGAGGAGCATATTTACCGGAAACATATGCGTTCCCTTTGCCTTGGCGCAAAGGAGCTTGGTATCCCGCTGGAGATAAATTTCCTTGGAATTGCGGATCACCGTCATTACCCCAATGAGAAATTCTGGGAAATCGCCGGAGAGGTCGGCAATCTGGTGATCTTCGGTTCGGACGCCCATCGGCCGGAGTGGGTTTATAATCCGCAGGCTCTGCATGCCGCGGAAGAACTGGTAAAAAAGTATGACCTGAATCTGATTGATACAGTGGAGCTGCGGAAGCCGGAAAAATAAATCAGCGGCCGCCGCGGAAGGGACGGGGCGTTAGCCTCATAAGGCAATGCTAAAATCTGACATACGACAAATTACATGGAGGGAAAACCAGTATGGCAAATAAAAAATCAGATTATATTATGGGACTAAAACTTGGTCTTCCCGTTATACTGGGTTTTATTCCTGTTGGAATTGCATATGCCATCATAGCAAGGCAGGCAGGATTCAGTATTTCTGAAACGGTGGGAATGTCGGCGCTGGTATTTGCGGGAGCAAGCCAGATGATGGCGGCAGGTATGTATGAACAGGGTGCGGCGTTAATAGCAATCATTTTTGCTACTTTTATTCTAAACCTGCGCCATCTGATCATGAGTACCTGTGTTGTAAATAAAATTCGAGATGCGAAGCCTGCGTTAAAGCTGCTGGCTGCCTTTGGTGTAACAGATGAGTCTTTTGCGATCTTTGCGACGAACAAAAAAGATACCGGCTCTGTCTTTACCTTTCTCGGCCTGATCACGGTAACATACACTTCCTGGATTGCCGGATCGGCGATTGGTGCCATAGCATCTGATTTTTTGCCGCCGGTCCTGACTGCCAGCCTTGGAATTGCACTGTATGCCATGTTTTTAGCTATCCTGATGCCTGACCTGAAGCATAACCACAGGCTTGGTTTACTGGTAATACTGACAGCACTTTGTAATGCCCTTCTGTGTCAATGTCTGGAATCCAGCTGGGCTTTGATTTTATCTACACTTATGTGTGCAGGAATCGGTACATTCTTTGTCCCGTTGGAGGAATGATGAAATGCATATTGAAATATGGCTTCTGATACTGGGAATGGCAATTGTAACGTTTATTCCCAGAGCATTACCCGTTCTCTTTGTTGAACGAATGCGTTTTGGCAAAAAAACAGAAAAATTTTTAAAGCTTATACCTTATACCGCAATGGCGGCACTTATTTTCCCCGGCATCCTTACAGTTGACGATTCGGTTCCATGGGTTGGAATTGTCGGTGGATGTATTGCAGGCGGATTTGCGTGGAGAAAAATGCCGGTCATGGTGTGTGTTCTGGCTGCCATTGCGGCAGAATTCTTAATTTACGCATTTTTACTGTAGATGATAAATTTAGCTGAAGATATAAACAACTGAACTATTTATTTTTGTCAGGCCAGCTGGTACGTCCAGCTGGTTAATTTTTTTGAATGCAACCATCCAATCGCAAAATCTGCAGTTCCTTATAAGGAAATGTGATTCTGCCGGAAAAATCAGCTTGACTGCACGCGGCGTGCAGTTTTAGGGTATGGAGGTGGTTGCATTGGGAAAAAAAACATTACGTGAAATCTGCACGGACACTGGCGTTTCCCGAAGAGCTGTGCAGGGTTATGAGAAAGCCGGACTTGTATCACCGTCCGGGAAAAACAAGTATGGATATCTGTTATATGACCTGGAGGCGGAGGACAGAATCCGACGGATCCGGTTTTATCAGCAGATTGGATTTTCATTAAAAGAGATCCGGGCGATGCTCCATGCGTCTGGGGATGAGCAGAAGGCAGCGCTTGAATCTCAGGCAGAAAAACTGAAGGCAAGAAAGGAGGAGCTTCAGAGCCTGATCGATAGAATTTATCAGGAGATAGCCGCCCTTTAAGTCCGGCGGCGCGAGAAAGAAACAACCTGGCAGAATCCATTTCCTCTGCATCAGAAAACAAGAAATTCAGAAAAAGGAGCGAAGGTATGAAATTCCTGAAATTTATTTTTAAAATGATTCTGACAATCGTTATAGCAGCCATTCTTGGGTGTGCAGCCATTGTAGGTTATTCGGTATATGAGATGAACCAGGAAAAGACCGAAAGAGAAGAGATCGCAGATTCCGGAGAAGAAAGTACAGAGATAACGGCGACACCGGTGATCTCCGAAGGTTCGGCGGAGGAATCCATGGAAAACAGTGCCGGGGATTCAACCACTGTGGAAACAGTTTCCGACGATGTCATCCGGGAAGATTTCAAAAAAATGCTGGATGATTATGAGGAATTTATGGACGAATACATAGAATTCATGAGAGCCTACGATGCAAGTGACGCAACGTTGCTGGCGAAATATATGAGCCTGCTTTCTGAATATGCGGAATTCACACAAAGTATTGAGGCACTGGAGGAAGAAGAAATGACGGACGCCGAGGCTGTTTATTATCTGGAAGTAACCTCCAGGGTTGCTCAGAAGCTTACGGAGGCGGCCATAGAAATATCCTGATTGTGGAGAGGCGTTATGAGTTCCAATATCTGTTCAGATTCGTGAGGATGGAATCTGCAGCGATATTATAAAGAGGGCAGAACCTGCGAGGGGAAAGCGCAGGTTCTGCTTCTTTCAGTTTTTATTGGAACATGAAAATAGGGGCTGGCAGGTTTATGTAAAATACATTTTTTGTGAAAAAAATGCGAAAATTATGTGAAATAGGTCTGGATATTGAAGACCCGGATTGATATAATGAATCGTAAAGAAAGCCTGTAAGAGCGTATGCTTTGGAAAAAAGAGAGTTATTGTAGTCTTTAGCTATGAGGGGGATATTGTTTTTTTGATACAGGCCAACGATGCAGTTGTGTTGGGACATTATCTGAATGTGGATACAGACTTTATTCATATTAAAAATACTGAAGAAAAAACCTTATGGGGGAGAAGGAACATGAGTGAAGAAAAAAATTTAACGGAAAAAGAGAATAAAGAAGGTCTTAAGAATCGAGTCAAGGCATTTATTACGAATCAGTTTGGCCATTATTATGTAAAAGGGCTTCTGGCAGTGATAATTCTTCTGGCAGTGGCTGCGGTGGTGTTCTTTGGAATGCAAACTACTGATTCGTCAGAAAGCACGACAACAAAAATAGGATTTGAGGATATCGGAGAGCTGGCTACGCAGGCGGCGTATTGCAGAGAGGTAAATGTTACGGACAGTTCCCGCGATTTATTTGGAGTTACTTTACCTTTTACACAGAGTAAATATGTGTACAGTTATGATGTCACGATAAAAGCGGGATATAATTTTGAGAAAATTGAGTGGTCAGAGAATGAGATGACCATTGAAGTGACATTGCCAGAGGCAGAGGTTTTAAGCTGCGATATAGATCTGGATTCTTTAAAAATATATCTCGAGGATGAAAGCATCTATAATCGAATCAGTCTGTCAGAAAATAACGATGCATTGAAAGATCTTGAGACTACCGCTAAAGAGGACGCGATAGAAAATGGCCTTTTGGATGATGCCAGAAAAAATGTGGAAACAATCCTTACCGGATTCTTTGGCAATGTATATGATCTGGAAGAATATAAAATCGTTTTTGCAGATAAATAAGTGAAGGAGGAAAATTCCATGAAGAAAAAACAAAAGAAAAGAAGGAGGACGAAGAAAAAAACCATGAAGGGAAAAATCATTCTGATTCTGGTCGGTATTGTTGTACTGCTTGTGTGTCTTCTTTATTTATATTTATTCTTAACAGCCTGAGATAATTGCACAGAAAAATCTTAAAGCCTGTATTTCCACTGAGAGGAAATGCAGGCTTTGTTCATGGGGCAACCAGCCCTTATTGGGCTAATTAATGTCGAATGTTGAAACAAAATACCCGATATTCTGTTAATCAATACCGAGGTAACACAACACCATATCCGCGCCAATGGATGCACTCAGCTGATCCGCCACATCATCCGCCTGGATCGCCACACCGTGGAACACGGCAGGTGTTTCAAAGGAATACTCATTTACCATCCACGCATAAGCCATTACAGCAGTAGAATCGATATCTGCAGTATAGGTTTCTACGTCGATTGCAATCCGGATTCTTTTGCTTATTAATTGGAAATTGCGGATTTTATCCTGAACAACAGGCATGCGAATCGGGAAAAAATATCTGTTGACTGCACGGAAGGTGCAGTCATAGTATTTTTTTCAGGAATGGTGCAATAAACGAATCCTAAAAACTGCTGGTATAAGCCGATGTGCCATACAGGAATATGGAGATGGAAAGGAAGGGGATAAGGATGAGAAGATTCGTCAGGTACAGTATGGCTGTTGTAATTGGGTGTTTTCTGTGTTCATTTGCTGTAAATGCGGAAGGCATCTTTGAATATGAGGTACTGGAGGATGACACAGCCGCCATTACCGGATATGATGGGGATGAAAATCTGATAATCCCGGAACAGATAGATGGCTATGTTGTCTCTGTAATTGAAGAAAAAGTATTTGATTATGATACCTTTGACAGTGTAACAATCCCGGCATCCGTGGTCTCAATAAAAGACGATGCTTTTTATTATTCTGTGATTCATACAGAATTAAATCTTCCTGAAAATGTTGATATCGGGTCGGAGGCTTTCAGAGGAGCAGAGTTGCCGGAGACGGTTGTAATCCCATCGGGAACAACCGTTGGTAAGGAGGCGTTTGCCTATTCCAGCGGTATAAAATCTCTGACAATTTCAACGGGAGTTATCCTGAAGGATGAAGCTTTTTATTATGCGGGGGATTTGGATTCAGTTATCATATCAAGTGGAATTACGATTGAGGACGATGCCTTCAGGGGATGCTCGGATTTGGAGAACATTGCTGTAATTGAGAATAATGATTCCGCTCTTGAAACCGTGATTTATGACGATGCGTTTGCATATTGTGATTCACTGGAAAATGTAACTTTGCCTGCAGGAACAATTATGGAAAAAGAAGCATTTTATTATTCAAGAATTAGGGAAAGCCTGACATTTGAAGGGAGTGTTTCGATCGGGAAAGATGCATTCAGAGGCTCAGACCTCCCGAAAACAGTATTTATTCCGGCGAATTCTGTGATTGGAAAGGATGCGTTTGCTTATTCTGAGGGAATTGAAAGTCTGACAATTGGAGAAAATGTGACCGTAGATGATGAAGCATTTTTTTACGTTGATGATCTGGCAAATGTTGTGATTCTGTCAAATGTTCAAGTTGGAAAAGACGCCTTCAGGGGAAGCTCTGTGGAGGAGGTGAATATTTCTGATAATTGCACGCTGGACAGAGGTGCTTTTGCATACTGCTCAGAGCTTGAGACGGCAAATATGGCGGTCAGTGTAACGGCCGGGGAGGATGTTTTTACCGGTTCAGATCCTGTAATGGGAACGGATGTTGTAATTGAAGAGGCGTTGCTGGAAGCGTCCGAAGATGAGACTGCCGAGGAAGGAAATGAGGAGGCTGTATCGGACTCTGTATCGGCGGCCGGGAACGAAGGACCGGTAATTACGGATCTCAGCGAGGCCCGGGAACTCCAGGATATATGCGGATTTATAGAAGCAGAAGGAGAAACGCTGGCGGAAGAAAATGCCTTAAAAACTGCAGAATTGCTTGCACTGGCAGATTCCTATTCCGGATATGTGAGTAATTATCAGGCTTTTAAGGATTATTATGGGGAGATAGAAAGGGAGACGCTTACATATTATAATCTGCTTCAGAAAAGCGCGCTCGCTTATTACGAAATGATGGTCGATACAGTGGATTTTTATGACTATGACTCCTGGGATGATGCGATGGGTGATTTTTATGACTCCTGGGATGACGCGCTGGGGGATTATTATGATGAGTGGGATGACCTGTATGGAGATGTGTACAGTGCTCTTGATGATGTTATAAGCGATGGATATGACACAGAAGGTTACGCGGAAATATCCGGGACCTGGTCTGCAATGTATGATGATTATTCAACAGGCTGGTCCCAAATGTATGACATGTATTCTGATGTGTGGAGCTATATGTATACTTTTTATTCGGAAGTATGGAGCGGATTTTACAATCAGAATCCTGACATTGAAGCGGCCATGGCAGAGGCGGAGGAGAACTCTGGCATGGACAGTCCGGACATTTAAGGAAAACGACGC
The DNA here is from genome assembly GCA_021203365.1 of Clostridiales bacterium. Lineage (GTDB taxonomy): Bacteria > Bacillota > Clostridia > Lachnospirales > Lachnospiraceae > Blautia_A. The sequence goes on from JAJQBI010000064.1 coordinate 37,361, forward strand.
AAAAAATATCTCAGGCAGATGGAAATATCCATCTGCCTTTTCCGGCATATCGCAGAGGCGTGATTTAAGGGTAGATACTTTCGAAATCATATGATACTATAAAAACAGATAATTACAGAAATTATCTGATGCGAATGAAAACGGCCAATGAAAGCCGGCTTAAATGATTTGGAGGCCTTATATGAACCTGCCGAGATTTTTAAAATTAACAGATGAAGAATGCGCGGCTCGAACCCGTGAGGAGCTGGCATGTTTTATTCATGAAACCGCGCGGAAGCTGCCTGTGGAAAAAAGAGAGGAATTCCTGGATGCCCTGAGAGGAATTGGAGATCCAGGGGCTTTGACACAGGACAAAAGAGCGCAGAGTTTTCCGGAGAGATGCGACGCCATGGCTGCGGAGCTGGCCAGAATTGAGAATGGTGAGCTGGAGCTGGAAAGCGAGATAAATGAGGAGTATGATGACTGGTATAACAGTGTCGAGGAAGAATTTCTTTTCTCGGATCCGGATGGAATTGGAAGGATTCTTGAAAAAGCCTGCGCTTTTCTGTATGAGTGTGTGGATAATGAAGCATATGTGACTGGAAGCGAAATCGCGGAGATTCTGCTGGAGCTGGAGATTTTCGTCACTGGGGAATATGCGGAATGTGTAGACGAACCTCTGTCATTGTCGGAGATGGCGGAAAAAAGACTTGTGAAGATTGATATGAAAAAAGTGCTTCTCTGTGCGCTGTATGCGGAATATCGCGCTTCAGAGCCAAAGGACAGGCCAAACGCACTTTACTGGATTTTTTCTAATTATACTTCTTATGGGCTCACTCTGGAACAGCTGATGCAGCAGGAGGATGGTCTGCCGGAATTTGACCAGTTTCTGAAGGCCTGGATTTCATATCTGGGCATCCAGACAGGCAGGCTTTCTCAGAAACTTCTGAATGAGGCGATGGAGCTGGCGGACGATGACTGCTGTCTTCTGGAAAACGCGCGGCGATATGCGGATCAGCATCCCGGGCTGTATGAAAAATATATAAAGAGTCAGATGAAGGAAGCTTCTGCGTCCGAGGAGACGGAATTATATGCGGTCGGGCAGGAAGCGCTGCAAAGGATTAATAAGAAATATGTGGTTCGAAGCAGAATCGCTCTTCTGATGCTGCGGATGGCCATGGATCTGAATAAAGAGGCAGAGCAGGACGACTGTATGCTGGAAGCGTTTCGCTCTGATTCTACCGCAGCGAATTATATGAGGGTCCGGCTGACCTGTCATGATACTTCGAAATATCTGGGGAAGCTTTCCGGAATATGCCGTGGCTTTTATATGGAAAATAAATGGTCCGACATGCCAGGGGGAAAAGGTGAGCTGACAGAAAATGTTGTGGACAAAACCATGGCATTTATGCTTGCTTTTCTGGAAGGGGATTTTGAAATTGTCTTAGCGGAAGGAATGAATGTAAAAAGGCCGCTGGGATGGAGCGGTTCCTTCATGAAATGCGGGCTGGCGTCATTTCTGCTTCTGCTGCTGGAATCTGAAGAGCTGAAGACCGGTGGAACAGAGATGTGCAGAATGGTTATCCGCCATGTGGGAAACCTGGATTTTTCCACCGCGGTGGAGGCAGACGAAGGAAAGGATGAGGTGAAAAGATTCTGGAAAACCTTTTCTGCGTGGAAGAGAACGGTGCGCCTGTCTTCAGAGCAGAGAGAGGCTTATTTAAAACGCGCGGAAGAGCTGATCGAACTGCGTGTGCAGGGGATTATGGAAGCCAACAGGAGAAATTATTACGCTGAGTGCGCGGCTTACGTGGCCGCTCTGGGCGAGGTGAAGGAATCTGCCGGGGAGCCGGGAGGCAGGCAGAGAGTGATGGAACAGTACCGGGCAAAATATTCCCGGAGAAGCGCGTTTCATCAGGAGCTCAGAGCATACGGGATGAAAAAAAGAAAGTAGAGGGACTGTGATTCGATGATTTTCCGCGCTGCATGTATAGCAGGAAACTGGTATAGTGGGGAGGCGTTTCTGCCTTCCTTTTCCATGCTGTGATCCTGTGATTTCGCTTTGGCATAATCATGGCATAAAAAAAGAAAATAAATGGAAATAAAACGGTTGACATACACCCGATGTTTTAGTATCATGGTGATAGAAAGAAACGGAAATTTGTCGTGGAAAAGGAAGTTGAGTTCAATGACTGTAGAAGAGATGAAAAGCAGGAAAAAGGAACTGGGGTATACAAACGAGATGATTTCTGAGTGGTCGGGAATACCGCTGGGGACTGTGCAGAAGATCTTCGCAGGCGTGACGAAGACACCCCGGTATGAAACTCTGCGGGCGCTGGAAAGGGTACTTGACGCGCCGTGGACATATGGCAGGGTGCCAGAGGCGGACGCAGCAATGGTTCGTGAACCGGCCGCGCGTTATGATATCAGGAGGAGAGGAACTCAGGGCCAGTATACACTGCGGGATTACTATGAAATTCCGGAGGAGCAGAGAGTGGAACTGATCGATGGCATTTTGTACGACATGGCGTCTCCTTCCTCTGTCCATCAGATACTGGTTTCCCAGATCTGGAGTATGCTTCAGACTTATATTATGGAGAAGGGCGGGGAATGTATGGCGATGTTGTCACCGCTGGATGTGCAGCTGGACTGTGATGACAGGACCATGGTTCAGCCGGATATTACCGTAGTCTGTGATCGGAGCAGAATCATTGCGCGCTGTATCTATGGCGCCCCGGATTTTGTGGTGGAAATTCTTTCGAAATCCACGAAAAGGAAGGATATGTTTGTCAAACTGAATAAATACATGAATGCGGGAGTGCGTGAATACTGGATGGTGGACCCCATGCAGAAGCGGGTGATCGTCTATGATTTTGAGGCGGATAACTATCCCGCGATTTATGGATTTGATTCGAAGATTCCTGTAGGAATTTTCGGGGGTGAGTGTGAGGTGGATTTCAGACAGATCTATGAATATGTGAGCTTTTTGTATGAGAAGGGCGCGGGCGAGTGATGGAAATTTTTGTATTTATGAAGAGGAAGGTATGAGGAAATGAGCAGTGATCGATTGAAAAAGGCGAGAGAATATGAAAGGGTTTTCGGGGAGGAAATCTCATGGGAGGAGCGCCCGCTGTTTCATGTGACCCCGACGGTGGGATGGCTCAATGACCCCAACGGATTCTCTTTATATAAAGGCGAGATTCATTTATTTTATCAGTATCATCCCTATGGGACGCAGTGGGGTTCCATGCACTGGGGGCATTTGAAAAGCCGGGATTTTATCCGGTGGGAACGCCTACCGGCGGCGCTGGCTCCGGAACGGGAATATGATCGGAACGGCTGTTTTTCCGGCAGTGCGGTGGAACTGCCGGACGGAAGACATCTGCTGATGTACACCGGAGTGTCCGGGGAAAGGGAAGGCCGTGCACGTCAGACTCAGTGCATTGCCCTTGGGGATGGGCTGAATTATCAGTCCTTTTCGGGCAATCCGGTTCTGACCGGGGAGAATCTTCCGGAGGGCGGCAGCGCGGAAGACTTCCGGGATCCCAAAATATGGTGGGATGAGGAAGAAAAGCGCTTTTTTGCGGTGGCCGTCAACCGGACCTCCGATACCAGCGGTGCGGTTCTCCTGTTTGGAAGCAGGGATGGCATGAGGTGGGAGTATCTTGCCACGGTAGACCGATGCAGGAATGAATACGGAAAAATGTGGGAATGCCCGGATATGTTTGAGCTGGACGGTATGGAGCTTCTCCTTGTCTCTCCCATGGAAATGCAGGCGAAAGGTCTGGAGTTTCACAGCGGGAATGAGGTGATCGGTCTGATGGGCCGTTATGAGAAAGAAACGTATAGTTTCCGCCGGGAAAAGGTGGTGCCTGTGGATCTCGGCCTGGATTTTTATGCGCCGCAGACTCTGCTTATGCCGGATGGAAGACGGATCATGATTGCCTGGATGCAGTCCTGGGAGAGCAGCCGGTTTTGCCCGGAGGGGGCGAAGTGGTTTGGTATGCTCACCATTCCCCGGGAACTCCGTATTATAGACGGACGGCTGATTCAAAACCCCGTGCGGGAGCTGGAGGCTTACCGGATCCATCCGGTAATTTACAGGGAACAGAAGATTTCCGGAGCTTCGGAATCAGGAAAGCGGGAAGGACGGATCCGTTTTCCGGGGATTGAGGGCCGTATTCTGGATATGACTGTCCGAATCCGCCTGGAAAAGGGCTGCCGCAGATTTACAGTTTACTTTGCGGAGGATGCCCGGTATTATACGGCTCTGACTTATTGGCCAGGAGAAAACATCCTTCATCTGGACCGCACCTGGTCCGGACTGCGGTATAATATTGTGAATCAGCGGAAGCTGCGCGTCAGAGAAAAGAACGGAGAGCTGAAGCTTCGTTTCATTCTGGACCGTTTTTCCGCGGAGATTTTTGTAAACGATGGGGAGCAGGCGCTCTCCGCCTGCCTGTACACACCCGGAAAGGCCCGGGGGATTTCCTTTGAGGCGGACGGATGCGCGGTGATTGATATTGAGAAGTACGAAATCCGGGATTTTTCAGCTGCCGGGAATATGTAATGATACAAGGATTTCGGGAGCACGAAGTGCGGACACCCGCAGGGCGCTCTGTGAGGAAATCCGCGTATCATAGCGACAAAATACTTTTTGCCGCTTCAATCATGTATTAATAACCGCTCCGGCGGTTTACGGAAAGAATCCGTCTGAGATGTGTGTGTATCTTTAAAAGAGCATTTAAGAGAGAAAAAAATCTCCTGAATGCTCTTTTGTTTTCCTGTATCTTTTTGGGCCTGTGAAGTATCTAATAAGTGTAAGCAGCAAAGAGAAAGATTCCTTCGAAGGTGTGGCTGCCGACAGATGGTACCGGGGTTTTCTTTTGCGAAGGCGGAGGAAGTCCTTCTGCAGACTGTGGAAAAGAAAGGAGACGGTTATGTCTTTTATGGCAACAGAAGAAAGAGCTCTGAAGAGGGCGGATCCGCATCTGGTCAGAAGGGCCATGGGGGGAAACTGTGATGCTTTTGGCCAGCTGATTCATATGCACCAGGAATATCTGTACAGAACTGCATTTCTGTATGTGAAAAACGAGGATGATGCGCTGGATATTGTGCAGGAGTGTATTTTAAAGGCCTATGAGTCAATGGGCAGGCTGCGGAGACCGGAATTCTTTAAGACCTGGCTGACCAGGATTCTGATTAACTGTGCGAAGCTGCATTTGCGGCGCTGCAGCCGGATTTCTCCAGGAGATGTGGAGGAGAGAGGAGCAGGGGAAAGGACTTCCCTGGAGCCGGCGGTCTCTGTGGAGGAAAAATGGGACCTTTTTCATGCCATCGATCGACTCCCGGAGAGATACCGCTCCGTGGTCATTCTGAAGTATTTCAATGACCTGAAAATCAGTGAGATCGCATCGGTGCTGGAGATTCCGGAGGGATCGGTGAAATCCTATCTGTACCGGGCCAAAAAGGAGCTGCGTGTTTATTTGGAGGAGGATGAATATGACAAAACGTTTTGAAGATATACCGGTTTCGGCTCGCCTGGAGGGCAGGGTGGAAGAAACCCTTGCCACAATTCGAAAAAGGAAGAACAGGAGAAGAGCCAGGAAAATTCTGACGGGTGTGGGAAGTGCGGCAGCGGTCTTTGCGGTGCTGCTGGCGCTTGGACAGATAAATCCCGCTCTGGCGGCCAGACTTCCCGTTATCGGAGGGCTGTTTGCTCAGGTGGAGCAGGAAGTTTCCTATAAGGGAAATTACAGCGAAAACGCGGTCACTCTTGCCACATCCCTGGACGCGGAGGAAGGTTCCGCTTCGGCCGCGGGGGAGGACGGGGGAAATGACTATGTGCAGACCTCTGGTTCCATTACGGTTACCCTTTCGGAATTTTCCGGAAGCTCGGAGGCCCTGTATTTTTCCATGGAAATCAAAAACGAGGAGGAATTTCCCGCGGATTTTATCAAAACGGAAAATATGGAGGATTACCAGCTGTCCTACGACCGGCTGGAGCTTTTGGCGGATGTGTCCATCTGTGAAATGGAGGAAGGGAATCTCACTTTGTACTATCTGGAAGGACAGTTTGAGGACGCAAATACTTTTGTGGGGATTGCCCGCATTGCCCTGGATAACCTGACAGAGGAGCTGCCGGATACTTTTACCCTTGCCCTGGATATTCATCGGATCTGGGCGGAGCTGCTCACCGGGGAAATGGAGACGGCTACGTCTGGAGATGGGGAGGTAAAAGACAGGCTTGTCTTTGATACAAAGAATTATGATGGAGAATGGAGTTTTTACGTCCCGGTTTCTATGGAGAGTGAGGAGATACGGACGGTGGCCGTGGATGAGACCAACGGAGATGGCGAGGGAATTTCCCGGGTGACCCGGAGTCTCTATGAAATCACCGCGGATATGATTCTGCCTTCGGATGCCCAGGCTTGCGACTACTTTATTGCAATCTGTGACGCGGATGGGGATCTGCTGGAGCATCAGGGAAATTCTGCCTCTGTGTACCAGACCTATGGGCGGAATACAGACACAGTTTATGTGTATCTGTGTGATTATAATGGATACATGGATGAACTGAAAGGGTATTACTGGTCGGAGGATTATGCGGAAAAGAGGAAGACAAAAACCTTTGCCCGGTATCTGGATGAGCACGCCCTCTTTGGAACTGAGGTTGCCTTCTGAGCGAATAATTTACTGTCATAAAAACAGCCGGCGGAAAATGACCGGCTGTTTTTGGGAGGAAAGACAAAAGAGTTTCCCTTCAGGACAGATACGCTGAAAAAAACTTCGCCTTATTATTGCCCTGTGCTGTTATTTTCGGGAGTTCTGCTGGTGATGAAAGTGACAATTATACCAAAAATCAGCATTCCCGCGAAGGCGATTATAAACTGATGGTTGGCGGTGTTTTCTCCCAGGAGAGCGGCGGAGGTGTTGCCCAGTATAAGGGGAGCGGCCAGGCCGCCGATTCCGCCGATAACGGAGAAGATTCCGCTGGCCTTTGCTACAGCTTCCGGCTCTACGGAGATGGTGATCAGGTAGCTCGCGATGGCCATAAAACAGCTCTGGGAGACGCCGCACAGGGCGCTGGTCACATATACGCCTGCCATCCCCGGAAGAACCAGAAGAATTCCATAGCCGGCCGCCGCGGCAAAGAGGGAGAAGGGCATGGTGAAATTCTTCAGAAGTCCGGCTATTTTTGCGAAAAACATTCCGACGAGGAGGGCGAAGGCTGCGTTAACTGCGGTTACAAGTCCGGTTACAGTTGTATTTGTGGTGATGTTTTCCTGGACATAAATTCCGATATTGGTGCTGTAGGCGTTGATAAACAGCGTATGGACAAGGGAGGCGAAGGAGATGACATATACCATGCCGTTCAGCTTCAGATCCGATGCTTTTCTGTGAGCGGTTACCGGGGTTTCGATGAGGATCAGACGGATCACTGCGAGGGACACAAAGGCGACCGCGTAAACCAGAAAGAAGTACCGGTATTGAAGGCTGGCCAGGGCACCGCCGGCCAGATTGCTGACCATGGTTCCGATTCCCATTCCCACTATATGGAGGCCAAGGTATCCGGCCCGCTGTTCCGGTGGGAAAAAATCTGTGATAATGGCAGAGGTCATGGGCCCGAGAATTCCGAAGCCGAAGCCGATGAGCAGCCGGGCGGCAAAAAGGACGGCGAAGCTTTCAGAAAAGAGGGGAAATACGCCGCACAGACCGATGATCAGAAGTCCTGCCATGGCGATTTTTTTCCTGGTAAATCTTGTGGTGAGTTCACCCACGAGCAGGGAACCGGCCATGAGTGACAGATAGGGAAGTGTCTGAAGCAGCTGTACCATACTGGTTCCGTATCCGGCGTATTTTTCGTTTAATACGCCCAGGATCGGGGAGATTCCAGTGATATTCAGACCAAAGGAAAAGGCAATGGCGAAAATGCAGACTGCGATTTTTTTGTTTTTTGACATTTTGATAAACCTCTCTTATTTTTCCTCCATATCACCACCGCTCGTTTCGAGCCATTGAGCCGGGAGAATCCGTTGTTAATTACGGATTCCTCCGGTTCATATTTATCCTATCGTATTTTCCTTTTTCCGGATATTCTGTTTTTTCTCAAATCACCGTTCTTTTTTGCAGGAATAATAAGGATGGATGCTGAACATGGCAAAATTAAAGCTTTGTTTTTTGTCCTGATTCGGATCTTTGTTCGATGTGTTTGTCAGAAGGGGGTTGAGAATCCTTCATGGAAACGGGTTTTAAAACATATAAAACATATTGACTTAATAGGAATATAATGGTATAGTACACAATGAGGTTTGGATACCAGGGTGTAGCATGTTCATGTAAATAAAAGGTCATAAAGGAGGAAGGTTGGAAAGATGGGATTTCAGCTGGAGGAAGCGCAGTGGAGAGAACATGGTGCTGAGGGGGCATTTGGCCTGGAAAAGGAAAGCCTGCGGGTGGACAGCCAGTGTTATCTGTCCAGAACACCCCATCCTTTTCCGGGAGACAGGCAGATTGACCGGGATTTCTGTGAGAATCAGGTTGAACTGATTACGGATGTCTGTTCCAGTGTGTCGGCCCTTATGGAGGCTTTGACAGAGCTTCACGGACGGGTTGTGACAAGTCTCCTTCACCTTCCGGGTGGTCCGGAATATCTGTGGCCTTTTTCCAGCCCGCCCCGGGTTCTTCGGGAGGAGGAAATTCCGGTGGCTCGTTTTATCGGCAGCCACAGTGATAAAAGACGATATCGGGAGTACCTTGCCTCCAGATATGGAAAATGGAAAATGCTGTTTTCCGGAATTCATTTTAATTTTTCATTTTCGGAGAGACTGCTGCGGGCAGATTTTCTGAAGAGTGGTCTGGCAGATTACCAGGAGTATAAAAACCATATTTACCTGGAGCTTGGGAAGAAAATTACAAAATACAGCTGGCTTATTGTCTATCTCACAGCGGCCAGTCCCATTCTGGATCCGTTTTATGGCGGACTCCCTCCGGAAAAGGAGAAAATGCGGGAGGCTTATGCTTCGCCTCGCTGCAGTGAGATCGGCTATTGGAACGAGTTCACGCCAATTATGGATTACTCGGGCCTTGAGGCCTATGTGGACGGGATTGTCCGTCTGGTGCGGGAGGGAAAGCTGAAGGCACCCTCTGAATTATACTATCCGGTTCGCTTAAAGCCCCGTGGAAAAAACTCGTTGGAGGCATTGAGAATCGGGGGTGTGGATCATATCGAGCTTCGGATGTTGGATCTGAATCCTCTCTCCCCTGTGGGGATTGATCAGAGAGACCTGGAATTTATTTATCAGTTTATCTTATATCTGATGAGACTGCCGGATGAGGAGTTTACAGCGGTGGAGCAGGCGGATGCCATATACAATATGAAGCAGGCGGCTCTTTATGAAGAACAGGACATTTGTCTGCGTATGGAAAAAGGAGGCTTGGTTGGAATTCGCAGAGCGGCTCTTCAGTTGCTGGATGAGATGGAAGCTTCTTTCGGCGTTTTGAATGGAGAGACTTTTGACTGCCTGTCTTTCCAGCGGGAGAAGGTGGAAAATCCGGATCGGCGCTATGCGGTACAGGTTCGGCGCTCTTATGGACAGAATTACATGGAAAAGGGGCTTTCGTTGGCCAGGAATTATGGGGAAGAAATGGAAAGAAGATTTTTGCTATATGAAAAAAGTAGGAGAGACAGGAGATGATGAGGTATGTGTCAGCTGTTTGGGATCAGTGCCAGGCAGCCTGTGGTGCTGAATGAATATCTGAGGGAATTTTACAGCCACAGCGGCCGTCATCCCCACGGCTGGGGACTGGCGCTGATGAATGGGGAAGAGGTTCACCTGGAAAAAGAACCCGTGCAGGCAGATCAGAGCCGGTATCTGAAGGAACGGCTGTCTGTGCCGGTGAAATCCCGGACGGCTTTTGCCCATATCCGTTATGCCACCATCGGAAATGTGGAGTACAGGAACTGCCATCCATTTATGGGGAAGGATTGTACCGGAAGACCGTGGGTTCTGATACACAATGGCACGATTTTTGATTATCCGCCCATGCACTGCCTTGTATCGGCTCAGCGGGGAGATACGGACAGCGAGCGGATTCTCCTCTATGTGCTTAAGGAGATGAGCCGGGAGGCTTTGTCCAATGGAGCTCCGGATGCGGGAAGACGATTCCGGCTGCTGGACGAGATGGTTTCGGATATGGCTAAGGGGAATAAGCTGAATCTGCTTCTTTACGATGGAGAGTATTTATACATGCATACTAACTATGAGGGCTCTCTTCAGATCCGGCAGACAAAAGACGGTGTTGCCTTTTCCACGGAACCGCTGGGGAAAGGTACCTGGAATCCTGCGCCCATGACCACTCTTCTGGGGTACCGGGATGGAGTGGTTCAATTTGTGGGAACTAATCATGGCCATGCCTATGAGGAGAACGAAGAAGATCTGAAGTACCTTTATGAAGTTTTTGCCAGTCTTTAGTAAATGCCCGGGAATATCCGGAAATTTCATTTTCAGAGCAGGGAAGAGCGGATGGATTAAAGTAACGGCAGGAGGAAAAAATGGAGAAAGAAATGGTGCGGGAACGCCTTTATCAGAAATATATTGAGCCCACGAAAAGGAAACGGGAATCTTTTATCGGTATTGAGATTGAATTTCCCATCGTGAATCTGGAACGTAAACCCGTGAATTTTGCCCACGTACATCAGGTTGCCATGGACTTTGTGCAGGAATTTGGTTTTGTCCCCTCCGGAATCGATGATGAGGGAAATATGTATGCAGCTGCCCATGAGGCTACGGGAGATATTCTTTCCTTCGACTGTTCCTATAACAATCTTGAGCTGTCTCTGGGCCGGGGCGGGGATCTGCATACCCTTTATCAGCGCTTCCGCCGATATTATCTCTGGCTGTGGGAGGCCTTTGGGGTGTTTCACTATACCCTGACCGGAATGGGTGTCAATCCTTATCGGCTTTATAATCACAATGTGCCTATCCAGAATGGCCGGTACCGGATGCTGTTCCATCACCTGGAATCTTATCCCCGTTACTTTCAGAAGCCCATGTATTTTCACCGCCATCCGGATTTCGGAACCTTTTCCAGTGCTTCTCAGGTACAGCTGGATATTCGTGAGAAAGATCTGCTGAAGGCACTCAGGGCCTTTTCACGTGTGGAGCCAGTGAAGGGACTTCTTTTCGCCAATTCAGTGCTTTTGGACGAAGATGAGGAGAGGCTCTGCTGCAGGGATATGTTCTGGGAAAACAGCACCCACGGGCTGAATCCACATAACATCGGGATGTTTGACTGTGATCTGAACAGCATGGAGGATTTGCAGGCTTACATTGAGTCTACCAGTCTTTACTGTGTGGAGAGAGGGGAGAAATATATCAATTTTCCGCCGGTCTGTATTATGGATTATTTTGATCGGCATTCGGTCCTGGGAGAATACTATGAAGATGGTGTGTATAAAGAGACAGAGGTGGTTCCAGACCTGTCAGATGTGAAATATCTTCGGACTTTTAAATTTGAGGATCTGACCTTCCGGGGGACCATCGAGTTTCGCAGTGCCTGCTGTCAGCCAGCCGCTGAGAGTATGACTGTAGCGGCTTTTCATGTGGGTCTGATGGAGAATCTGTCCGGGCTGGACGAGTTAATGGAGCAGGATCATGTGATTTATCATCATGGTTATACCGCTGCGGAGCTGCGCAGGATGCTGCTTATGCGGGAACTTCCGGGCTTTGTGGATCCGGATGCCCTGTATGGACTGGCAGGTCAGATTGTTGCGCTGGCGGAGGATGGGCTGAAAAGACGGAGGCTTGGAGAAGAAATATACCTGACGCCACTCTATGATCGAATCCGCGCCCGGCAGAGTCCGGCGAAACGGATGCTCCTGCAAAAAGAGGCCGGGGTGTCTTTGAAAGAGATTATTCTTGAATACGGACGGATCTGATTTCCCGCCGGTCATTTTCGATAGAAAAGACCGGCGGTTTTTCGGCTTCTGTCAAAAAGCCCTACCCTGCCAGACGAATGCATTTTATGAAGGGAAGAACCCGGGCATTTTGAAAGAGTCCGTTTAGGTATTGACATTATGCAAAAACAGTCTATAATATGAAAATGATTTTCAAATCGGATTTCAGTTTTTCCGGAGGATGGTTCCTATCCGTCCGATGGAGTGACAGGAGGCGAGTTTTCTGGAAAGAAAAAGATATCGGACCAGGCAGCAGGAAACCATATTGCGCTGCCTGAAAAAGCAGGAGGGAACCTTTCTCAGTGTGGAGCATTGTATGGAGCTTCTTCATTCCGATGGAATCCATATCGGGCAGACGACGGTCTACCGGACTCTGGAACGCCTGACCCAGGATGAGACTGTGGTGAAGATCCCCTCTGTAGACGGTGCGCCTGCACTGTACTGTTATGTGGGGGAGGCGGCGGAGGCCGGGCAGGGCAAGCTGGTCTGCCTGAAATGCGGCTCCTCTTATCCCATGCACTGCGGCTGTATGGACAGCTTTTCCCGGCATATTCAGGAAGAGCATTTTTTCACACTGGATCAGCAGCACACGATTTTGTACGGATACTGTAAGAATTGCATGAGGGCAGACCGGGATTTGGAGTGCCCGAATCAGGGAGGTGAATAAAGATGATGAGAGGAACAGTACACAGGCTTGCGGCACTGCTCACCGGGGCAGTCCTTCTGACGGGTCTGCCGGTTCCGGTGCTGGCCGGGGATGCCGGGGCCGGGGAAAAGCTGAGTGTGATCACCAGCTTTTATCCCATGTATGACTTTGCGCAGAAGGTAGGGCAGGACCGGGCAGAGGTGACCAATCTGGTTCCCGCGGGGACGGAGCCCCATGACTGGGAGCCGTCGGCTTCAGATCTGGCGGCCCTTGAGGAGGCGGACGTTTTTATTTATAACGGCGCAGGTATGGAGAGCTGGGTGGAGGATGTGCTTGCCACCCTTGACAATCAGGAGCTGGTGGTAGTGGAAGCCTCCCGGGATGTGGAGCTTCTGGAGGAAAGTGAAAGCGGGGAATCGGACCCTCATATCTGGCTGGATCCACTGAAAGCAAAGGAAGAGATGGAGAACATAAAGGACGCTTTCGTGGAAGCGGATCCGGAGCATGAGACATTTTACGAGGAGAACTATGCCGTATACGCCCAGGAATTTGAGGATCTGGACCAGGAGTTTTCGGAACGGCTGGGCGAGGCAGAGCGCAGGGATGTGGTTGTGGCCCATGAGGCTTTTGGATACCTCTGCGCGGCTTATGAACTGAATCAGGTAGCCATTGATGGACTATCTCCGGACTCGGAGCCGGATCCCAGGCGAATGGAGGAGATCATTCAGTATGCGGAGGAAAATCAGGTGACTACGATTTTCTATGAGGAGCTGGGAAGCTCTAAGGTGGCGGAAACCATTGCGGAGGAAATCGGAGCGCAGACGGCGGTTCTGAATCCCATTGAGGGTCTTACCCAGGAACAGCAGGAAGCCGGGGCGGATTATTTCTCCGTGATGGAGGAAAACCTGGCAGCTCTTGTGGAGGCGCTGAATGGATGAGGAAAATGCCGGACAATGGGGGAAGGAGAATTCAGTGGTGGATGTGATAACCATGGAGCAGGTGACCTTTAATTATGGGGAGGAACCGGTTCTGGATCAGGTGAATCTTCGCGTGGAGGAGGGGGAGTATGTTCTTCTGACCGGGGAGAACGGAAGTGGAAAAAGCACGCTCCTGCGCATTCTGATCGGAGAGCTGAAGCCTCTGTCCGGGGTGACCTGTATTTTCGGGGAGGATGTGTCGAAGGTGTTTAAAGGGGCAAAAATCGGTTATGTGCCCCAGAACAGCATCAGCCGCAATCAGAATTTTCCGGCTACTGTGGAGGAAATTATGATGACCGGTCTGTACGGAGAGATCGGCCGGTTTCGTCTTCCGGGCAAAGAGCATCGCCGGCGTGTCCGGGAAGCCCTGGCGGCGCAGGGAATGGAAGAGTATATCCATCACCGCATCGGCGCTCTTTCCGGAGGACAGCAGCAGAGGGTTATGCTGGCCCGGGCGCTGGCAGCGGATCCCAAGCTCCTGATTCTGGATGAGCCTACCGCCGGGGTGGACGCGGCGTCTGTGAAAGTACTTTATCAGACCCTCCATCAGATCAACGAAAGGGAAGGGGTTACGATTTTTATGATTACCCACGGAAATACAAAGGAGTGCGAGGGTGCGGGGCGTGTGCTTCGCCTGGAAGAAGGGAGGCTCACGGAGGTATGAGCATTTTGCAGTACAGCTTTATGCAGCGGGCTTTTCTTGTGGGGATCCTGCTGGCGGTGATCACGCCCTGCATCGGAATGACGATTGTGCTCCGTCAGATGTCCATGATTGGAGATGCCCTGTCCCACGCGTCCCTGGCGGGGGTGGCCATTGGTCTTCTTCTGGGAATCAATCCGGTGGTGGGCGCGATGGCTGTGTGTGTGGCAGCGGCTCTGGGAATTGAGGGGATCCGCAAGAAGCTTCCCCGTTATTCTGAGATTTCCATCGCGGTGATTATGTCCGCCGGGATCGGCCTGGCCGGTGTTCTGTCCGGTTTTGTGCCAAACAATGCGAATTTCAGCAGCTTCCTGTTTGGAAGTATTGTCTCTATCAGTACGCAGGAGATGGTTCTGGTGTGTGTGGTCAGCGTGCTGGTGCTTCTGGCTGTGTTTTTGCTGTATAAGGAGCTGTTCTATCTGGGCTTTGATGAGAATGCGGCCCGGATTTCCGGAGTTCCGGTGAAAAAGGTGAATATCGTCTTTATGATTCTGACCGCATTTACCGTATCTGTGGCCTCCCGGACTGTGGGTACTCTGATCGTTTCTTCCATGCTGGTGGTTCCCGTGGCCTGCGGCATGCAGATGGCGAAAAGCTACCGGAATGTGCTGTTTAGCGCCATCGGCGTGGCTGTGGTGACGACCGTTGCGGGCCTGACGATTTCCTATTATGTGGGCCTGAAGCCGGGAGGAACCATCGTGCTTCTGGAAGTGATATGGTTTGTGCTTGTCATTGTGGGGAAAAGCCTGCTGGGGAAAGAATAATAACAAAAAGGAGGAAAATAATCATGAAAAAGATTCTTGTGCTTGACGCCTGTGTCCGGCGGGAAGAGTCCCGGACAAGGCGGCTTATGGACCGGGCGGTGGAAATTTTATCCGGACTGCATCCGGACTGGGAATTTGAGACGCTGACTCTTATGGATCTGGACCTTAAATACCTGAACACAGAGTCGCTGAAAGCCAGAGATGCTCTTCTGGCGGAAAAAAAGTACGACGATCCGTTTTTTGATCTGGGCCGGCAGTTTGCCCGGGCGGATGGCGTGATCGTGGGTGCGCCGTTCTGGGATTTAAGCGTTCCTGCGGTTCTGAAGGTTTATATTGAGAATATTTCCGCGGACGGTGTGACCTTTGACAGCGGATCCGCCGGGCTTTATGGTCTGTGTAAGGGGCAGTGGATGCTGTTTCTAACCACAAGGGGCGGCCTCTGGGAAGGCGGCGATATGGAGATGGGCGGCCCCTATATGGAAGCCCTCTGTAAGTTCTTTGGAATTGACCATTACTATCATGTGTATGCGGACGGCGTGGACGTGGCGAAGCTGGATGCGGAAAAAATTATGGAGGAGGCTCTGGAGAGAGTCGCCTGTGTATGCCGGGAGCTGTAGAGAGGGTTACTATTCACAGCCGCTTCCCCTCACATGCGCAATCCCGCCTGCTTTTATCTGGTGAGCATGTTGTCCCAGACAATCCCGGCTGCCACCAGGAGGATTCCGAGGATTTTCCCGGGGCTGATGTTGTGGAAGGCGAAGGTGTCAAAGAGAACGCTGGCGGTGAGCTGCCCCACAAGGAGAAGAATGGTGGATTCCATTACCTTCAGGTGGGAGAGGGTAGTCATGGAAATGAGGAAGGCCACAATACCAAAGACTCCGCCCAGGTACAGCCACCAGGGGGCTGCTGTGAATGCGTAAAGGTCGATCTGGAAGTGGGAGGAGATCAGGAGAAGGAACAGGGAAAGAACAGAGGCCACCACATAATTGACCAGGGAGCCGTTGTTCTTTCCCAGCACTTTCGTGCAGCGGTAGTTGATCATTTTTGAGATTACGGTGGCAAATCCGTTTACAAATGCCAGAGTCAGTACAAATGCCATAATGGTCGCTCCTTCTGAATATAGAAAGCCTGTTATAACGGTCAGGCTGTGGGAATTCCTTTTTCATATTTATCTCTGCCGCCGGAATGAAGCAGCCGGTCAGGACAGGTTTATAACAATCAGTCCGGCGAGGATCAGAAGAAAACAGGGAATTCTTTTTTTGTTAAAGGGAACCCGCGGGATGCCGAACCATCCGAAATGGTCAATCACCGCGGAGGTCAGCATCTGACCGGTGACGGAAAGACAGGTCATGTAGGAGGCGCCGATGATTCCGATACAGTAGCTGGATACGACCACCAGGAGAATACCGAAAAAACCCGCAGAGTACAGATACCAGGGCATTCCTGTGATTTTCAGCTTTTCATGGGTAAAGATCTTCATATAAAGGATGAGCAGAAGTCCTCCGATGGCGTGGACAACCAGGCTCATGCCGAACATTCCAAGATAGTCGGAGATCATTCCATTCAGGCTTGCCATGGCAGCCTGACAGGCTCCGGCGATGAGAGTCAGAATTACGTACATAGTTTCCCCCTTCTTTTTTTAAAAGCATATATTATCACAGAGAGAAAAGTGAATCAAGCCTTTGTCTGCAAAAAATCAGAACTTCGGTTACTGTGAACAGGTGCGAACTTCAGAGGAAGGTATGTGTTGGCCGGGTGAAGGCAGGCGGCAGATGCGTCATAGATGGCAGTCTGTGGGAAAAGCTGCTTTTAACAGAGGATTCTTTGTGGTAAAATAATGCCAGAGATGCAGATGACAGACGAATACAGGAAAGGAGAATCGCATGAAACAAATTCTTGTAATTGGGAGTCTGAACATGGATTGTGTGATCGATGTGCCTGTCATGCCCAAGGCGGGCGAAACCATTTCCGGAACCGGACTGGCACTGATTCCGGGCGGAAAGGGCGCCAATCAGGCCTACGCCGTTGGAAAGCTGGGCGGCCGGGTGGGTATGATCGGTGCGGTGGGACAGGACGCGCATGGGGAAGCCCTGCTTGAGAATCTTTGCTCGGTGGGCGTAGATGTGAGCGGAGTCGGTGTGATCAAGGGGGTACCTACCGGACAGGCCTATATTACGGTGGATGCGAATGGAGAGAATTCCATAATTATCCTTGCCGGAACCAACGGCCGGGTGGACCGGGGGATGATCGACCGGAACCTTTCCCTGCTTGAGGCGTGTGACATTGTGATCCTGCAGCTGGAGATCCCGGTGGACACTGTGGAGTATGCGAAGAACCTTGCGGTAAATATGGGAAAAACGGTGATTCTGGACCCGGCGCCCGCGGTAGCCGGGCTTCCGGACCGCTTCTGGCAGGGCGTGGATTATGTGAAGCCCAATGAGACAGAGCTGGCGATTCTCACCGGAAAAGAGATTCAGACCAGGGAGGACCTCCTGGCCGGAGCCAGAGTCATGCTGGAAAAGGGTGTGAAAAATGTTCTGGTCAGTCTTGGGGGAAAGGGATGTCTTCTGGTAACCGGGGAGAGAGAGGCTTTTTTTGCCGCAAACAGGGTAAAGGCGGTGGACACCACGGCCGCGGGCGACTGTTTTACGGCGGCCTTTGGTCTGGCTCTGAGTCAGGGAAGAAGTGTGGATGAGGCGATCGGCCTTGGACAGAGGGCGTCTGCCATTGCGGTTACCCGAAAAGGCGCGCAGACATCCATTCCCGCGATGAGAGAAGTGGAAGAGTTCTGTCCTCTGTCCGGAGAAGAGGAAAATTAATTTTCCGAATTGCGAAAAAAGTGTGGAATTTTCTCATCGGATATAGTAAGATATTCTTTATAAGCACAGAGATGTGCGCAGGATGTATAAAAACAATCGTCGGGGCGGAAGCTGTTTGTCCATAATAACGATTCTGGTCTGCGCACATTTGGATGGATCCCGTCATTTTTGCATCAGAGGTGTTTTACATGAGGATGGGAGGAATGATATGAGAGCATGGGAGAGAACCCAGGAGCTGTTCTGGAACGCCAGGCCGGTGGTTCGAAGTGCGGAGGAACAGACATGGACGGAAAATGTGGATACCTCCGAGTTCTACGATGGGAACCTGTCTCTGGACTGGGGGAGCGCGGTACCGGGGTCAGGGGCTCCGGAATGGATTATGGCCGCGGCTGTGCAGGCCCTGGAGAACCGCGGGTATCGGGTGAGTGAGAAGGGCAATGCACTTCTGGATCAGGGACTTGCGGCGTATCAGCGGAAGGATTTCGTGACGCTGCATCAGGTTTCGGCCCTTCTTCGCAGAGAGTTGTCCTGCGCTGTAAGGGATGAGACTTCTTCCTATTGGAACTATACATATTATACGTCATTTTCTCAGTATGAGAAGGCCGTGGAATTTCCGGAGAGGATTCCGGTGGATGTACGCGCACCGGAGTTTCGGGACAGGATATATGCCGGCTGGCTTTCCCAGCTGATCGGCGGAGCCATGGGGACCATGGTGGAGGGATATACCTCCGCCAGCCTTTATCAGGCCTTCGGAGATGTGTATGGATATCTTCGGGAGCCGAATACATACAACGATGATCTGACTTATGAGCTGGCCTTCCTGGATGCTTTTTCCCGGAAAGGATATGTCGTTACATCGGAGGACATTGCCCTTGCGTGGGTGGGGCTGATCCCCTGCGGCTGGTCCGCGGAGGAATTTGCCCTCCGGAATATTAAAAACGGAATTTTTCCGCCGGTGAGCGGCACCCATGACAATCCGTTTAACGAGTGGATCGGCGCGCAGATGCGGGGCGGCATCTGTGGAATGGCTGCGCCGGGAGACCCTTATGTGGCTGCGAAGCTTGCCTGGACAGACGGGGAGGTTTCCCATGCCAACAACGGAATCCTGGGGGAGGTATTCAACGCGGTGATGACCTCACTGGCTTTCGTTGAAAGGGATATGACATCCCTGGTGGATCAGGCGATGGCTCTGATCCCGAAGGACAGCGAATATTATTCCGTCCTCTCTTACGCAAGGGAATGCTGCCGCAGATATGGGACCTGGAAGGAAGCCCTGGCGGACTGCAGTGAGAAATACAGAAAATATAACTGGATCCATGCCTACCCCAATGCCTGCTGTGAGATTATTGCACTTCTCTATGGCGGCGGTGATTATCGGGAGACTCTTCACATTATCACCATGTGCGGGTTTGACGTGGACTGCAACGCAGGTATGATTATGCCTCTGCCTGCTCTGAATCAGGGAATGAGTATTATTCCAAAGGATCTGGTTCATCCGGCTTTTTCCCGGATCGCTTCTTATATGAGAGGCCGGTATCGGGAGATAGATCTGGAGGATCTGGTGGATGATACTTGCAGCACAATAAATAAATTCCAAAATAATAAGGAGGAAGACACATGAAGAAAAAAATGCTGGCAATCACACTGACGGCATCCATGCTGATGGGACTGGGCGTAGCCGCGGTTCCGGTTTACGCGGAGGACGACGGAGAGCCCTATAAGGCCGCTCTGCTTCTGAACGGAACTCTGGGAGACAAATCTTTCTTTGATTCTGCCAATGAAGGTCTTACCGCGCTCCAGGAGGAACTGGGAGAGGACGTATTTACCTTTAAAGTAGAGCAGATGGGCGCCACCTCCGCGGATGAGTCCAACTGGGAGCCCACCCTGTATGATTACTGCGATGACGGATCCTATGATGTAATCATCTGTGGAACCTATCAGATGCTGGATGCGCTGATCAACGCCTCCACGGATTATCCGGATCAGAAATTTATTTATTTTGACGAGGCTTTTGATTTCTCCGCAGGCGGAGAGAATGTTTACAATGTAATGTATAAAGAGAACGAGGTTTCCTACCTGGTAGGAGCAGCCGCGGCTCTGATGACCATCGATGAGGATCTTGAGAAGGTAGATCCGTCCAACAGCATCATCGGATTCCTGGGCGGTATGGAAAACTCTGTTATCAAGGATTTCCTGATTGGTTATGTGGAAGGCGCGCTGGCTGTAAACGAGGATATTCAGGTCGCCATCGCCTATGTGGGAGATTTCTATGACTCCGCATCCGGCAAGGATCTTGCCCTGGCACAGTATCAGAACGGCGTGGACGTTGGCTTTAACGTAGCCGGAAGTGCAGGCCTTGGACAGATTGAGGCAGCCGGCGACGCAGACAAGTATGCCTTTGGTGTAGACTCCGACCAGGCGGCTCTTCTTCCGGATTACGCGGAATATATTCCTACCTCCGCTCTGAAGAACGTTGGAAATTCCCTGATCCGTGCCATCAAGCTTGATATGGAAGATGAGCTGGAGTATGGTGTGCTTGAGTATCTTGGACTTGCAGAAGACGGCGTAGACCTGGTTGAGGATGAGCACTATGAGGAGATCGTTCCCGAGGATATCCGTGAGGTTGTTGCAGATCTGAAACAGCAGATCATCGACGGCGACATTGTGGTAGACACCACCCTTGGTGACAATGCCATCAGCACAGAGGACTTTGATGCGATTATTGAGTCCGTGCAGCTGAAATAATTTCATAACGAACAGAAAACTCTGAAAAAACACGAGGGTGTGCGTTTGAGCGCACACCCTTTATTCCGCATATCCGCAGGCAGCTTTGGGGTCGTTATTTTGCCTGTCCGGGAAGAAAGGAAAGGGTGAGGGTGTTTGGATAATCAGGTTGTTTTACAGATGAACCACATCATGAAGATCTACGGAAATGGTGTGGTTGCAAACGAGGATGTGTCGCTGGAGCTTCGGAAGGGAGAGATTCATGCCCTCCTGGGAGAGAACGGAGCGGGAAAAAGCACACTGATGAAGGTGCTTTTCGGAATGGAGGCTCCGGACCAGGGCGAGATTCTGCTGAACGGGAATCCCGTGACGATCCGGTCGCCGCAGGACGCCATCAGCAAGGGGATTGGAATGGTGCATCAGCACTTTATGCTGGTGCCGTCGCTTACAGTTGCGGAAAACATTATTCTGGGCGTTGCGCCGAAAAAGGGCATCTTTATCGACTCGGATAAGGCCGTGAAGGAAGCACAGAAAATCGCGGAGGAATACAATTTTGACGTCAATGTAACCGATCGGGTGGAGGAGATCCCGGTGGGTCTGAAACAGAAGGTGGAGATTCTGAAGGCGCTTTACCGGGGGGCGGAGATTCTGATCCTGGATGAGCCCACGGCTGTGCTTACACCTCAGGAGACGGAGGAGCTTTTCGTTCAGCTTAAAAAGCTGAAGGAAAAGGGACATACCATTATTTTTATTTCCCATAAGCTGGATGAGATTAAGAAGATCTGCGACCGGGCATCTATTATGCGAAATGGAAAGAGCATGGGAACCTATGAGGTGGCGGATATCACCACACAGGAGATGTCCAGGCTGATGGTGGGCCGGGAGGTTTCTCTGACCTTTGACAAAAACGAACAGCATCTTACAGAGGATGTTCTGATGAAGGTGCGGAATCTTACGGTTCATAATTCCCAGGGTGTTCTGAAGGTGGATGATCTTTCCTTTGATCTCAAGGGCGGAGAGATTCTGGGAATCGCAGGTGTGGAAGGAAACGGGCAGACGGAGCTGATCAACACACTCACGGGACTGAATAAAAAATACAGGGGAACCGTGGAAATCAAGGGGAAGGATATCGCGAAGTTTTCCATTGAAGATATTCGCTCCCTGAGCCTGGCTCATATTCCGGAAGACCGTATGGCCTCCGGCTGTGCGGGAAATCTGACCATTCAGGAAAATCTGTTTTCCAACCAGTATAAGGATCGGAAATATTCCGGGCGTCTGCTTCTGAAGCCCAGGGCGATTGAGAAGCGCAGTGACGAGCTGATCAAGGAGTTTCTCATCAAGTGCAGATCCAGGAAACAGAATGTGGCCATGCTTTCCGGCGGAAACATTCAGAAGGTGATTGTGGCCCGGGAATTTTCCACTTCACCGGACATCATCATTGCCAATCAGCCCACCCGTGGAATTGACGTAGGAGCGGCCGCCTTTATCCGCCAGAGACTCCTGGAGTTCCGGGACGCAGGCTGTGCCGTGATTCTGGTCTCCGCGGACCTGACAGAAATTTTCTCCCTCAGCGACCGCCTGGCGGTTATGTATAAGGGGAAATTTGCAGGCTTCTTTACGGATGTGGAGAAGGTTTCTGAAGATGAGCTTGGCCAGCATATGCTTGGCATTAAGAAAGATGATGTATTGGAGGGTGTTCTGTATGAGTAGTGCGAAAAGATTTGATATTTTGCGGACCTTACTTTCTGTTTTGATCGCCCTGGCCATTTCCTTCCTGATTATCCTTTTTGTGAGTGACCAGCCTTTTGAGGCAATCAAATATCTGCTGATCGGTCCGTTTACCAGCAAGCGGAATCTGGGAACCGTGGTAGAGTCCATGATCCCCCTGATCTTTACGGGAACCGGCGTGTGTATTATGTTTTCCGCCAATCAGATCAACCTGGCCAGTGAGGGCGCCTTTCATGTGGGCGGCCTGGTAGCCTCCTGTGTGGCAATTTATGTCACGGCAGACTTTGTGTCTCCGGTTCTTGCTCTGGTCTGCGCGGGACTGGTAGGCGCACTGTTTACTGCGATCCCGGCGGTTATGAAGATTACCACATCCACCAATGAAATGGTGTCTTCTCTGATGATCAACTACATAGCCCTGTATTTTGGAACCTATATGATTAACAACGTGATCGGCGACCCGGCGGCCAGCACAGCTTCCTATGCGCTGAGTGATGCCTCTGAGCTGCCCACCCTGATCAGTGGAACCCGGGTACATCTGGGCATTGTGATCGCTCTTGTGGTGGCAGTTCTGGGATATTTTTTCCTGTATCGCACAAAGATTGGCTACGAGCTTCGACTCACCGGTGAAAACGGGGAATTTGCCCGGTATTCAGGCATCAGCATTGTGAAGGTGGTTATGATCTCTCAGCTCCTGGGCGGATTTGTGGCCGGCCTGGGCGGCGGTGTGGAGATGCTCAGCCCGATTTATTCCCGCTTTACCTGGACCTCCCTCCTGGGCTATGGATGGGACGCCATTGTAATCTGTACCCTGTCCAAAAAGAACCCGCTGTATACCCCTCTGGCTGCGCTTTTCCTGGCTTATCTGCGCACGGGCGCTTCCATCATGGCCAGAAGAACCGATGTTTCTCTGGAGATCGTTCAGATTACCCAGGGAATTATCATTCTCCTTGTTGTGGCGGAGCAGTTCCTGAGCAAGTATAAACACAGGATGATCGCGAAAGAATCCAAAGCGGCACTGAAAGAGGAGGAGGCATAATTATGTTAGAATCTATTTTAACTCCCAGCTTTTTTTCGTCTGTATTAAGAGCCGCCACCCCCATTCTTTACGCGACTCTGGCTTCCGGTGTGGCCTCCAAGGCCGGAATTACCAACATGGCTCTGGAAGGAATTATGCTGTTCAGCGCTTTGTTTGGCGTGATTTTCTCTTCGCTTACGCAGAGTGCGCTGATCGGACTGCTGCTGACCATTCTCTGCGGCGCTCTGCTGGGGATGTTTCTGGCGTTTTTTGTTCTGAATCTGAAGACAGATGAGATCCTGGCGGCCATCGCTATCAACCTGATGGCAACCGGCGGCACGGTTCTGATTCTCCTTGCCTTTTCCGGAGACCGGGGTGTGTCCTCCTCTGTGCAGAGTGTGGCTACGCCTACCGTGACGATTCCGATCATCAAGGATATTCCGTTTATCGGTGAGGTGCTTTCCGGTCAGAATGTGCTGACCTGGTTATCTTTGCTGGCAGTGGTTGTGATGCATCTGCTTCTGTATAAGACCCCTCTTGGACTGAATATCCGTTCTGTGGGCGAAAACAAAAATGCTGCGGAATCTGTGGGAATTAATTCCAGAAGAGTACAGTATATTGCACTGATTCTCAGCGGCGCGCTGACGTCCATCGGAGGATTCTTCCTCTCCGGCGGCTATATGAACAGCTTTACCAAGGATATGTCCAGCGGACGCGGCTTTATCGCTCTGGCTGCGGCCAGCATGGGCGGAAATACTCCTATTGGAGGTTTCCTGGTTTCTCTGCTGTTCGGTTTTGCCCAGGCGCTGGCCAATATTATGCAGCTGAAGAGCTTCCTTTCCTATGAGTTTGTTCTGATGGTTCCCTATCTGACCACTCTGATAGGTCTTGGAATCTATTATTATTCCCAGAAGAAGAAGCGGGAGCGCTTAAGCGGAAAATAACGGACGCGGGAGCCTTATGCTTCCCCGCGGGACTGGCGGGGAAGCGACGGAGGCCACTGTTACAGGGGAAGCTTCGAAAAAATTTCGTCCGGAAGAAGGGCACCTGCCGTGCCCACCACGGCGGCGGAAACCCGGTTGGCGAACCGGAGAGCCTCCGGAAGGGACATGCCTTTTGCCAGACAGGCGATGACGGTGCCGATGTGAGAGTCCCCGGCCCCGATGGTATCCACCGGATCTGTGGGAACGGCGGGAATCATTTCCTGTGTTTTTCCGTCAAAATAATAACAGCCTTTCTCGCCCAGTGTGATGATGACCGTGTTTCTGGTCTGGCTGTAGAGCCGGTCGGCGGCGGCGGCTACCGTGGTCTCACCGCTTGCACTGAGCGCCTCCGTCTCATTCAGGTGAAGGATGGGGGAGAGGGCGTACAGCCGGGCTACCCGCCGGGGCGGGAGAACCGTCAGACGGGGACCGGGGGCAAAGTAGGTTTTCAGCTGCGGGTTCTGCTCCAGGAAATCAATGATGACGGGCCCGGTGGCCTCCTCAATTTCCAGTCCGCAGATGTAGACGGCCTCAATTTCATCCAGAGGGATCTGATCGAACCATTCCTTCCGGAAAAGATATTCCGCGCCGTGGTAGCAGATGAAGGTGCGTTCGCCGGTGCTTTCCACCAGGCAGTAGCAGCAGCCGTTGTCCTGCTCCGGAGTGGGAAGGGGAGAGGTGATTCCCCGTTTCCCAAGCTCCTCACGGACAAATTGGCCGTATACGCCTGTGCCGATGGGGGAAAAGAGGATATAGGGGACGCCAAGGTGGCGGATGGAGTCGGATACGTTGTAGGCGCAGCCGCCCAGGGACATGCGCTGATTTTTTACATGGACGTCTTCTCCGGTTCTGGGAAGACGGTCTACCAGTTCCACGATAATATCCGTTACCGTGGAGCCGATTACCAGAATTTTTTTCATGGGAGTCTCCTTTGCTGCTTTCGCATGTAGTTGTGGGACCGGACCTTCAGGATTCAGACGGGGCAATGCCCCGGTTTTCTGCGGTCCGTCCACTATTATATCACAAATAACTGAAAGGAGGGGATTATGGTTCAGAGAATCCTTTTAAAAAATGCATCTCTTCTCACAGAAGAGGGAGAATGTCTCCGGGGAAAAAATGTGTACATCTCCGGAGGCCGAATTGAGAAAATTACAGACCGGGATCAGGATGACGCTGCGCTGCCTGTGACAGAGACGGTGGACTGCTCAAAATATTATGTCAGCCCGGGTCTTGCCAATCTTCACACTCACACCGCCATGAACATTTTTAAGGGAATCGCCGAGGATGTGACGGCGGACGCCTGGTTTAACGAGATGATCTGGCCCTATGAGAGCAAAATGACGGATGAGGATGTTTACATCGGTACGCTGCTGGGCATCGGGGAGATGATCAACAATGGAGTTACGGTTTTCGCGGATCATTATTTCAGCGAGGATCAGGTGCTCCGGGCCGTAAAGGAAACCGGAGTCCGCGGAGATCTGGCGCCTACGGTTTTCGGGGCTTCTTCGGATTTCCCGGAACGTCTGGCTCAGGTGTCGGAATTTATACAGGCGCACAGGGAGGACTCAGACCGTGTGGCCTTTCACATGGGCCCACACGCCAATTATACCTGCCCTGGGGAGACTCTGGGACAGATTGTGGATGAAGCGAAGCGCCTGAACCTGCCCATTCATCTCCATGTTTCTGAGGAGGATGTGCAGGTGGAAAAGGCCAGAAAGGAGACGGGTCTTACGCCCTTTGGCCTGCTTGCCCGCGCCGGAGGCTTCGACTGTAAGGTGCTGATCGGCCATGGGCTGTGGGTGGAAGAGGAGGACCTGGAGCTTCTGCGGGATGACACCTGGTTTGCCTTCTGTCCCAAAACCTATATGAAGCTGGCTTCTGGCAGAGGAGGATTTTTTGACTGGCATTCCCGGATTCACTATGGATTCGGTACAGACGGAGCCGCCAGCTCCAATACTCTGAATCCTGTGGAGCAGGCCAGGCTGCTGGGCCTTCTGGGGAAATTTGACGCCAGAGACGCCTCCGCGTTCTCTGCAGTGGAGCTCTGGAAGCATCTTATGGGCGGTCACCGGGCTTTTTCCTTCGGGACAGGTTACATGAAGGAGGGAGCGCCGGCGGATCTTGTGATCTGGGATCTGTATCAGCCGGATACTTTTCCGTTTTACAGTCCTCTGTCTTCGATTTTGTACAGCAGCAACAGTCAGAATGTGCGCTATACCATGGTTGGAGGAGATTTCCTGAAATATGACGGAAAACTGAAGATGGATATGGACGGGCTGCAAAAAGAAGCCATCCGTCTTCAGAAGGCACTTCTTGCCAGAGGAAAGGGAAAAGCGGAGATTTCCTATTAAGAGATCCGAAGAATAAAACAGCCGGTCCGTATCCGGAAGGATATTTCCGGTCGTATGCAGTATGTTAAATTTACAGACAGGGAGGAATACAATATGTCAGTACCGACACCACACAACACCGCGAAGGTGGGAGACATTGCGAAAAAGGTTCTTATGCCGGGGGATCCCCTCCGGGCGAAATACATTGCGGAAAACTATCTGGAGAATCCGGTATGCTTTAATACGGTGCGCAACGTGCTGGGCTATACCGGAACTTATCATGGGAAAGAGGTCTCTGTAATGGCCAGCGGCATGGGTATGCCGTCCATCGGGATCTATAGCTATGAGCTGTATCATTTTTACGATGTGGATCAGATTATCCGCATCGGCTCCGCGGGAGCGCTGCAGGACGATCTGAATGTGATGGATGTGGTGATCGCCATGGGCGCCTGCACCGATTCCAATTTCGGAAGTCAGTTTGAGCTTCCGGGAACCTTCTGTCCTATTTCCGATTACAAGCTGCTTGCCAGAGCTGTGGAGGTGGCAAAGGAGCAGGGCACACCGGTGCGTGTGGGCAACGTGGTCTCTTCCGATGTGTTTTACAGTGACCGCGCCGCCAGAACGGAAGGCTGGCGGAAGATGGGAGTTCTGTGCGCAGAGATGGAATGTGCAGGCCTTTTCATGACCGCTGCCAGAGCCGGAAAACAGGCGCTGGGCATTCTCACGATTTCGGATCATCTGTATCGGGAGGAAGCGATCTCGGCGGAAGCCCGTCAGACCTCCTTCCATAAGATGATGGAGATTGCGCTGGAGATCTGAGAAGGGTCTTCTGCTGGATGCAAATAACCGGGGCTGCCTCCTTTATGGACGGCAGCCCCTTCTCAATACGGAGCAGACCGATGAAATTTACTTATAAACACACTATGTATGCCTGCTTTATCGGCTATATCGTCCAGGCAGTCGTCAACAACTTCGCGCCCCTTTTGTTTCTGACCTTTCACTCCACCTATGGAATTCCCATCTCCCGGATCACCTTTCTGGTGACCTTTAATTTTGGACTGCAGCTGGTAGTTGATCTTCTGTCCGCAGGGTTTGTGGACCGGATCGGTTATCGGACGGCGGCCCTGGCGGCTCATGTCCTTTCTGCGGCCGGGCTTCTCTGTCTGGCAATCCTTCCGGAGCTTCTGCCGGATCCCTTTGTGGGATTGTTAATTTCTGTGATGGTTTACGCTTTGGGCGGCGGACTTCTGGAGGTGCTGATCAGTCCGATTGTGGAGGCCTGCCCCAATGACAATAAAGAGGGAGCCATGAGTATTCTTCACTCCTTCTATTGCTGGGGCCATGTGGGAGTGGTATTGATTTCCACCCTGTTTTTTGCGGTTTTTGGAATTGCAAACTGGAAAATCATGGCGGCTCTGTGGGCAGTGATCCCTGCGGTCAATGCATTTCTGTTTGCGAAGGTGCCCATCGCCAGTCTGATGGAAGAAGGGGAGAAAGGACTTTCCACGAAGGAGCTTCTGTCTCTGAAAACCTTCTGGCTTCTTGCCGTGCTGATGGTGTGCGCCGGTGCCAGTGAGCAGGCGGTGAGCCAGTGGGCTTCCACCTTCGCGGAGCAGAGCCTTGGGATTTCCAAAACCATCGGGGATCTGGCCGGTCCCATGCTTTTTGCCATTACCATGGGCACCTCCCGGGCCCTTTATGGAAAATACAGCGAGAGACTGAATCTGTCCTGTGCCATCCTGGGCAGCAGTCTGCTCTGCGTGGCTTCCTATCTGCTGATCTCCCTGTCTCCCTGGTCGGTCCTGGGGTTTGCGGGCTGCGCCCTCTGCGGATTTTCAGTGGGTATATTGTGGCCGGGTACCTTCAGTATGGCTGCTCTGAAAATTCATGGAGGCGGAACTGCCATGTTCGCCTTTTACGCTCTGGCCGGAGACCTGGGCTGCTCTCTGGGCCCCACGGTTGTGGGCCGGGTTTCCGCGGCGGCGGGGGATAATCTGAAAACCGGGATTCTAACAGCCATTGTTTTCCCGGCACTGCTGGTTTTTGGTGTGCTTCTTCTGCGAAAAATGACTCCGGAACGAAAGGGTGTTCAGAAAAGATGAAAAGGATTGCAAAGGTACACAGCGATTTTCCCACCAAGTTTGGAATTCCCCGTCAGAGCGGGAGAGTGGAGGAGCTGAAGGCCAGAGTTGTCTTTGAACCGGAATACAGAGATCCCCAGGCCTTCCGCGGCCTGGAGGAGTTTACGCATATCTGGCTGCTCTGGGAATTTTCGGAGGTCAGGGATCGTCCCTGGTCCCCTACGGTGCGGCCGCCCCGTCTGGGGGGAAATGTGCGGATGGGTGTTTTTGCCACCCGCTCCCCCTTTCGGCCCAATCCCATCGGGCTTTCCTGCGTCCGTCTGGAAAGGATTCAGTTTCATCCTGCCCTGGGACCGGTTCTTCATATCGCCGGGGCGGATCTGATGGACGGCACCCCTGTCTATGATATAAAGCCCTATCTGCCGGGGACGGACAGCCATCCGCAGGCTTCTTCGGGATTTGCCGGGAAAGGCGCAAACCACCGCCTGGAGGTAATTTTTCCGGAACACTGGCTTCAGATGATACCAGAGGAAAAAAGACAGGCTCTTCTGGCGGTCCTCGCGGAGGATCCCAGGCCGGCCTACCAGCACGATCCGGGCAGAGTGTATGGTATGCCCTTTGCCGGCCGGGATATTCATTTTACCGTGGAGGGCGATGTACTGACAGTGTGTGAGGTGGTCCGAACGGATATAAAAAATCCGGGGGATCCGGAATGGACATTTCGGTGATTGGTATTATTAGATAAAACGATACGAGGGTTTTTGAAAGAAATTACGAAAATATAAAACCAGGTCACTTCATTATTGACAGAATTCTCTTTTTCAGGCATAATTAGTCCATGCAATAAAGTAAAACGTTTCGAATTGAAGGCACCCTGAAACAAAAAATCTGCCTGAGCAGATATTACGACACATGAAAAGGAGACAACCTATGCAGGACACAAAGCAGCAGTGGTTTAAGGACGCGAAATTCGGATTGTTTATCCATTGGGGTCTGTATTCCATTCTGGCCGGTGAGTACAATGGACAGAAAACTGAACGTATCGCGGAATGGATTATGAATGATCTGGATATTCCGGTACAGGAATATGAGAAGCTGGCTTCCCGGTTTAATCCTATAGAGTTTGATCCGGACGGAATCGTGCGCCGGGCAAAGGAATGGGGAATGAAGTATCTTGTGTTCACCGCAAAGCATCATGAAGGCTTTGCCATGTGGGATTCCAAATGCAGTGATTACAATGTAGTAAAAGCGACTCCCTACGGAAAAGACATTGTGCGTCAGTTCCGGGAGGCCTGTGACAAATATGACATGAAGCTTGGTTTTTATTATTCCCAGGCTCAGGACTGGCATGACCCCGACGGATATATGGCCCGGAAGGATAATTCTCACAAAAACTACCGCGCCTATCTGGAGCGGAAATGCTTCCCCCAGCTTCGGGAGCTTCTGACAGAGTATGGGGAAGTCGCGCTGATCTGGTTTGACACACCCATGGGCACAACCGCGGAAGAGAGCGAGGAAATGGTGCGTCTGGTGAAGAGTATTCAGCCGAACTGTATTGTCAGCGGAAGAATCGGAAACGGCCTTGGAGAATATATGACCACAGGCGACAACTTTATCCCCCGCCTGCCCTATGAAGGCGACTGGGAGGTTCCAGCCACACTGAACGATACCTGGGGATACAGTAAGTTTGACCATAACTGGAAGAACCCGGATGAGATTATTCACCTTCTGGCGAAAATCAACAGCCGGGGAGGCAATTATCTTCTGAACATCGGTCCCATGAGCAGCGGAAAGGTGCCGGAGGAGAGTCTGCGGATTCTGGATGAGGTGGGAACCTATGTGCGGGAGAACGCGGAGGCGATTTTCGGTACAAAGCGTATGGGCGTATATCCGTACGAGCTGGACTGGGGAATTCTGACCCGGAAGGATTATAAGATTTTTATCCACGTATTTAAGCCCAGGATTCGGGCGGAGCTTCTGAATATCGGAAATAAGGTAAAGGGAGCTTATCTTGTGCCGGATGGACGGCCGCTGGAATTCCGGGAAGAGACCACATGTGAAGGGCCTACCCTTATAGAGGTGCAGATTCCGGAGGATTATCGCGGAAAGAAGAATTATACCATCTGCATTGACACAGAGGAAGCGGAGCCTGTCTTTGAGCCGATTCAGGGATGAGGCAGCTGCTGTCCAGGCATGGAAGGGATTATTTGGGAAAAAGAATCCGGTGCCGAAGGGGCAGAGTCATCTTCAGAAGATATTTTTAGTTCGATGTTTATGGGAATTAAGTGAGACAGAGGCTGTCGGAAAGGATCCGGCAGCCTCTGTTTTGTAAATAAAGTATTTTCGGGAATCTATACTTTTACAGACAGATCTTTTACAGACCTGCGTTCACGGAAGCTTACATCCAGGAAATCCGTGCGCGGAAAATCCGCGTAATCCCCCTCCATTCTCTGCAGCAGAGTGGCGGAGGCCCGTTTTCCGATTCCGTCCAGATCCTGGGCCACACAGGTGATGGGGGGATACATTCCGGCGAACAGGGGATCGTCGTCAAAGACCACGATGGAGAGATCCTCCGGGACAGAATATCCAAGCTCGCTGATTTCCATCAGTCCGCCCAGGGCGGTGAGGTAATTGGTAAAAAAAATCGCACCGGGACGCTCCGGACTCTTCAGAAGCTGACGGAGATACTGGCGGCCCAGGTCAGTCACAGTTTCATGGTATGTAAATACAAAAGGAGGGAATTTCTGTTCAAAAGAGATTCCTTCCTTTTCATAAACACTGGAAAAACCCAGAATTCTCTGGGAAACCGTGTAGGAATTCAAAGCTCTTTCCACAATGTATATATCCCTGTGTCCCTTTTCCAGAAGATGTTTTCCCAGAAGCTCTCCCCCTCGGTAATTGTTGGTCAGAGCAAGATCTACGGGGTATTGCTCCATGCAGGTGGGATACTGATCCAGAAGCACCACCGGAATCCCAGCCTCCTGGAAAATATGATAACGGTTGTCTTCCATATTGTTTGGAAGCATGATCACGCCGTCCACATGCTGGGAAATGATGCTCTGAATGACATCGCCCTCTTCTTCCTCGCTGCAGTTAAAGGAGCAGGCGATAACGGTGTAATTGGACTGCATGAAAAAATGGCAGACAGAGGCGAGAAGATTTCCCCAGAAGTAATTGGCCAGATTGGAAATCAGGATGGCGACCGTCCGGGTTTTTTTGGAACGAAGCTTCTGGGCGGTGTGGTTGGGGTGATAATCCAGCCGCTCAATGGCTTCCTTGATCAGGACCCGGCTCTGATCGCTGATTCTGCGGTCATTCAGGTATTTTGAGACTGTGGCGAGTGAGAGGCCGGTTTCTTTTGCGATGTCTTTGATGGTAGCTTTCATATCGTATTCTCCATAAATTTGTTTCCAGGCGGGACAGGTCTATGTCACAGATTCCGCGTTTTACATGCCGAAAAATAAGCATGGTTCACTGTTTTCCTTATATTTTGAAATTTTATCATGGATAACGGATGAACACAAGGAAAAATAAAAACGAAACGTTATATTAAATCCGAGAGGGAATAAAATTCAG
>JAJQBI010000035.1 GCA_021203365.1 Clostridiales bacterium
TGGGATGGTATACAGACAGTTCTTTTGTTCTGATCAGTGATGCATATCATGGATTTGGAAACCAGAATGACCGTCCGGCGAATATCTGCATTGAAAGTGTGATTGATTATATTGACCGGCTGATAAATCGCAGCGGAGAATTGGAAAACATTTCCGCTTCCACCTCAGATGACCGTCTTGTATCAGACGAAGGTTACACCATTACCGGTGATGGATATTATTGCACAATTACCTGGTGTGAAAATGACGGACAGCAGATCTTTGGCAGAATGTACTATCCAGAAGATTTTGATGAAAACGAAGAATATACAGCCGTTATACTTGTCCACGGAAACAGCGGAACCGCAGACAGCAGCGATAAGTTTTTTGGTCCGGGTCTTGCCCAAAATGGATATATTGCATATGCGATTGATTGCAGAAGTTCCACTGAGGCCGGCCGCGGTTCCTACAGTGATCCCACCGAAGATGGTGTCGCAACTGTAGAAACCTACGCTTCCGATGTCGGTGCAGCTTTGGATTTCCTTCAGTCCCGGGATTTTGTGAATGCGGATCATATATATCTGGCAGGAACCAGTATGGGAGGGCTGGCTGTTCAGCTTACCGCATCCCAGCGTTCGAATGAAGTTGCCGGAATGATAATTTATTCAGGAGCGCTCAGTGAAGGCAATGCTTCATTGACGGAATCTTACGATGAAATTGCAGGGAACCCCTATGATGGAGGAGAAGTTCTGTTTGTTCAGGGGCTTGATGATGATACATGTCTCTGGGAACGATCCGTTTCTAATATGGAATGGTATGAACATTCTACAGCAGCGATCATAAGCAGCACGGGACATGGCTATGGATATGAAAACAATCGCTCTTCTCAGATTGCCCTTGATAACACACTGGAATTTCTGTACCGAACCAGCAATAATATTGGTGAAGAAGAATAAAAAGTGCTGGCGAAACGCATGAAACTGCCAAAGCTTTATATCCAACTATACATTTTCAGATAAATCCACTCATTAACCAAGTTCCTCTTAAATCGGCATTCGACTGCAATATTATGCTTCCTTTAGCTGTTTGGAATATTTTTCGTTTTTAAATTTGGAAATAATTGAGGCAATATTGGAGTAACGCACAACTTCCAGTTTGTCGATTTGCAGAGACCCCAGCAAAATTTTCTTGAACTGGCTTGGGATTTATGGTATAGTAAGGCTAAAGAAAGACACCTGCGCTAACAGGTGCCTTCCGGGAGCTACCGATAGACGGTTAGCCACAAATCAATAACGATATTAGAAATGATCGCTTAGTTTGCAGACTCGGGCGGTCATTTCTGTGTCTTGTTTCTATCTTTGCCTAAAGAGTATCCTATTTCAAAACAGGTCAGGCCGAAACCCAACACTGAGATGATTCCTAATAAAATATCCATCGGCTCAGCCCTCCTTTCTTCAGATTCCCTTGCGGGTTTCTATGTAATCAGAGGGTCACAGTCCCTCTGTTGAGGGCTAACCGCCTACCGACCTGGTAGCTCTTGCAAATTATCCTATCATAGTTCGACAGAAATTTCCACAATTAAATATATTTTTATGAAGGCCGAAGCTTCCGTATTCAGACCGAATGCAAATTGTACTCGGTCTTTTTGGGCCCATTTTTCAAATCAAAGAGGAGGAGATCATGCTTATGGGACGCAAAAAAACACCAGAGACCAGAGAAGAAATGCAGGAAGCAAAGTGCGGCTTGCACTTCCCCTAAAAAATCGGAATGCCATCTATCCAACAAAAGCTTGATGATATATAATGGGCGTGTCGATCAGACAAAGTTCATTTTGCAGAATGGTACATTATATTATGTGGATAAAGAAAAAATGCTGTTGGTTGCTGAGTATACTGACGAAGAGAAAACTGTTTTGTTAAGGAGATTTAGAATAATCAGCATCATCGGATTGTGTTCTATGATAGTGGGTTTTGTGATGATGTCTCTGGTTGGGTACAATGTATTACCAGTGACAGACTATGTTATGGGTGTGGCTTTTGGCGCGGCTATGGGCGCATTGATCACGGCGGTTTTCTATTCGACGGGTGTTTTGGCTAATATCAGAAAAACGAATAATAAAATACCGGCAAAGATTATGGCAGCTGTTTGCGCGGCGATATGCATAGTGCTGTTTGTGATAGCTTTTGCCGAGTCATTTTAAAGTAAGCAGGTAATCATCCGTATCCCCCCAAAAATAAACAGAGCCATGCCCTAACAAAATTACAGGCTCCTGTCGGATGGGAGCCTGTCTGCAAATTAATTTCAATCCTGGAATCTGGTGTTTTCTTCCAACGGGTTTTCATATTTCGTTTTATGAAGCTGATACCCTCATTCAACAGGATTATCAAACTACCTGAATACTCTGCGGCATGAACTGTTTTGCGTCCTGATTCATAACATCATAATCTTCATAATAGAGCATACATATTCACTATAGCGCACCCAGGCAGAACTGGTGCGTCCCAATGAATTCTTTGCCATAAGGTCAGCCCCAATCTTCAATCCCGTATTTTTTCATCAGTTTTTTTGCATAGTCTATGCCAGTGTCAGTAATGTAGACAGATTTCGTGCGGGAGGGATGGCTGCCCTGCCGGATATAATCCTCTTCGCCCAATCCGTTGATTACATCAAAATCATAGCCTTTCCATGCATAGAAATCTCTCCCATCAGAAAATCTGTCTCTTTCAGAAAAGCGGGACAGATACATCAGCAGCATGGTCAATTCTTTCATCGCTTCTTCGGCGTTTGTCTTATCCATTATATCGCGCTCCTTCTTATATTGTAATCGAAAGAAATTCAAAATGTATTACTATCGTACTATTTCTTATTCCTTTTTTCAACAGTTTTCTCATAATCCGTTAAAAATTCTTTCTCCGATAAGGTTAACAGCTGCACATTGCCCGCTTTTACTTGGATCGCGGAAAATAATTTTTCCTTATTTTTTTGAACATCGTTGCCCGCGCCTTGCGGATATCACGGTCTGTCTGCTCGCGTATCGCTGCGATTTTTTTAGAGCTGTACTGCTCAAAAGTCTGTCCCGCGACAATGATCAAGGCTGGGGACAGCAATTCCATTGTAAATCAAGAATGATTCAGTTTTTTATTCTCTGATCCTGTATGAAAGCTGTATATGCAGACGTACCTCCGCGTCGTCCAGATCTGCCTTTGTCAGATCCTCAATTCTTTTTAATCGGTACAGCAGTGTATTGCGGTGGATAAAAAGCTTTCCTGCTGTCCGGACATAATTTCGCTCGCAGTCAAGATATTCTTTCAGAGTTCTGTATAAGTCTGTATGGTTCTCTGCGTCATATTTTTCGAGAATGTGTAAAGCCGGATGAATCAACGCATTTGAAAAATGACTGCGGAGGAAATCCACAGCGCAGGCTAAGGCGCACTCATCAAAGGAGACGGCGGAAGCAGGCGTGCGCGGGCCAAACCGGGCGGCTGACAGCGCCAGAGAAACGGGCTCCTCCATATCAAAAACATCGGTAAACTCCGGACTGATGCCGCAGTATGTATTTGTCTGGGCCATAAAGTCCTTCAGCTTTTCCATGAAATGCTCATAGAGGATAAGCCTGCGGTTTATGATCAGGGCCGTTCGATCCCGGGTAGCGATTGTAAAGCAGCCATTTCCCAGACGCTCCAGCTTTCTGCGGAAATGCTCCAGGGCCGTTGTATGGATGCCTTTTCCATCCAGTACAAGAATCTGTTTGGGATCTTCGGGAAACCAGCCGATGGAGCGCATCATGGCAAGCTGCTTCGGCTGATCCGATTTTTCTCCGGAGAGGATCTGCTGAAATATATCATTGTAAGAAAGAAGCTGCTGCTGTTCATCGTTGACATCAGACCAGTATTCTATAATGTCGCCGAGTTCATCCAGGAGCTGCATCTGCCCCTGTGAAATCTCTCCGCCGGAAATATAAATCGCCCATCCAATATGACGGTTCCGGCTGTAAAGGTTGCGGCATACGCAGGGGGATCCCAGTGATTCGTAATCCATGCGGTAGGCATTCCGGCTGTTGACCCGGATCCGGGGATCGTCGTTGATGGAAAGAATCGTGTCCAGCAGCATGATTCCGTTTTTCTGCATTTCCGTCAGATTCGCTTCCGCCCGGCGGCTTTCATAGTTAAAATCTTCCATTCCGGCCTGTGCGATCACGAGATAGCCCGGATCACAGAGAATCAGAGGATTCTGAAATACAGCCAGACTGTCTTCCAGAAGCTCCTGAAGAGGGGCTCCCTGTCTTACCTTTCCGTGAAGTCCGTCTGACCAGCTGTTGTAGCAGTCGAACGCATCCAGCGCTTCATTAAAGGTCTCATTCATGTCATCTGTTTCGAGGAAAAACATATCATGGCCCTGCGCGCAGATGATCTGATCGCTGTCCTCATCTACAAATTCCCTCACAGGTCCCATATAAGCGTCCATGGCTTCGATCCTGACACCATCAGAAAAGAGACGCACATTTCGAAGTGTCCTTCGGCCCTCCTGGATTTTTATCTGCGGATTATATTTTTTCAGCCAGTCCGCAAGCATCCACATGGATAATTTCATAGCCTGCCTCCCTGTTTATACGATTCGTACAAAATAAATAGATCGGATTTATTCTTGATTTTAACACATCATACCTAGTCTCCGAAAGTGTTTTCCTGTACAATTACAGAAAATAAAGATGTTTTGGGAGGTTGAAACAATGACAAACAGAGAGAACTGCCTTTTGGCTTATCAGCACAAACAGCCTGCATATATTCCATGCTTCTATACGGATATGTCTCTGATCCAGGCACGTCCGCAGATGGAGAGATATACCGGGCTGACCGTTGGAAAAGATGAATGGGGAGTTGAATGGACTTACGAGAATAACATTCACGCCTGTATTCCCACCCCAAATAAGTATCTTTTCACTGAAATTAAAGACTGGAAGGAGAACCTGCATTTCCCGGATCTGGATGCGATTGACTGGGAAAAACAGGCGGACATTGACGTACATTCCGATTTTATGGGATTTGTCATGGGATACGGATTAAACCTAAGAAAGGATGGGAAATCCGTTTATGAGGAAGATAAGGCACGGATATGCATGGTGCTTAACGGAATGTTTGAGAGAATGCATGCCTGTATGGGGGTTGAGAATGCGCTGATAGCGCTTCTGGAAGATCCGGATTCCTGTAAGGAATATTTCCACGCCATGGCAGACTGGAAATGTGCATATTTTAAGAAAATCGGACAGTACTATGATATGGATATTCTCAATGCCCATGACGACTATGGCAGCAATGACCGGATGTTTATGGATCCGGATCTCTGGAGAGAACTGATCAAGCCGGAGCTGGCCCGCATGGTTCAGGCCTGTCATGAGGCCGGTATGCTCTATCAGCATCACAGCTGTGGGTACATTGAGCCGATTCTTCCGGATCTTATTGATATTGGAGTTGACGCCATTGATACACTTCAGGCATGTAATAAAAACCTGCCTGAGCTGAAGAAGAAATATGGCGATAAGATTACATTCTGCGGCGGGTTTGACAACATGCATGTGCTGGATGTCCCCGGGGTTTCCGCGGAAGCGGTGAAAAAGGAATACCGAAGAGTTATTGATTCCCTGGCGCCCGGCGGAAGCTATGTAATCTATCCCATCGGCGGCTGTTTTGAGTTTGTGGGGCCATTCCTGGAAGAGCATTTTTCTTATGGAATGCATTTTTACGAAAATCAGAAGTAATATAGAGGGGGCCGCCGGCTAAGCCGGTGGCCCTGATTTTTTTCTTATTATTTTGCACTGTCTGCAGGCTGTTCAAGATATGTGTACACAACTGCCGCAAGGGCTCCTCCGATCAGCGGACCCACAATGAAAATCCAGAGCTGTGCAAGAGCCGTTCCGCCGGCAAATATGGCCGGCATAAGACTTCTGGCCGGATTCACGGAGGTTCCGGTAAGGGCAATGCCAAGAATATGTACAAGCGTCAGTGTCAGGCCGATGACGATCCCGGAAATGGCACTGTTCTCTGTTTTGCTTGTAACCCCGATAATTGCGAGAACAAAGACAAAGGTCAGAATGATCTCTGCCAGCAGAGCGCCCGGCACAGAGCCATTGGTCCATCCGGACTGAATCTGGTTTGCTCCGAAGCCACAGTCAAAACCAAAGACAATCCCAAGGACTACACATCCAAGAGCCGAACCGAGGATCTGGGAAATCACATAGCCGACAAAGTCTTTCACACTTAACTGTTTACGGATGAGCATGGCCAGTGATACGGCCGGATTA
Organism: Clostridiales bacterium; assembly: GCA_021203365.1. Classification (GTDB taxonomy): domain Bacteria; phylum Bacillota; class Clostridia; order Lachnospirales; family Lachnospiraceae; genus Blautia_A. Next base: position 6,278 of record JAJQBI010000035.1, read on the forward strand.
ATATGACATCCGGAAATATTCCCGATACTGTATGCCATGGCTACAATCACCAGACCAAAGGCAAGAGCAGTCAGCAGATAACCGCTTCCCATCTCACTGGAACAGCCAACCGCAACCGCCGTGCCACAGCCAAAAGTGACGAGAACAAAGGTACCGATAAGTTCTGCAAGGTATTTTTTCATTTGTCCACCTCCATAAGAAAAAACGCAGCAAGCCATATATGGCTGCCATTTATAAAAATCTTCTCTTATATTGTATCTTGGAATACAGATAAAAGCAAGCTTTCAGCAAATATTTTCAGATATCTAAATAATAAAATCAGACGGGCAGCTTATCTTTAACATACATATTGCATATCCGCTGCTGGCAGGCATTACGGCTTTTGTCTCCAGAGCAGCAGATTATTTTCAAAGCTTACATCCAGCTTTCCCGTGTCTTTCAGCCAGGCAAGGTAGGAACGGACGGTGCTTCCCACAAGGGCATATTGCTCAAAGTTCATTGTCAGGCCATATTCGGTAAACAGTCTCTGTAAAATGCTCTCAAAGCCAATGGGGTTCCGGCAGATACTGAGAATTTTTTCTGAAATCTCCAGAACCTTGTCAATATTATACTGAGCCAGTTCTCTTATGTCGGCAGTCGCTTCGGCATGGGCCGGGACGAATATTTTTGCGGTTAATGTCTTCACCATTTCAAGTGTTTTCAGATAGGCGGCAACGTCATAAAGAAAGCCGATCTGATATTTGTCCAGCGTTTCTTTGGAGGATAAACAATCCGCAAGATATACCACATCGTCCGGGGTCCGGAAGCCCACCATATCGAGGAAATGTCCAGGCAGACCAATCATCTCAAAGCCTTCCGGCAGAACCTTGTCACTTAATTCCTCAGCATTACTCTCCTGCGCCAGAAGAAATTTATGTCTCAGATCTTTGCATGGATAGCCGCCGTATAAAAACGAGGGCTCCAGAAGGGGATGCCTGGTAAAATCGCATTCCATCCCCGGGGCAAAGATCCTGCATTTTGTCTGTCCCTGCAGGTATTTATTGCCTCCAATATGGTCGGCATTGGAGTGGGTATTATAAATCGCCCTTAATTTCCATTCATGAGCGTCCAGAATCTGGCGGACTCTGCGTCCCGCGTCTTTGTCACTTCCGCTGTCAATCAGGCAGACCTCCGTGTCATTGAGCTTCACAAGCCCGATTTTTGCAGGGCTTTGAATATAATAGCTGCGGTCTCCAACCTGTATCAGTTCATACATAATGATCCTCCCTCAGAAGATTTCTCAGCGAATATATGGCCTGAACCTGTCCAATCCTCATTCCTTCAGGCCATAATGCACCGTTACATCTGTTTACCGGCACCCTCTGACAGATACCTATGGCAATCTTACCATTTTAAACCTGGAAGGTCAACTCATGGGGAAATTATTCGTCCTTACATGCATACAAAAAACCTCCCGTGCCGGAATTATGCCATAGTCACTGTAGTCAGTTGCACGGGAGGTATGTTCAGGTGTGAACGGATAAAGTATAGTATACTGAATAAGAAAGTACATTCACATTTTATGCGGATTTTCAAAATCTTGTGCGAAGCCTCCGGTCCGGAAAATATGACATCTTGCAATTCCGGATTGTACATGATAAAATCAAAAAGATTTGTTCAGACAGTACAGATCCGATGAAATGGCACGTTGTTCTTTGACACGGAATATGATATGATACCAGGGTCAAGAGGTCATGAATGGAACATTTATGTTCCAATTCATGACCTCTTGACCCGCCCAAAACATGAGGAAGTAGCCATTTGGGCTAATATATTAGCCCAAATGAGCGGATTCCGAATGTTTTTGAGAATTCCGGGAGTGCGAAGCACGGAGGGATTCTCAGGTATCATAATGTTATTTCGGAGGCATATGAAAAGTGCCTTTCTGGATGAACTCCATGAATTTTTTACCAGACAAACCCATAGAAGGAGAATTGATTTTATGAGTAACTTACTGCGGTCGGAATGCATTCAATGCCTGACAGAGCAACAGCTGCGCGCACTTCCGGATGGGGCCGGGGAAGAACAGAAGCTTGAATTTCTGCAGGGAATGTTCGGAATCCTGTCCAAAGCGTCCAGAGAAGTCTCCGCGCCGGTGCTTGTGCGGGATATCAATGAGCTGAGCCAGAGAATTTTTGGCGGTTTCCGCGATTATTCCGTGGAAAAAGAATACTACAATCAGCTCCTGCTAAAAAAGGAACCGGAAATCAGAAAGAAGATTCACGACGCACAGGATCCTCTGTTAAAGGCACTGCAGTTTTCTATGGTGGGGAATTATATCGATTTTTCCGCGGTGAACAATGTGGAAGAGGAATACCTGGAGAAGCTTTTAAAAGAGGTGGAAAAAATCTGCAATACCCGGGAAACCTACGAAAGGCTGAGACAGGATTTAAGCCGGAATCAGAATTTACTGTTTTTGACGGACAACGCCGGGGAGGGGGGTCTGGACAAGCTGTTCCTGGAAGTGATCCGGGAATTCTATCCCAGACTCAGCGTAAAAGTGCTGGTGAAGGGCAAACCGGTCTTAAACGATATGACGATGGAGGATGCGGTTCAGATTGGTCTGCAAGATGTGGCAGAGGTGTATGACAACGGAAACGGAATTGCCGGAACCTGGCTGCCGGAGCTGTCTCCCCGGGCAAAGGCTGTCTGGGAGGAGGCTGAGGTGATCATTTCCAAAGGGCAGGCAAACTATGAAACCCTGCGCCTTTGCGGCAGAAACATATATTTTCTGTTCCTCTGCAAATGCAAAATGTTCTGTGAGAATTTTCAGGTTCCCCGGTATACGGGTGTGCTGGTTCATTCTTAAACGGATCATTTTTAATCCATGTACCCTGGCGCAGGAATGCCTTCTGTCGCTTCCGGCATGGACTGTATTTCTGTAAAAAGGCCGAAGTCCCATTCAGTCAGGGCTTCGGTCTTTTTCGCATAACTTATTCCAGCAGTGCCCAAGAGTTACTCATCCACGCAGAGAATCGAAGGCGCGCTCCAGGCTCCGGTGACCGCCTCCTCTGACGGAAGGTAAACCCGAAGGAAAAGATGGAATTCTCCCTCTCCCGCCGGCAGCCAGTTGTCCTGGTTTTCTTCCGCCGCCTGTATATAGATATCCAGCGATCCGTCCTCGTTGTACTGTATTTCGCTGCGGTCATTTATACAGTAACGGTCCAGTTCATTGTCAATGAGAAGATCCGTCTCACTGTCATAAATTGTGACAGACCAGAACCCGTCCTCCTCCACAGGCGGCAGCTCCTCCGCGTCAAAATGAAGCACATAGCTCTTTTCCCCGGTCAGACGGTTTCCTTCGCTGTCAACCGTGGTTTTCAGATACATTGCCACCGAAATGGGGTTCGCGCCCAGCCCTCCCAGGGCCACCAGGGCTCTGTATTTATACTCTGTGCCAAATTCTCCGATGGGCTCCCCAAAGCAGGACCAGATCCCGTTCTGTATCTGAAACTGCGCCGTATCCGCGCTGAGCTCCGCGGTTAATCCGGAGAGCATGGCGGTCCAGTTTTCCGTCGCCTCGTCTCCAAGAATCGACGGATCAAAGGTCAGGCCAGGGCCTACGTTGACGGCCGCAAGGGCGGCGATCTCTTCCGCGTCTTCCTCCGCAGGCGGGTTTTCCGCCATCAGCTGGTTGGCCAGATTAAAATACTCGGCCGGACTCAGTGAAAGAACATAGTTCAGGGGGACATAATTTTTTTCCTCATCATAGGTTCCCTCGGCCGGCGCACTGCCTGTCTCATACTGTGTAAGGGTAGCGGCCGCCATCTCACTCTGTATCGCAGCCACATTTTCCATGTCGTCTTCGCCATTGCAGATCGTCCGCACAATAAGCCAGCCCATATTCGTGGGCATGGCAACCTGCGTCATATTCTCCGGGATTTCCCCGTCGTAATCCGGACCGGTAAAAAGGTATGTACAGGCCTGTGCCGTATCGCCTCCTGTCCCCAGGATCGTTACACAATTTGTATATGCGTCTATGACCTGAATGGAACAGTAGCGGTCCGTGGCCGGTTTTTCTATTACCACGGCGTCCTCACTCAGATCCAGCCACACCTGTGAATACACCGTATCCACATTGGGCGTCACCACATCCGTGGAATTTGCGTCCGCCAGCTTTCCCGCGTGTATAAACTGATTTACCGGAGCCTGGGAAGACGTGGCCTCCACCGTATTCGTCATCTTTTCCCGGGTCGCATGGACAATCACTAAGGGAAACGTGTAGATGTAAGCTTCCTTAATCAAATCCCAGGTTTCATCTTCCTGGGCGGCAAGGACCTGGGTACAGGGAGCCGTGCTCCACAAGCCGCCGGAAAGCATGAAGATCACAAGCAGAATACTTAAAATTTTTTTCAATGTTCTTATCTCCTTTCCGATAACGCCGCAATCGATACGGAATACTCCGACGGCGTCATCTTGGTGATTGCCTTGAACTGTCTGGAAAAATAGTGGACGGAGGAATAACCCAGAAAATCTGAAATCTGGGTGAAATTCATCTCGTCTTCCCGGATCAGCTGCTTTGCGTACTGAATTTTCATCTGCTGAAAAAAACGGATCACACCGCAGCCGTTCTGTGCCCGGAACATGGTCTGAAGCTGAGAGCGGCCGATGAGATTGTCATGGCAGATCTGCTGGACGGTGACAGACTCACGGATATGCTCCTCCAGATAAAACAGAATCTTACTGTAGGTTTCCGATGGTGCCTGGGAATCGGTGTCGGGAACAATCACGGACAGCTGGGGAATGGTATACCGGCGAATCAGGGAAATCAGGATCTGCTCCAGATACAGGCGGATCATCTGCTGGGCGCCGAACATCGCATCCTTGCGCGGCTCCATTTTCTGGAGATAGGGATCGTCCAGAGGCGTGGCGATGCAGCGCCGTGTCTCCGCAATCAGCTGCCCGAGAAGGCTCCGTTCCGAGTCGGACAGGGTGAGAATCTGATTTTCAAAAAAGCCCATGGCCGGCGAATGGCATACAAAGGAAACCACCGCGATGTTGGGCGCGCTTTCATCTGCGGTCATAGTGTGAAATTCATTGGGCTTGTGAAAAATCACCTGCCCGCGGTTTAAATAGTGGGGGCCGCTGTCTGTGGTGACCTCGGCCTTTCCCTTATCCACATACTGAAATTCCCAGAAATTATGGCGCTCTCCCGAAAAATGAAAATCACTGCGGTATTCAAAATAGTGAACGGTATAGATCTGTTCAATCCGGATATCTGTCTCAAGGGTAATGCTCTCATAGGCCATAAAAATGGACACCTCCCCGGATTAGTCAAAGGCGCAGAAACGATATTTCGTCACGATATCCCTCATCTGTGCCTGCTTCTCTTCCATTTCCCTCACAAGCTTAAACTGTGTGCGGGCCCGGTCAAGATTATGCCCTTCTCTATGGGTTTTAAAATAATGGTCTCCCTCCAGAAAATCGGTGAGAAAACGCATCCCGCACTCATAGGTCATGACAATTGCGCCCATGGGCAGCATATCCAGCTCCCGTTCCGTCAGCGCGTTCTGACACCCTTCCAGAAAGCCTCTCACGTAGGCCTCATAAAGGGTCAGACTGAAGGACATTCTGCTTAAATCTCTTTCGTCCTCCCCGGCGGTAGCCGCCCCAAAACGGATGGAATCTCCGAAATCATAGGCAGACAACCCGGGCATCACTGTGTCCAGATCAATGACGCAGATGGCTTTTCCGGTGGAATGATCAATCATCACATTGTTCAGCTTGGTATCATTGTGGGTGACCCGTACGGGAAGCTCTCCCTTCCTCTGCATTTCGCGCAGAACCGGGCAAAGCTCCCGGCGCTGCCGGACAAACCGGATCTCATCCATTACGGCGGCCCGGCGGCCACAGGGATCCGCGCTTACCGCCTGTTCAAACTTCCGGTAACGATCCTCGGTATTGTGAAATTCCGGAATGGTCTCATACAGAGTCTCTGCCGGGTAATCCGCCAGGAGATGCTGAAAATGGCCGAAGGCCACAGCGCTCTGATAAAAATCCCGCTCATTTTTTGCCATGTCGTAGCATTCCGCGTTTTCAATAAAAAGGCAGGCCCTCCAGTATTCGCCCATATTGTCTCTGTAATACGGGCGCCCGTCCTTCACATTTAAAAAGGTCAGCGTTTCCCGGAACTCGTCTCCTCCGTTTTCCCGGATCTTGTGTTTCAGCCATCCGGTAACTCCGCAGATATTTTCCATCACCCGCACCGGGTACTGAAAAACCTCCCGGTTCATTTTCTGAAGGATATAGTGCTTCCCTCCGCCGGAGGCCGGGCAGGTCACCCGATAGGTATCGTTGATATGTCCGTTTCCATAGAGAACAATTTCCGACGGATGGCTGTCAGGGGAAAACTGCTTAAAAATTTCATATATCTCCTGCCTTGTTTCCATGACTCCTCCTCTCCTGTTTCGAACCGGCCTGTAAAGGCCATTCTGACTGATTTGATCAGCCTTTTACCCCGCCGCCGGTGACACCGGCGATATTTTTTTCCGAAAGGAGAAGGTAAAGGATAAAAGTAGGAAGAAATACAATCATAACCGCTGCGAACAGTCCGCCATAGTCTCCGGTCTGCTTCATGGCGCTGATAATCGTGTAAAGTCCCACTCCCACCGAGCGCTTGGAGTCTGTGCTGGCGAAGACCAGGGACATAAAATACTCGTTCCATACGGCCAGGAAATTGAAAATGCTCACCGTCACAATTCCAGGCTGCGCCAGGGGAAACATGATTTTCCAGAAGGTTCTTATGGGGGAGCACCCGTCGATGGCGGCCGCCTCCTCATAGGACCGGGAAAGGGTGGCGAAAAAGCTGATCAGGAAGGTAGTGGTATAAGGAATGTTAATCGCCACATAAAGAAAGATCAGCAGAACCCGGCTTCCGGTGAGATGCAGGGCGGTGGTAATGCTCATAAGGGGAAGTATGATCATAATCTGCGGAAGACTCATGGCGCCCACAAAACCGGTTTTGATAAGGCCATTTCCCAGGAAGGTAAAGCGGGCGAGAACATAGGCGGCCGGCGCGCAGACCACAATCAGAAGCACCGTGGATACCGTGGCGTACAGCAGGGAGTTCATAAAATATGTAGATACATTCTGGGTGGTCCAGGCGTTCACATAGTTTTCAGGATGCCAGTTGCTGAGGCCGGAGGCAAGGGATTTGAAAACCTCTCCCTTAAATATGGAACCGGAGGTGGAAAAGCTTGCGGCCAGGATCCATCCGATCATGGATACGGTAAAAGCTACCCAGATAAGAAGTATCAGGTAGGAAGGAAGGTGGCGCACCTCTTTTTTCCAGTTAAAGGGCTCTGCGTATTCCTTTTCTTTTTTCTTTTTATGAAATGCCATCTTTTTCCCTCCTTTCTTAGAATTCCAGATCTACGTCATCCCGGATCAGCCGATTGATCAGGAAGAAAATCAGGAGTACAAACAGTGCCAGCACACAGGCGATGGCGGCGCCGGCACCGGCATCCGTGGTGGTAATGGTTTTGCTTCCGAATACCAGGTCATACATGTAGATCATCGGCACAACGGTGCTGTTCTCCGTGTTTACCGGGGAGAACATTTTTGACCACACGAAAAAGGACACCGCATTCACACTCCAGAAGGTCAGGTTCATTTTCAGGGTTCCCTTCAGAAGCGGCATGGTCAGATAACGGAACTGTTTGATTTTGCCTGCGCCGTCAATGGTGGCGGCCTCAAACAGGTCTTTGGGGATTTTTTCGATGCCGCTGATCCAGATCAGCATGTAGTATCCCACAGCCCCGAACACAAAGGCGATGATCATGGCCCAAAGCTTCATATCCGTGCCCAGCCATTTGATTTTTGAAAGTCCGGTGAGCCCCAGAGCTCCGAAAATGTTGTGCAGAAGGCCGTATCGTTCGCTGAAAATATAGTACATCCACATGGCTGCCAGGGCCACCGCACTGACTACATTGGGCATGTAGATCACTGCGCGGAAAAAGGATTTGAACCGGATATCACCGGTGAGAATCACGGCGAACAGCAGGGAGATCAGCATGGTGGCGATCCCGCCCACAAACCAGATCAGGAACAGATTCAGCATGGACCTTCGGAACAGGTTTTGGGTAAAGATATTCTGAAAATTTCCAAGGCCGGTGAACACCCATTCCGATATGGATGTGCTGGGCCGGTTTACCGAAAAGAAGCTCATCAGCACTGTCCGTATCACAGGGTAGATAAATACGACACAGAAGATAATCAGCGCGGGAGCCAGAAAAATAACCATCATCCTTTTATTTTTTTTCATATTTTCCTCTTTTCTTGCAGATGGAAACCCTCCCGTACCAAAGGAAAGGGCTGCAGAATCACACTGCAGCCCTGTTGCTTCTGGCACGTAGACATATCCGCTGCGGGGTCTGTGAAAGAGCAGACCTTAAGCGGTTTTAATTACTTGCCTCCTCAAGGCCGTCCACAAATTCCTGTGCGGTGATGGAACCGGAAAACAGCTGTGCGCCGTAATCGGAGATGATCGCGGTCATGTCCGCGTTGTCCTCAATTCCGCAGGCCCACTCATAGCTGGTGGTCGCCGCCTCAAACGCAGCCCGGCAGTTGGAAAGCAGCTCCGGCCACTCCTCGTTGTTGGGATCCGCCGGCATGGTATCGCAGGCAGCGGAAATCGCCGCGTCGCCTTCGCCGCTGACAATGGCCAGCGCAAGATCAAAGGCTTCCTGTGCGTGCTCGGAACCTGCGCTTACAGAGATTCCCTGTCCGCCGACCATCATAGCCTCGGTTCCGTCCACGCCGTCCTCTACCGCCGGATAGGAGAACATGCCCCATTCCAGCTCGGAATCGGTGTTGCCCTGAATCTCTGAGGGTACCCAGGAGGCATTTACAACCATCGCGGTCTCGCCGTAGCCAACCTCGTTCTCGCCTTCCGGATAGGCGCCGGGAGCATACTCGGAAAGATATCCGTTATCCACCAGAGTCTGCATGTCCTCCGCCATCTTCAGAACCGCTTCATTCTCTGCCCAGTCGCCGTTGTTCACGATCTCCTTCACGCCGTCCTGACCCACATATCTGGCAAGATGATAGCCCAGGTTCAGAGTAATATAAGCGTCGTCCAGGGTGAGAGGTGTATAGCCGGCGTCTTTGATCGCCTGGCATACATCCAGGAATTCATCCCAGGTGGTAGGCTCTTCCACGCCGACCTCATCAAAGATTGCCTTGTTGTAGAAAATGCCGGAGCAGTACGGCTGATACGGCAGGCAGGCAAGCGCGCCGTCCGCCCATCCGGTCACTGCGTCCACAAGCGCCGCGTTGGATACACTGGAATAATCCACGGCGTCCGCCATCTCTGTCAGATCCAGCGCGTAATCTGAAAATGTCTGGGAAAGTCTCTGGAAATCGTCCTCATACAGGTCAATGGTCTCACCTGCGTCCAGGGAAGCGGCAATCAGCGTGGTGATGTCACGGCCCTTCCATTCCACATTTACGGTTACACCGGTGGCTTCCTCATAGTCATCAATGATTTCCTGAATCGCGATGGCCTGATCCTCGCCCTCTGTCCACATGGACCAGTAGGTGATGGTTACGCCCTCATCCTCCGCAAAAGCCACTGCGGGGAACATCCCGACCGTCATCGTGGCGGCAAGAGCAACGCTGAAAAACTTCTTCATGTTCATAAATTTCCCTCCTTCTGTGAATACGTTGATTGGTGTCAAAACAGATTTGGCATTTTCTCAATGAATCTGTTCTATTATGAGCCTTATTTTAGCACTTTTGTACAAATCATATTTGCACGATTGAACGATTATTTTGCACCATTGGCCTTTATTCCGGACTCTCACATTTTTCCATGGAGCCCCACAGAATTCCGCCGGCCGGAAGGCTGTGAATCTGACACCGGCCCTCTGACATAAATACCGTTGTTTCCTGGGGCTGGGAGGTGTTATTCAGAACCGCGTATTTTCCGGCTTCCGGATATGCATGTACCTCACAGGCCGGATTTTCGGAATACCACCGGGCAAGCATCTCCTGCTTTCCGGCCGCATAATAAAGCGCGCGAAGCAGAAGGCGGGTGTTGGCAAGACTGTAGGGAAGGCCGGCAAAATATACGCCGCAGCCCTTTCCATAGGGATGGGCAGCTGCATGAACTTCCCCGTCCGAATATTCAATAATTTCCGTATCGGCCGCACAGGCGTAAATGTTTTTCATACTCTCCCCGAAGGAAAATCCGGACTGAGAAGAGCCTTCTCCCGTAAGGTCCGCCCGGATAAAATGCTCCGGCTCCTCCCGGGTAAAATACTTATCCGTGGACAGGGTAAAGCCCAGCTCCTTTTCCACTCCCAGCACATCAGCAAGCTGGAAAAATCTTCCGTTTGCCAGACAGGCGGTGGGCTCACCCACGCCCAGAAAACCTCCCCCTGCATAAACCCACTGGCGGACGCGGGAAACCAGTACGGGATCCAGCCATTCCTCCCCGCCGGACCAGGCGGTCATGGCGTCCCCGGCGTTGATGATTACATCAATATCTTCGGGAATTCCCTTTTCCCTTATCTCCCGAAAGCTTAAAAATGTAACGTCCACCGCCATTCCGCTCAGACTCTCCATAAGACCCATATAGGAATAGCACTGCTTATAGCGAAGCTCATGGGCCACCATGTAGGCCTGCCAGGAGCGAAGCTTTCCCCAGGAATTAAGAACCGCCACCTTAAGGCCGCAATAAGGCTGCACGCCCCGGATGTTCCGGTAAATTTCCCGGAACTCATCGGTTACCTGTTCAATGAAGCTTACAAAATCAGGGAATTGGTACGCCAGGCTCAGATAGCCTCCGTAGCCGATGCGGTCCACCGGCTTGCGCATAAGAGCCCTTCTGGCTGTGATCCAGTCCTTCCTGGCCTCCGGCACCGGATCATTTCCCTCGTAAAAGGTATCCGGGAAGAAATAGGGAAGAAAACGGCCTTCCGTATATTTCACATGAGGGATCTCGGAGATCAGCCGCAGGCTCACGCCGCCGCCCACACTGCCCACCACTGCATCCAGACCGATGTCGCCGAAATATTTGCCGTAGGGTTCTGTGCCGATCCAGTTGTCCCCGAGGAACATCATGGCCTCTTTGCCGGCCTCATGCACCAGATCCACCAGCTCCCGGGCTTTTTTCGCCACAAACCGCTGAATGAAATCCATGTAATCCAGATAATGATCCGTGGGAATCCGGAAGGGGGAATTGTAATATCCGTTGTCCACAAGATCCTCCGGCCGCAGAGCGTAGCCGTATTCTCGCTCAAATTCCTCCAGCGCCTGTACGGAAACCGTGGCGCCGTACCCAAACCAGTCCACGAACTTTTCTTTTGCCTGGTCGTTGAAAACCAGGGTAAAATGATAGAAGAAGGTGGTAAAGCGCACAACATCCGTATCCGGATTGTCCCGCAGCCACTGCACCAGATAGTCCCGGGCGAACGAACCGGAGCGGCTGTGCCGGACGTCAAAGGGAATCTCATGAGGCCGGTCCCCCCAGTTGTTTGTGATATGGTTGTACATCTGGGTGGGATCCCAGATCGCGTACACCAGAAAAGATACCGTATACTCATGAAAAGGCACGGATGCAACGCGAACCCTGTGCCGTTCAGAGTCCAGCTCCCACTGATCCGCAGAGACGATCCGGCCGGTGGTCCGGTCCATCACCTCCCACCATTTCCCGGGATCGTGGGTATAATCCGGAATCACCTGTTCCCGGTAATAGCCCTCCATAAAGTAAATATCCAGTGTATCCCCTGTGGCCGTACACCGCCTGGACATGAGATACAGCTGCTGGCATTCTTCCATATGGTTTCGGGCAAATTCATTGTGTCCCCGGGCCACAAAATAGGTGGTGTAAATCTTTGCGTCCAGCGCCTTCAGTTCCTCGTCCAGCTTCGTCCCGTCGCTGTCCCGGAGCGCGTCCGCTCCCCATCGCTCCATAATCTCCTTTGTCTCTTTTAAAAATCCAGCCTCACTTGGAAGTGTGACTCTCCCTCTGGTTTTCGCCATAAGTCTGCTCCTTCTTCTTTTTTATTGTAACCTTCCCCGCCGGTCTGATTTTCTCAGATCCTGTCTTTGCATTTACGAAGGGAGGCCTCATCAGCCACCAGGGTCACATCCCCGTGCAGCTGCAGGATGGAGGCCGGAACCGACGGGGTTACGGGGCCGAAAAAGGCTTCCTCAAGGATGTCCGCCTTGTCTTCCCCGGATACCACCATCAGGATTTTTCGGGCGCTCATGATCGTTTTGATTCCCATGGTGTAGGCCTGACGGGGCACGTCCTTCTCCGACAGGAAGAAGCGCATATTCGCCTTGATGGTCCGCTCTGTAAGATTTACACAGTGGGTCTCTGTCTCAAAGGCAATGCCCGGCTCATTAAAACCGATGTGTCCGTTGTGTCCAAGTCCCAGAAGCTGCAGATCCACGCCTCCAAGAGAGTGAATGATCTGATTGTAGTCCGCACAGGCCTTCCGGGCATCCTCCTCCATGCCGTCCGGCAGGAAGGTTCGGGTCTTATGGATGTTCACCTGACTGAAAAGATTCTCATTCATGAAGTAATAATAGCTCTGTTTATTCTCCCTGGAAATTCCACGGTATTCATCCAGGTTGACGGTGGTTACCTCGGAAAAATCCAGGTCTCCCTTCCGGTACCACTCCACCAGCTGGCGGTAGGCCCCCACGGGGGTGGAGCCGGTGGCCAGACCCAGCACACAGTTTGGTTTCATAATCACCTGCGCGGAAATAATGTTTGCGGCCTTCCGGCTCAGGTCGCTGTAATCTTTTGCCCGATAAATTCGCATGCGCATTCTCCTTTCATCGCTGTTCCCCGGGGGATTTTCCCCAGACCGTTTTGGGGATGCCAAAGCCGGTGTTTCCTCTGCTTTCACCGTTAAACCCCATGACTAAAATCTGTACAGATTCAGCCCCACCTCTTCGGACATCCGGCGCTCGACGGTTCCATTCAGTGCGGTGATTGTGATCTCAGCCGTAGCAGATACCCAGGCCTCGTTCAGATGGCCGCCGCGGACATTCATTTCCTCGTCACAGACGTTGATATGAAAATGCAGATAGGTTTCCCCCTCTTTGGTGGAAATGTTTCCCACCAGGGAGGTGACCTCCATCGGTCCGGTGAACTCTTTTTTGTGGTATTCCTTTTTCACGGTGTCAAATAAGCCAAGAGTCACCCGGTGAACCGCGCCAAGTCCAACCGCGGATCCCACCCGGATATTCTCTTTTTCACAGAGCTCTTTTACTTTTGACAGAATTTCCTCCCCCCGGTCCACCCGGAGTACATAATGATTTTCAATTTTTTTGTATTCCATTTTTACCCCTCTCTTTCAGAATAATTTTTCAGTTTTTAAGCTTACAGCACTTTTCATAAATTTCTTTTTTCATTATAGCACAGATTCGGATTCTTCACGTACCGTTTTATTGAAAAAAGGAGTTTTATGTTTTATAATACTTCCATGTCCGGCGGACACACCGGAGAATATTCCAGCACAGCCGCCGCCACAGCCGGTGGGCGGCATCATCTGAAGGAGGGAGATTTTTGAGTAATTATGAAAAGGCGAAAAAACAGGCACAGGAATTATTCCTCAGCTATGACCAGGAGGAAATGATCCAAAGCTTCGGGCTGGGTGTGGATAACCGGTATCTGTTTTTAAATTTCTGTGGAAGAAGGTATCGGATCAACCGGAAAACCGGCCTGCTTCAATGGTCGGAGGATGGTTTCCAGACCGCCTGTGAGGGGGGCTTTGACGAGGCGATGACTGTGTACGATATTCTCTCTCACGCCGGGAACGACTGGATCGTATCCGGCAATTTTCAGACACTGGAAAGCCTTTCCCGGGTGAAAAGCGGAGGAAGCTCCGGTCCCGGAAATGGTTTTTTCCGGAAATACGAGCAGTTCTTTGACACACACACTGCCGCCCTGGAGAGAGCCTGTATCGCCCTTGGCGGTTTTCCCGCCGGAAAAGGGGATGTGGCCTTTGAATTCCTGCTTTTTCCAGGCTTTCCCGCCCGTCTGCAGTTCTGGAATTCCGACGAGGAATTTCCGGCCAGCCTGCACATCTTTTATGATGAAAAAATCTGTGACTGTATGCACTATGAAACCCTGTGGTACACCGGAGAGCATCTGTTGGGACGCCTCCGGGAAATAGCGTCCCTTTAAAAATCCTCTCTTGTAATATTATTCAGCCATTTCTTCTGCCGGTAGTGATTCAGAACCCAGGGCCATTTTACAAACTCGTCGGTACAGAGCAGGAAATAAACCCACATGGGAGGCAGCTTCAGGACAAAGGCGGCCAGAAAGCCAAGGGGCACCGCATAGCACCACATGTCAATGGTGTCGCAGATAAAGCCGAACCGGCTGTCTCCCCCCGCCCGGAAAAACCCGCAGATCATCGTGGTATTCACCGCGGTACCAAGGATATAATAGGTGTTGATCCACAGCATGGTGCGAAGATAACCGGAGGCGGCTTCAGACAGGGAGGCGTAGGCCATGACGCCCGGAATGGCAGCCGCCACCAGAAGCCCGCCCAGAATTCCGGCCAGCACCGTCAGCCTTACAATGAGGGAGGCATCCTTTTCCGCTTCCCGGATCTGTCCGGCGCCGATTTCCTTGCCGATGTAAATACCCGCGGCACTGGAAATTCCATAGCACATCACCGTACCGAAATTCCGGACTACGCTGACAATGGAATTGGCAGCCACCACGTCAGAGCTCATATGCCCCATAATCACAGAGTACATGGAGAATCCCACACTCCACACAATATCATTGCCCAGGGCCGGAAGGGACAGCCGGATAAAATCCTTCAGAAGGACAGGGTTTTTCTCAAACATAGACAGGGGACGCAGTTTCACATCCCTGGAAAAGGAGGATACCACCCCACAGGCAATCAGCTGAATCCCCCGGGAGATGGAGGTTGCCAGGGCCACACCTGCCGCTCCCAGCCTGGGCGCGCCCAGAAGACCGAAAACAAATACCGCGTTCAGAAGGATATTGATCATAAGAGCGCTTACGTTCATAACCATGCTGATTTTCACCCGCTCCACGCTGCGGAGTACGGAGAGATAGATTTCGGAAAAGCCCCAGCACAGGTAGCTGACGCTGACAATCCGAAGATACCCGGTCCCGATGGCGAGAATCTCCTCGTCGTTGGTAAAAAGCCGCATCATGGTTCCGGGGAAAAGCAGGGCCGCCAGAAAAAACAGGATGGAAATCCCGGCGGCAAACCGCAGCGCGATCCCCTCCACCTTCTGTATGGCCGTGAGATCCTTTTTCCCCCAGTACTGGGAGCAGAGCATGGAAGTCCCTGTTCCCAGTCCGTAGTAAATCATGTAAAGGATATTGGAATACTGTACCGCCAGAGACACGGCGGAAATGGACGACTGTCCCACATAATTCAGCATAATCACATCCGCGGAGCTGATAGCCGCGCTGAAAAGATTCTGCACCATAATGGGCAGAGCCAGCCGAAGGATTTTCCCTGTGGCGGCCGAAGAATTTCCTGTGTTTTTTCTCATAATACACTCCGTAAAAAGAAACTTTCATCTGTAAAATCAAAGCAGCGCCCTCCCGGTTCAGGCCGGGTTTTCACTCTCTAAAAGCTCTGCTCCGTCCGTTCGATGATTTCATCCTGAAGGGTTTTGCTCAGGTTTCGAAAATGGTCGCTGTAACCCGCCACCCGGACAATGAGATCCTTATATTCCTCCGGGTGCTTCTGGGCTTCCACCAGCGTCTGGCGGTCAATCACGTTAAACTGGATGTGATGGCCGTCCAGGTTAAAATAGGTGCGGATCAGATTCGCCATCTGCTCCAGTCCCTTCTCTCCCGCCACCACAGAAGGTGAAAACTTCTGGTTCAGCAGCGTTCCCCCTGTGGACAGATGATCCATTTTGGAGCAGGATTTTATTACGGCGGTTGGGCCGTGGACGTCTGCGCCCTTTTCCGGGGAAATTCCCTCTGAAACCGGTTTGTGGGCCAGGCGGCCGTTGGGGCTGGCCATCATCACTTCCCCGAAATACACGTGACAGGTGGTGGGCAGCATGTTTACGCGGTAGGTACCGCCCCGGTTGTTTCTCCGGCCGGTGACACTTTTACAGTAAAATTCAAAAACCTGCTCCATGATCTCATCGGCGTAGTCGTCGTCATTTCCGTATTTGGGCGTGCGGCCGGTCACCAGATTCCGGATCCGGTCATATCCCTGGAAATTCGCCTTCATGGCTTCCATCAGTTCTTTCATGGAAAACTTTTTGTGATCGTAGACATTGTATTTCACAGCGGCCAGGCTGTCCGTGACGGTTCCGATGCCCACCCCCTGAATGTAGCTTGTGTTATATCTGGCTCCTCCGGCATTGTAATCCTTTCCCTTCTCAATACAGTCGTTTGTGAGAATGGACAGGAAGGGCACCGGCATCTCCTGGGCATAAATTTTCTCAATGACCAGGCTGCCCCGGATCTTCACATCCAGAAAATACTCCATCTGCCGGCAGAAGGCCTCCCAAAGCTCCTGATAAGTGGAGAACTCATAGCCATAACCGGTTTCGGGACCCAGCTGCCGGCCGGAGACGTAATCATAGCCGTTAAACAAAGTCAGCTCCAGGACCTTGGGGATGTTGAAATATCCGGTGAGAATGTAGGCCTCGTTTCCAAAGGCGCCTGTCTCCACACATCCGCTGGTTCCGCCCTTCCGGGCGTCCTCCAGGGTTTTTCCCGCGTTGAGAAGCTCCTGCACAATGGCCTCCGTATTGTAAAAGGCCGGCTGCCCCCAGCCCTTCCGCGAGATCTCACAGGCCCGGCGCAGGAAGGCCTGGGGCGTTTTGCGGCTGATCTGCACATTGGAGCTTGGCTGGAGAAGCTTCATCTCATCCATACAGTCCAGAATCAGATAACTGACCTCGTTCACTCCGTCCCGTCCGTCCGGCGTGATCCCTCCGGTATTAATATTGGCAAAATCCGTGTATGTACTGCTCTCCTTTAAGGTAATTCCAACCTTGGGCGGGGCCGGCTGGTTGTTAAATTTGATCCACAGGCATTCCAGAAGCTCTTTGGCCCGCGCCTCGTCCAGGATCCCCGCCGCCACATCCTTCCGGTAAAAGCCGATCAGGTGCTGATCCAGCCGCCCGGGGCTGTAGGCGTCCCAGGGATTCAGTTCTGTGGTCACCGCCAGATGAACAAACCAGTACATCTGAATAGCCTGCCAGTAGGTCCGGGGGCGGCCTGCGGGAACCACGCGGCAGTTTTCCCCGATCTGTAAAAGCTCCGCTTTCCGGGTTTCGTCCGCGCAGGAGCGGGCGGTTTCCTCCGCCAGTGCCCGGTAGCGGTCCGCCAGCAGCATAACCGCGTCACAGGCAATGCTCATGGCACGAAGCTCCGCTTCACGGTTCAGTGCCTCCGGGTCGTTCAGATAGTCCAGAGCTTCCAGAGCGGCCTGAATATCGGCCTTGTGCTCCAGGAACCCCCTGTTGTATATATTCTCTGAACCCACAGTGTGTCCGGGGCCGCGCTGTTCCATAAATTCCGTAAAAATACCCGCCTCATAGGCGGATTTCCATTCCGGAGTCATATGCGCCAGGATTTTGTGGCGAATGGAACGTTTTTCCCAGTAGGGAATGATCTCCTCCGCCTGAAAACGAAAATCCTCCTCGGAGACTTTAAAACGGATCAGCTCCCGGTCATTCATCACATGGAGGTCCTCCAGGGTGTGACAGCACAGATCCGGGAAGGTGGGGGAAGCCTGGGGCGCGCAGCCCTTCTCTCCCACAATCAGTTCTCCATCCCCGATGGAAATGGTTTTTTTCGAAAAATAATTCTTCAGGCCCAGAGCCCGGAGCTCAGGGACGCTGACACTCCCCTCGTATTCTTTATAGACCTCCGTAAAATACCGGGCCCGCTCCATATCAATCCGCGCCGGTGCCGTAAGGCTTTCCCGGCGAAGCTTCTGAATGCGTGCGTTCATTCCCCGTTCTTCCATCACTTATCCTCCGATCGAAACCCCGGTCCGGTTCTGCTCCCGCAGAATCCGGGCCAGCTGTTCCATTTTTTCTTCCCCGGGGGTATAAAATTCTTCCCCCGGATATATTTTATTCATCTGGGCGTATTTTCCGCTTCCTGTATTGTGATAGGGAAGCAGACTGATCTGACTCACCGAAATCTGATTTTCCAGAAGCCAGCGCCCCATTTCCTCAATGGTCTCCGGTCGGTCGTTCACACCGCCGATTACAGGAATCCGAATCCAGATCCGGCCGCCGGCCGCGGAAAGTCTTCGAAGATTCTCAAGGATCCGTCGGTTGGTTTTCCCGGTGAAAATCCGGTGTTCCTCCTCCCGGATCAGTTTAAGATCATAGAGAAAGGTATCCGTATAGGGCAGGACTCTGCGGATATTTCCCCAGGGTACATCCCCGCAGGTATCCATATAGACGGAGATGCCATACCGGACAAGGCGCCGGAGGAGTTCTTCCAGATAGTCCCCGTCCTGGGCCAGCACTTCTCCGCCGGAAAAGGTCACCCCGCCGCCGGAGGTCTCATAAAACGCCTGATCCTTTCGGATTTCCTCCGTCAGCTCATCCACAGAATAAAATCTTCCACAGAGCTCCCGGGCATTGAAAAGACATTCCTCCACACAGACTCCGCAGGTCTGACAGAGCGTCTCCAGAAGCTCCGGACGCCCTTCCTTCATGCTGACCGCCCCGTGGGGGCAGACCCGGGCACACATTCCGCAGCCCCGGCAGCGATCCCTGTAAAACAGGAGGGACCGGGAAAAGGACTGGGTCTCCGGGTTGTGACACCAGCGGCAGGAAAGGGGGCAGCCCTTAAAAAAAACGGTGGTTCGGATTCCTTTTCCGTCATGGATGGAGTACTTTTGAATATTAGTCACCAGGGGGAGGTTTTTCTGACTCATTGCTGGATACTTCTCCTTTATCGTCCCGCTTTGGTCTGCAGGTTCTTTGCCTGCACCATTTTATCACAAAGTACTCTGTGATGGAAGGAAATTTTCCCATAAAAAAGACCGGCCCCGCACCCGGAGACTGTGTTGAAAATTCCATGGAAAATGCACAGAGTATTTCTCACACAGTCTTCGGATCTGAGACCGGCTTTACAAAAAAGACAGAAGCTTATTTCTTATAGAGTACCCGAACGGAGTTCAGCACACAGAGCATGGCAACCCCGGTGTCCGCGAACACGGCCATCCACATGGAGGCGAATCCGCAAAGACCGAGAATCATTACAAGAACCTTGATGGCAAGGGCAAATACCACGTTCTGCCAGGAGATCCGGCTGGTAGCTCTGGCAATGGCCAGGGACTGGGGAATGGCTTCCATACTGGAGGTCATAAACACTACGTCCGCCGCCTCAATGGCCGCGTCCGCGCCGCTGCCCATGGCCGCCCCCACATCCGCACCTGCCAGAACCGGCGCGTCGTTAATTCCGTCTCCAACAAACATAACCGAACCGTAGCTCTTGCGGACATTGATCAGCTCTGTCAGCTTATCCTGGGGCAGAAGCTTGGCGTGAACCTCATCGATTCCTGTGGCGTCCGCCACTGCCTGGGCGCTGTCCTGGGCATCTCCGGTGAGCATAACAGTGGCAATTCCCAGCTTTTTAATCTGAGAGATGGCAGACTTGGCGTCCCCCTTAATGGTGTCGGAGATCACCAGGTATCCCACATATTTTCCGTCCTTTGCCACCAGAACCTCTGTACCAAAACCGGTTTTTGTATAGCCTTCCAGAGAAACATGGAACTCATTCATCAGCTTCCGGTTTCCGCAGAGGATCTCGCCTTCCGGCATCACGGCACGGATTCCATGTCCGGCGATCTCTTCCACCGCGGAGGGGCGGACAATCTCCAGATTCCGCTCTTTCGCGGCGGCTACAATGCTGTTTCCAATGGGATGGGTGGAGGTGAGCTCACAGCCTGCACTCCAGGCCAGAAGCTGTGACTCGCTGATGGATGGATCCGCAGGCACCGCCCTCTGAAGAACAAAGTTCCCCTTGGTAATGGTACCCGTCTTATCCATAACCACCGCTTCCACATTCTGCATGGCTTCCAGTGAAACGCCTCCTTTAAACAGGATTCCCCGTTTGGATCCGGCCCCGATTCCGGAAAAGAAGGCCAGGGGAACACTCAGCACCAGGGCACAGGGGCAGCTCATAACCAGGAAGGTCAGGGCCGTGTAAACCCAGTGATACCAGTTTCCGGTTATCAAGGAAGGAATGATGGCCGTGAAGGCCGCCAGAATCACCACAAAGGGTGTGTAAACCCGGGCGAATTTGGTGATAAAGCGGTCGATCTTCGGCTTGCTGGCCGCCGCGTTCTCCACGGAATCCAGAATCCGGGTCACCATGGACTCTTCCAGGATTTTCTCCACCCGAATCTTCAGGAGTCCGGAGGTATTTACACACCCGGAGGTAACCTCGTCCCCGTATCCGGCCTTTACCGGAACCGGTTCACCGGTAACCGGGGAGGTATCGATCCGGCTTTCTCCTTCCACAATTACTCCGTCCAGAGGAATCCGGTCTCCGGGACGGATCAGAAGGATATCTCCCACATTGGCATCCTCGGCACTGATGGTACGCACATCGTCGCCCACCACCAGGTTCACCACCTCCGGGCGCATATCCACCGCATCCATAATCTGGCCGCGGCTCTTTTCAACCGCCACATGCTCAAAGAACTCTCCCACCCGGTAAAACAGCATAACGCCAACCGCTTCCGGATATTCCTGGATGGCGAAGGCGCCCAGAGTGGCTATACTCATAAGGAAGTTCTCGTCAAAAATACGTCCCTTTGTCAGATTTTTCACCGCGGTGAGGACAATCCGTCCGCCCAGGATAATGTAGGCTACGATCAGCACCAGAAGGCAGGGGATCTCAAGACCCATATGCTCCAGGATTTCTCCGGCGATGAAGAGAACCGCGCCGGACGCAATGCCCAGAATCGTCTTTGTATTTTCCGTCAGCTGTATAAAAGGCTTCGTATCCCTTGCCCCCGGAAGGATCTCATCCACCTTCAGCACATCGTCCCCTCTGGGGCGTGTGTCTCTGGGAACAAGCTTTACCTCCGATTCAATGGAAGCGCAGATCTCCTGCATTTCCTGAAGGAGAAGGTCCGGATTGCGGCCGGAAACCCGCAGCTGCTTTGTGGCGAAGGTAAGGGTAGCATTGGTCACTCCGGGAAGCTCATTGATCCGGCGCTCCATTTTGGACGCGCAGTTGGCACAGCCCAGATTTTCTACCGTGTAGACCTTTGTAATGGTACTCCCCGGACTTTTGGTCCTGGGCACTACCTTTACCTCGGACTCAATGGCCGAACAGATCTCCTGAATTTTCGGGAGAAGGGCATCCGGGTCCTTGGCGGAAAGACGAAGCTGCTTCGTGGTATAGGTGATGGTTGCGTAGCTTACATCCGGCAGCTCCTTGATTTTTTTCTCCATCTTGGCGGCACAGTTGGCGCAGCCCAGATTTTCCAGGATGTATACGCGCTTTATGTCGTTGGCGTCCGGCATTACGCAGGTGCAGTTGGCCAGACTCTGCCCGCACACATCGCAGTAATCCTCATGGGGATGGCAGATTTCACAGTCACAGTCGTCCGGATGGCCCGGCACATGATGCCCGTGGCTGTGCCCTTCATGACTATGGTCATGGCCGCAGCCGCACTCGTCCTCATGAGCATGTTCGTGATGCTCATGACCGTGATCATGGCCACAGCCGCACTCATCCTCATGAGCATGTTCGTGATGCTCATGACCGTGATCATGGCCGCAGCCACACTCGTCCTCATGATCATGTCCATGATGCTCATGGCCGTGGTCGTGGCCGCAGCCGCACTCATCCTCTTCATGCTTATGTATGTTCACTTCATGATCATGCTCCTGACCGCAGTCACAGGCATCCTCATGTAGGTGTTCGTGTTTGCTCATGGCAAATACCTCCAGCATAAAATTATTCTGTTTTACAACATGAAAAACAATCATCACAGAGTGCGATGATTCCTTAGATATTTTATCAGATTTTGATTCTTTGGTGGATTTCTCTTATTATAAAGCCGGGAAGCAGCCCCTGTCAATCCCCATAATCTGTACAATTCTGCCAGAATTTACCGGAAAATATACGAAAAACAGACATAAACATAGAAATTTTTTTCACAAATTTCGTCAAACATCTGGACAGGAAAATATTGCGGTGCTATACTGAAAGACAATTAGATATTTTATTTAACGGCACATGTTCCCGCTAACCCGGGATTAAAAGGGAAACCGGTGAGAATCCGGTACGGTCCCGCCACTGTAAAGGGGAGTTTTCTGTCATCATTGCCACTGCAAAAAGCGGGAAGGCGGCAGAGAACGATGAACTTAAGTCAGGAGACCTGCTTGCGCCGGTGGATCAGGATTTCTTACGGTGTATAAGAAAGACCATTTTTGTTGTGAAAACAGCATCTCGTCTCATCTGCATCTGTAGGTCTTACAGATGCTTTTTTTGTTTCAGGGACACCCCTTATTTCTCAAAGGAAGGCTTCTCATTCCCTGAAGCGGAAACAGTTAATTTCAAAAACTTTTATAGAGTAAGGAAAATGGACAGACTGTTTCATGAACATCTGTCTGCCGGGATGTCCGTTTTTTCCGGCATCCGGAACCTTACATATGAAGGAGAAGTGAGAAATGAGTAAAAAGCAGCTTGGAAAACGATTCCTTCAGATCATCATTGTTCTGTTCGGAATCAGCTTCTTCACCTTCCTGCTGACCTATATGTCCCCCGGCGACCCGGTGCGGACCATGTATGCGGTCAGCGGCACCATGCCCAGTGAGGAAGTTATTAATCAGACCAGAGAGGAAATGGGCCTGAATGAGCCGTTTCTGGTTCAGTATGGAAACTGGCTCTGGGACCTTCTCCACGGGGATTTTGGAACCTCCTATTCCAACAAAAAGCCGGTCGTCGAGCTCCTTTCAGCCAGACTGTGGCCCACGATAAAGCTGGCGCTGGTTTCCCTGGTACTGATGCTGATCGTATCCGTTCCCCTGGGAATGCTCTCCGCGGTGTACCAGAACAGTCCCATCGACTATTTTGTCCGGGGCTTCACCTTTCTGGGGGTATCCATTCCAAACTTCTGGTTTGGTCTGCTTCTGATGCTGGTAGTCTGTGTGCAGTTAAAACTTCTGCCTGTGGTTTCCATAGGAAATGGCTTTGAGAAAATCATTCTGCCCGCAGTCACGCTGGCATTTGCCATGGCCTCCAAATATACCCGTCAGGTGCGGACCGCGGTTCTGGAGGAGCTGAACCAGGATTATGTGGTGGGTGCCGAAGCCAGAGGAATCAAAAAAAGTACTATTTTGTGGAGACACGTTTTTCCAAACTCCCTGCTCCCGCTGGTAACCATGCTGGGACTTTCCCTTGGTTCCCTCCTGGGCGGCACTGCGGTTGTGGAAGTGATTTTCTCCTACCCGGGCCTTGGAAATCTGGCAGTTTCCGCTATCACGGCCATGGACTATCCGCTGATTCAGGGCTATGTCCTCTGGATTGCGCTGATCTACATGGTGATCAATCTGATCGTGGATATCTCCTATGATTTCCTGGATCCCAGAATACGGCTGAAGAGGTAGAGATATGAAGAAATTTGGCAATTTTATCAGGAAAAACAAATCGTTCACGGTTTTTTCCATATTGGCGATCCTGATCGTGCTGGTAGCTGTCTTTGCCCCCTTCATCTCCAGGTATGACCCAACGGAAGCGGTTCTCGCCGACGCGCTCCAGGCTCCAAGCGCGGAGCACTGGTTCGGAACCGACAAAATGGGCCGGGACATTTACGCCCGCGTCATTTATGGAACAAGAACCTCCTTAAGCGCCACCCTGATCCTGGTTGCCTCCATTTTTGTTGTGGGAACCGTTCTCGGTGTCATCGCCGGATATTTCGGCGGTATCGTGGATGCAGTCATCATGCGTATCTCCGATATGATGATCGCTTTCCCGGGCATGATCCTGGCCATCGCCGTGGCCGGTATCATGGGCTCCAGCATAAAAAACGCGGTGATCGCCATCACCATTGTCAGCTGGACGAAATACGCCAGACTCTCCCGAAGCCTGGTGCTTAAGATCCGGAACTGTGATTATGTGGCCGCTGCCGTTGTAACCGGCTCAAAGACCACACACATTCTGGCAAAATATATGATACCAAATGTAATTCCCACTCTGATCATTACCGCCGCCACAGATATCGGAAGCATGATGCTGGAGCTGGCCGGACTTTCCTTCCTGGGCTTTGGCGCACAGATTCCCACCGCGGAATGGGGCCTGATGCTGAACGAGGGGCGGCCCTATATTCAGTCAGCGCCGTGGATGATGATCTTCCCCGGCCTGGCCATCATGATCGTAGTGGTTGTATTTAATCTTCTGGGCGACAGCCTCCGGGATGTGCTGGATCCCAGGAACGAGTAAACGAATTATATTCTTAAGAAAGTGAGATAAAAAACATGAAAAAGAAAGTAGCTGCAGCTCTTATTACCATGTCTATGGTTATGGGACTTACCGCGGTTCCCGCCATGGCTTCTGAGGGTACCCTGAAATTCTGCTGTCTGGAGTATTCGGAATCTCTGGATCCGGCAAACAACGTAAACTCCGCGTGGTGCAACAGCCGCTACGGCATTGGCGAGGCCCTCTTCCGCTTTGACGATACCATGACCGCACAGCCCCAGATCTGCGACACCTATGAGGTAAACGACGAGCACACCGAATGGGTTTTCCATATCCGGGACGGCGTGACCTTCTCCAACGGCACAGAGGTAACTGCCTCAGCAGTTGTGGAATCCTTTAATTATGTTCTGGAAAACAACGACCAGGCAGTCAGCTATATGTCCACAGAAAGCATCACCGCAGACGACGAGGCGGGTACCGTCACCATCGTCACCACAGAGCCATACGCGGATCTCACCGGAATCCTGGCCTACCCCTATTTTGTAGTTCTTGACATCGCAGAGAGCGCGGATCTGACCACCGCTCCCATCGCCACCGGCCCCTATGTGGTACAGGAATATGTTCCCACCCAGTATATGATCCTGACAGCCAACGAGAATTACTGGAACGGAGAGGTTCCCTACAGTGAGCTGCAGATCATGTTCATGACCGACAGCACCACCAAATACAACGCTCTGATCAACGGAGACGTGGATCTTGTGGAAAATATCACCACCTCCACAGACCTGGAGGCCCTGGAAGCAGATACGGACAATTATTATGTATCTGTTGCATCCGGTGTCCGTATCGGATATTGTCATGTAAATGTTGAGGGGGTTCTTGGAAATGATACACTGCGCAAAGCTGTTATGATGGCCCTGGACGACGATACCATGTGTGATGTTACCACCGGCGGTATGTATACTGCTGGCTTTTCCGTACTTCCATCCTGCCTTGATTATGGCTATGACGAGCTGACAGACGCCACACCCTATGATGTGGATGCGGCCATTGCCCTTCTGGATGAGGCAGGCATCGTGGATACGGACGGTGACGGATATCGCGAACTTGACGGGGAAAAAATTTCTTTGAATTATGTAACCTATGAGAGCCGGAATCTGCAGGATTTCTGCGCGGCGATCCAGACCCAGCTGGCGGCCATCGGCATTGAGGTAGTTCCAAACATAACCGATTATGACACCGGGCTTGCCCTTGCCGCGGCCGGTGAATTTGACCTGAACGGAGTAAATGAGCTGGCGGTTCCCTGTGGAGATCCTCAGTCCTTCCTGAATATCTGGTATTCCTCCTCCGAGAAGAACTATGGAAACTACTCCAATGAGGAATATGACGCACTGTATGAAGAGCTTATAAACACCTTCGATACAGACGCACGCAAGGAAATCATTCAGGAAATGCAGCAGATTCTCATCGACGATGCGGCGGTTCTTGTACACGGCTACTACAACAGCTCCATGGCCAGCTCCACCAGCATCACCGGCGCAGAGATCGCTACTGCCGACTATTACTGGATCACCACGGATATTCAGCCGGCGGAGTAAATACAGCCTTTACAGTTTCTTTTCCCTGTATCCGGAGGTCTTTGTTTTGCGGCCCCGGATACAGAGACAGTTTTGAAATGATAGGAGGTTCCGAATATGTCTTTGCTGGATATTCAGGACATTACCGTACAATATGGAAAAAACCCGAAGCCGACCATTGAGCACTTTAATCTTTCCATGGAACAGGGGGAGATCGTCAGTGTGGTTGGAGAAAGCGGAAGCGGCAAAACCACGGTTATCCGGGCGGTACTGGGTCTTCTGCCCGGCGGCGGCCAGGTGACACAGGGAGATATCCTCTTTGACGGAAAATCTCTCCTTGGCAGCTCCAAAAAGGAATGGCAGGAGCTTCGGGGTTCCAGGATTTCCATGATTTTTCAGGATTCCGGAGCCATGATGAATCCCATTCGCCGGGTGGGCGATCAGTTTGTGGAATATATTCGCACACACCGGAAAATGTCAAAAAAGGAAGCCTGGGCACTGGGAGTCAAAATGCTGGAAAACATGCGCCTTCCCGCCGGCGACAATATCATGAAGAGCTATCCCTTTCAGCTCTCCGGAGGTATGCGCCAGCGTGTTGGAATCGCCATGGCCATGACCTTTGAGCCAAAGCTTCTTCTGGCGGACGAGCCTACCAGCGCCCTGGATGTGACCACCCAGGCACAGATTGTGCGTCAGATGATGGAGCTGCGGGACCGGGAACAGACCTCCATTATTGTCGTCACTCATAATATCGGCGTAGCGGCCTATATGGCGGACAAGCTGATCGTCATGCAGTATGGAAAGGTTGTGGACGCGGGGACAAGGGATGAGGTCATGCAGCACCCCACCAGTGAATACACCAGAAACCTGCTCGCAGCCGTTCCGGAGATGGGAGGGAAACGTTATGTCTCATGAAAAATCCTTTGCCGATGCTCCGGTAATTCTGGAAGCAAATCACATTACAAAAAAATTTCCCGCCTCCGGGGGCCGCACTCTTCTCGCCTGCAATGATGTGAATCTTAAGGTTCGCAAAGGGCAGACCCTGGGCATCGTTGGGGAAAGCGGATGCGGGAAATCCACCTTCGTGAAGATGATCGTCCAGATGTTTCAGCCCACAGAGGGGGAAATCCTCTATGAGGGGAAGGATATTACAAAATTAAAGGGGGAGGAGCTCCGGCAGAGCCGCAGGAAGATCCAGATGGTTTTCCAGGATCCGTCGGCGGCCTTTCACCCCAAGATGAAGGTCATAGATATCGTAACTGAACCGCTGACCAATTTTGGCCTGCTTCCCAGATCTCAGAAGGAGGCGAAGGCAAAAGAGCTTCTGCGCATGGTAGATCTGCCGGAGGATTTTGTCTATCGTTTTCCTCACAACATGAGCGGCGGACAGCGTCAGCGCGTAGGGATTGCCAGGGCGCTTGCCCTGGAGCCGGAAATCATTGTCTGCGACGAAGCTACCTCCGCCCTGGACGTATCCGTTCAGGACCGGGTGATTGAGCTTCTGGTAAAGCTTCAGAAGGAAAAACAGATCTCTTTCGTATTTATCTGCCATGATATGGCCCTGGTACAGTCCTTTGCCCATCAGGTGGCGGTAATGTACCTTGGAAACATTGTGGAGGTTCTCCCGGGTGCGGATGTGGGCATCAATGCCATGCATCCCTATACCCAGGCCATGCTGGGCGCCATCTTTTCCACCCGGATGGATTTTACGAAAAAGATTGAAAGTATTGAAAGTGAAGCTCCCAGTCCGGTGGACGTTCCCCCCGGCTGCCCCTTCCAGAACCGGTGCGACAGGTGTATGGAGAAATGCAGGACAGACAAACCGACTCTGACCCAGGTCGGAGACAGTCATCAGGTCGCGTGTCATCTCTTTGCATAAGCGGGTGTCGCCTGCCCAACAGAATGAGAAAGAGGTTTACACAATATGAAAAGATTAACAGTCTATTTTTGCTGCCTGGCTCTGCTGACCGGCGCCGTATCACCGGTCTATGGAGCTGCGGCAGAGGATACGTTAAATGCAGAAGACGGCATCACCATCGGGGTTGCCGTGTATGACACTGAAAACGCGGAGGTTCTCGCCTTTCAGGAGTATTTCAGAGACTATCTGGCTACCTCCTTTAACGCGGAATTTCTCTACTCAGAGTCAATTATGAGCGCAGAGGAGGAAATCGCCTTTATCGACCAGCTTCATGAGGAAGGTGTGCCCGGAGTGATTTCCTTCCTGTCCACCAACCTTGAGGAGGTGCTTCCTGTATGTGAGGAATACGGAATGTACTACATCCTTGGTTCCTCCACCATCAGCGACGAGGTCTATGAGGCCGTGAAGGACAATCCTTATTTCCTGGGCACCATCGGACCCTCCACGGAAATGGAGGAACAGGCCGGACAGGATATGGCGGCCTGTTTCGCGGAGCAGGATACAGAAGGCACCAATCACTATCTCATCGCCTGCGGCGGTACTTACGCGGAAAATGAGATGCATATCCTGCGTACCCAGGGAATGCTGGAGGCTCTGCAGGAGGCCTACGATCTTGAATACCAGGAGTCTGTAGAAGACCTGGCGGCGGCCGCGGAAGTCACAGAGATTTCCACCGGAAATGACAGTGTGGCCATCACACTGGTTCCTGGATATCCTTCCACAGATACCGTCATCGAGGATATGGAGGATTTTCTCTCCACAGGAGACTACAATGTTGTTTTATCCGTGATTGGCCTGTATTACTTTATGGATGACATTGACGCGGCGGAGAAAACCTTTTCCATGGATATTCTCACCGGAACCATCGAGTGTTTTACAGATGACAACTACCAGTATTTTAACACCAATGGATATGGGGACACCAGCCGGCTGAATTACCTGACAGGGAAGTACGGAGCCATGGTCGCCCCGTCCTTCGTGGCCATGTACAACGCCTTCACCGGCTACGCAGAGGATTTCCGGGAGAACGGTTCCGCCTTCTCTCTGACCCAGAGCTACTGGACCGCTACGGATACGGAGGAATTTAACGATCTCTACGGCACCACCATCGGCCTGACGGACAACACCTACAGCGCCACAGACATGATGGAAGTCATGATGGTGTACAACGAGGAGGCGGATTTTGAGGCATTTAAAGAGTTTACGGAAAAATAAAGCCTCTGTGCGAAAGAATTAAATTCACAATTATACAAAGGAATATCCCGGAATACGTTTTTTCGAATTCCGGGATATTTTAATACCGTTTCATTTCAAATTGCTACACCAGCTGTCTCGTCAGGGAGGCGTAGGAAATCATGGGGCCCTCCTCAATGATGGAAAGGCTGATGGTCTGGTACAGGATCACCCCGTCCTCCATGGCAATGGAAGTGTAAAGCTTATTTCCGTAATAATCCCGCAGCTCTCCCAGTTCTTCCCCCTTAAAGAAATATTCCCCCGGTTTTTTCATGGGGTACCAGCATCCGGTGTAGGGAGCGCATTCATAGACCACATTTTCCAGGATCATCTGGCGGGTGTGCTTCAGGCCCCGGCAGCGCTTTCCCTGAAGATGAAGGATCAGATGCTCCACATCTCTTTTATCCTGCTCTACCTCCTCCCAGCTCCAGGCGCTCTGTCCGCCCCGCTCAATGAGAATGCTGGGAATTCCCATGGAGGAGGCGTAGTTATAGGCTCCGCCGTCCGCACATTTAGATCGGACAATAAAGCGGGAGCTGATATGCCGCGCCATGTGAAGGGAGGCGTCTGCGGTTTTCTCATCCACCACTCCCACATAGTA
Organism: Clostridiales bacterium; assembly: GCA_021203365.1. Classification (GTDB taxonomy): domain Bacteria; phylum Bacillota; class Clostridia; order Lachnospirales; family Lachnospiraceae; genus Blautia_A. Next base: position 36,031 of record JAJQBI010000035.1, read on the forward strand.
CACATGGGGATGGAGCTGTTCAAAACCGTCGCCGCTGTGCAGGTCAATGTAATAATCCGCCAGGGAAAACAGCTTCTGTACTATGGTACAGGCGATACGCTCCGCCTGCGTGCCATCCGCTTTTCCGGGAAAAACCCGGTTCAGGTTTTTTCCATCCTCATAGACGGTGCTCATGGTGCGGTTTTCAAAGCCGCTGACATTTATAAGGGGTACGAAAATCACGTTTCCGCTTAAGTCCTCCGGCTGAAATTCCTGGGCCAGCTCCATGGCCGCCTGAATTCCCACATATTCCGCATTGTGGATCCCTGCCGTGATCAGAATGGTAGGGCCCTCTTCCACCCCGCAGATCACCGTCGCCGGCATACTTCTGCCGCCTCCGATAATGGCGATTTCCCCCTGGGACTTTTCTCCTTTTTGAATGATCCAGTCGTCGATTTTAATCATAGTGACGGTTTCTCCTTATGTATTTTATGATTGAAGCGACAAAAAGTATTTTGTCGCTATGATACACGAATCCGGCCAAGGCTACGGGCCTCCTCCAGAAGAAGGCGGTTTTTCTCGTTCACCGGTCCAAAATCCTCCAGGGGACACAGCACCCTTTCGCAGGAGAGCATCACCTTCCGGGCTTCCTCATACCGGGACTGCCCGATGGGAAAAAAGGCTTCCTCCGCGATGACCCTGCCCGCCAGGGCTTTCGCCACCTGATAGTCCGCGTCGTTTTTGTGAAGTACGCCGGTGGCAAAGGGAATTCCCTCCCGCAAAAGGCGGCGGTACACCGGAATGCCGCTTCCGTTTCCTCCGATCACAAAAACCTTCGGTTCTCCTCCCGGAGGTTCCATCTCCAGGCAGCCAAAGCTGGCATTATAACTTCCGCTGGTGATACCGTAGAGCTCATGGATGTACGCATCTGTAAAAATTTCCTCCGGCGCCCCGTAACGGTCGATGTATTTCTCGCTGACACAGATGACAATATCCGAGATCTTCTGCGCCAGATCCAGCTCATGGAGAGACATGATCACCGCCATCCGCTGTTCCAGAACCATTCGCTTCAGGATGGTCAGCAGCTCCAGCTTGTGACGGATATCCAGGAAGGAGGTGGGCTCGTCCAGCACAATGATTTCCGGCTCCTGACAGATGGCCCGGGCCAGCAGGATCCGCTGCCGCTGTCCGTCGCTGATGGCCGTAAAATCCCGGTTCCGCAGATCCCAGGCGTGGACTGTTTCCATGGCCTCCCGCACCTTTTTCTTATCTGTTTCGGAGAGGATTCCCAGAGTTCCCGTGTAGGGATAACGTCCCGTGGAAACCACATCCTCACAGGTCATAAGCTCCGGCCGCATCCGGTCCGTCATCACCACCGCAAGCTTTCTGGCCACATCCTTCCCGGACATTTTCTCCATGGGCCGGTTTTCCAGGTAAACAGTTCCGGCGATGGTCTTAAGCTGTCTTGTGATGCTTTTCAGGATTGTGGATTTTCCCGCTCCGTTGGGACCGATGAGCGTCAGAATCTGACCTCGCTGTAGTCCGATTTCAATATTCTCGATCAGAGGCCTGCCGTCATATCCCACAGACAGATGCTCTGTATGAAAAAAATACTCTTTCATAGACTATATCCTCTCCTGCTTTCGCACCATAATCAGAATCACCACCGGCGCGCCGAATACCGCTGTGACAGAGCTGATGGACAGCTCCGTGGGAGAAAAGAGAGTCCGCGCGATCAGATCGCAGAACAGACAGAAGGCGGCGCCCCCGAGAAAGCAGGCCGGCATGACCAGAATCGGCTTTGAGGTTTTCAGGAGGCTTTTTACCAGGTGGGGAACCGCGACCCCCACAAAGGAAATGGGCCCGGCAAAAGCCGTCACACAGGCGGAAAGGATACTGGACAGAAGGATCAGCGCAAAACGGAAAAACCGGATGTTTACCCCCATATTCTGGGCGTAGGCCTCCCCCAGCTGGTAGGCGCTGATGGGTTTTGACATAAAAAAGGTGAGAATCAGAGTCACCGACACCACCGCAGACATCACCGATACATTTTCCCAGGACATGCCGGAAAAGCTTCCAAGGGACCAGTTGTGCAAATTGACAATGTTGGAATCGTCGGCGAAGGTCACCACAAAGTCTGTGATCGAGGAGCAGATATACCCGATCATCACGCCGCAGATCACCAGCATGGACATGTTTTTTACTCTTCTGGAGACCAGAAGGACAAAGAGCATGGAAATCATGGATCCTGCAAAGGCCGCCAGGATCATGGTCCAGGAGCCCATGACCATGGACCGTTCCAGAAAAAAGATCATGGCCAGGGCCACCACAAGCTTGGCTCCGGAGGAGATCCCAAGGACAAAAGGACCCGCGATGGGATTGCCGAAAAAGGTCTGCAGCAAAAAACCGGAGACGGACAGGGCCCCGCCCAGTATAATAACCGAGAGGATCCGGGGCAGACGGATTTCCCAGATAATGCTGTAGGCAGTCGCATCCTCCTGCCGCCCCAAAAGGATGTCCACAATCTCCCGGAGGGAGAGATCGATGCTGCCGGAATTAATATTCCACACAAAAAGAACCAGCAGAAGGACCAGCAGAAGAAGAAAAGAAACCCAGTATCGCGTGACTCGTTTGTGTTCGCTCATATGTCTCACTCCAGTTTGTGCATATATGTCAGTTCTGTCAGGGAATCATCCTCAGAGGTAAGTATTGTGTGAATATCCTGGATCATATCCCCAAGACCTGTACATTCCTGAAACAGGCTTTTTTCCGTACACCACACATTTCCATCCTGAACCGCCTTAAAATCCCCCAGAAGGCTGCTTTTGGCCAGAAGCTGGTCGATGGTTTCCAGCTCTCCGTCGATGGTGCTGTTGTAAATAATATAATCCGCCTCTTTGGCCGTGGCGTAGAATTCTTCCATCTCTATGTTCATGGTGGAGAGAGAATTGTCCTCCTCATCTCCCAAATCGTCAAAAATGTATACGCCCCCGGCCAGCTCGATCATTTTCGACACATAGTCCCCCGGCTTTCGAACATTGGCATACCCGGCGGAATTGATATAAAAGAAGGCTACGGTTTTCCCCGTATTTTCCTCCGACTCCAGGGCCGTCAGCTTTTCCACCTGTTCCTGGAAAATCGCTTCCGCCTCTTCCTCTTTGCCCACAAGAACACCGTACAGCCGGATCCACTCGGTTCTTCCCAGTGGATGGGACTCATAACTGGAATGCTCCACCAGAACCGGAATGCCGAACTGCTCCAGCTTTTCCTTTACTTCCGGCGTGTGATAGATCATGGTGGACTCTATGGCGAGGCCACAGCCCTCGCTGACAATCCGCTCGTAATCCGGCGCGCTGTATTTCCCGGCATACAGAATTCTTCCGTCCTCTATGGCCTGTTTTGCCTCCTCAATATACCAGCCGTCTGCGTCGGTTCCGGAGAGACGGATAAAATCCAGGGCGTCAAGGGAACAGAAGAAATCCATGGCGGAGGTGGCCACCAGATATATGTTCTCGATGGGCTGCTGCAGAATTGTAATGTCGGAGTCCAGATTCTCCGGCACTTCCCCGTCCTCCGGCACGAGAAGGAACTGTCCGGAATCCGTGATGGTGATCAGAGCGTATCCGCCCTCATAGTAGTCCACAGCAAACTGATCCGCGTATTCCAGCTCCAGGCTGTGATCATAGGTCAGTCCGTCGATTTCCACGGCAGCTGCCGCTGCCTCATCCTCTGTCTCCCCGCCGCCTTCTGTCTCGTCCTCAGTCCCTGTCTCTTTTACCTGTGACGTCCCGTTTTCGCTGTCAGCTTCTTCAGCCTGTGACGTTTCATTTTCGCTGTCAGCCGCGGCGCCCTCACTTTCAGTGGCCGTCTCATCCCCGGCTGCCTCCGCGTCATCGGAAGTAGCAGCTGCCTCTGTAATTGAATCGGAATCAAAATATAAGGTGTAATCAATCTCGTGGGGCTCGCTCATGGCGGTGGTATCCGCGGTCACCGGAATTTCGCAGTCAAATCCGCTCACGGGAATCTCAAACACGGAATTCCCCTCCGTGTTTACCGGCTCATAGCGCACTCCATCCACCAGCATGTAATCATAATAAGGGCTGCCAAACACAATCCGGGCGGTGATCTGTCCGTCCTTCACCGTGATCTCTGTGGGGCTCTCCACACTGGCCCGCCCGGATCCTCCGGAAAGAGTCACCTCCACCAGATATGTGCCGTCCCCGGGAATCGATGCGTCTTCTGTCCCATCTGTTTTCCCCGAAAGGGTTTCGGCTTTTGCCCTGACCTCCAGCCCTCCGGCCGGTACCACAGAGACAATCATGATTGCTAAAATCAGAATTATAAAAAGATTCTTTTTCTTTGTATTCATTTCACACCCATAAGCCGAAAGGCCTTCTTTTAAAAAATCTGCCCCCGCCGGAAGCGGGGGCAGACATACACCCTGCATCTGCCGGTTGTCCGCGGATTATTCCTCTGCAACCGGATTGGACACAGTGACCTTATGATCATACCATGTGCCTTTTTTCCCAAGAAGCGCCACATCAAATTCCTCATCCAGCACCGGAACCGGAATATCAAATCCGTATACCTCTTCGGTCATCCCGTCGCTGTATGTAACTGTGTCGATGGTGGGTTCAAGAATCTCCGCGTCTTCCTCCTGGGCGTCCTGGGCAAGACCACAATACAGATTCACAATGTTCTTGGAAACCAGCGATACATGTACAGTCATCTCGCCGTCCTCCACGGTCAGAACACCTTTGCCGTCCATGGCCTCATTGACATGAAACATATTGCTGTCTGTGTCAAAATCCACTGTATAGACACCGTCCTCAGGGACCGTATCCTCCTCTGCGGCAGACGAATTCTCCTCCGTTTCCTTTCCATCGGTTTCGGTTTCTTCCTTCGCCCACACATTTACGGTTCCCATCATGGCAATTGTGGACACTGCCAGCGCAAGTGCCAGGGATCTCCATTTTAATTTCCTCATTTTGTTTTCCTCCTTTATGCGTGAAAACAAACACAGACAGGAAACGCAGAAATCATTCTTTTATTCTTCCGCCGCGTCGTCCGCTGTGGCTTCTCCGGCCGCATCCGCTGTGGTGGCCGCGTCGTCCGCTGTGGCTGTCTCGCCGTTCAGCTCCGCCATGGCCGCTGCGGTATGAGCCACATAGAGATCCTCGATGGCCTCAATTCTGCCCATTCCTTCAATCTGCGTATCCACAGTCTCAAAATATCCGGACGCATTAAACATGCTCAGCCAGGAATCCTCATCCTCTCCGGCCATATCGTTGTTGGCGTGATCTCCGGCCACAACCATCAGCGGGCGAAGGATAACCTTGGTATATCCGGCCGCGTAAACAGATTCGATAACCTCCTCACAGGCCGTCTCCTCCGGCTCACCCTCTACGGTTCCGATGAAAACATTGTCATAGCCAAGCTCCTGCATCTGTGTCTGCATCTGGCTGTAGGAAACCTTCGCGGTATGGGAGGTTCCATGTCCCATGAGCACGATGGCAGTGCCGTCCTCAGCCGCCGCGTCAAGGCTGTCATAATCTGAGCTCTCCACAGCTGCGGCCACAACCGCTTCCGCTACCGCTGCCTTGTCCTCGTTGATCACTGTGGCATCCTCGCCAACCTCGCCAAGAAGGGGCTCTGCAACCGCTACGGACTCAAACTGATCCGTGTACTCCTCCACAGCTTCCACCAGCTCGTCATACTCGGCGCCGTGCATCAGATGTGTGGGCTGTACAATCAGGTTCTTCACCCCGTTTTCCACCGCACGATCCAGTGCCTGCTCTACATTGTCAATGGCCTCTCCGTCCCGGGCCTGCACATGGTTGATAATAATCTGCGCGGTAAAGGCTCTTCTCACAGACCAGTCCGGATAGGCCTCGGCAAGGGCATCCTCAATTCCCTTGATGTCTTCTGCCCGGCTGTCATTAAAGGAAGTTCCGAAGCTGACAACCAGAAGCTCGTTCTCCCCGATGTCGTCCTGATTTCTGGCGTCATCCAGAGAAGCGTCGCCGGTATCTCTTCCAAAGTAATCGGGATCTGCGTTCTCTCCCTCTACCAGTTCCTTCTGCGCGTCGGTCAGGGCGTCCCAGGCTTCCTTCGCCGCGGCACACTGCTCCGCGGTATCTTCCGTCCATGTCTGCACATAGATGGCGTCGATCAGAGCGGCCACCTCGTCTGCGGCGGCCTGATCCTCGTCAGACACCTCCGCGGCGGTCTCTGTTTCCTCCGCGAAAACATTTACAGTACCCATCGTGGCGGCTGTGGACAGGGCCAGAGCCAGTGCAAGGGATTTCATGGTTTTTTTCTTCATTTTGCGTTCCTCCTTTACGTTTGAAAACGAAATCGGGCACAAAAGCAGAAAAAAACCTTTTACATACTGTAAAAGGACTTATGAACGTGAATCTGCAAAATTCCATTCGATTTGGAGGCCATGTCCTCGTGGCCTGAAGCATCTGCTTCCGTACCCCGCAGCAGGCAGGTCTCCTGACTTATAGATCAGCACGCGGACCGCCTTCCCGGTCTCCCAGTGACACATTGGCCGCGCTTCTTATATACAGTGACGGGATCGTACAGGATTCTCACCTGTTTCCCTCTTAGCCGGACAAACCTCTGAAAAAAGGGCTCGCCCGGAACCGGCTGCGCTATTCACTTTTAAAATGGCGGGAACAGAAATCACAGGAAATCCTTTCTTTCCTTCCCACCATCTGTAGTTTACTACAAACCCTGTGAAATAGCAAGAAGAATGGACAAAAAATCACAGCCGGTTTCGTTTATTCACAAAAAGGTTCAGAATCCCACCGCCCACAATAATAATCAGCGCCATGTAGACCACACGCTTTGCAGCCTCCTGGGGAAGCTGACTCTTGCTGCCGATGGACTCGGAATAAAAATGCAGCGTATAATTGATCTCATAGGGAGTTCCCATGGCGGTGGTATCCGCGATCACGGGCATATTCTCATCCATCACCAGTATGGGGATCTGAAAAACGGAATTCACGTCCTCCTCACTGGTGGAGTAATAGGTTTCATCCCCCACAATCATATAATCGTAATTGGAACTGCTCCACTGTATCTGCGCGTAAGCCCTGCCGTCCTCCACAAGAAGCAGAGTGGGGGAGGTTACCGTAGCCTTTCCGCTTCCTCCCTCCAGAGTCACCTCAATGGAGTATTCCCCATCCTCCAGGTCCACCGTCATGGCCTGGACCCCGTCCGTCTCACTCTCCCCATACACAGCCGCCGGAACTGCCAGCAAAGCCAGAATAAACCATGCCGCCGCTATAAATCTTTTCATATCTGTCCTGTTCTCCCATTCTGGTAAAAAAGGCGGAAATAGAATGCTGCTTCCGCCCCGCGTTCTGATCCTGCTCCGATATAACGTTCCCATCATATCACATCGTTTTTCCAGTGTAAAGAAAATACTGCCGGGAAAAGTCTCACAATTCTGTTGAAAACAGTCCGCCTTCTGTAGTATAATCAAACGATATGATACAAGGGGCCAAAGGCTATAAATGCAGATGCTTGCATCTGCATTTATAAGATTGGGTCCCGAACAACATGAGAAAGCAGCCATTTTTCGCAGAAAAATGAGCGGATTTCGAATGTTGTCAGGATTTCGGGAGCACGAAGTGCGGAGAAATCCGCGTATCATAGCGACAAAATATTTTTTGTCGCTTCAATCACGATATGGAAATGAACCAGAAATCAAACCAGGAGGATGAAACCTATGCAGGGAATTTTATATGGCGTCGGCGTTGGACCGGGGGATCCGGAGCTTATGACCTTAAAGGCAGTTCGCCTGATCCGGGAAAATGAGGTAATCGCCGTGCCCGGAGCCGATGTAAAGGCCACAGTAGCTTATCAGATCGCGGTGCAGGCCGTACCGGAGCTTGCGGATAAAACTCTTCTTCCCGTCTACATGCCCATGACTCACAACCGGGAAGAGCTGGAACGCAACCATGAAAAAGGGGCCGCAGATATTGAAGTATATCTGCGGGATGGAAGGAATGTGGTTTTCCTCACACTGGGAGACCCCACCGTCTACTCCACCTTTACCTATATTCAGAAAAGGGTCATCTCCCACGGATATGAAACCCGTCTTGTCAGCGGGATCACTTCCTTCTGTGCCGCGGCGGCCAGGCTGAACGTCCCCCTTGCGGAATGGAATGAACCCCTGCACATTCTGCCTGCCGTTCACCGCCTGGACTGCAGTCTGGACCAGCCGGGAAGCTACATACTGATGAAGTCCGGCAAAAAGATGAATCAGGTCAAGGAGATTCTGGCAAAAAGCGGCCGGGAGGTCTCCATGGTGGAGAACTGCGGCATGGAAAACGAGCACATATACCATCATCTGGAGGAAATTCCCGATGACGCAGGCTACTATTCACTGATTCTGGCAAAGGAGCCCAAAGCTTCCGATGATTGAAACAAAAAATCTTACGAAAACCTTCGACCGGTTTACGGCCGTGGATTCTCTGAATTTAAAAATTGAAAAGGGAGAGTTTTTCGGCCTGCTGGGTCCAAACGGAGCCGGAAAGACCACCACCATCGGCCTGCTTTCCACGCTGCTCCTTCCCACAGAAGGGGAGATTCTCATCAACGGCCAGGTCCTGACCCGCAGCCGGCCGGAGCTGAAGCGGAAGATCAGTGTGGTCACCCAGGAGTATTCCATGCGCCAGGACATGAACATGGACGAGATCATGGAATACCAGGGGCGGCTTTATTTCATGCCCCGGAAAAAAATAAAGGCCCGCACCGACGAGCTTCTGGATTTCTGCGGCCTGAAGGACTTCCGCAAAAGACACGTGCGAAAACTTTCCGGCGGCATGAAGCGCAAGCTGATGGTCTGCCGGGCTCTTCTCACGGATCCGGAGATCATGCTGCTGGACGAGCCTACCACGGGCATGGACGCCCTTTCCAGAAGGCAGATGTGGAACCTTCTGCGGCAGCTGAACCAGCAGGGCCTGACCATCCTGCTCACCACCCATTACATGGAGGAAGCTCAGACGCTCTGCGGCCGTGTGGCGCTGATGGACCGCGGAAGACTGGAAACCATTGACACGCCGGAGGGTTTGATTCAAAGCCTTGGAAAATTCGCGGTGGACGAGATTACACAGGAGGGAACCCGCAGCCGCTTTTTCCACAGCCGGGAGGAGGCCATCGCAGCCCTTTCGCAGGTTTCCGGACGCTGTACCCTTCGGGATACCACGCTGGAGGATGTGTTTGTGGAGAGAGCCGGGCGGCGCCTGACCCCCTCATAGGAGACAAATATGGGAATTATTACTATTTTATGGGAAAAATGGGTGGAATTCCGGCGGGATTTTTACAAAATCACACTGGCGGCCATGGTGGCGCCGCTGATGTATCTCATTGTCTTTGGGCTGGGCATTCAGACCACCTCCCACGGAGAGCCTTACCTGAATTATCTGATTCCGGGTGTGGTGTCCCTGACTACCATGAACGGCAGCTTTAACGCCATCGCCCAGAATCTCAATGTACAGCGCCTGTACGAAAAGGCCTTTGATCAGGTCCTGATCTCCCCCACCCCTCTGTGGCAGTTTATCGCCGGACAGATCCTGGGAGGCGCGTTGCGGGGACTTTACGCCGGCGGTGTAATTCTTTTTCTCACCGCCCCCATTCAGACCGGACTGGTTTTCAGTCCTGTGTCCATTTTTATTCTGTTCCTCAACGGAGCCGTTTTTTCCGCCGTGGGCGTTGTGGTTTCTTTTGTGGCCAAAAATCACGCGGATGTTCCCCGTTTTTCCAGCTACATTATCATGCCCATGTCCTATCTGTGCAACACCTTTTTCTCCACGGAAAAAATACCGGGGATTCCGGGCCTCATTATCGAATACCTTCCCCTGTCCCAGACCAGCCGCATGATCCGGGCCATCGCCTCCGGGGAGGAAGCCGGGCTTTACGGGATCGGCGTGCTGCTGATCTATCTGGCGGTGTTAAGCTTTATTTCCTCCTGGTTTATATACAAAAAGAAAAACCTGTAGCCGCTGCAGGTTTTTCTTTTTAACACAAGTGCTTATAATTCAGTTTACGAATCGATCTCTTCCAGGACTCCGGTCTCATTATAGGACTCAAACTGCTCTTCTATCTTCCCAAGGATCTTGGCGTACTGCTGAAAGGCCTCCGCAAGGGATTCCCGATGCTCCGGTGTCTTCTTATAGCAAACGCGGTGTTCCATGCTGGCCCACAGATCCATGGTCATGGTGCGGAACTGGATCTCCACGGGAAAATACTCCATGGCGTCCAGATAATACACCGGAACCGCGATAATCACATGAAAGCTCCGGTAGCCATTGGGCTTTGGATTCTGTATGTAGTCCTTCTCCCGGATAAAAATCAGCTCGGTCTGTCTCTTCAGGGCGTTTACCATATTGTAAATATCGTCGATGAAATAACAGATAACCCGTATCCCGGCGATATCCTGCAGGTAATCCTTCATACTCTGCACGCTGTCGTCCTTCCCAAGCTTCGCCAGCTTCTTCTCTATGCTCTTCTTGGATTTAATTCTCTGCTGGATATTATGTATGGGCGGGGAAGGCGCCACGTCATAAAGATTTTTGTTCAGAACCTCCAGCCGCGTGCGCATCATCTGGCACGCGTTCTGATAGGGCTGAATGCAATCATAATACTGCTCGTTTGTCATGAAAAAGTACCTCTGATTCTCCTAACTCAAAACCAGAATTATTATAATTCACAAATGTGAGCAATCTGTATACTGATTCTAAAAAAAAGATAAAAATTGTTCATCCCCTGAATTTTTCACAAAGAAACTCCCACACCTTCATTTCCATCTTCATTCCCTTCCTTTTGGCCGCCAGCTCCCGGTTTTTTTCCAGAATTCCGGGAAGCTCCCCCATGTCCACCGGCCGGTGAAGAGCCCAGGAGACGGCGGACAGGCCGTCAGTCTCCACAAAGAGACGGTTGGCCGGAATCTCCCGCAGCATGGTCTCGTACAGGCTTCCGGAAGTAAGCGCACTGGGAAAATCCGGTCCCAGAGAAAAATAACAGTCCTTTGCCAGAAATTTGTCCAGATCCTTTTCGCTTCCGGAGTACCAGTGCACAAGAATTTTTCCGGGGAAATCCTGAATCCGGTCCCCGATCTCAGCCTCACATCCCTTTGTGTGAAGAACGATGGATTTTCCCAGATCTGCCGCGATCTGAAGCTGACGGAGGAAAACCCTTCGCTGAACCGGCAGGGGAATCCCACTCCACACACAGTCCATGCCGATCTCCCCCACAGCATCACATTCCCGGAAATACGACAAATACCCATCCGGATCATATCGGTCACTGTACCAGGGATGAATTCCAAAGCTGAGAAACAGGCCGGCTTCCTTCCCCGGATTTTCCGGCTGCCCAAAGCGAAAAGGCCGGAGAAATTCATATTCCTCCGGCGTTCCTGTGCTGAAAAAGGTTTGGATTCCGCTTCCCGCGCGAAAATCGATCTCCTCCCGGGCAAGCCTTTCGGCCTCTTCCCGGGAGATCCGTTTTTCCTCCCAGGGGGTGAGGCAGTCCAGATGGGCGTGTATATCCGTCACATAAAACGGCCTGTTTCTTCCCTTTAAACAGTTTTCCATATTCCTATCCCACACTTTTTTCTTTAATGATCCCGTGAATTTTCCCCCGCAGGGCTCCCTGCTCATACAGCCACTCCCGGGTGCGGGAGCTCTGGGTGATGGAAATCTCCTGTCGGATTCCCTCCCCGGGCGCGCCCAGCACCAGAATCCGGTCGGAGAGATAGATCGCCTCGTCCGTGTCGTGGGTGACCAGAAGAATGGTCTTTTTCAGGGAGCTGCAAAGCATGGCCAGCCAGTCCTGCATGTCGCTTCGCGTAATTACATCCAGCGCCCCGAAGGGCTCGTCCAGAAGGTAAATCTCCGCCTCACACATGGTGGTGCGGAGGAAGGCCGCCCGCTGGCGCATTCCGCCGGAAAGCTCCCCGGGATATTTATCCTCACACCCTGCAAGCCCAAACCGGGCAAGCTGCTCCCGGGCCTTCTCCCTCATCTGTTTTTTGCTGTGATGAATTTCCCCGTAAAGGCACACATTGTCCAGAATGGTCTTCCAGGGAAGAAGAAGGTCATTCTGGGGCATATAGGCAAATCGGCCGGACATGCCGTGGATCGGCTCCTCATCAATGCGGATCTCCCCGCTCTGGGGAGTGAGAATTCCGGCAAGCACATTCAGCAGTGTGGATTTGCCGCAGCCGGAAGGTCCCAGAAGGCTGACAAATTCCCCTTCCTTAACCTGGAAGCAAAGATCCTTTAAAATGCTCTGCTCTGTATACGAAAAATTCAGATTCTCAACCCGCAGCTTCATTGTTCCAGAAACTCATTGGTGTAGCAGTCGGAGGCCGGGATGGTCTCCTCGATCACGCCGTATTCCTGAAGAAATTCCGTGTAGTTGTCCCAGACCTCGTCCTTCATGACGCCCCACACATCCGTATCCTCCATAAACTTGTCTGCCAGGTATTCCTGGGAGATTTTCAGCATTTCCACATCATAGTCCGTCACATAGGAGGCCAGGATTTCTGCGGCTCCGTCCGGATCCTGAATGGTATCCTCATACCCACGGGCGGTGGCGCGAAGGAAGGCCTCTACCATCTCCGGATCGGACTCCAGCACCTCGTCGCTGGCAATGATCACCGGCGTATAGTAATCCAGACGGGAATCCAGCTCCCGAAGCTCCATATAATTCAGCTCCACATCGTTCATCTCCGCCATCACGCAGTCCCAGGCCTCGAAAAACCACATAATGTCACAGGCGCTTCCCAGTGCCTCGAATCCGCTGCCGTCTGACACCACAATATTCAGCTTTGAAAAATCCGCCCCCGCCTGGGTCATGCAGGCCTCCAGAACCGCAGATTCTCCGGCGCCGGCCCAGCCCGCGTAGGTTTTCCCCTCAAAATCCGCCGGGGATTCAATACCGCTGTCCGCCAGGCTTACAAATCCGGAGGTGTTGTGTTGAATAATCGTTGCGATGGCCTTGATGGGAAGCGGGTCCTCGGCGGTCAGGGCGATGGTCACATCTTCCTGATAGCTGATGCCGAACGTTCCCTTCTGCTGCGCCACCAGTGTGGCGGTCGCTCCGTCTGTGGGCTCTATGATCTGCACGTCAAGCCCCTCCTCCTCGTAATATCCCCGATCCAGAGCCACATACATTCCCGTATGATTGGTATTGGGCGTGTAATCCAGAATTACGGTAACTTCCTTTAATTCGCCGGTCTCGCTCTCCTGTGCGTAAACGGACGGAGCTGCGCTGATGGCCATGGCCGCGGCCATTGTAAAGGCAAGTCCTCTTTTCAGTGTGTTTTTCATAGTTTTGTCCTCCTTTTTTATCGTTTCCCACGCCGCAGTGTGGGGGAAAAACATATCCAAGCAACTTCACCAGGCCGTTCATTAGCAGGCTGAGAATCACAATCATCAGCACACAGGCAAAAACCTTATCCAGCATGTACTGGTTCTTGGCCCGGATCAGATAATAGCCAAGTCCGCTCTGAGAAGCGATCCACTCCCCCACCACAGCGCCGCTGATGCTGTAGGTGGCCGCCACCTTAAGGCCGGACAGAAGGGAGATCATGGCCGCCGGGATCTTCACGATCCGGTACAGCTGCAGCCGGGTGCCTCCATAGGTTTTCACCAGGTTCAGATACCCTGTGTCCATCTCTCCCAGCCCGTCGCTGAAGCTTACCACGATGGGGAAAAAGCACATCAGTACCACCGTCAGAATTTTGGGGGCATAGCCGAAGCCCAGATAGATGATGAAGATAGGGGCCAGAACGATCACCGGTACAGTCTGGGTCACCACCAGAATGGGGTAGACGCAGCGTTTGAAAAGAGGCATGGCGTCAATGGCGATTCCCATGGCCACCCCGATCACCAGAGAAATAGACATTCCGGCCAGCGCTTCCATGATGGTGACCGCCGCGTGCCCCATCAGAGTGGGAAATTCCGTGACAAAGGTTTTCAGCGTGCTGCTGGGAGACGGAAGAACATAAAGAGGAATATCCGCCGCCCGCACAACAATTTCCCATATGGCCAGCAGCGCCAGGATCACCAGTACCGGCGCAAATTTTGAAATCCTTTTCATTTCTCTTCCTTCTTTCCTGTTCTGTCCTCTGAGGCTCTCTTCCCGAAAAAAAATGCCGGCACAGGCCGACATTTCTATCACAGATGAGCGCGCAGACGCGCACTGAAATCCAGATTTCCCTTCGCCAGCATTATCTGTATCAGGTTCTAAGGGTCAAAACCGTTTGGTTTACTCTCAGGCCCAAGGCCTCCCCGTTCTTCATTCTAATTCAGTATACTACAGTTATTCCCGAAGCGCAAGACCCATTTTAAAGAAGAGGCGCCACCACCCGGAACACACTCTGCATCACCCGCACAGGCAGCCGGCGGTTTTTACAGAATTCCAGACTGATGGGGGCACAGTATTCCAGAGTCTCCATAAAATCTTTTTTTATATCCTGAATTACCCCGTTTTTATAGATCCACACCCCATCCTCAAAATGGAGGTACAGGCTCCGGTAATCCAGGTTGATGGTTCCCACAACCCCCGCCTCGTCGTCGCAGACAAAGGATTTTGCGTGGAGAAATCCGGGCTGGTACTCATAAATCTTCACCCCCGCCTCCAGAAGGGGGCGATAATAAGACTGGGTCAGAAGAAATACAATTTTCTTATCCGGTATGCCGGGGGTCATGATGCGGACGTCAATTCCGCTTTTCGCGGCCACAGTCAGAGCGGTCTGCATCTCATTGTCTATAATCAGATAAGGTGTGCAGATGTACACATACCGCTTTGCCTTATAGATGATATTCATATAGACGTTCTCTCCCACCACCTCCGTATCCAGAGGGGTGTCGCTGAAGGGCTGTACAAAACCCTCCCCCGAAAAGGGCTCCGGGTGCCAGGCGTGGGGAAGGAACTGCTCTATGGACGCGGATTCATCCGTCCGGGTCAGAACCCACCACATATAGAGGAACATGGCGGTCATATTCCATACGGCGTCCCCTTTCAGCATCACAGCCGTGTCCTTCCAGTGGCCGAAGCGCTCCTTCTGGTTGATATATTCGTCCGCCAGATTGATGCCCCCGGTAAATCCGGTCCAGCCGTCAATAATACACAGCTTCCGGTGGTCCCGGTTGTTCTGGATAATATTCAGGACCGGCCGGAAGACATTAAACACCTGACATTTAATCCCGTGACTGCGAAGAAAGCGGTCATAATTATGAGGAAGGGTTGTGAGACAGCCGAAATCATCGTACAGAATCCGCACGTCTACTCCTTCCTCCGCCTTTTTCTCCAGAATATCCAGGATGGTCCGCCACATCACCCCGTCATTGATGATAAAGTATTCTATGAAAATATAGTGCTCCGCCTGCTCCAGCTCATGAACCAGCACCGGAAACATATCGTCTCCCACCTGAAAATACTTTGCGGAGGTGTTCTGATGAACCGGGAAGTGGGAATAACGGGTCACATATTCCGACTGGTGGGCGATGGACAGATCCTCCTCCCGCAGCCGCTTTCGGACCCCTGGGTCCTCTTCCAGATATCCGGAAGTTTCTGAGAGGATTTCACTGTATCGCTTCTGCATGTTTACGGCGACCCTGGACTTTCCAAAGACCACGTATAAAGTTACCCCGAAAATCGGCAGGGAGAGGATCAGCATGGTCCAGGCAAGCTTGTAGGACGGATTCATGGGCTTATTCGCGATCCAGAGCACAACAATCACTGCAAGGATCTGCATGCTGACCGTGATATAACGGGAATTCTCCACAATACGAAGCGACGCCACCAGAATCCACACCAGCTGGGCGATAAGCGCCACACCGATGTAAAACGCGCGGTTAAAAAGAAGCTTCAGCAGGGATTTCAGCGGCTTCAGTATTAAATTCATGTATTTTGTCCCTTCCACGGAGTCTCCTTCCAGAAAATAGATGGCATTTGTTTTTTATCAGACTAAAAATCCCCAGCTTCGGAAAGCCAGGGATTTTTGCGCACATTAATTATATTTACGTTTTCTTGCGGCTTCAGATTTCTTCTTACGACGAACGCTTGGCTTCTCGTAATGCTCTCTCTTACGGATTTCCTGCTGGATACCCGCTTTTGCGCAGCTTCTTTTGAATCTGCGAAGAGCGCTATCTAAAGTCTCGTTTTCTTTTACGATAACGTTTGACATAGACTCACACCTAACCTCCCTCCAGTTGTAGATTGTGCTAAAATACAACTGTCCGGGTATTTTTCTTGCACAAGTGATATTATATATCATTACACCGGGTTTCGTCAACCTATTTTAGCCATTTTTCCAAAAAACATTTACAGATTTATCCGTTTATTTCGTCAGCTGCTCCTCCAGGATTCCGGCCGCCGCCTCAAGGGCCTCCGGCACCTTCTCCGGCTTCTTTCCGCCGGCCTGCGCCATGTTGGGACGACCGCCTCCGCCTCCGCCGGCGATGGCGGCTACCGCCTTCACAAGCTTTCCTGCGTGGGCGCCTGCCTTCTGTGCTTCCTCAGTGGCCATGACCAGGAAATTCACCTTTCCCTCATTGACCGCCGCCAGAACCACAACTCCCTGGCCCAGCTTTTCCTTCAGACTGTCTCCCAGATCCCGAAGGCCGTTCATGTCCACGCCATCAGCCCGGGCAGCAAGGAGCTTCACGCCCTTCACTTCCACGACCTGTTTCATCACATCTCCCAGAGAACTCTGAGCTGCCCGGCTTTTCAGAGATTCATTTTCACTCTGCAGAACCTTCACCTCACTCTGGAGATGGGAAATCTTCTCTCCCACTTCCCCGGGGGTGGTTTTCAGCGCTCTGGCTGCCGCGGCCAGAAGCTCCTCCTGCTTCCGGTAATATTCCAGCACCCCGTTTCCTGTGAGGGCCTCAATACGGCGCACACCGGCGGCAATTCCGGATTCAGAAAGAATCTTAAACAGCATAATGGAACCGGTGTTCTGCACATGTGTACCACCGCACAGTTCAATGGAAAAATCTCCCATGGACACCACGCGGACCTCATCCCCGTATTTCTCCCCGAAGAGAGCCATGGCGCCGGTTTTCTTCGCGTCCTCAAGACTCATGATATCCGTCCGCACAGGAAGAGCCGCCTGGATTTCCCGGTTTACCAGATCCTCGGTCTGCCGGAGCTCTTCTGCAGTCATAGCCTGGAAATGGGAAAAGTCAAAGCGCAACCGGTCCGGAGCCACCAGAGAGCCCTTCTGCTCCACATGGGCGCCAAGAACCGTCTTCAGAGCCTTCTGGAGAAGATGAGTGGCGCTGTGATTCTTTTCCGTATTCTTTCTTCCGGAGACATTCACCTTCAGAGAAACGGATTCTCCCACAGAGATCAGTCCGGATTCCATATAGCCTACATGGCCGTATTTGCCGCCCCGCAGCTTAATGGTATCTTCCACTGCAAACCGGCCGCTTCCGGTCTCAATAACGCCGGTATCTCCCACCTGGCCGCCCATGGTGGCGTAGAAAGGAGTCTGTTCCACAAAAACAGTTCCCCTCTGCCCCTCCATCAGGGAGGCGGTCAGCTCCGTCTCCGTGGTCATAACCGTAACTGCAGAGGTGTATTCCAGATGATCATATCCCACAAACTCCGTGGTGACGGACACAGGAATCTCATCGTACACAGTGGCATCCGCCCCCATATAGTTGGTCACCTCACGGGCCGCCCGGGCCGTGGTTCTCTGATGCTCCATGGCCTGGTGAAAGCCTTCCTCGTCCACCCCGCAGCCTTTTTCCCCGAGAATTTCCTTTGTCAGATCCAGGGGGAATCCATAGGTGTCATAGAGTTTAAAGGCATTCTCTCCGGAGAGGATCTTTTCTCCCGCTGCCTCCATCTCCGCTTCCATATCCCCGAGAATGCGAAGACCCTGGTCAATGGTCTTGTTAAACTGATTTTCCTCGTTGGCCAGAACCTTAAAGATGAATTCCTTTTTCTCCTCAAGCTCCGGATATCCGTCCTTCGAGCCCCGGATCACTTCCTCACTCAGACGGGAGAGAAAAGCACCCTGAATGCCCAGAAGGCGTCCGTGACGGGCCGCCCGGCGGATCAGCCGGCGGAGTACATATCCCCGTCCCTCATTGGTGGGCATGATTCCGTCGGAAATCATAAAGGTGGCAGAACGAATATGGTCTGTGATCAGACGGATGGAGACATCGTCGTCATAATTCTTCTCATATTCCTTCCCGGCAATCTGGCACACCAGATTCCGCAGGGAACAGATGGTATCCACATCAAAGATGGAGTCCACATCCTGCACCACTACCGCCAGACGTTCCAGACCCATACCGGTATCAATATTCTTCTGCTTCAGCTCCGTGTAATTCCCGTTTCCGTCATTTTCGAACTGAGTGAAAACATCATTCCAGACTTCCATATAACGGTCGCAGTCACACCCCACCTTACAGGTTGGCTTGCCGCAGCCGTATTTCTCCCCGCGGTCGTAATAAATCTCCGAACAGGGACCGCAGGGACCTGCGCCGTGTTCCCAGAAATTGTCTTCCTTCCCAAACCGTGAAATCCTCTCCGCCGGAATTCCGATCTCCTTATTCCAGATATCAAAGGCCTCGTCGTCGTCCAGATAGACAGAAGGGTACAGGCGGTCCGGGTCAAGACCCACAACCTCCGTCAGAAACTCCCAGGACCACTGCAGAGCCTCCCTCTTAAAGTAATCCCCGAAGGAAAAGTTCCCCAGCATCTCAAAAAAGGTGCCATGGCGGGCGGTCTTTCCCACATTTTCAATATCGCCTGTGCGGATGCACTTCTGACAGGTGGCCACCCTTGTGCGGGGCGGAATCTCCGCTCCGGTAAAATAAGGCTTCAAAGGCGCCATTCCCGCATTGATCAGCAGAAGGCTCTTGTCTCCCTGAGGCACCAGGGAAAAGCTGTTCATCACAAGATGGCCCTTGCTCTCCATGAAATCCAGAAACATCTGGCGAAGCTCGTTCACTCCGTATTTTTTCATCGTTCTATCCCTCGATTCTTCCTTGTGTTTGAAGTGTCAAAAGAAAATCCTGTCAGCCCAGAATGATCTTATTGAATTTCTTTTTTCCCCGTTTTACAATCAGTCCATCTCCGGAGATCTCCTCCTTTGACACCTTAAAAGAAATATCGGTCACCTTCTCATCGCCGACGGACACACATTTATCCTTCTCAATGGCGCGGCGCCCGTCTGAACGGGTATCCGCCAGGCCGGCCTTCGTCAGAAGTGAGAGAATGTCGATTTCTCCGTTTTCATCAAAATCCTCCCCGGCAAGCTCAGTGGTGGGCATGTTCTCTGTATTACCGGAGCCTCCGAAAAGAGCCCGGGCTCCCTGTCTGGCCTTCCGGGCCTCTTCCTCTCCGTGAACCAGGCTGGTCAGCTCAAAGGCCAGGATATCCTTCGCCGTATTCAGCTGTGCACCCTCCCAGGACGCCATTTTTTCGATTTCCTCAAGGGGAAGGAAGGTAAGCAGGCGCATGCACTTGATCACATCCGCGTCGTCCACATTTCTCCAGTACTGATAAAAATCAAAGGGTGAGGTCTTATTGGGATCCAGCCATACGGCCCCGGCCTGGGTCTTCCCCATCTTCTTCCCTTCCGAATTGAGAAGAAGGGTAATGGTCATGGCATAGGCGTCCTTCCCAAGCTTGCGGCGGATCAGCTCCGTGCCCCCAAGCATGTTGCTCCACTGGTCGTCGCCGCCAAACTGCATATTGCAGCCGTATTTCTGAAAGAGCATATAAAAGTCATAGCTCTGCATAATCATATAGTTAAATTCCAGAAAGCTTAATCCACGCTCCATCCGCTGCTTATAGCACTCCGCGGTGAGCATGCGGTTTACGGAAAAATGGGGGCCAACCTCCCGGAGAAGCTGGACATAATTCAGATCCATCAGCCAGTCCGCGTTGTTCACCATAAGAGCCTTCCCCTGGGAAAAATCAATAAACCGCTCCATCTGCTTCTTAAAGCAGCTGATGTTGTGGGCAATGGTCTCTTCCGTCATCATCTGCCGCATATCTGTCCGCCCGGAGGGATCCCCGATCATTCCGGTTCCCCCGCCCAGAAGGGCTATGGGGCGGTTGCCGGCCATCTGAAGACGCTTCATCAGACAAAGCGCCATGAAATGCCCTACGTGAAGGCTGTCGGCGGTGGGGTCAAAGCCGATGTAAAACGTGGCCTTCCCCTGATTTACCAGCTCTTTAATCTCATCCTCATCCGTTACCTGCGCAATCAGGCCCCGGGCCTTCAGTTCTTCCCAAACTGTCATTCTCTTTCCTCCTGAAAATATAATGATGTTGGGGTCAAAAGCATTTGACCCCTATGATACCTGAGAATTCCCTCACAGAGCGCCCTGCGGGTGTCCGTGCTTCGCACTCCCGGAATTCTCAAAAACATTCGGAATCCGCTCATTTTGGCTAATATATTAGCCAAAATGGCTACTTCCTCATGTTTTGGGCGGGTCAAGATGTCATGAATTGGAACATAAATGTTCCATTCATGACCTTTTGACCCTGGTATCATCAATAAAATACCGGTTCCTGTCCATTCAGGACAGAAACCGGTTTCGTATCATCGCCTAATCCATAAGAAAAATGTGACCTGCGCCTCTCCCGGCGCCCGGTACATTCGCCTGTTCTGCCTTTTCGCGACTCTGTGTCAGACATCCTGGAATCCTCTGACACGCACTATTAGCAGTATACAAACGGTTTTCCTGTTTGTCAAGGGAATTTTGCTCCCCCTTACGCGCTGATCCAGTCCACAAAGAAAACATGGTCCCCATAGATCACATAATCCACCTTGCTGAAATCAAGACTCTGCGCCCAGAATGAAGATTCCATCATAAAATATTTATAATCAAAATCCCCGCTGAAGCCGGAAAGGGTTCTCGTGGTGCCGTTATTTACATAGTTCTCATAGATGGCCATTGCCGCCTTGGCCGCCGTGGTGGCGCCGCTTTTATTGTCATAGGTACCGTTGAGACGCTTCTCCAGCGCTCCGTTTGTAACCACAGAATACTGGGCAAAGCTTGTCCCCTGGTAGATCACATACCGAAGCTGGGAAGGAAATTCCGAATCAAGCGTTCGGTTCAGAACCGTAAGCGCCACCGCTTCCATTCCGATCACTCCCTGATCTCCCGCCTCCGCGTCGATCAGTGCTGTGAGCAGTTCCAGATCGGTCACAGTGCCGTCGGCGATTCCGGAGTGGGTGGCATACTGCTTCATCAGCGTATAATACTTCCCTCTGGTGGAATCATATACCTTTACATTGTTTCCGCTGATCGTATAACTCGATGAACTTGTGGAAACCGTACATACACCCGAGGAACTGACCGTATATGTAACACCGCTTACCGTGATGGTTGTGCTGGTCACCTTCAGCCCTGTGCTTGTGTTAAAATAATAATATGTACTGCCGATTTTTTTTAGGCCGGTATACATAATGCCGCCGCCGGTATTAAAATACCGGGTTTTTCCGCTGTTCCACCCGGTCAGCATAATTCCGTTGCTTTTGTTAAAGTAACGCTTGCCGCTGCTGGTCGTCATCCAGCCGGTATACATATATCCGGTGCTTCTGTTAAAAAAGCGATATTTTCCGCTGCTGTTCTTCACCCAGCCGGTATACATATATCCGGTGCTCTTGCTGAAATAACGATAGCCGCTGCTGGTCTTTACCCAGCCGGTAAACATGTATCCGGTAGATTTGCTGAAGTAGCGATAGCCGCTGCTGGTTTTCACCCAGCCGGTAAACATATGTCCGTCTGTTTTGCTGAAATAACGGTAGCCGCTGCTGGTCTTCACCCAGCCGGTGACCATAACGCCGGTGGATTTATTGAAATAATACTTCTTCCCGTTCAGAGTCAGCCAGCCGGTTACCTTCGAACCGTTTTTATAATAATAGGTTTTGCCGTTCACGGTTACAAAACCGGTGGTCGTTGCAGCCTGCACCTCCTGCGCCGTCTGACAGGTGACCGGACCTGCGGCAAAGAAAAGAAAGAGCAGAAGGATTCCTCCCAGTTTCATGATTCTGGCCAGTTTTTTCATTTACATACCTACCTTTTAACATTATGAACATTGACACAAATCCGCCTGACAGCCAGCAGGACTTTCATACCGATTACACATACAGATGTCAATGACTGAGCGGCAAAAATATTTTCCCCGTATCATTTACATCACTGAATTGAAATATATTTTTTACAATTTTATTACAATTTCATGGCTTTATTATAAGGCATTCTTAAGAAATCGTCAATATCCAAACTGAGAAATTTATGTAATTGCGGAAGGATTCCCCTATATGCTATACTCAATCAGGCAAAAATCTTATAAACAGGACATTTCCGACCTTCCGGCCATTGTGTGACCGAATTGGCAAAAGGCCATTCACACCCATAATAACCAATAATAACAGAAAAGGAGGCCGTCATGAGATCAATTAAAGGAAATCAATTCCAGGGACAAAACGGACGAAGTCCATAAGCTCAGGAGCCCGGCAGAGAATGCCGGAAACAGGGAGAGCTTCCATATGAAACATCGTTTCTGACCAGAAGATACTGTATATGAAACAACAGGGGGGAATACAATATGAAAAGAAAATGGACCATGCTGCTTGTACTTTTAACGCTGTTCACATCCACACTGCAGCCTGTATGGGCCGGCGATTTCTCAGATGCCGCAAATGTACAGGAAGGCACACTGGAATCCGATCCTTTCACAGATACTTCCGGAACAGAGCCCGCTGAATCCGGAGAGACTGAAAAAACTGAAGAAGAAACCTCGTCTCCGGATTTGAATGCTCTGGAAGAAGAAAATAACGAACCGGTGGCGCTTGAAACAGAAGAAAGTGTAAATGGATCTGAATCCCAAACGGAATCTGCGGAGGAAGACAGCCTGCTTTCCGATGGCGTTTTTCTGGACAGCGATCCAACGGAAACGGAAGACGGAGATCTTTTTACATCCGAAGAGGGTTCCGCATCCAGCGTGAGCGATTCAGCTGCTCAGACGATCTCCGTGTCGATCACGGGTACATTTCATTATGATGCAGCCTATGAAGTCCTGGATCTGGTGAATGAAGAAAGAGCGGCGGTGGGTGCGTCGCCTCTTACAATGGACCAGGAGCTCCTGGACGCCGCCATGCAAAGAGCGGCTGAAATAAACGTTTACGTCAGTCATACACGCCCATCCGGTCAAAGCTGGTCCACAATTTCATCCAAGGCCAGCGGCGAAAATATTGCCTACAATGCAAATTCGGCTTCCATTGCGATGAATGCGTGGATGAGCTCTGCGGGACACAAGGCAAATATCTTAAACAGTTCCTATTGTTCCGTTGGGATTGGATGTTTTACCCAGGGAGGCGTCGTATACTGGATACAGTTATTCGGCACTGAGGAGGCGGAGGCGGCTGCGCAGCCGGCCAACTCAGAAAAAAGCGTATCGGTTTCGATTGATCCCTCGCTTTTTTCAGGCTGCTTTTCTCTGAGTTCCAAAAAGGAGATTCTGCCTGTGGGATATAGTACAACGGTTTCCGCAGATCTGACCAATCCCACCTGGAGCGTTGCCTACGCAATACTGGATCCTTCCATGTTCAAATGGAGCAGCAGCGACACATCCGTTCTGACAGTAGATTCTTCCGGAACGGTAAAAGCCAGATCCGTTGGAGAAGCTACCATAACAGCCACAGACAGCTCCGGAGAATTATCGGCCTCACTGAAAATCTCCACCATATCGCTGGATGCCCCATCCATTAAAAGCGTTGCAGCTGTCAACAACGGAATAAAAGTGACATGGAACACTGTGAAAAACGCCGCGACTTATACAATCGCATATGGATATCAGGACGGCAACTGGGACATAAGAAGCTATGATACGGTAACTGCAGGGACCGGAAGCACACAGACACATACGATTTTGGCCGAGGACCTGGAAGACGACTTCACGGATTATTATATTTATGTAAAGGCAAGCGATACTGAAGGAAACGAAAGCGAAGAGTCTGAGAGAGTATACACATCCTTCCTGAGTATTCCTGTATTGAATTCCGCAGAAAACACAGCGTCCGGCGTTAAAATACAGTGGGGTTCCGTAACCGGCGCTGGAAAATACCGCGTTTACCGCAAAACATCCGGCGGTTCCTGGAAAAAGCTGGCAGATACCACTTCCACCTCCTACACCGATAAAACGGCCAAGAGCGGAACCACTTACTTCTATACAGTTCGGTGCATGAATTCGGAAGAGAATACTTTTACAAGCGGCTATAACACCACAGGTCTGTCCATTCAATACCTGTCCTGCGGTACAATCTCCAAACTGACAAATACATCCACAGGAATAAAGGTGACCTGGGATAAGGTGACCGGAGCCTCCGGCTACTACGTATACCGTAAGACAAGCTCCGGGACCTATAAGAGAATTAAAACTATTGGCGGCGGAGACACCCTGACCTATACAGATACGGCCGTGCAAAGCAAAAACGCCACAACCTATCTTTATGCGGTCCGGCCTTACTCCGGAACTACAAAGGGCTACTATAAGAGCAAAACCACTGTACGACTGACAACACCCGTACTTTCAGGTGTCACAAATTCTTCCTCCGGGAAAGCCACTGTGAAATGGACCGCTGTCAGCGGGGTAAGCGGATATCAGATCATGTATTCTACCAGCAGCAGTTTCAGCACCTATACCGCGGTAAAGGTTTCAGGAGCCTCCAGTGTCAGGACAGTGCTTTCTGACCTGGAAAAGGGAAAAACCTATTATGTGCGGATCCGTACCTACAAAACCGTGTCCGGAACCGTATACGCCTCCGGCTGGACCGGGAAAAAAAGTGTAAAGATCAGTAAGTAACAGGCAAAAAAAGCCCACCAGGTCACTTTCCTGCACTGTAGGATTTCTACAGCCGGAAAGCAGCCCGGTGGGCTGATATTCGTGTTTATCCGGTTTTAGTGTGAACGCTGGAGCCGGATTTTATTTTAAGAAAAGAGTGTAAGAAATGACAGGAATCTGCTATAATACTTAAGTAGAAGAAGTCTCGGAAAGGAGGAGGCTATATGTCTGAGGAAAGAATAAATATTACACATATGCAGTGCCATGTATTTCGTATGGCACAGGTAAAGTGGGGTATCTCACCAAAAGAGTGTGCTGAGATTTTTAGAAAATATGATATTTTAGGTTTTATAAATGACTGTTATGATTCACTTCATTTGAACAGTTATAATTGTGCGTTGGATGATGTGGAAACGTTGCTGCATAATCAGGGGGTGGCAGTATGATACAGCTTCATGATGGAGATTTGTTATACCATACAAGCTATCTGGATATCAGTAAGATTGACTTAAACAAGGGAAAACGCGGGCTTGATTTCGGGAAGGGCTTCTATGTGACATCTTCCTATAAACAGGCCTGCAGCTACATACCGCAGGCAGTAAGAAAAGCAAAACGTCTAAAAAGAGTACCAGAGAGTTTTTCTGATGCAGATGGCGTTATTAACGTTTACAGGGTTCATCTCGACGCAAATATTTTAGTGCATTGTTTTGAAACGGCCGATGCATCATGGCTTCATTTTGTAGCTGGTAACCGGGATGGTGATTTGTTCCCGGTGCTTCTGAAAAAATATGAGAGTACAGATATCATTGGCGGAAAGATAGCTGACGACAATACAGCCAGAACGCTGGATGATTATATATCGGGAGCATATGGCGTACCGGGTGAGAAAAAGGCAGATGAGTTGACCTTGGAGTTCCTCTTGCCAAACCGTTTACATGATCA
Organism: Clostridiales bacterium; assembly: GCA_021203365.1. Classification (GTDB taxonomy): domain Bacteria; phylum Bacillota; class Clostridia; order Lachnospirales; family Lachnospiraceae; genus Blautia_A. The sequence goes on from JAJQBI010000035.1 coordinate 61,795, forward strand.
GTTTTGCTTTCGGACAGAGGATGCTGTAAATTGCCTGGAATTCATAAGGAGTGAACGCTATGGAAATGGTAAGAGATAATGCTGTATCAGACAGGCAAAAAGAACATTGCGCGGTAAACACAATGCGCAGAATGCTTGAAAAGTATGCAAATAAGAAACATGTTGATTTTGAGGATGTTTTTCTGGAATTTGCATCTTCGCGGACATATGCAGCAATATTTGATTTTGAGACGGGTATCTGGAAGGAAGGTCCGGATTATTTTATGGATCTTTATGAGGAAGAATTGGCTGAACAATCAGAAAAAGAATCATCAGTTTGACAGAAATATTGGTTGAGGGAAAGATATGTCGGGGCTTGATTACCTTCGATAAAGCCCTTATAAATAAGGGCATGAATTGCAGGTAGGAGAACGCTATAATGCGCTCGGCAGTCACGCTTTGAAGCGCATCCCTCAGGCAGAAATTAACAAATCGTATTTTCCATATCCCCACATATCGGGCTCCTTTCCGCATAGGTGTACACCTATGGCATATGTAGGTGTACACCTATACCCGTTTGTACTTAATCCGGTAACCGTCCTTCATCATGATGGACAGCTCACCGTAGACTTTCCCCAGTTGCTCAGAAGCTCCCGGATCATACCCGTCTTATCAACATAATAAAAATCATTGCTCTGGATTTTTGCAAAATCATCAATCCCTATTGGCATTTTCTTCTTACCGGTCGCTCTGATCACCTCTGTTTTAACGCGATCCGCACAAAAAATTTATTCTCATTTAAATTACTATGATTTATAATTTACCACAAATACCCCTTAAGTTCTATAACTTTTTAAATATGTAATTTTTATTATTCACTTCCCAAAAGTCACATATCCACCCTATTGAAAATGACCGCATTATTTTTCCCGGAATATTTCCCTGTATCATCCCCTTATTAAGAACGCCGCATGAGTTTGCATTTTACTCCACAGTAACACTCTTTGCCAGATTTCTCGGCTTATCCACATCGAGTCCTTTCGCAACACTCACATAATATCCGATAAGCTGTAACGGCACCACGGCCAGGGAAGCCAGGAAGTGACTGTCCGCTTTGGGTATGTACACCGTAAAATCCGCCAGATCCTCGATTTCATAATTGCCATAGGTGGTCAGCGCCATCAGATAGGCTCCCCGGCTCTTCACCTCCACCATGTTGCTCACGGTCTTCTCATACAAACCGGCCTGTGTGAGCGTCCCAACCACCAGGGTACCGTTCTCAATCAGCGAAATGGTCCCATGTTTCAGCTCCCCGGCCGCATAGGCCTCTGAATGGATATAACTGATTTCCTTCAGCTTCAGGCTGCCTTCCAGGGAAACCGCATAGTCAATTCCACGCCCGATGAAAAAAATGTCTTTCCGGTTTGCCTGCCTGGCCGCAAACCACTGCAGGCGCTCTTTATCCTCCAGAATCCTTTTCATTTTATCCGGGAGAGCTTCCAGCTCTTCTATATACGTCCCATATTTCTCTTCATCAATCACTCCCCGCACATACCCAAACTGCAGCGCAAGGCAATAACAGGCCGCCAGCTGTGTACTGTACGCTTTCGTAGTCGCCACCGCGATCTCCGGGCCGGCCAGGGTCAGGAATACATTGTCGGCTTCTCTTGCGATAGAACTTCCCGCCACATTCACAATGGCCAGTGTCCGGATGCCGCGCGCCTTCACTTCCCGCAGGGCCGCAAGGGAATCCGCCGTCTCTCCGCTCTGGCTGATGATAATCACAAGGGAATCAGGAGTTAAAAGAGGCTTCCGGTACCGGAATTCAGATGCCAGCTCCACGCGGACGGGAATCTTCGCAAAATCTTCAAACACATACTGGGCCACGACGCCCGCGTGATAGGCAGAACCGCAGGCCACGATGTGAATCTGGGAAATGGTTTTTATCTCCTCATCCGTAAAGCCCACGGAGGACAGGTCTATTTTCCGGCCGTTTTTTCCTTCCGTATTCCCCGCAGCTTCTTTCACCACAGAGGCCAGCGTGTCGCGCACAGCTCTCGGCTGTTCGTGGATCTCCTTCATCATAAAGTGCTCGAAGCCGCCCTTTTCCGCCGCTTCCACATCCCAGCGGATTTCCGTCATTTCCTTTTCAATCTCATCGCCGTCCAGATTGTAGAAGGTAATCTCGCCCTTCTTAACCCTGGCCATTTCCAGGTTTTCGATGTAATACACATTTCTTGTATATTTCAGGATGGCCGGGACATCCGAGGCAATATAGGATTCACCGTGGCTTACGCCGAGAATCATCGGACTGTCTTTTCTTGCCACATAGATTTCGTCCGGGTAATCTTTGAACATCACTGCCAGGGCATAAGAGCCGCGAATCCGCACCATCGAATGATTGATGGCGTCCACAGGCGTATGCTCATACTTCTTATAATAATAATCAATCAGCTTTACCGCCACCTCCGTGTCGGTATCCGAGTGAAAGCTGTATCCTTTTCTGAGCAGTTTTTCTTTCAGCTCGCTATAATTTTCGATAATACCGTTATGAACCGCCACCACATTCATGTCGTCGGAAAAATGGGGATGGGCGTTTGATTCTGATGGTTCGCCGTGGGTTGCCCAACGGGTGTGTCCGATACCACAGGTACCGCAGATTGATTCCCCGGCATTCGTTTTTTCGGACAGAGTTTTCAGCCTTCCTTTGGTGCGGACGATCTCTACCTCACGGTCACCGTCTCTCACGGCCAGCCCGGCGGAATCGTAACCGCGGTATTCTAATTTTCCAAGACTGTCCAAAAGGATCGGACCTGCCTGGCGATTTCCATTAAAACCTGCTATTCCACACATATTGTTTCTTTTTCACTTTCTTACATAAATCAAAAATCTACGGGTTACTCTCTATCATATGAGGACCACACTCTCCGTATCACCTTGCCAACATACCAGCCTAAAACTCCTCCACTGGTGTTCCCAAATACATCGTCAAACCATTCGCACAATCCCCGGCAGGTAAAATACTGTGTCAGCTCGATGCTAAAGGAAAATATCAGGCAGAACAGAAACACAGGCCGCAGAGGCACACCCAGCAGCCTCATGATCAGACCCACCGGCAGGAAAAGCAACACGTTTAAAATAATCTCCACAAGCAGACCTTGGTCGTGGTTGAAGAGCGCTTCGTACCATGACCAGAATGGGACGAGCTTCACTTTGGGTTCGGCCGCCGGTGTCCGGGCTATAAGCGTTATCAGTAAAATAAAGAAAATATAGGTGACAAGAAGTGCGATGAAAAAAGACCTTGTCCATCTCCGCTTATGCTCATTGCTTCCCTTTTGCTTTTCTATCCTCGTGGTCACAGCAAATACAATTCCAAACACGACAAAAAGAGCAAAATAATGGGATATGGAAAGATGATTTTTCAAAATGTAATAGGCTGTTTCCAAATCTGTGTTTTGCTCCTTTCCTGTCTGCTTCTATATCCCATCTTGCATCTGCTTTTGGAACAAGATTGGATTCATCTTCCAATTTTTCTCATCTATCACCGGGTCAGAAATTCTTCCATACAAATTTCATTTTTTCAGCCCTTGTCATCTGACCAGAGGTATAACCGATTCGAATCGCAAACTGCGTCTTTGAAAGATGGAGCAACTCTCGTAGCTCTGTGATCCGCGTTCCATCTACCACCCTGTCATAATATTAGAATTGTTTCTTTGACATGGCTCCTCTTTTCTTTCCGGATCCGTTGGGACAGTGTTATTACTTGCTATGATTTTCACATCGGTTTTCTTTTGGCGCTGTGCTTTTTGATGGTTCGTTCTAACAGGTTCAAAGCCTTGCGATATCTCTTCTTTATCAACGGCACTATTCTATCACACACAACCCACCCGATACAAGCCCCAACCGTGTTATGTATAACGTCATCAAATATCTCGCAGAGCCCTCGACAAGTAAAATACTGTGTCACTTCGATGCATAACGACAGGCATAAAGAGAAAAGGAGTACACGCTTTACTCCGATATTTTGGAGCCGTGACAGGATGCCCACAGGCACAAACAACACCACATTAAGCCCAATCTCCACAGCCAGGGATGTGCTGTGGTTGACGATCACCTCATACCATGACCAGAACGGGATTAATTCTGCTTTACGAGCATCCGCAGGGGTTCTGGCTATGAGAGTTATCAGCAGGATGAAGAAGATGTAAGTGACGAATAAGGAGATGAGGAAGGACTGTGTCCATTTCTTTTTCGCTACCACTTTCCACACAGCGAAGACAAAAAGAAACAGAGCTAGGAGGGAAAGCCAGTATGGAATGGTCAAATGGTTGTGTAATATGCTGTAGGCTTGTTCCAAATTATCCTCCCATCACCACTCTTTCTACTCCACTCTCCCATCAAATATCTTTGCGCCACACCATCTTGTCAACCACTCTCGTATAGCTCTGAATAATCTTGACCACCTTCGTGCTTACATTCTCTTCGATATAGTCCGGTACCGGAATACCGTAGTCACCGTTCTTGTTCATCTCCACAGCCGTCTCGACAGCTTGAAGAAGGGATACTGTGTCAATCCCTGCGAGGATGAAGCAGGCTTTATCCAGTGCTTCCGGACGTTCTGTAGATGTACGGATACACACAGCCGGGAATGGATGTCCGACCGATGTGAAGAACGATGACTCCTCCGGCAAAGTGCCACTGTCAGAAACTACAGCGAAAGCGTTCATCTGCAGGCAGTTGTAATCGTGGAAGCCTAACGGCTCATGTTGAATGACTCTCTCGTCCAGTTTAAAACCGCTCTGCTCCAGACGTTTTTTAGAGCGAGGATGGCAGGAATACAGAATCGGCATATCATACTTTTCCGCCATCTTATTGATGGCTGTGAAAAGGGATAAGAAGTTCTTCTCCGTATCAATATTCTCTTCCCGGTGTGCAGAAAGCAGGATGTATTTGCCTTTTTCCAAACCGAGCCGACTGTGGATGTCAGAATTCTCTATCTCATCAAGATTATTATGCAGCACCTCCGCCATAGGGCTTCCCGTCACATACACCCTCTCTTTCGAAAGTCCGCATTCGTGCAGGTACTTCCGCGCGTGCTCACTGTATGCGAGATTGACATCAGAGATGATGTCCACAATCCGGCGATTTGTCTCTTCCGGAAGGCATTCGTCCTTACATCTATTGCCAGCCTCCATATGGAAAATCGGAATGTGCAGCCGTTTCGCCGGGATTGCTGACAAGCACGAATTTGTGTCTCCTAAGATTAACACAGCATCTGGTTTAATCTGCGCCATCAGCTTATAGGAGCAGTTGATGATGTTACCCACAGTCGCTCCCAGGTCATCTCCAACGGCATCCATGTACACTTCCGGATCACCCAGCTTCAAGTCCTTGAAAAACACACCGTTAAGGTTATAGTCGTAGTTCTGACCTGTGTGCGCTAAGATGCAGTCAAAGTATACACGACATTTATTAATCACAGCAGCCAGTCTTATTATCTCCGGACGTGTACCGACGATGATAAGTAGCTTGAGCTTGCCGTTTTCCTTCCACTTTATCTCCGAGTAGTCGGTTCTAATCTTTGTGTCCATCTCACTTCTTCTCCTCTATTGCTACAGGCTCATAAAACGTATCCGGCCGATTCACATCAAATATCTCATTGCAGGTCATCACCGTGACCAGATTCTCCGTCTCAGACAAATTTATGATGTTATGCGTCCATCCCGGAATCATGTGGACTGCCTCTGTCTTCTCCCCTGACACTTCAAATTCCACAGTCTCGCCAGTCGTTATATTCCTCTCCTGAATCAGCCCGTGTCCTGCTACCACAATGAAAAGCTCCCACTTGCTGTTGTGCCAGTGCTGCCCCTTCGTAATTCCTGGCTTACTGATATTGATACTGACCTGCCCACAGTCGGCTGTGTGGAGCAATTCTGTGAAGCTACCACGGTCATCACAGTTCATGTGGAGAGGATACTTGAACTTAGAAACCGGAAGATACGTCAGATAGAGGGAATACAGCTTTTTCGCAAAACTCCCTTCCGGCATTTTCGGCATCATCAGTGTTTCCGGCTGTCTCTTGAACTCCTCTAATAAATCTACTATCTCACCTAAAGTCACCTTATGTGTGACAGGAACACAGCAGTATCTCCCATCATCTTTCAAAACCGTCTCCACACCATCAAACTCACACCTACATTCCTTCTCTTCCAGCAGATCATACATTCCTTCTACCAAATCATCAATGTACAATAATTCCAGCTCGGTACTCCTGTCATTCACAGTAAACGGTTCATCATTCGCCACAGCCCAGCAGAAGGTGGACACAGCGGAGTTATACTTCGGACGGCTGTGACCCATCAGGTTCGGAAAACGGTAGACATAGACTTTGCTGCCCGTCTCCGCGGCATAGTCGAAAAACAATTCTTCTCCGGCTAACTTACTCCTCCCATACTCAGAGTTACCAAATCTACCCGCTAACGTTGCCTGGATAGAAGAAGAAAGCATAATCGGTGCTTTGTTGTTGTATTTCTTGAGTGTATCAAGTAAGGTGGACGCAAACCCGAAGTTCCCCTTCATGAAATCTTCCACATTATCCG
>JAJQBI010000023.1 GCA_021203365.1 Clostridiales bacterium
AACAGCACCCAGTCGAGAAAGCAGGTGTCAAACGCCGCCAGCACGATCATGTAGCCGTACACGAACAGAAGCCCTTCTACAAAGGTTTCCGCTCCTGCCCGATGCGCCATCCACGCGAATAAAAACAGAAAGGCGATGATGGCGATTCCTTTCCGGAGAATTGTGAGGAATGTCATTCTTTCCTTTACTGCTTCCTTATGCTGGGAGGAATAATACTGCTCCTGAATTTCCGGTGGATAATCGCCGATGAAGGACACAGGATCGACCAACAGCATCCCGAAAACGAACACGCCGAAGATCGCGCACATAATCACGCACTCAGGCACATAAATGAAAACGCTCATTGGTCACGCCCCTTTCCGGCAGATAAAACAGGCGGAAGCCAAGTCTCTGCCCCAAAAGCGATCTATCAATTCGATTTTCTCGTGTCTATGCATACCATTCTCTCCCTCTTCCAGTTGTTAGCGTTAACTAACTTATATTGTAACAGATATCAGGAGAGAAATCAATGCAAAACCTGAACGATTATACACTAAAGTAGAGACCGCCGAGCGATAACATACCGCAAAGCCACGAAACCTGCCGCCGGCAGCTTTCTTCGCATACATGGCAAAACAATGGAACAAATACAGGGGCAGCACATTCGCCCCGCACTTGCTCCACATAAAACCGGAAATATTCTAATTGCAAAGAAATCTGTCACCGTTAAAGAATCGCAGCATCACAAAAAGATTCCCGCAACATGGTAGATCACACAGGACAATATCAGGGCACTCCCCGTAAAAAACAGAGCCAGCCGCAATGTCCATTTGAGTGAATGTGTTTCTCTGTAGGTTGTGGACAGAGCCATCACACATGGCACATTGAAAGAAACGGCGAACAGAAACGCAAGGGCTTCCGCTTTTGAGATCACTGTGGGCATTACCATAGCCAGCACACTGGAATCGACTCCAAAGGATTTTGCTTCAAAGGTACCGGCGAGCAGCGAACCCTGACCTGCGAATACAGCATTGAGTACACCCAATACTGCCTCCTTTGCGAAAGCAGAGGCGATAAAGGCCATAAAGGTCTGCCACCCCATGCCAAAAAATCTGGTCACAGGTTCGATGAATGTACCAATGTGGTACAGCAGACTGTCCTCTACGTTACCGGAGAGTGAGAAAGTCAGCAGTTAGACGATCAGAGAAATCAGGAAGATCGTTTTCAGTGCTCTCTTAAAGATATCAATTGCTCTGATCCATGCGGTATAGAGAATGTTTTTCCAATGAGGCTTATGATAAGGGGGCAGCTCCATGACGAGTCCTGTCCTTGTTTCTGCGGGGGATAGCTTTTTACCGAAGACCTTTGATATAATAAAAATCATGAGCATCATATACGCAAGGATTCCCAGAACGACCAGAATGGCGCCAGACCCGAAGAAATAGGCTGCCAGGACTGGAATGACAGACCATATCGCCGCGCAGGGAACCGCCCAGGTCAAAGCGATGGTCAGCAGGCGCTGTCCATAATTGTCAATGACTCTTGCTCCGGCAGCGCCGCCGATGGTACAGCCAAAGCCCATGATCATAGGACAAATGCTTTTCCCCTGAACGCCTAATTTCGACATGAGTCCGTCAAACACATACGCAACGCGCGCTATGTATCCGATGTCCTCCAGAAAGACAAACACAAAGTTTACACCGAAAACAAACCCGGACATGGAAAATGCGAAATAGACTGTATTGGGAATCAAAACACTGATGATGCTTGCAAGGAATGAATGCACATGAAAGGCATCCATCACATTTTGCAAAAGCGGTGTGAAAATCTGCGGAACCATGACACCGATTCCCATAAGGGGCATGGCAACAATCATGAAACACGCAAAGGCCAGCAGCATTGCAGCGCAGGCGAATACTTTGCCGGAGATCCGTCCGGTTGCCATGCGGTCAAACCGGCTCAGGGTATAAGGCTTCTGTGTTGACTTTACAACACCTGACAGAATTTCTGCGATCCATGAAAACTCCCGCCCGTCTGTGCACTTTTCAGTTTTGGTGCAGCCGGTAACGCACCTCGAATGATGTCTTTCAGCTTGTCATACCGCTTCAGATCCGCAGCTACAAAAGAAATTACGGGGATTCCCAGACGTTCTTCCAGCAGCGCAGCATCCACCTGTTTTCCCTGCGCCTTGGCTATATCTTCCATGTTAAGGACTAAAACGGCAGGTGCATCCAGCTTGGAAAAATCTGCCAGCATATACAGACTGCGTGAAAGCTGCGAACTGTCTGCCATCACCAGAATTAAATCCGCATCGCCTTGTGTAATAAAATCACGGGTAATCCGTTCTTCCTCGGAGTCTGCCGTTAAGGAATAGCTGCCCGGAAGATCCACAACAGAGATAATTTCTCCCTGATATTTGTAAGAACCCTCACAGCGCTCCACGGTTTTACCCGGCCAGTTTCCAACGTGTTGGTGAGAACCGGTCAACGCATTAAAAAGCGTGGATTTACCGGAATTGGGTTGTCCTAAAAGTGCGATTTTATACATTCGTGTCCACCTCAATTCCTGCCGCATCCTTTTGATTTACCGCGATAAGTGTATCTCTGGCAAATAACAGAACCGGCATTTTCGCCTGATTCCGAATGACCCGGATCTCCGTATCCGGGACAAGCCCCATAGAACCGGCTCGTCTGGTAAAATGGGGGGCGTTCCCGGTACTGATCAGCATATACGTCTGTCCTTCGATGGTTTTTGATAATTTCATCTCACCTGTCCCTCCTCATGGTTTTCATGTGGACAGTGTACAGGTATTTTTCCTGCTTCTCTATGGCCATATAACATTTTTGTTCCAAATGTCATTCGGAATTAGACATAACTAACCATGTGTGCTACAATAGGAGCTATGGAAAAGTATGTGATGAAAAAAACTGGCCCGATAACGGAAATCACCTTAGAAAATGCAGGCAGATTTGTTCTGTATGAGATTTGTCCGGGTATTCTCTTTGCATTCAACGAGGTATATACAAGCGTTTTGCCCAAAATGCCACAGGAAACAGATGACTGTCTCTGTACCATCAATTATGCCGCCAACGGAACCTGTGGACTATATTCGTCAAGGGGAAAATATATCTACCTGCGAGCCGGGGAGTTGATGATCAGCAGCGAGCAGGCAGCACATTCCTTTGAATATCCTGTCAGCAGCTATTACGGTATTGAGATTTTCATCATGCGCGAGGCACTGGAAAACAGCGAGCTTCTGTCCTTCTTTAAAATTGATATTGAGCAGATGCTCTATGCCTGCCTGCCGGGTTCCTGTACAACGGTGATTGCGGAAAACATAAATCTGTTCAGAAACACGATCCAAGACATCATGACGCTCTATGAGAAAAAGATTCTGGACTTGAGCCTCCTGCGGCTGCATACCTTCTACATATTAAGGATGCTCACTGCCGGAGTCGCCCGGTTCCGCTCCGGCTATAAGGGTGCGCTTTCAAAAAGTCAGGTAAACATGGCAAAACAGGCAGAACGGCTTCTTGCGTCCAATTTAATGAACAGAGAGACGATTGCGAATATTGCAAGTGACATGAGGATCAGTGCGACCAGCCTGAAGAATTACTTCAGAGCTGTTTATGGGCAGAATATCTCTGAGTATCTGAAAGGGAAGCGAATTGATGAGGCAAAAAAATTGCTGACGGAAACGAATCTTTCCATATTAGAGATTGCAAACAGAGTCGGTTTCGAGAGCCAGTCCAAATTCACGGCGATGTTTCACGCTGCACTTGGGCTGACACCGACCGAATTTCGGCGGAATAGCTACAATGCCAAATAATCGGACAATAAAAAAGGCCCGGCACAGCCAACCCCGATTTGGGATTGACTGTGCCGGATATGATATCTCAACAATCTTGCGCCTGCTGTTCCCGGCGCACGATGTCCTTCCCCCGGTTCGAGGGACTGCGTATCTGATACACGATGACATTACTTTTTTGTTGCCGCCCGTTGATGGACTGATACTGCCGTCTGGCAAGCAGAGTATCTATCTTTCAAGTACGTTCTATCTTTTGGGATTATATCATGCTATAATCTGACTATCCAGAAAAGAACTCATAAATATGGAGGTAGAAAATGAGCATTCTAAATACACCAATCCATGTGAATCAGATGGAGCTGAAAAATCGTCTTGTTATGCCGCCGATGGCAACAGGAAAATCTGAAGCCGATGGTACTGTCTCCGATACTCTGTGCCAATATTACGCGGAGAAGTCCAAAGGCGGTTATCTGGGATTAATCATCACAGAACATAGTTACATCAGCAAGGAAGGAAAAGCAAGCAGCGGTCAACTGTCCATTTCCAGTGATGAAGATATTTCAGGTCTGACACGATTAGTAAACGCAGTACATGAAAACGGCACCAGAATTATGGCTCAAATCAGTCATGCGGGAGCCGCAGCCCGTCCGGACAACGCACAAATCGAGGTTCTCGGCCCCAGTGCCGTGAAACTGCCCAGGCAGGGAACAACACCAAAAGAAATGAGTCCTGACGATATTCAGAAAGTGATCAGGGATTTTACACTCGCCGCTGTTCGGGCAAAAGAAGCAGGTTTTGACGGGGTGGAAATTCACTCTGCACACGGTTATCTGTTGAATCAGTTCTATTCACCATTAACAAACAAGCGAACAGATGAATACAATGGAAGCAGCATGAGTGGGCGAATCCGGCTTCATCTGGAGATCATTCGCGCTGTCCGGGAAGCTGTAGGAGCGCAGTATCCCATTGCCATACGGCTTGGCGGCTGTGACTATATGCCTGGAGGAAGCTCCATTCAGGACAGTGTTGCTGCTGCACAGGAATTTGAACGTGCCGGAATTGATCTACTGGACATTTCTGGCGGTTTTTGCGGATTTACAAACCCAGACAACAAAGAGCAGGGCTATTTCAGCGAAATCACAGAGGCCATTAAAAAACATGTGACAATCCCTGTTTTACTGACTGGTGGCATTGTAAATGGTACAGCTGCCGACAGACTTTTACTAGAGAACAAAGCCGATCTGATTGGTGTAGGAAGGGCAATCTTAAAGGACAGTGAATGGGCAAAGAAAACCATGCAGAAATTAGCATGATTTATAACACAGAAAATGTGGAAGCGACAGCCAGAAAGAATCACAGAGCAACGCACAGTGATAAGGAGAGCAGCTCAAAGATGAACCAGCTCCTTGCGATCCTCGGGTTGCTGGATACCTCGGCGGAGGATATTTTCCACGCCATTTCATCTGACACTTCCGATTTTGAAGATGCCGTCATGATAGAAACAGCCCGCCGCTTTGCCCAACTTAATAGTTTGTATTGTGTTTGTGGCTCTTGTGACACTGTGATGCTCATGTGTCGCAGATACGTTCACACCTGTAAATCCTCCTCTTGAGCAAAAAATAAGACCGACTGTCTTTTGACAACAATCGGTTTATGTATCATCTATTCATTTGTGTGTGGGGAAACCGGCGCAGCGGTCGCAGACCGTCAAGCCGGTGGTAGCAGGAAATAGCCGCAAAGCGGCGCAAGAGGGTGCATCCCTCTTGTACGGGATTGGGGGTCCCGCCCTCTTGGATGCCGGACAGAAAAGGTCGGCAGGAAAGAGGGGAGACATCGCAGAGCGCACAGAATATCCGTAAGGATATAGAAGTGCCCCTTCGTTTGTTCTCAATTGTTCGTATGACTGAGTCATATGGCGTATTTTATATGCCCACCCATATTCCTGCTCAGATACAGCAAGTGCTTTTCCTGCTTCCGTACTATACCACGCCGGGTCAACATTCAAGTTTTTACCATATCCTATAAAACTTGCTGCAACTGATAAATCATTAAGAATAGTTTTTCTTGTACCCCAATGAACACTTTCACCAATTAATTCATGTTCAATAGTGAACTTGGTTTCGCTATCAGGCATACCGCACATTTGTGCAGCGACACCAGTCATACCACTTCCAGCAAATCCATCAAAAATCAAATCTCCCGGCTCTGTATAATGCAAAATATATCTCATAATAGCCTTGTACGGAACCTTTGTATGGTAATTATGCGCTCCATCAATTAATCCTCACTTTCATTTGGCTGATCTGCCTTCATTTCAGACTCTGCCTCTTTATGCTGCAGGTAGTACATCATTTTCTGCGTTTCGATTTCATTCCGAAGTTCTTCCTCCGTCGGGAGATACAGCTTATATTTTGACATAAACATCTGCTCATTGCCATGCAGAACCGAATACCTGGCGATATCTTTATCCGTGTCAGCACAAAGTACAATACCCAGCGTGGGGTTGTCATCCTTCCCACGCTTCAATTCGTCATACATCCGGATATACATATCCATCTGACCGACATCCTGATGGGTTATCTTATTTGTTTTTAAATCGATCAGCACAAAACATTTGAGAATATAATTGTAAAATACCAGATCAATGTAATACTCCTGTTTTTCCGTATGAATGTGTTGCTGTCTTGCAACAAATGCATATCCTTTTCCCATCTCCATCAGAAATCTTTGCAGATTCGAGAGAATACTTGTCTCTAAATCACTCTCTTCATAATCCGTATTGTACGCCATGCCAAGGAACTCGGCGATGACCGGGTTCTTAATGAATTCCAGTTTATCAGATTGATATTCTGCCGTCAGCTGCTTCATCTCGTTTTCTACCAGATCCTGCCTCTGTGTCTGAAGCATCCGGTAATAATACTGTGAGGAAATATTGCGCTGCAGTGTACGTACAGACCATGTCTGTTCTGCTGCTTCTTTTTCATACCAGTTACGCGCCGTTTTATCCTTTACCTGCAGCAATGTTCTATAATGCGTCCATGACAAAAGCCTGCCAGATTTTCCACTCAGTGAGTGGAAAATCTCAGGAAAGCACTTGTAAAAAGAATAAAAACTGTATAAATTCGTTTTTGTAAAACCTTTCCCGTAAATACTTGTCAATTCTTTTGACAGTCCTTTTATAATTCTGGCTCCGTATTCCGCTCTTTCCTCTCCGTTAAGCTCTTCCTCCGCAATTCGATAACCAATCAGCCAGTTTCTCTGAATCAACCGGAAATCCACGGCCTGATATGCGCGTTTTTGAGACTCGTCAATAATCTGGCGCATATCATCTACAATGTTGTTGGTTTTTTTGTAAATACTCATGATATCCGTATTCGCCGCAATACCTGATAATTTGTTCATTTTGATCTTCCGCCTTCCATCTCGCTTTCACCTCAAATTCTTCCCCAGGTTGGGGAAGAATTCTTTACTTTCGCAATGATTCAGCCTGAAAGATATTCCACACACTGAGTGGAATATCTCGAATCGTTGCCACACCGTGACAACAATCTTATCGGTCGGTTCTCTTCACGACAATTCTAAGCTTTGCCGTGTCTTTTCCTTTTGTATAAGTATAAGGATCCACGATGCTGTTCAGCTTTCCCTTAAATGTGGCGACATCACACGGACCAAGTTCATCCAGCTTCGCCATGATGTCTTCTGTGTCAATCACTACCGATTCAAAGCCCTGCAGCAATGCTTTAATGCTGTTCACAAAATGATCGTCCACCCGTCTCGGCAGTTCCCTTGTAGCAATAAATTCTATCCCGACGCTATCTTTGGTACAAGAGGTTTCTGTGTAATTCAGGGACGAAGTGGCTGAAATGCTTGAAAAACGGGCGTTTCTGCGACTTTTGCTCCGTGCGCAGGCAGGGAAAATCCCGCCGCTTGACATTCTGAAATTTTGTCTTGCTGCTGCCGTCTGCATAGGTTTTGTCCCCACCTTCCTTTCCATCAAAGCTATCGCCAAAGGGTTTAGCTACCGCCCAAAAGTGTCCCTATCTTAGTTTCGCTCCAAAGAAATCTTCCGCTATCTGATTTAGCTGCTCGGCAATAACCGAGAACTCCTGGTTTAAATCCAGCGTCTTTACATCAATTCGGTTCCCGCTCAACTGATATGACTGATCCGGCTGTATGGTTTCATCCGTGCGGGCATACAAGAGCATACCTGAAACAGTATGCGGCTTATCCGCGAACTCCCTGTCTTTATTTTTCACATAAGTGAAAATCTGATACATATTGTTCGAGTGCAGTGTATGAACACCATACTGCTCCTGCGTCGTGCGGGAGTAATACTTGGCATCTATAATCAGCACCGTATCCTGGCAGGAAAGCATGATGTCGCTCTGCATAACAGGCAGCATCGTTCCGATGCCATCATCCAACGCCCAGCTAATCTGGGATGCTGAAACGTGTAATCGCGGAAACTCTCTGCTGTAGTATTCAAGGATAAATTTCTCGTACAGTCGACACATCCGCTGCTCATCCACAAAGGACGCAAGTCTGTGTTCTCCATGCTCCGTTGTCAGCAGCATTCCCTGCAGAATAAGCTGGCATAGGCTGATAAGCATCTGATAGGTCTGGTTGTTCCGATGAAACCGAACCCTATCCCATTGGATAGAGGATGGCTCAATCAAATCAATGTCCGAAAAGTACAACATTTCCTTTTTTAGAATATCCTTATATTCCATGTCAACATCACGGCTTCTGAGCAAAAGCATGACTGTCGTCTTCAGGATCTGATTCAGAAGATTGTTTTCTGACAGCTCATCATATTCGCAAGTCAGCACCTGCTCACGGGCAATTTTATGTCTATAGGTTTTCGGCATATCAATCCTGCCTCGCATAGTCGGAATGTCTTCTGTTTTATTCTGATACTCTCGATATAGCCCTTGCTTTAACTGCTGCCCGATGCCTTTGCTCAAAATGGCAGCAAACAGATTTTGTACATTATCAAATTCCTCTGTCGCCATATCATCAAAGTTTGGCTGCCGCAAAATCTGAAAAGCATAGGACAGCATATAATATATGTTTTTTATCAGGATACTCTTATTCTGCTTCATTGAAATACCCCGCGCAGAATATTACTCCAGCGCTGCAGCTTTGCTGTATCGTCAAACCAGTATTCGTCCAACATCGGAAGAATATCAAAATCTACAACGGCCTGCATCTTTTCATCCGTACATTCCTTCCAATTGCTGAAATAACTGTGACCGATACAGAAGCCCTTTCCCAGAGACCTGTCGCTTGCAATCTCCTTATTCAGTTCTTTGATTTTCTCAATGAGCTGATTGAAGGTTTCATTATTCAATTCATTCTGATACTGGACAAATCCCTCTGAATCAAAACCTGGCTCCATTTCAAAAAAGCTGAATCTACGACGGAGGGCATAGTCAATCATGGCAAGGCTTCTGTCGGCTGTGTTCATCATACCGATGATATAGAGATTTACAGGCACAGAAAATGAAATTCCGTTATAGGCCAGCGTCGTTTTTGTGCCACGATAATCATTTTCAATCAGCATCAGCAGTTCGCCGAAAATCTTGCTCATATTACCACGATTGATTTCATCAATGATAAAGAAGAAATCCTTTCCCGGCTGATTTGCAGCCTTCTGGCAAAAGCGATAGAAAATGCCCGTCTTAAGTTCGAAGCCATCTTTTGATGGCTTATAGCCCATCATGAAGTCTTCATAGGAATAATTCTGGTGGAACTGAACGAATTCAATACGAGTATCATCCATTTCTCCCATGATGGAGTAAGCCAGCCTCTTAGCTGCAAATGTCTTGCCAACACCCGGCGCGCCCTGCAAGATGATATTCCTCTTGTTTTTCAGCACTGCTACAAGCATATCATATCTCTGCTCGGACATAAAGACCTGACTCAGGAAGTCATCTTTATCATATTTCTCTACACCCTGGCTGACAACCAGCGGATTTTCATCACGAATTAAATCCATAAGAAAATCATACTCGCCCTTTGTCAGACTGAATAAACTGCCATTCGGGTTGGTGAAGAACTCCATTTTCTCCAATTCGGGAATGCTTTTCAATGTAGCATAGTCAATAGGAGAAGCCAGACTCTCTACCTTTTCAAACTGAATTTTCTCGCTGTCCTGCTCCGCTGTTATTTTGCAGAGAGCAACAACCTGCTTGACGGGATTGGATTCATAACCAATCACCATATCTCCAGCTTTGACACTGAGGAAATGCTGAAAAATTCGTCTCTTATTTCCATTATCATTATAAAGAGTGTAGACTTGATTCTCACCAGCTTTCAAATCGGCAAAACTCCAAATCTTCGGATTTGCATTCAACCACCAATATCGGCAATCAGAATCATCTGCCGTAGTGACGTATAAATCAACATTGGATAAGTCAAATCTGTCCAAGGCAGCAGCCAGCTCATCACGCAGTTTCCAAATAAATACGCCCTCATCATCTTTATCGGCATTCCTGCCCAAATACAATATCGGCCACCACTTTATGCTTTCATCTTCCGTAGACATGACGGGACAGCCTGTTTTGTCTGCCACACGACGAGCCAACGCCGTAGACCCACTATTGTAAAAATTATGAGACTCTCCATACTTCGTAGCGAGCTGACTGCAGGTGGCCTGCCCACCATAATCCTTCAGGCGCTTCATAATTTCCAGACTGCTTTCCGTGAACACCTCGGAATCATGCAAAAGCTCCACCCAGGTATCCGTTGTGATTTCCGGCGAGTAATCATTCGGGAACCGCTCCTGCGGTGCAGCTGATTCTTTCTGTGAATAATAACGGCTGATATAAAATCCCACATCGACAGTCAGAGTCTTATACTCCGGGTCCGGGTAGCAGGTGTCTGTAAGCAGTGTTTTAAACAGGCTGGTCAGCTCTGTATCGGTGCGTATATACTCACAGATTTCATCATAAAGGCTATAGAAATTTCTGAGGTTTTCCGTGTAAGCGCCCTTTTTGAAGCGATAATCACTGCCAAGTTCATCCGCTACCGTTTTGACCTCACTGTATTTGTAAATATAGTATTTATCAGGGTAGCGAAGCCACAGGTAGGTGCTGACGGCGTTCTCGTGCTGATAATGCTGTCTTGCGCCATTTCCATACTTTTCGAGCAGGACAGAAGAATTGTTCTTGAACGCCATGATGCGCTCAATCACATCCGCACTTTCATCAAACAAAGCAATAAACATTGCACGGACTTCTTCCGGCGCTTTCCTGGCGAATCCTGTAATCATCCCTGCTGGGAAGTTGTTTGCAGATGCCAGCAGATTATAGGTCTTAGACAATGACCGCGAAAGCATATCTGCAAACTCTGTAGCATTGACATCCCAGTTGTCCTGAAACGCCCTGATTGCCTCCCATTTATACTGTTCATTTTTCCACTGAGTAGTGGTAAAATCCCGTTTGTATTTTACCAATGCCTCTCTCAAACGAAACTTGTCAAACATCGTATTACTCCTCACTGTTTCAGAAAATTCCTGTCGTCGTCAGGCTTCCTTCAATCTCCGCAGAAGATAATCTCCCACTGCCACGGCATCCTCTATTGTCAGGTAATGTCGGATGCTCCGATCCACCAGAAGGCGCGCGGAAGGAGGAAATTCCTCATCCGCAAACCAGATGTTAACAGTCAGTGGGACGCGCGGCAGATACGAGAGACACACACCAAGGTCTGCTTTCCCGGAAATGATTTTTCCACCCATTTTCTGAAAAATATTACGGATTTCTGTTTCCGAATGACCAGCCACAAACTTTTCGAGTGCGGCAGAAGCTGTACGGTCAAAATTTGTACCGCGCACCAGCCCATCCGGCATATCTCCAAAAGCACACAATTTTCCGGATAGTTCCGTCCCATCTGAGAGATTCAAATAGTGGAGCAATGTCAGATAGTGCCATTGATCAATTTCTTCCTGAAACACATAATCCGGATAAGTGAGCACGTACATTTTTCCGAGACTTGGCAGCCGAAAACAGTTCGATTCAGCATCGTATGTAACCCCCGCATTTTGCGCAATGTCTGCCGGGTTCTTTCCGGCAAGCATTGCTATAGCATCCCGCTTCATATTCAGAAAGGCCCGGTTTTCATCATTCTTAATCATAAAACACATTCCTCCATTATCCTTAATACAATGATTCATGCGGAGCGTGGTGACAGGCGGCCTAACAATAAAGCAACCCTCGATTGAGTTTTGCAGACTGCTTTTCTGTCATTTTTTGAAAATATCAGAGTGTGTGCCGATATCAACAAACGCGCAAAAACCCCTTCCCCTGAGCATCCATCATTCTTGATTATCCTTTAAACTCTCAATCATGTCAACCATTTTCACCTTGCAGCGCAGCAGCCACAATGATCCAAAGTAACAGCCAGCCGTCAGAAGAATGAAAATCCCATAACTGCCGCAGGTTTTATCCTCTGCCGCCCGAAGCTGTCCCTTCAATTCCTTCAGCAGTTCCGCCAGCCGCTTCTCCTCATCCGCGTCCGCATCAAAG
This sequence comes from Clostridiales bacterium, assembly GCA_021203365.1. Taxonomy (GTDB): domain Bacteria; phylum Bacillota; class Clostridia; order Lachnospirales; family Lachnospiraceae; genus Blautia_A. The sequence goes on from JAJQBI010000023.1 coordinate 12,313, forward strand.
GAGCCGCCGCCCAGCACATCCCTCTGGATTTTCTCAGTCAGTAAGCACTCTGATAATTACAGTTTATTCGCGCCGACGGGCGCGCAATCTCTGTTTCAAAAGCATCTTCAAAATCTTCAATCAATTTCTGAAAGCCCTCATAGCCGCTGTGAAGGATATTCTCAATCCTGCTCTGGCTTGTCAGTTCCACATGGCCGATTAGAATGCCGAGCAGCCGAAGCGTATTTTTCAGAGCAGTCTCATAGTGGTACTGATACTCAGCTCTGTATACTCGTTCTGTCTCTCCGTTCACCAGGTCAATACGCTGTTTTGTATCAGCCATCATACTATCATGCTCAGCGACAGAAGGATGCTGCAAACGCGATCCGGCAAGTCTGCTGACTCTGTATCTTCAAAAAGAAGGTTAATCATTGTTCCTCCATTTCTGCCACCAGCGGCGGTTCACTCAAATTACCGCGGACACATTGCACCGCCAGAAAAGGGATGCCTTGCATAATTGGCAATATAATCAGGAGCGCAAGGTTCCTCTATGCCTTATGCGCTCCTTGTTCTTAGAAAACTGTTTTGCTTTTGGTATTCCTATGTTTTTATAACCTTTCATCCGGCACCACCTCCCGATTTCATTTTCCAGTTCAGCAAAAACGCAGAATTGATAATTACGATGACGGAGCCCGCGTTATGGACAAGGGCGCCCACGACTGGGTTCAATATACCGGTGATCGCAAGGGTGATTGCGATAAAATTGAGTGTCATGGAGAACGTCATGTTCAGCTTAATGGTAGTCATCATTCGTTTGGAAAGCGCCACAAGATGGGGCAGTTCTTCCACCTTGTCATCTACCAGGGCAATATCAGCGGCATCTACCGCAATATCACTCCCGATACCGCCCATGGCGATTCCGATGTCGGCCTTTTTCAGTGCCGGTGCATCGTTTACGCCGTCGCCGATCATGCAGACCGATTCCTGCTTTTCCTGATAGGAGCCGATCCATGTCAGCTTATCTTCCGGCAAGCAATTTGCGTGGACTTCCTCGATATGCAGCTGCCCCGCAATCGCTGTGGCAGCTTCTTCATTATCCCCGGTCAGAAGGACAGGCTCGATGGAGAGCCTTTTCAGTCGGTCAATCATGGCAACGCTGTTCTCCCTCGGCGTATCGGAAAGGACAAGAAAACCGGCCAGTTTTTCGTCTGCACTCACATAAATCACCGTGCATCCCTGTTTCAGGAATGCTTTTGTCTCCGTAAGCACCGTCTCTGTGACTGCGATGTTCTTTTCCGCCATCATTTCATAATTTCCGGCAAGAATCGCCGTCCCGTTAATCGCAGCAGATACCCCGCGTCCCGGCAGCATGGCAAACTGATCGCAGGAGGGAAGGGCTTTCCCCGTCTCTGTACTGTAACTCTTTACGATCGCCCTGCCCAGCGGATGCTCTGACAGCTGTTCTGCGGCGGCGCAGAAGGAGTAGATTTCCTCAGAGGACAGCTCCGGGAGAATACTTTTTGCGCAAATGACCTTCGGTGTTCCGTAAGTGAGAGTACCGGTTTTATCACAAGCCAGGTGATGGCTGCGGCAGAGAGCGCGATCACTACGATCCAGGTCGCCCAGTGATCTGCCACCCCTACGATTTTTGCTTTCCCTGCATCTGCCGACTGCACCAACCGTATCATTCTTTGAATAGAGCTGTCTTCGCCTACCTTTGTTGCTTCCATATCAAAAGCACCGAACTGATTGACTGTTCCGGAGGAAACCTCATCCCCGGCAGTCTTATCTACCGGCATGGACTCGCCGGTCATAACCGCCTGGTTGATAGAAGTCTGGCCGGAAAGAATCACACCGTCCACCGGAATCGTCTCTCCCGGAAGGACCCGGACTTTATCGCCAACCCTGACCTGCATAGAGCGAACGATGGTTTCCTTCCCATCCGCATCCAATATCCGGGCGGTCGTCGGGGTCAGCTTTACGAGCTTCTCAATGCCGCTTCTCGCTTTCGCAACGGTCAGTTCTTCCAGAAGACCGCCGAGCTGCATGATGACAGCCACCTCACCGGCGGCAAAAATTTCTCCTCTTTTCGCATACCGCACGCCGCAATCCGTTCAAAACTCTCATTGCTTAACGAGTGACCCATCCGGCTTCCTTCTCTGTCTGCCAAAGCAGGATCAACACCGGCAAGCACCAGATTTTTCTCGAAAAAAATATGTTTGCGCTGTATTCTCTCGGCGGTCAGTGAACCTTTCTCTGTCAGATGAAGACAATACTTTTCATCCATCAAAAGAAAACCATCCCGTTCCAGCGACAAAACCGCCTGGCTGACGCTGGCTCTGGAAAAGCCCATAAAGGACGCAAGGTCGGAAGACCGTACTTCGTTTTGATCTTTGAGAAGCAGAAACAGAGCTTCCAGATAATCCTCCCTGGACTCCTGGCGAATCTGGTTCATGCGATTTTTTTGCGTATCGTTCATTGGCGTTCCCTGCCTGTCTGGTTTATACCTGTGCGGGTATGGGCTTATTATACATATAGGGGTATGGGAATGTCAAGCGATCCGCAGGAAGATTAGGAGGTACTAACAGATTTGAATTTCGTGCGTAAGGAAGTGATACACTTCCGGAAAAAAACAAAAGCAGCCGTGAAAGGCTGCTTTCGTATCATTTCAATATGGATTTTCAAAGAAGGTTAGCTCATATTTGCGAAGCGTTCTACGGCTTTCGTGAAGTCAGCGATCGTTTTTTCAGCGTCACCATGTTCGATCCCGTCACGCACACAATGCTGAATGTGTCCTTCAAGGACAACTTTACCGCACCCATGCAGGGCAGATTTCGCCGCATTGATCTGAGCCAGAATATCTTCACAGGGAATATCCTCGTCGATCATTCGATCAATGGCCTGCACCTGCCCGATTATTTTCTTTAATCTGCGATGCAGATTCTCTGCATCCATACATTGTCTCATGTTTTTTCCTCCTTATACATAAGGGTATATGCGTACATGATATAGCATTTTAGAATGCTTGTCAATCATCCGTCAAAAAAACAAACAGCTTCTTGAGCGGAATACCCAGGTCAATACATAAAATAATCGTATCCAGCACCATGATCTGCCCAAGCGAATAATAGCGATAACCGTTTTCCGGATTGACATATGCAGGAATTAAGATGCCCAGCTTTTCATAATTACGAAGCGACTGGACGTCAATGTTTCTTATTTTTGCAACTTCCCCGATTGATAAATAACTTTGCAAGTGAACAGCCTCCTTTTATGATAAGCCATAGATTTCCCTTGTCACATTTATAAACTGCATTACTTTTTTCTGGCGGTCATCCGCATTCACAGCAAGGCCAAATTCCGGTTTCAAATCCGTTTGAAACGGAATCAGTCTCAGATCGGACGTTGTGGGACAGACAAAATCCGGCATAACTGCGATACCAAGTCCGGCTTCAATCATGAGTGCTGTATAAAGGGAAGAAGAACTCAGATAAAATCTGGAACTTTTGCAATTCATGCGCAAACCGTTAAGAAGCTCATTCATCTGAGGAGGACAATGCGCGGTATCCAGCATAATCAGGACTTCGCCCTCAAAATCCTGCGCGGATACCATATCGCGGTCGGCCAACCTGTGATTCTGAGGCACCACACAGCAGAAACTGCCCTCATAAAGAGGAATGTAGCGAATGTTTTTCTGTTCGTCAGCGCAGTCTCTGGTCAGGAATGCGACATTCAACGGAGCAGAAAGCATATCTCCCCGCCGTATGTCGGAAAGCTCGATGCTGCTGATATAAATATCAGGACAACATTGGTTATAAGCCCGATAAATGGCGGGCAAAAAATGAAGCTGAATGGTACTTTGACAGCCTATATGAAGTGTGTCACTAAAAGGCACAGAGTCACGGACATGATCTACGGCAAGCGAAAGCCGGTTCAGAATATCAGAAATATCATTATAAAAAGAAATTCCACAGGCAGTAAGGCGCGCGGGGCGCTGTGTGCGGTCAATCAGACAGACTCCGAGTTCGGTTTCCAGTGCCTGTATCTGATGCGTAATGGCAGGCTGAGTGATATAGAGCTGGTTTGCAGCCTGAGCAAAGCTGTTTGATTCTGCAACGGCAGCAAAGCATCGAAGCATCTGAAGTGTCATGTGATCGCCGTCCTTTCATTACTTTTGTTTATCAATAATAGAATATCTGCATTATAATTTCAAGTGAAAGTCTGCTAAAATTAAAATATAAATCTTGATGCCGAAAGGAGATTGCAATCATGAAGTATATTGTTACCGGATGTGATGGACAGCTTGGAGGCCGTGTTGCGGCAAACATGCTCAAAGAAATTGCAGGAGAGAATCTGATTTTTACCTGCCCGAATCTTGCGCGTCTTTCTGCTGAAAAGAAAAACGCATGGGAAGCTGCCGGTGTATCGGTCAGACAGGCAAACTATGATGATGTAGAGGAAATGGCGGCAGCGTTTCAGGGAGGCGAGCGGATTTATGTCGTGTCTTCTATCCTGAATGGGCCGGAGCGGGTAGTCCAGCACAAGAATGTATTTGACGCCTGTGTCAGAGCAGGTGTAAAGCACATTATTTACACTTCCTTCTTTGGGGCGAACCGGCCGGATTATCATCAGTATGTTCTTCCGGATCATACTGCAACAGAAGCCTATCTGAAGGAAATGTCCTCCCGGCTGGGCTTTACCTACAATGTCATGCGGAATAACCTCTACATGGAAAACTATCTGACCAATTCTGTTATGCTGGCAAACCTGAGTGATTATGTATGGGGGACCAACGCGAAAGAGGGACGGTTCACGCCGATTGCGAAAGATGACAGTGCTGCCTGCGCCACAGCTCTGCTGCTCGGAAAGGGAACCGACAATACGGATTATGACCTTACCTCAGAAACCCCAATCAACCAGAGAGAAATCTGCGCGATGGTCGCCGAACGTTCCGGAAAGCCTTACCGGTTTGTTCCCATGAATGACGAGGAATTTTACGATTACCTTGACCGTCTTGGAATTTCCAGAGGAACGGAAGGGTATAAATCAACGGCTCCTGTTCTCTGGTGCAGCAATGATATGATTACGAACGAGGGCGGAATTGCAAATGGCCAGATGGGTGTAGTTTCCCATGATGTTGAGAAGCTGCTGGGGCGCAAACCTCTGGAGGTCACCGATATTATTGATAAGTACAGTTACATGTGGGAAGAGAACATTACAAACTGGAAACAGATCCGGTAATTATTGAGGAGTTCTCATTTAACAATACGAAAGGCACTTAGACCGCAGCCGAAGCTGTTGGATTTAAGTGCCTTATTAGCAGCCGATGCCTTTGATTATTCCAGCTCAAATGCTCCTGTGTACAGCTGATAATAAGTTCCCTTTTCCTCAATCAGCGCATCATGGCTGCCCCGCTCAATGATCCGGCCATGGTCTAATACCATAATTGCCTGACTGTTGCACACGGTAAAAAGTCTGTGTGCGATTGCAAAAACGGTTCTGCCTTCCATCAGGTTATCCATGCCATCCTTAACAAGTGTCTCTGTCCTGGTGTCGATAGAGCTTGTTGCCTCGTCCAGAATCATACAGGGCGGGTTGGCAACAGCTACACGGGCAATAGAGATCAGCTGCCTCTGTCCCTGTGACAGGCTTGATCCATTTCCGGTAAGCTCCGTCTGGTAACCGTTTGGAAGCCTTGTAATAAAACTGTCTGCGTTTGTCAGTTTTGCAGCGGCAATACATTCCTCATCCGTAGCGTCTAATCTACCGTAACGGATATTTTCCATCACAGTGCCGATAAACAGGTTGACATCCTGTAGTACGATACCGAGTGAACGGCGCAGATCAGGCTTTTTGATTTTATTAATATTGATGCCGTCATAACGAATCTTTCCATCTTCAATGTCATAGAACCGGTTAATCAGGTTGGTGATCATTATCTTACCGGCTCCCGCTGGTGTCAAGCTATTGTTTCAAATTTTTTTGCCCGATTTTCCCCGGTTTTCCTCACTTTTTCCGCTCCTGTCCTCAAATTCTCCGGTGGGCGTGTTCTCCCAGTGTCAGAAATCCTTCTCGTTGGTGTCAGATAAATGCCCCACGTCCATTTTCCCAAATTATACCTGTATTTCCCTGCCCCTGCAAGCAGAATGTCTACACTGCCGTCTATTGCCTATTGATTCTCAATCTCATGCAGTAATGTAAGTGTAGCTGTGATAATTTTCACGACATGGAATCCATATATTTGATATATTCGTTCCCCCATTTTTCAAGTTCCGCCAGAACGTCCCTGAATTTTTCGCCAATCTCACTCAGATAATACTCAACTTTAGGAGGAACCTGGTTATATTCCTTTCGCACGATCAGTCCTTCATCTTCCAGTGTTTTCAACTGTCTGGATAATGTTGTATGGGTCATTTCTTCCGGCATACGTCTTTGCAGTTCATTAAAGCGGATTGGTCCACTTGATAAGAGATATAAAATATACATAGACCACTTTCCAGTCAGAACTTTTTGTGCTGTAACATAGGGGCACAACCCGAATAGTTCTTTTTTTGCCATATACACGTTCCTTTCTGATACCGGTGTCAAAAAATATCGTACTTGTGTTTTTGATCCTTTTATATATAATTACAGGCGTGAATCAGAAAAAATCAATCCCTATTTTGAAAGGAGTATTTAAACCATGAAAGAAGCTTTAGAATATTTGAAATCCTGCGGAACATTCTATCTTGCCACCAGCGAAGATGGTCAGGCTCATGTACGTCCTTTCGGCGCAGTTTGTGAATATGAAGGCAAACTTTATATCGTCACAAACAACCAGAAAAAAGTATACCAGCAGATGAAGAAAAATGGTAAAGTCGAAATCTGCGCGATGCACAAGGGAACCTGGATTCGTGTGGAAGGCGAAGTAAAAGAGGATCTTCGGTGCGAAGCAAGGGTGGCCATGATGGAGGCCAATAAGGCATCATTGAGCAGCATGTATACAGTGGATGACAACCTGATGACAGTATTTGCTTTTGAACATGGCACGGCTACCATCTATTCCTTTACGGCAGAACCCAAGATTATGGAATTTTAAAACATAAACAGCTTTATTGTCAGTATCAGTATTGACAAAACAGGGAACAGAGGAGAGATTTTCTTCGCTGTTCCCTGTTTCTATCATACCCCTGAAATGTCAAGGCTAAAGAATTTATACTTCTGCGACAACTCTACATGGTAGCCCAGTCATTTCTGCATAATTCATCGGATATATATTTACTATATTACTATACATTGCATCACATGATTTAGGCGACAAAAGGTAAGCACTTTCAGCTTACACAGAGCACCTTGAAA
>JAJQBI010000041.1 GCA_021203365.1 Clostridiales bacterium
AAGGTTCAATATGGTAACAAAGGGAAGTTCAACTTACCCTTTTGTCGCTCAAATCTTTTTATAATAATAGGAAGAATTATTAAAGAACAGGGAGGATATTCATGGAAGCCTATGAGAGATTACTGAAATATGCCAGAATTTATACCCCCAGCGACGAGAAGAGCGATACGGTCCCCTCCTCCTTCTGCCAGTTTGATCTGGCGCACACGCTGGTCCGGGAACTGAAGGAAATGGGCGTCGCCGACGCCCAGGCAGACGATAAATGCTATGTCTACGCAAAACTTCCGGCCACAGCCGGACTGGAATCCCGGCCATGCCTGGGATTTATCGCCCATATGGATACCGTATCTGATTTCTGCGACCATCCGGCCCATCCCATGGTACACAGAAATTATGACGGCGGCGAGCTTCCCCTTGGGGAAAGCGGGCGGACCCTTTCTCCCAAAATGTTTCCCCACCTTGAGAAACTGAAGGGACAGACGCTCATCACCACCGACGGCACCACAATTCTGGGCGCAGACGACAAGGCCGGCATAGCCGAAATCATAACCATGACAGAGCAGATCCTGCGGGACAGAATTCCCCACGGCCCCCTGGCAATCGCCTTCACCCCCGATGAGGAAATCGGCCTTGGGCCCAGGTATTTCGATGTAGAGAAATTCGGGGCTGATTTTGCCTATACCCTGGACGGCTCCACAGAAGGAGAAATCCAGTATGAAAACTTCAACGCCTGCAGCGCGGTTTTTGACATAAGAGGCGTCAACATTCATCCGGGCGCCAGCAAAGACATCATGGTCAACGCCGCGCTGGTGGCCATGGAAATAAATTCACTTCTCCCTTCCGGGGAAACCCCCAGGGACACGGAAGGCTACCAGGGCTTTTATCATCTCACCCACATGGAAGGGGATGTGGCCCATGCCGTACTGCACTATATTGTCCGGGACCACGACGCCGCCGGATTTGCCAGACGTCAGGAAAAACTGCGGGAAATCACAGCTGCCATCAATGAAAAATGGGGGCTGGGCACGGTCAGCCTGAAAATACAGGATGGATACCGCAACATGGCAGAAGTCATCCAAAACGGCAACATGCACCTCATCCAGAATGCCCGGACGGCATGTGAGACCGCAGGCGTGCCGGCCCTGGTTCTCCCCATCCGCGGCGGAACAGACGGTGCCCGTTTAAGCTTCATGGGACTTCCCTGCCCCAACCTTGGCACAGGCGGCCAGGGCTGTCACGGTCCCTATGAGCACATTACCTCGGAGAGTATGGAGATCTGTACCCGCATTGCCCTGGAGCTTGTAAAAATTTACGCGCAATGAGACACAGGTAAAGTCTATGAAATAAGAGCAACATCGAAAATGGTGAAAAACCCATTTCCCACAACCACTTTCTCTCATAATATAATTTAAACAAGGGACCCAACCTCATGAATGCAGATGCCTGCATCGACATTCATGCGATTAGGTCCCGAACAACATGACACCGCAGGCGCTCTGTGAGGAAATCCCGGTATCACAGCGACAAAATATCTTTTTTCGCTTCAATTATTTAATTCAGTATTGCATCCAGAATTCCGATTGATTGCAATGCCAATATCAGCATCAAAACCGGTGCCACATATTTAATCATGATATTGTATAGCTTTTTCCGTTTGAACGTATGTCCGCCGGATTCCATCTCATCCGATATCCATTTCGGTCCTACGACCCAGCCGATCAGGATACACGAGAAAAACGAAATAAACGGCATCATTATACTGTTGCTGATATAATCCATGATATCAAGCAGCTGTCCGACCGTTCCGTTTGGCAGCTTCACTTCCATATAAAAAATACTATAGCCAAGAGTAATCACAGCAGAGGCTGCCATATAAATAACCGTTAATACAAGAGTCACCTTTTTTCTGGATGCGTGAAAAAGAACCATGCAGTTCGCAACAATTGACTCCAACACCGAGATACAGGAAGTAAGGGTCGCAAATACGGCTGTCAGAAAAAAGAGCGTCCCAACCAGGATACCCGCTTTTCCCATGGCATAAAAACCTTTGGCAGAGAAATAAACATCAGGCTCGGTCCAGCGCTCATCCCCTCCGTTCCCGAGAAAACATAGACAGCGGGAACGATCATCATACCTGAGAGCAGCGCAACTCCCGTGTCAAAAAACTCAATCTGATTCACTGCTCTGTTCAGATTGACCTCCGGTTTAACATATGAACCATAGGTGATCATAATTCCCATCGATACGCTGAGGGAAAAGAACAGCTGACTCATTGCATCCAGCAGTATTTGCAGGAATCGCTGAATCGTGACTCCTTCCAGATTCGGCGTCAGATAGAACTTTAAGCCCTGAAGTCCGTTTCTCGTGACCCCTGTTTCATCTGTATTCGTCAGTGTCAGTGAAAAAATAACAATTCCCACCACCATGATGAGAAGGACTGGCATGATAAATTTTGAAACCTTTTCAATTCCCTTTTCTACCCCATTATAAACAATCAAAGCGGTTAAACCCATAAAAAACAGGGCAAATACCACTGGTGAGACCGGCGATGCAATAAAAGAAGTAAAATATTCATCTTCAGCAGCTGCTTTGGCCCCTCCTGTCAGATATACCGTGAGATATTTGGTAATCCAGCCCCCGATTACAGCATAATAAGTCATGATTAATACAGGAACAAGAAATGTCACCACTCCAAGGAATCTCCATTTTTCGTTCATTTCTGCATAGGCATAGATAGCACTCTTCTTTGTTTTCCTGCCAATCGCAATATCTGAAACAAGTAAGGTAAATCCAAACGTAACGACCAGCACCAGATACACTACCAGAAACAGCCCGCCGCCATCTTTCGCAGCAAGATATGGAAAGCGCCAGAGATTTCCTACCCCTACCGCGCTTCCGGCCGCAGCCATGACAAATCCAAACTGGCTGCTGAACGTATTTTTCTTCGTATTTTTCCTCGTATTTTCCTTCATATTTTCCTTCATAATCAGTTTCCTCTGTTACAGACAGATTTCTTATAAATCCGACTGCCTGGCTCATTGCTTCGCGGGAATAAAAACAGAAAATACATTTCCTTACTCCCATTCAGGCATATAAGCAGACAAATTGATTTTCGGAAATACCATTTTTCATGCTACAACAGAAAATCCATACAAAAGCCAGCCTCTTCTTCTGATATCCCCTGCTCCTTCAGAAGATGCCTGATGGTCTTCATGTAATGCTCTGATATGACCCTGCAGATACTGTCTGTATTGCCAGTATGGCAGGCATCCACCAGCTCCTTATGAATTGTGTATTGACGGGATACTACGTAATTTCTGTCGAGATCTTCCCTGTATCCGGATATAACATTTCCATAATTCAGCTGACTCCATGCCTGATACAGCCGCGGCATATTCGCCATCTTTACGAGTTCCCCATGAAATCCGTTATCGTACGCAAACACTTCATCGTAATGTTCCACATCCAGATTTTTCATTTTATCCAGAATATCTTCCATTCGATCCAACGTATCACCTGGAATCTTACCGCCAACCAGCTTGACCGACATCGTTTCATACCCTGTTCTCATAAAATAGATCTCATAAGAATCCTGAATGGTAATCTGTTTTACCGAACATCCTATGTTTCTTGTATATTCTATCAGCCCTTCAATCTCAAGCTGTCTCAGGGCTTCACGGATGGGACCCCGGCTTATCCCGAATTCATTGGCCAGTTCTGCTTCTACAATATGATCGCCCGGTTTCAGTTCCTGACCGACGATCTTCATGCGTATTGCATCTGTTATATTTTCACGTAATGTACGATATGCCAGTTTCCCCATTTCTCTCCTTTATGCTTTCTCTCCATCTGCCTGTTTTTTATTTCTTTTTTCACAAAGGATTTTATCATAAAGAAGATTCACGGTAAATCATTTCTTTTTATTTTCCCGCTTTGCAAGCTTTGGCATAATCATTCCCAAAGCAGTGAGCACGATCGGTGTAATTACATTCAGCGCGAACGTAAAACTATCTGTGCTGTACATTCCCATAATACAGCATATCGCTGTTACTGCAAAGCACCAGCCTCCAAAAAACATTGCGACCCTCTGATTTTTTACAAACCGATATTCCGACGGAAATTTATCAATGGATTTTCGAAGTGCCAAATAGGCCACAAATGCCCGCAAATAACGAAGCGGCATACATACCGAATTCAGTTTTGTCAGCTGCTGCAATACCGCGGCTGCTCCCGGCACAACAGACTGAATCAGGATAATCGCTCCCGAAAGAACAACAACAAGCAAAATACCATTCGTATAAGCGCCATGCTTATTCTTCTTACGAAGCTTTGACGGAATAAATTCCTTTGTTTTTTCATTATCCAGCAGCATACGAAGAGGCGCATCGATACTCAGAATCAGAATCGCAAACTGGCTGATCATATTGCACAAAGCATAAAGAACCAGGAAGAGATCGCCCACATGATAATATTCTCCCAGCCTCTGAAATGCCCAGTATCCACCATTTGCAGCATAAGAATTAAATGATTCCTGGCTGGCATTGATAATCTCCGGATCATACATCATTCCCATCGCAACTGTTCCCAGCATGGCACATCCAAGTACCATGACTGCCATGGCGATAATTCCTTTCGGAAAGTTTTTACTTGGATTATCTACCTTATTTACATAAGGTGAAATTTTCTCGCATCCACCTACCGCAAAAACAAGAATAGACAGAGAAGTAAAATATCCCACGTTGAAATTCGGAATCAGGTTTTTCAAGCTGAAATCCATCGATACATATTCTGCACTCGAATTGATTACAGGAGCTGCAAACATCATCAATATATACAAAAATGACAGGATAAACACACATGTTCCCGCCAATGTCAGAAGTTTCTTCAGCGGATTCAGACCCTTGCTTGCGATAAAACATCCGATCAGGAATACAGCCAGTGTTGCAAGCTGTACCATAAAAGTCGGAAGCGAATCATACGTCTCTGCATTACGAAATATCATCCAGCTCGTCGCCTTCAGAAAACCGCTTCCCTTACTTGCGATATATGTAATATGACATGCCCAATAGGTCCACCCTGCATAGTACGCCAGTTTTGGTGACGTGGTTTCATAAATCCATGCATTTACACCGCTTCCACTGGTTTTAAAAGCAGCACCCAATTCACCTACCATAAGCGCATAGGGAATGAAATACAGAGCAAACATCAGGATCCAGCTGAAAATAACCTGAATTCCATTGAAATAGACGAATCCATTTACAATATTACCAAATCCCCAAACTGTAGAAAAAGCCATAAAGGCAAGCGCATGCCATGTGATCTTCTGCGCGTCTGACTTTTGTTTCTGTGACATTCTTTTGTCCTCCCTCGTTTTTCTTTTTTCATTCTACCCTTTTTATTTCTTATTGTAAACTGTTAATTGTCAACAATATACAAAAAGTTTTTTATTAAATATTACCCATAAAAAATTCCTCTATCCCGCTTTATCTGCTCAGGCATCACTTTTCATCCGGTCATAAAAATACAGACGCACAACGGTAGAAACCAACAAAATAGCAACTGCCATAAGCCCTGCGATTGCAATCGTGTAAAGTCCCTGTTCAGCGACAAGAGACATCTCTCCCAGCACAATATAGTTCATTGTATAATAAACACCCGCACCAGGAAGCATCGGAAAAATGGAAACAACCAGATACGAAATTGTCGGGAATTTGCGGATACGTGCCATTGTTTCCGAATATATCGCGGCAAAAGCGGCCGCCAGAAAATATGCCGTCAGCTCAGATATTCCTGACCGCGTGGTAAAATAATACACGGTCCATGACAGCATACCCCCAAGACAGCAAATGAGCAAACCGAATCCATGAATATTAAACAGAATCGAAAAACCTGCACAGCCAATAAAACAGGCCGCCGCATGAATCAGATACGTATACCCAGGATCCGTATTCAACGGTGAAGCACCCAGAAAGCTTACAGTGAAATTCCATGCAGCACCAGCTCCCAAAGCAATTGCCACGGCAGTCAGAAACACCTGTACGATCCGGTTGAGCCCGGAATTTGTATCGCCATAAATAATATCCCGCATTGCATTCGTAAAAAGCAATCCCGGCACAAGCAGCATCAGAGCCCCGATCACGACTGCATCCGAATTATCTGCGATACCCCATACCCCCATCGCGTAGGCAGGGATCGCCATAACAAATGACGCAAGGATTGTCCAAAAAAATGGATTTGTACGGAAACGGTCCAGAAAACAGCCTACTAAAGTGATGATCAATCCACATATTCCGGAACAAAACGCATCCTTAAAGCTTCCGCCAAACAGAATACAAAATCCGCCCGCCGCCAGATAGCTTCCCAGAAGCAGAAAGGGAAAACAATAGGTCAGATGATCTTTTTTTGTATCCTCGATCCAGCAATTCAGTGTATCAATATCTGGTTTTTCCTGACAGATCCTGCGGCTTAAATTACTGAAATGTTCTACAGCATCCAAGTCGTTTCCATGAAAACCGACCCGACGCATTCTCGTCAGGGACTCTCCTTTGGGTGTACGGATACTTACGATCAGACAATTTGGGATAGAAAACGCCTGCGCCTTAAGGCTTCCAAATTCTCTGTGCGAAGCATTCTTTTCAAAACTTTCCTGTCCATCTGACAAACAGGAATCTTCCGAACGATAGGCATCCAGAATCCGTACAATACTCTCTTCCACACGAAAAGTTTCCGCACCGCTTATAGCCAGCTGGTATCCAAGTTCCGTTACCAGATCCAACAATACTTCATAATCCATAACCATTTCCCTTCGTAATTATTTAACCCGGTAACACATCCGGAAAAACCCGGCTCAGAGCAGTCTGAATACCTGCTCCACCGCCAGCCGCATGTTCTTCTTTGCCGTTTCCGGTTCCATGGCCTCATCCAGCGTCGTTACCCCGCGCACAATCGGAAAGAAGGCATCAATCCCCTCTTCATTGCAGGCAAACGCATCGTCCGTCACACTGCCCGCAAAAGCGATCACGCGGCAGCCATGCTTTTTTGACAGGTGTGCCACACCGACCGGCACCTTCCCCATTGCCGTCTGTCCATCCAACCGGCCTTCTCCCGTCAGGACATAGTTTGCGTCGATAAGCTCCTGCTCCAGACGGATCGCCTCAAGCACAATGGAAATCCCCGACTTCAGCTCCACATTCGGCAGATAACTTAAAAAAGCAAAACCAAGGCCTCCCGCTGCTCCGGCGCCTGCCAGATGCGAAGCATTTTTTATTTTGCGGGTACGTTCTGCCACATTATTTTGGGTCTCCAGGTACCGAAATGTCTCTTCCGCATAATGGCGCATCAACTGATCCATCCCTTCCCGTTCCTCCGACTTCACACCCTTCTGCGGCCCAAACACATAAACGGCTCCATTCTCGCCGCAGAGTGGATTTGACACGTCACAGGCAATCTGAAAATGACATTCCTCCAGCTCCGGAAGCACGTTCCGGTCATCAATTCGCGCGATCCTGCCCAGACTTGCAAACACAGGCGGCAGGATTTCTCCATCTGCATCATAAAACTCGTATCCGAGTGCCTGCAGCATTCCGATACCGCCTTCTGTAGTCGCACTCCCGCCGATTCCGATGAGGAATTCCCGACACCCCTTTCTGACCGCATCACAGATCATCTGTCCGACTCCGACGGTAGACGCACGCCACGGATCCAGATTTTCACGCTTCACCAGAGTAATACCGGACGCCTCTGCCATCTCCATCACAGCTGTTTTCCCATCAGCCATCACTCCATAACGCGCCGTAACCGGCTCTCCCATCGGGCCGGTCACCGAAACTCTGGCATAGGTTCCGCCCAGCCCTTCCACAAGCGCTTCTGTCGTCCCTTCTCCGCCATCTGCCAGCGGGCGGACCACCACCTGTGCATCACAGGCATGCAGCACGCCCTCGCGTGCTGCCATCCCGGCCTCCATGGAGCTCATACTGCCCTTAAACGAATCCATCGCAATTACAACCTTCATCCGGTCTTTCCGCCTCCCACTACTGCATCATTGCCGAAAGTCTATTGATGGCGCACCAGCAGCCCTGCCAGTCTCTGCTTATACAGCTTTCCGTCAAAATCTGCAATTACCGAACAATTAGGTTCAGCAAAACCATACGGCTTTGCATCAAAACCGCTCATATCCGCAAGAACCTGTCCGGCATAGAAAATCACCTGTCCGTAAGTCGCCGGTTCAGAGACACAGACATATGCCATACATGAAACCAGCTTACGCACATCTTCCCAGAGGAAACCTGCCATGGTAACAGCATCCGGGAGAGTTACAATCGATTTCTGACAATGAAGCAGATTGTATTTTGCTAAAGCCGCATTACATTCAACTGCAAATTTTGCAACTGGATTTCCTGTATCCAGCAGTGCATCCATATCCTCCTGTGTCCAGGCTGCATCCCCTTCGTATAAATCCGCCCCTCCTATATAAATGGGAACACCACAATTCATCATAACTTTATATGCTTCTGCATCTGCATATACATTGAATTCCGCTACCGGTGTTGTATTTCCCGGGCCAAAACCGGCTGTAGACATGGACCAGATGGATTTAAGCAGGCCCATTGTCTCTGGTTCTTTCATAATCGCCAGAGCAATATTGGTAACAGGCCCAAGGGTAATAAGCTCTATTTCCCATGGGTTTTTTCTTACCAGATCCAGGATCGCATCACAGGCGTGGATCCCCGGAACCGGCGCTGTGACCGGATGAATCAGGTTCATATCCCCCATACCGTCTTTCCCGTGAACATTCATCGCATGTACAGGCTGTCTTACCAGCGGCCGGTCGGCTCCTGCATAGACCGGAACATTTTTTCCGGCCACTTCGATGGTTTGCAGACAGTTTGCCGTCGCCTGTTCTACCGGAACATTTCCACTCACCGTTGTAATTGCCAGTACATCCACGCTGTCATCCAGCAATGCCATCAGAATGGCTACTGCATCATCTGAACCAACATCCGTGTCAATGATTACTTTTCTCATATAGCTTCTCCTTTCATATCACGTTTTTGGATTCTTATAAAGGTTCGTCTGCTGATAATACTTACATTCCTCTCATATCTTCATTTACGTTTGAATTATATACCATCATACCATATAATGATTGAAGCGGCAAAAAGTATTTTGTCGCTATGATACACAGGCAAGAAAACAAACTTTTCAGGAACCCGCTATGATCCCGCACTCATTGCAACGAAATACTGGAAATTGTATACTGAACGCAATGAGGTTGAGTTTATCTTCAAATAAGTTTGTCGTTGTACGGAACCCGGGCTGAAAAAAATTCGGTGAGAAGAAAATGCGAATGGCTATGAATACTTCAATTCAAAGTTTTCTTTTCTGTATGCAATCGGCGTGGTTCCCACAATTTCTTTAAATGCCTGCGTAAATTTACTCTGCGTTTCATACCCGACCAGCGCCGCGATTACTGCTACACTGTCCTGCGTATGCAGCAGTAACTGCGCAGCATGACGGATCCGATAATTCTTCATGTAAGCGCCGATGGGCATTCCATAAACGGCTTTAAACACTTCTTTCAGCGTGGATGTGTTGATTAAAAATTCTTTTGACAGATCTTTGATCGTATACCTGGTGCCAAGATTTTCTGTCAGCAGGGCGTGGATTTGTCGAATGGTTTCGGTAGAATCTGCACCGTAGGCGATCTGCTCCGGAGCATCCAGCGCCTGTAAGTATAAGAAAAGGAGCAGTTCCTGCACTTTCAGCTTTAAATAAGGAAGAACCATTTCTTCCGGCAGATGATATAAAGGAGCGAAAATCTGATCAATTTTAGGCCCTGTTGTAAAGAGGAACGAACGATCCTGTCTGCAAAAAGAGGATATAATCTTCTGCATATCCAGATGAGCGCTCTGCACGATCTCAGGAACCTCCTGTTGCAGCACGGAGAAATCAATGGCAAAAGTAATCCCCTCATAGCGGCCAAGAGGAAACTGTATTTTTGAATGGGCACAAAGTGCAGCGCTGTGAACAGCCAGATCTCCTTCTCCCATATACAGAGAAGTGCCATTATTCAAATCCCATCCGATTCGCCCATAATGGCAATGGTTTACCTCCATAAGAAGCGGAGATGCCGCATGATCGGATACATAGGATTCACCCTCAAAAAAGTTATAGGCTGCGTGAATTCCGGGGAAAATCTGTATTGATTCTTCAAGAGTTTCCATTTCTACTCCTCATTCGGGCAGGCCACGGCAATCATTCCCTCAATCGTTCGATGTAAAAGAGCCGATTCGGGTGTGTCCGCTGCAGTATAATATACTTCTTTTCCCTCTCTTCGGGTCGTCACAAGATTTGCAGATTTCAGTTTTTTCAGGTGATGCGATACAGCCGGGCTGCTCATCTCCACAATCGCAGATAAATTCATCACACAGGTCTCACAATGGCAAAGTATCCAGAAAATCCGAATACGATTCGGATCTCCCAGAATCTTCAGAATTCCCGCGGCCGTTTGAAACTGCGTTTCATTGGGCATATGTTTAAAAACCGGATTGCCGCCTTCCTGATGGTCATGCGGAAGCTGCTTCATATAACGGATCCCCCTTTTCTCAATTTAACAGACAGTAAATTGATTGTAGCAGCAAACCGTGGAAAAAACAAGTGGCAGATCCATCGGACGCCGTCTCATTTGGAAGCGATTTTGCCCGAAACAGAAAAGCAGATAATTATAATTTTACTGTTTAAGACCTTAAATTATTCCAATCAGAAGTTTAATTGTTCCTGACAGAAGAACCAGATCAAAAGCTATTGACTCTGAAAACAAGAGGCTGTACAATGGCGCTATCAATTAAATAAATATTTAATTGTATAAACCAATTAGGTCAGCTGACAAAGGAGACGAAATACTATGAAGAAAACGTACAGGATTGATGTGGACTGTGCTGCCTGTGCCGACAAGATGGAGGTAGCTGCAAAGAAGACTGCCGGAGTGAAGGATTGTACTGTAAACTTCATGACTCTGAAAATGACTGTGGAATTCGAAGAAGACCAGGACGCTAAAACTGTCATGAAGAATGTCCGTGCTGCCTGCAAAAAAGTAGAAGACGACTGCGAAATCTTTATCTGAGGAGACATCTTCCCAAAAGGCGCTCTCAATCCGGGCGCCTTTTCTAAAGCCAAGCAATTAAACAAATACTGAATTGTCAGGCATACATATAAGGAGAATGGATTATGAATAAGAAACAAAAAAAGATGCTTTCACGCATCCTGCTTTCCGCCATACTGCTGACTGCCCTGTACATTCTCGGCAGGATGGAGCTTCTGCCCGCAGGTGGGCCTGTCCGGTTCCTGGCTTATATGATTCCCTATGGAATCATCGGCTATGACATCCTGCTCAAAGCCTTTAAGGGTATCCGGAACAGACAGGTTTTTGACGAAGCCTTCCTGATGGCCGTCGCCACCATCGGGGCCATTGCCCTGGCCCTGTATTCCGGAAGCGGTGACTATACCGAAGCGATCGCTGTCATGCTGTTCTATCAGATTGGCGAATGGTTCCAGAGCTATGCCGTAGGAAAAAGCCGCAGGAATATCAGCGAGCTGATGGATATCCGTCCTGATTATGCCAACATCGAACAGGATGGCGCGCTGATAAAAATCGATCCGGATGAAGTCGCCATCGGCTCTGTCATTATAATTCAGCCTGGAGAACGCATCCCTTTGGACGGTGTCATTATTGAAGGCAGTTCTGTGCTGAACACCGCCGCCCTTACCGGTGAAAGCCTGCCCCGCGATGTCAAAGTCGATGATGAGATCATCAGCGGATGCATCAATGAAAGCGGTGTGCTGAAGGTCCGAACCACAAAGGAATTTGGTGATTCGACAGTAT
The DNA here is from genome assembly GCA_021203365.1 of Clostridiales bacterium. Lineage (GTDB taxonomy): Bacteria > Bacillota > Clostridia > Lachnospirales > Lachnospiraceae > Blautia_A. The sequence goes on from JAJQBI010000041.1 coordinate 11,882, forward strand.
CTAAAATTCTGGATCTGGTAGAGAATGCAACTTCCAGGAAATCTAAATCGGAAGATTTTATCACAAAATTTGCCCGTGTTTATACTCCGGCTGTCGTGTATGCGGCCTTAGCTCTGGCGATCCTGCCTCCCTTTGTCAATCTCCTGTTCCTGCATAACCCTGCCGGCTGGAACACATGGGTTTACCGTGCGCTGACTTTCCTGGTAGCTTCCTGCCCCTGCGCTCTGGTTGTGAGCATTCCGCTGAGCTTTTTTGCAGGCATCGGCGGGGCCAGCAAGGCCGGCATCCTGGTCAAGGGTTCCAACTATCTGGAACTGCTGAGCAAAACTAAAATCGTTGTTTTCGATAAGACCGGCACACTGACGCAGGGCGTTTTTGAAGTCAGCGGCGTACACCACAGTGTATTTTCCGATGAACAGCTGATTGAATACGCTGCCATGGCAGAATCTGCATCCTCCCACCCGATTTCCAGGAGCCTTCAGAGGGCATATGGCAGAAAGATCGATCGTTCCAGAGTGTCCGATATTCGGGAAATCAGCGGAAAAGGCGTAACGGCCCAGGTGGATGGCCACCGGGTTGCAGCAGGCAACGATAAGCTGATGACATCCCTCGGCATCCGGTACATCAGCTGCCACTCGGCAGGAACCATCATCCACATGGCGATCGACGGCAATTATGCAGGACACATCGTGATTTCTGATGTAGTCAAGCCTCAATCCAAAGAAGCCATTACACGGTTAAAGGCGGCAGGCGTCCGGAAAACTGTCATGCTTACCGGAGATGCACAAAAGGCGGCGGACCACGTTGCAGAGGAATTAGGCGTAGATCAGGTCTACGCACAACTCCTGCCGGCAGATAAGGTCCGCCGTGTGGAAGAACTGCTGGACCAGAAATCCGACAGGGAAACGCTGGCCTTCGCAGGTGACGGAATCAACGATGCCCCTGTCCTTCGCCGTGCTGACATTGGAATTGCCATGGGCGCTATGGGTTCAGACGCTGCCATTGAAGCCGCAGATGTTGTCCTGATGGATGACAACCCAATGCAGATTGCGAAAGCCATCCGGATTGCACGGAAATCCCTGCGGATTGTGTACCAGAATATCGTCTTTGCAATCGGTGTGAAGCTGCTGTGCCTGATACTGGTTGCCGTGGGGGTGGCCAATATGTGGCTGGCCGTGTTTGCGGACGTAGGCGTTATGGTTATTGCCGTTTTCAATGCGATTCGTGCCTTATTTGTAAAAAATCTGTGATAAATGCCCGCTGTTTATTTGTGGTTGCCGCCTACATATCATCCTTGCCGGCATCTTCCACTTCATAAGTAATATCTTCATAGCTGACATCAAATTTGAGAGCCGTACCGGATGTTACTTCTTCGTACAGATTCTGTGCCAGTGCAACTGTCTGTTCCGAAATAGAAATGCCAAGATCCGTGGCAGTCTGCGAAAGACCGGCGGGGTCATTCTCGCAGACCGCCAGCAATTGTTCATCTACGGTCGCCTGCGCGTCTGCAAGTTTGCTCATATATTCCTGATAAAAACTTTTCACTGCTTTTTTCATCGTGTCATCCGCGTCGGAGCGCAGATATTCTCCAAGTTTCTGGTATGTCCAGTAAGCCGATGTATCTGTATATTCCGGAGCTTCTTCTTTATATGAATCAGCTGTATCTGTCAGTATTGCGCCATAAAATGGCACCATCGGCGCGTAGGCTGCACTGCTCAGGCTCAGCCACTCTATTGTAGCCAGTTCCGCCGGCATATCTCTGCGGATCTGGATAATATGGCATTCCGCAGAAGATTCCGTACCGATATAACGGATTTCAGAAGATGCGGTCGCCGGCCTTGCCTCCGAAAAATCAATTCCGGCTTCTGAATATTCTTCACACTGGCTGCCGGCAATCTGATATAATTTCTCAATGGTTACCTTTTCAGACGGCACAAAAAAGATATCCTGATAATCATCTGTGTAGATATCGATATTGTCCTCTCCTGTCAGAATATACTGCGCGGCCCGGATGCGGTCCGCATCGTAAGAATCATAGCCTTCTCCGCCATAGGTAAGCTTGATATTAATGTCATTCACAGCAGGATCCTCCAGGGCCGCCACATAAATGCCGCCTTCCTGGGCAACCGTTACAATTCCCTCCGACGCGATCACATTTTCAGTGTCATCAAGATCAACATCACCGATTACCAGACAGTTGGGAATCAGCGCTGCCTTATCATCCGGCATACGGATCGCACAATACTGATGTCCGGACAAAATCTCAAAATACCATACTTCTGTATTATCGGAAATAAACACACCGTCTGCCGAATACCATACGCCATACTCATCAATGACCTGCGCCAGAATTTCCACGCCCTGTTTTGCCGTGGAAGCCTGACATAAAATATAGTCCAGATAGTTTTCTTCAGAAATTCCCGAACTGCCTGTAAACGGGTCGGCCGCCTGTGCTTCCTCAGAATTTGATGCAGTTGTAGTTGCCGACATGGCAACCCCATTCTCATTTATACCAACCTCACCAAATAATCCGTCGCCATAATCAGCCGCATCATGACATGCCGTATAACTGTAAGTCTCTGTTATGCCGGTATTATAATACGGCGCCGTAAAATCGGTATATCCCTTTTCATCCGTCCACATCCCGTCTTCCGGAATCTCTCTCGATTCAACGACCTGAAATACTTTGTCATAAGAAGAACCAATATCCTCGGTACGCCCGAACATTACAGAGCCGTCTGCAGTCAGATCGGATCCTACATAATAAGAAGTACAGGCACTGACCGGAGTACTCATCAGCGCGCAAAGTCCAAAAACCGTCAGTGAGAACATCATTCTTTTTCTCATCTTTCTTTCCTCCTTGTATCACAGCGACAGAATTCTTTTTTATCGCTTCAATATCTGTTACCCGTTCTTTCATTTTTTCATGAACAGCGTCATCTGTTCAAAATCAGCCTGCCGTCTCAGACCGCCCGGCACCTGGCACAACAGCTTCCAGGCAGTCCCATCATCCAAAATCCACTCTTTGATCTGCGCCTCTTCCAGCACCAGCGGCATCCGGTCGTGCACCGCAGACATGGATTCATTTGCGCACGTTGTCAGAATCACAAATCGGTCTTCATTCCCTATCAGATCATAGAACCCGGCGAAATACAGCATGTTTCCATCTCTGCGGCTGAAAATATTTTTCTCCTTCAGCGCGTTCCACTCATAAAAAAGCTTTGCCGGAATCACCGCACGATGATAACGGATTCCGTTCCGGAACAGCTTTTTCTCCCGCACGGACTCTGCCCGCGCATTGAAAATAACATTCGCTTTTTCAAATCCCGGATAACCCCATCGCATGCAGGATAATCTCAGGCCATTCTTACAGCCGGAGATCACAGGCGCCGGTTCCGTCGGATGAATATCTCCTTGGAAAACCATCTCCTGGATTTTCTGATCCGTTTCGTTTACAAATTTTCGGACTTTCCATACGGAATCCTGATCCATATAAAATACACTGCACATATCTGTTCCCCGGCAATTCTTTGAACCGCCTGATGCTGAAAACTCTCCGGCTGCGCCGTTCACATATATATCCAAACGGCAACTCCATTATTTACAGCTCGTCCGCCAGAATTTCATTGATAATCTCACTTGCATCTTCCAGCGCATCCAGAGCCTCTGTCAGATCATCTGTTTTTTCACTGTTTTCATCTTCATACTGCTCCACAACCTCTGCCAGGACATCCCTGACCATATCCAGATGCTTCGCAACTTCATCCAGATTTAATTCTTTGTTCGCCAGCGGCTTAAATTCAATCGTCTGTGCCATCCGTTTCTCCTCCGTAAATGTTATGTTGAAGCCTGTTTGATTCTCTCCAGTCCCTGTCATTGTATGGCGTATCTTCTATCCCATTTTGCTGTAGTTTTGCCACAATAGGATTCAGTACACCTCTCCACATACTCCGGAACCAAGGTGTGCCTCCAAACCATTTCACAATCCCGGGGCTTACCGCATAATAGGCATATATGAACCATCTGCCAGGTCTCGTCTTTGCCAGTATGTTATCACGAAAACGACGAAGCGTCCATACCTGCGGACAATCATAAGAGCCATATACGCAGGTGGCCACATAGCAGCCCTGGCTGTCACTGTGAGAATAGCCGCCAAGCAGATTGGGATCACTGGAACCGGTTCGTTTGCCGCTGCTGTCCTTATGAGAATAGCTTCCAAAAAGGCCTGGATCACTATGCCCGGTTTTCTTGCCATGCGCATCGTAATGGTTATATCCACCGAATAACGTGGGATCAGAATGACCGGTTTTATGTCCATTGCTGTCATAGTGATTGTATCCGCCAAAAAGGCCCGGATCACTGTGGCCGGTTTTTTTACCGTGCTCATCATAATGGTTCACTGACCCAAACAGGCCCGGTCTGCTCTCTCCTTTCTTTGACATCTCTCAAATCCCCCTTGAATTTTTATTTATGGTTTCGTTACGCTATTAACAGACTTGATCAACCGTTCTTTACCTCATAAACACCTGCATCTGTCTCGCAGATATGGCTGTTAAAAAAGGCTTCGGATGCCTGGACCAGATAAGCCGCATCCTTAATTCCCGCCGTTTCAAAGGATGAGTGCATCGCCAGCTGCGCAAGCCCGATGTCCACAGTATTCACAGATACCTGCGACATGGCAATATTCCCAAGTGTACTTCCGCCATTCATATCCGACCGATTGGCAAAGAACTGAACAGGAACCCCTGCCTTTTCACAGATCGTTTTAAACAGGGCAATGCTCATGGCGTCACTCGTATATTTCTGTCCGGCATGTGACTTGATCACAATTCCCTCATTCATATACACACAATTACATACATCCGTCTTTTCCGGGTAATTCGGGTGAACGGCATGCGCATTGTCGCAGCTCAGCATAAAGCTGGAGGCAAGGGCTCTCGAAAGTTCTTCCGGGGATTTTCCCATCGCAGCATTGACTCGGGTCAGCACTTCGCAGAGAAAGGTAGACGCGGCACCCTGTTTTGTTCCAGAGCCCACCTCTTCATTATCAAAGCACGCATATACACTGACGGTTTCGCTGTTTCCTCCCTGCAGAAATCCCTGGAGAGACGCGTAAGCACACTCCAGATCGTCCAGCTTCGGGCAGGAAATAAATTCATCCTCCGCTCCCCAGATAGATGGTTCCTCTCTGTTATACAGATAAAGATCCGTACCGTATATCTGCTTTGCTTCTGCTCCAAGCTCCTCTGCCACCATGTTCTTCAGCGCATCTGCATCCATTGTTCTTCCACTGCAGACCGGCAGCATATCCTTCTGTTTATTCAGCGACTGTTTTTCGTTCACCTCCCGGTTCATATGGATTGCAAGACTGGGAATCATAAGAAGATCCCGGTCAATATTCAGAAGTCTGGATACAAGACGGTTTCCCTCTTTTACAATCACTCTTCCGGCCAGGGAAAGAGGTCTGTCGAACCATGTGGAGCAAAGCATTCCCCCGTAGCCTTCCGTATTCAGAACCGTGTATTTCCCTTTGATATCTATCTGTGCATTCTCTTTTAATTTAAAGGTCGGTGAATCGCTGTGGGACGCTGCTATATGAAAGCTGTAGTTTTCCAGCTGTGTCCCTGTTTTAAATGCCAGGATGCTGGAACCGTTTCTTGTTACATAGTACTTTCCGCCCGGTCTTATGTTCCATGCAGAGCCTTCTTTCAGTCTCTCAAACCCTTCTCCTTCCAACGTGTCGCTGATATTTTGGACAACATGGAAGGGAGTCGGTGAACCCTTTACAAAAGAAAACAGTTTCTGTGCAACTTCTTTATACATCGTAATTCCTCCTTCGGCCATCCCATGGCTTCCTGTGCTTCACTCGATTCTATCTCAGGCAATACTTCAGAAAATACAGTCAGATTTCTCCTCATTTCCGCAGGATATTATAGGTCATTTTATTGACATCGTCAATATTTCAGGCATATTTGCGTTGCCGGCAATTCACGAATTGGGCACGTCGCTGTCTTTCTTTTCTCGTCCTGATATGATATGATGATACCATGACTTTTTGACCCGCCAAAATATGAGGAATAATAAAAAATCAGGAGACAGATTGACAATGGAGAAAGATTTAACACAGGGAAATGTACTGAAGGTGCTGCTGCGTTTTTCACTGCCGTACCTTCTTTCCAGCTTTTTGCAGACGTTTTATGGTATGGCCGATCTGTATGTGACAGGGCAGTTTAACGGGGCTGCGGCCATCTCGGCTGTATCAATCGGCAGTCAGGTCATGCATATGCTGACCGTGATGGTCGTGGGACTGGCAATGGGAACTACCGTCGGACTGGGGGTGGCGATCGGCAGTAAACACAGCGGGCGGGCATCGCGTATTATCGGGAACACAGTGACATTATTTGCGGCAGGTTCTGTGATTCTTGTAGCTGTACTGATGTTTGCCCGAAACGGGATTATCTCTGTGATGTCCGTTCCGGCAGAAGCAGTCACCCAGACGAAGGAATACCTGACGATCTGCTTTGCAGGCATTCCTTTTATCACAGCTTACAACATCGTCAGCAGTATTTACAGAGGCATGGGAGATTCAAAGAGCCCCATGTATTTTGTCGGAGTGGCATGCGTGCTCAACATCGCGCTGGACTTTCTGTTCATCGGCAGATTGGGAATGGGTGCGGCAGGCGCCGCCTGCGGCACGGTGATCTCACAGGCGGCCAGTGTAATGTTCGCGCTGTTTTTTCTGATGAGAAAATCCTCCGCCGGAACAAAAGCGGCATCAACAGAGAATGAGGGCTTTCATGCAGCATCCGGCATAGTCCCCCGGCTCGCCAGAAAGGACTTCCTGCCGGAACGTTCTGTCATTTCAGACATTCTGAAAGTGGGTGTCCCGGTCGCTTTTCAGGACGGATTTATTCAGATTTCCTTTCTGGTAATTACCATGATTGCAAACCGGCGCGGGGTCGATGTAGCTGCCAGCGTCGGCATTGTGGAAAAAATCATCAGCTTCCTGTTTCTGGTTCCGTCCGCGATGCTCTCCTCCGTCTCGGCCATTGCAGCACAGAACCGTGGAGCCGGTCAGCATGACCGCGCAAGAAAAACCCTTTATTACGCGATGCTCGTGTCTGTATCCTTCGGCTTCCTCTGCTTCGTATTCTGCCAGATTTTTCCGGAACAGTTTGTGGGGCTGTTTTCCGGCGAAGACGCAGTGCGTGTCCTGGGTGGCCAGTACCTGCGCTCTTATTCCTTTGACTGCATTGTCGCAGGCATACACTTCTGCTTCAGCGGATTTTTCTGTGCCTATGGTCTGTCGGGTTTTTCCTTTGCACACAACCTGATTTCCGTATTGCTGATACGAATTCCCGGGGCATACCTTGCCACAAGGTTTTTTCCGGACACACTTTTCCCCATGGGGCTGGCGGCACCCGCGGGTTCTGCTGTATCTGCGCTGATCTGTGTGGCGCTGTTTTTAATATTTCATAAAAAATTCGAAGCGGACTCTGAGGTTTTGACAGATAACCCACAATAATAATTAAAACACTCAGATCCCTATCTTCCAGATTTATACATAGATTCAGCCCAGACATGAAAACCCGAAGTATGATCCGGACGTGCTTTCAAATCCTGCGGATTGGAATATAGCTTGGACAATTTGTCGTCCACATCACGTTCACGGACTGGCCCGAAGAAATCGCTCCTGTGCTGGCTGAGTTTACGGTACTGGACAACCGTGCAGCAAAAAATTATTAAAGATTAATCAAAGCTCCTTTTTCCTAAAGAGGTTTAAGAATCCTTCTTTACATCCGGCGTTTGGAGCAGCGATTCACACCAATACTGCATCCCGAATTTTGTCTTGTACTTTGTCGCAAACACATGAAACCTGTTATCCATAAAAAATACATTGATATAACTGTAATGGTTATCCTCAAAAAACTTTCTTAATGCACCCACGGCTCCCCGGCCCTGGAAAAAGGCAATCCTCTTCAGCGCGGAAATACAGTTCAGCACCACATCCTGTACCACATTGTCCGTAAAATCATACAGGTGTATATTATTGCAGGAATAAAACTTACACTGATACCTGTACCTGATATTATTTCTGCAGGCTGTGAACTCTATACTTTTATGATCCTCAGCAATAAAGAATTCAAAATCCGAAAAATTACTCCTGGATAATTCCCGGCTGCATCTGCAAATCAGTTCCTCCCTGGAAATCTGCGGCTGTTTTTTTAAAATCTGCCTTTCATATTCATACAGATCGAAATAATAATTTATCGAACCCAGCCCGGCTGAAATTCCATAAAGATTCACCGTAATATTATTTCCCGAAGCGCCGATCACTTCACATACATTACATCCATGGCCGGAATAAAAATCATAGATCTGTGATTTCCGGTTCTTTCTGTCCGTCAGATCGATTTCACGCAATGATTCTGCCAGTGTTAAAACCCTTTCATCCTCAATCATCGGCTGCGCCAGCACAGGCTTAAACTGAAGCTTATATTCAAATTCATTTAACCGCCCGCTTATTTCAACAGGCATATGCTTTTTCAGATCCACCTTAACATCTGTAAATCCGGAATCCAGAAGTATATGGACGCATTGACACTGTATCTGTTGTAAATGTTCCTGTTCTAAGTATTCCTGTTCCGATCGCTCCTGCTTCTTATCTGAAGAAACCCTTTCTTCTAATCGTTCTTTTTCTCCCTCCATCTCGGCAATCTGTCTTTTATGCTCTTCCCTCTCGGCGATCCGCCTTTCATGCTCTTCCCGCTCGGCGGTCTGTCTTTTATGCTCTTCCAATAACTGTGAATATTTTTCCTTTACATCCTCTTCCATAACGAAAGAGCCCCCATAAAACCGGGCCGTTTGTTCAGCATTTTCTATCAAAGTCTGAATGATCATCAACTGTTTGCTGCAGTCATAACAGTTAATCGTCTCCAAATGTTTTCTCAGGCTATAGTTACAGCTTCCATTGGAAAAAGCAAGTTTTTCACTTAGAAGCTGTTTCATTGATTTTTTCCTGCCGCGGGAACCTGGATGATCGCTTCCCGACAGAAAATATGCAATGCCATCCGACAAGTCCATATCGATCCTCCTCTGTCATCGGAAAGACAATGGGATTCAGCCATTTTCCATTTCCGGTTCTTTCCCGATCAGTTTGCGGACACCCATGACAGCGACCACGACCCCAAGTGAAAGCAACAGTACAGCAAAAACAAGCTGCAGACAATCCCCGAAAAGATCGGCTGAGGTGCCGCCCAGGAATCCGCTGATCAGGGAAAAGATCTTCATGGACAAAGCGGTAAAGGTGATGGCAATCATGCAGACCATCGGGAACCAGAGCATGAAGCCTTTGCGGTGCGTGTGCTTCAGGAACACAGCACAGGCAACAAGGGAGAGGGCTCCCAGCAGCTGATTGGCAGATCCGAACAGCGGCCAGATGTTTTCGTACCCGACCTTTGCCAGGGCGTAGGCGAGAATCAGAGTGACTGCAGTGGCAAAATACTTGTTGGAGCAGACCCTGACAAATAAAGACGGGTGCTCCTGGTCTGTATCTTCGTCAAAGAAGAATTCCTGGAATGAGAGCCGGCCAATGCGGGCGACGGAGTCCAGGGAGGTCAGGGCAAATGCGGAGATTGCCAGCAAAATCAAAGTGGACGAGGCATTTTCCGGAATGCCGAGTTTCGTCAGAAAAACGGCAATGGCCGAGGCAAATATCTGCGCCGGCGTGCCATCCGGCAGGGTACTCCCTGTTGCCAGAAAGCCTACTGTGATCAGGGCGATGACGGCAAGCATAACTTCCATCAGCATGGCGCCGAAGGACACCGGGAGCATGTCCTTTTCATTTTTGATCTGCTTGCTGGAGGTACCCGATGAAATCAGGGCATGAAATCCGGAGATGGCACCGCAGGCGATGGTGACAAACAATGTGGGGAAAAGCATTGAGCCATTCACATTAAATGAGGTAAACACAGGAAGATTCATTTCCGGATTGTAGGCGATAATGCCGACAACCGAGGCGATAATCATGGCAATCAGCAGGTAACTGTTAAGAAAATCCCGCGGCTGTAATAATGCCCAGGCCGGTACGACGGATGCAATAAAAATGTACAGGAACACGAAAAGATGCCAGAAACCTGTGGTCTGATAAATCGGCAGCTGCAGACCAGCTACAATACATAAAATCAGTAAAGCAATGGCAATCACCGTGTTAACCGCCGTAGGACAATGGGTATAGCGCAGGAAAAAGCCCAGTCCAACCGCCGCGGCGATGAACAGAATGCTTGTTGTGGCAACGGCCGCATTGGCCTCGATCAGAGCCCCATCGGTTCCAAAGCCGTTGAAGGTCTCGGCAACAATGTCCACAAAAGCGGCAACCACCAGGATCGAAAACAGCCAGCAAAAAGCCAGAAACAGTTTCTTGCCCAGTTTTCCCACGTACCGTTCAATAATGACGCCGATGGTGTGCCCTTCATTTTTCATCGAGGCATACATGGCAGAAAAATCCTGCACTGCCCCAAAAAACACACCGCCGAGCAGACACCACAGCAACACCGGCAGCCACCCGAAAACAGCCGCCTGAATAGGACCGTTGATCGCTGCTGCGCCGGCGATCGAAGCAAACTGATGCCCAAAGACGACATTGCGGTCTGCGGGAACATAATCCACACCGTCCTCCAGTTCATAAGCCGGGGTTTTGGCCTTTGGATCAATCCCCCAGGTTTTTTCCAGCCATTTGCCATACAGTCGATATGCGGCGACCAGTACAAGAATCGCAATCAGCATTATTATTAATCCGTTCATAAGACCCCCCTGAAATCTCTTTGCAAAAAGGCCCCTCAATCCCGGGCTGTACCAGGGATTGAGGGAGCACACTGCGAAATTTATGCAATCGGTTCAAAGTCTGCGACACCATGCTTGCACAGCGGGCAGATAAAATCATCCGGAAGCTCATCGCCTTCATAGACGTACCCGCAGACCTTGCAGACAAAGCCCTTTTTGCCTTCTGTCTGTGGTTTTGGCTTCACGTTGCTCTGGTAATAATTATAGGTCATGGTCTCCACATTGGAGATGACGCGGGATTCAGTCACTGTACAGATAAACATGCCGTGCGTTCCCAGATCAATGTACTGTTCCACCTTCAGGGACATAAACGCATTGATATATCTGGGCAGGAACGCAAGCCCATTGTCTGAATAAAGCGGGGTTAAATCCTTAAATTTGTCCGCCGTTCTTCCGCTCTGGAATCCAAAGTTCTGGAAGATGCCAAAGGGTGCCTCTGTGGAGAGACAGTTCACATTCATGATTCCGGTCTGCCGGATCACGTGATGCGAATAATTTGCCTGGTTGATGCATACAGCTATACGATTCGGATTCTCCGCCACCTGGGAGACTGTGTTCACAATCAGGCCGTTGTCCCTCGTTCCGTCATTGGAGGTCACCACATACAGGCCGTATCCGATTCTGAACAGAGCAGACAGGTCATTCTTGTTGGCAGTCTCACTGCTCTGCGCGATGTAATCCTGGCACAGCTCATCGGCCAGAGCCGAAAGCTCGTTCCGGCTCTCCTCGCCAAGGGCGGACTTAATGTGGACCGTAGTGTTTGCCCAGGAAATGTTTTTGCTTTTCTCCAGCATCTGTTTCATGGTTCTGGCAGCAGTCGGCGCCCAGGATCCGTTTTCAATCAGGGCCACCTTCCGGTTCTGGAAATTGCGCTCGGTCAGGCGATGGATATAATCGCGCATAAACGGATAAATATCGGCGTTGTAGGTTGTGGTGGCCAGAACAAGCTTGTTATAGCGGAAGGCATCCGCCACGGCCTGGGCCATGTCCGTTCGGGCCAGATCGTGAACAACCACGTTGGGGCAGCCCTTGGCGCGGAACTGATCGGCAAGACTGTTCACCGCCCTCTGCGTATGTCCATAAACTGACGTGTAGGCGATGACGATTCCCTCGGATTCCGGCTGATAGGAGGACCACAGATCATAGAGATGCAGATAATGGCCAAGGTTCTCCCTGAGTACCGGGCCGTGCAGCGGGCAGATGACCTGAATGTCCAGAGTGGCCGCCTTCTTCAGCAGCTTCTGTACCTGCGCGCCGTACTTGCCTACAATGCCTATGAAATAACGGCGCGATTCGTCATCCCAGGGCTCGTCCACATCCAGTGCGCCGAATTTTCCGAAACCGTCGGCAGAGAAAAGAACTTTGTCGCAGGTGTCATAGGTCACGATAACCTCCGGCCAGTGAACCATGGGCGCTTCTACAAAGGCCAGCGTATGCCTGCCCAGGCAGAGGGTATCTCCTTCCCGAACGACCACGCGCCGGTCCGAATAATCAGTACCGAAGAACTGTCCCATCATGTTGAATGCTTTGGCGCTGGAGACAATGACTGTATCCTGATAAACCTCCATAAAATTCGCAATATTGGCGGAATGATCCGGCTCCATATGCTGTACAATCAGATAATCGGGCCGGCGGCCGTTTAAAACCGCGGCGATATTGTCCAGCCATTCGTGCTTAAAATGAGCGTCCACCGTATCCATAACGGCAATCTTCTCATCAAGAATCACATAAGAATTATAAGACATGCCATTTGGCACGACATACTGTCCCTCGAACAGATCCACCTGGTGGTCATTCACACCTACGTATTTGATATCAGCAGTGATTTCCATCTGTGTTGCTCCTTTTCCATATTTTAATTATTCTATAGTTACAATTATAAAACGACAAAAAATATTTTGTCCTCAGTATCATAACATAATTGAAGCGACAAAAGGTATTTTGTCGCTATGATACCAGAATTTCTCCGCACTTCGTGCTCCCGAAATTCTGACAACATTCGAAATCCGCTCATTTTTCTGCGAAAAATGGCTACTTTCTCATGTTGTTCGGGACCCAATCTCATGAATGCCGATGCAAGCATCTGCATTCATGACCTTTTGTCCCTTGTATCATAACATATTCTTTTGAAATAGAAAAGAAGTATATGATATACTATGACAAAATTTTCACGCAGTTAGGGCAGCCGCAGGTTCCTGGCCAGGATCTGATGATATCTCTCCCGCACACCTGCGGACAAAGACCGGCTCACCGGAAGGCGGATCCCGTTTGTAAGGATCACTTCCCGGGCATCCAGACTGCGGATATATTTCCAGTTTACAAGATAAGAGCGGTGAATCTGCAGATAATCCATAGGCTCCAGCCTTTTGCAGAAGTCCCGGAATCTGGAGTAGGTCTCGTATGTCTCCCTCTCCGTAACGATCAGCTGCATACGATTCTGGCTTTCTATATAAAAAATATCCGAAAGCCTCAGAGATATGAAACGGCCGTTTCTCTGAATCGTCAGCGACTCCGGGACTGTCTGCATTTTCTCTATCACCGCATCCACAGCCTCCCCGATCTCTTCCCGGAAACGGCTTTTTCGGATAAATCGAAGAGGCTGCTCCTTCAGGGATTCATAAACCATATCTTCCCGGTTGGATATAAAAATAATAACGGGCTCACGTCCCGAAGTACGTCCGCGGATTTTATGGGCAAGAGTAATTCCATCCAGAGAATCCTCCTCCATGGCGATATCCAGAAAACAGGCGTGAAAATCTGACAGCTCCCTGGCATCAAGCAGATCTTCTGAATGGGCAAAGCAGAAAATCTCCGCCCGTATCCCCCTGGCCTTAAAGCATTTGCAGATACTCTCCCGCAAAAGAACCCGAATTTCCGCTTCGTCTTCACAAACCGCGATCTTATAAATCATCCCCCTGTCCCTCCTGTATCATCAGGGATACCGTAAAACGGTCCCTTTCCTGGGAAAACTGCAGGTCTCCGTTATATTTTCGGGCAAAATCCCGCATAATCCGTGTTCCATAACCGTGAAGTGCCCCGGCAGATTTCGTGGTCTGCAGCCTGGGATTTTTTTCCAGAACCTTTCCCTGCACCTTATTTGTCACCGTGATCAGACAGAAGGATTCTTTCATCTGTACTGACACCTGGATTTCCGGATCTTCTACCGCTGCACTGGCCTCGATGGCGTTGTCTATGCTGTTAAAAAGAAAGGAACTGAACTCGGTCATGGAAAAATGCATCTCCCCGGGCAAAGCCGCGTGAACCGTAAAGGGAATGCCCAGATTCTTCGCCTTATTCTGTTCCCGGAAAAGGACGGCATCCACCGTCGTATTTCCACTGGACGCGGCGTACAAAAACGTCTGATTTTCTCTGGAATAATCCTTCATGTATTTCTCCAGTTCAGAATACTGCTTTTTTTCCAGAAGAGACTCCATAATCATCAGGTGGTTTTTCATGTCATGAGCCGTTTTACGGCTTTGCCGGTGCATTTCTCCGGCGAAATCAAGTTCCATCTTCTGCATGGCCACCTGATGTTCCCTGAGGAAAAGATTTTCCAGCTGCCGCAGAAGCATCGATATACACCAGTACATAAAAATAACAATCAGGACCAGCGAAACACGCACAGCTGTTTCCATCCGCAGAAGATGAAGCTCATTCAGGGCGGAATAGGAATCGTCGGCGGCGATAATCAGCTCTTCCACAAATACACTGAGCAGACAGACACAATACAGAACCGCCGGTTTGATCCTGAGTGTGGAATCCACACGGAGACGACACAGAAATATGGAAAAAAATGTCTGCAAAATATCATTCACCAGCAAAACCGGCAGCACCTGTACCTCCAGGGCAGGGTCAATCACCTGGGCTGCGGCAAAGAGAATACTGCGCGCCACCCCGTAAAAAAACCACCACATAGTGATCACAGTCAGCTGATAAAGCCACCAGCCCTCCAGGGCCGCCCGGGCAAAACAAAAAGCCAGAAAAATATAGAGAAGCAGAAGGGAAATTCCCCGAAGCTCCAGCAAAAACGTACCCCGTTCTGAGAATCGCAGCGCCAGATAATCACAGCCGCAAAGCAGAAGGAAAAATACCGGAAAGGTTCCCCGGACCCGCCAGGGAGATTTTCCCGGAAAAGTAAATACCAGAACCAGAAGCAAAAGCAGATTCGGATAGTAATGAATCATCCCATTGATAATCATATGTAACATAGGCAGTCTCCTTGTTTCTATTATAGTCTGTAAGAAACAAAAAAACCATCTGTTTTCTCAAAAAAACCGGGCAATGAGGACAAATCCGTTTGCAACGAAAAAAAAGCCGTTCACGCGGGAATGCTTGTCTCAGGCGCAGAATTATGTTAATTTTAAAAAAACTGTATAAAGGAGGATTTTTATGAGAAGGAACATGTTGTTACTAGGGTTGGCTGCGGTTCTCACACTGGGGATGAGTCTGACCGTTTCGGCGGAAGAAACCTCCGGAGAGATTTCCCCCTATCGGGCGTGTGAGCACACCAACAGCTATCAGCTGCAGGATGACAGCTATGAAGCCACGGACACGGAAGGCGGCTATCGCCACTATGTGTGCAGTGAGTGCGGGGCGGAATATTCCTACGAGACAGATCCGCTTGTTTACACGGTAAACCCGGTCACCGGCGAGGAAGTGGATCAGTCCGGCGCCAGCAACCCTCTGTTTGAAAACTGGGAGTATGTACCGGACGGAGAGCCCCATGTCTTCTGGTCCAGAGACGACGAGGAATGGAGGGTGTATATCTATGGCTCCCATGACGCCAACGGGACCTCCATGTGTGACACTGACCAGGTTCTGTGGTCCGCGCCGGTGTACGATTTAAGTGACTGGAGATATGAGGGAGTCATTTTCGAGCTTGAAGAAGACAGCACCTATGGCGGAACCATGCTTTTCGCGCCAGATGCGGATTATGATGTCACAACGGATACCTATTATATGGTTTCCAGCCAGGTATTTGACAATTCCGTACTTCGTGCCGCGGACAGTCCGCTGGGACCCTGGGATGAATCCGAAGGTCTTCTGGTGATTCCTACCAAAAACAGCTATGACCCGAGCCTGTACATTGAAGACGGAACCATTTACATGGCCGTTTCCACCATGACCTCCGGGTACTCTGACAATGAGGAAATCCAGGCTATGGTTGATGAGGACAATTACACCACCGGCATGCGGCACGTAGCCGCCATCTACCAGCTGGAGGGCAACGCAGACGACGGATATGAAATCGCCGCCACCACCTGGTGCCCCACCGATGAACGCGGATATCTTCCCATCTATGAAGGACCGTCTCTCACCGGCTATGTAGAGGAGCTGGACGCCTACGTTCTGCTCTATGTAAGCTATGAGGTCGGCGCGGACGGAAGCTTTTACAATTCCACCATCTCCTACGTATACACAGATGACCTTATGAACGGCACCTGGCATTATGGCAGCAATGGTGTAGAGGGCGATATTGTGGAATACGACACCAGTGCCCTGATCAGCGGCGACCATGGAAATGTAATTTCGGATACCAGCGGACGCTATGTGCGCAATCTGGAAACCGGAGAGATGGAATTCACCGATTTTGCCACCTACATAATCGGAAACAACCATGGCGGCATGGCAAAAGTCAACGGAGAATGGTATTTCTTCGGCCATCGCCAGACCAACGCCAGCAACGCCTCCCGTCAGGCCATCGCGGGGCAGCTGACCCTTTACATGGACGAGGAAACCTCGGAACCTGTAATTGAGCCCATGGAATTCACCTCCAGCGGTATCTCAGACAGTCTGGACGCCTACACCATCTGGGACGCAAACGTAACCACCTATCTGCTGGAAGCCATTGACCATCCCGCACCTTCTGTGGAGGCAAACAACGTTCACAGCGACTGCCTGGAAAACGGCCCTTACATTAAAGCCGACCGGGATACAGAAGCGGTTCACACCACTTATGTGGCAAATCTGAAAAACGGAAACATTGTAGGTTACAAATATCTGGACTTTGGAGATGCCTCCGAAAACACCTTAAAAGTTCTTGTCGCACAGAATGCCGGTGACGCGGACGGCACTGCGGAAATATATATTGACGCGCCTTCCGGGGAAGACGGAGGAACAAAGATCGGAGAGCTTTCCATCACCGCAGAGGCCATTGAATCGGCGGAAGAGAAAGAAGATGGCTCAGACGGCACCTCCTGGAGCTGGCTGTCCTGCGATACAGATGAAATTTCCGGTGTTCATGCTGTGTACTTTGTATTCTCTTCTGACAGTGATGACGAAATCTGTATCATGGATCAGTTTGGATTTGAAGCTAAATAAACCAGAAATCCCAGGCTGAGGATCTCTCCTGATTCGGAACCTGCATAATAAAATCCGGCCGGCTGCCTTCACGCTGCATGATTCGCAGCGCAAAAGGCAGCCGGCCGTTTTTACACAAAAATTCTGTGATATTTTCTCATGCCACGTATTTTCGCAGCTTATTGGAAAGCACAAAAGCCAGCGCGATCTTCACAAGATCGGGGATCACAAAGGGAAAAACGCACCAGCCCAGAACCGCCACAAGGCCTACCGCACCGGTCTGGCTGGTATAGACCACCATAAACCATATGGTTCCAAGCGCATAACACACAAGCAGCCCCAGCACCATGGACAGGAGCAGAACCACCGGCTTTTTCCCGAAAAACTTCTCAATGGCCCACATCAGCAGTGCGGAAAAAAGGAAACCGACCAGGTAGCCTCCAGTAGTTCCAAGAAGTTTTCCGATTCCCCCGGTAAATCCGGAAAACACAGGAAGACCCACTGCTCCCATAAGAAGAAACACCAGAACAGACATGGTGCCTCTCTTTCCTCCAAGGCATCCAACCGCCATAAAAACAGCAAAGGTCTGCAGGGTAAACGGCACCGTAGTGGGAATGGAAATCCAGGAACACACCGCCATTAACACGGCAAACATGGCAATGTAAACCATATCACGGGTTTTGCTCACAGGTCCTGTTGTTGTGATCGTACTCATACTCAAATCCTCTCCTTTGTTTTTTCTGTCAGTAAATCTAACACACAGGATTCTAATTGTCAACCTTTATTTTTTTATCGGTTTACATTTGCAGTCCAAAAACCAACGGAAATTCCAGAACCTATAGATCCCAAATTAAAAAGCCGTTTCCGAGGGCTTCTGCCCTGCTGTCGGAAACGGCTTTTTTACCGGATAAATTGTATAATCAGCTCACCAGATACACATCCGCGTACTGCAGACCAAAGGCCAGAGCCTCTGCGTGACTGTCAAAGTAAATATCCACATGCCCGTACGGTGTGCCCAGATCCTCTACCGTATAGATTGTCCCATTGATGGAAAGCTTGGTTCCAAAGGCCACACCGGCCATCGCCACAGTTCTTCCCGCTGTAGGGGTGGTTCCGCTGGCGGTCAGATTTCCGGCCGTCCCGCAGCAGATCGCACAGTTACAGTAAGCGGTCAGCTTAAAATTCCCAAGGTAGGTTCCGGTGGAAGAGGAAGTGCTTTCCGTCGTCTCTGTATAATCCGTGGTATCGTAACCGGACGTATCACTCGTATCCGAAGTATCCGATTCTGTGTAATCCTCAGAACTGTCATAGGCAGCTGCACTTTCAGAGCTGTCCTCTTCATATGTTTCTTCGGAATAAGTTTCATCCTCATATGTATCTTCAGAATAGGAGTCCTCCTCATATGTATCCTCGGAATATGTTTCCTGGGTCCCGGAGGAATCGTCTTCGTAATCTGCAGCCCCGGAAGCGCTTTCCTGCGCCGCTTCTGCCTCTGCGGCCGCCGCAGCTGCAGCCGCCTGTGCCGCCGCTTCTGCTTCCGCCTGTGCTACCAGAGCCGTAATACTGCTCTGTGCACTGCTGATTTCCGCCATAAGCTGGCTGGCTTCTGCCTGACTGGCGCTGATCTCATTTACATAGGAGACGATGCTGTCACTGGTGGTCGCCGCCAGTGTCTGCACCTCCGCCTGCGCCGCGGATTTTTCCGTAAGCAGCGCGTCAATCTCCGCAGCCTCCTGCTCCGCCTGCGCTTCCTGGGCAGCGATGCTTTCCTGCAGTGCCTCATATTCCTCCAGCTTTTCCCTGTCATACTGGGTAAGCTCTGCTATATTTGTCGCTTTATTAATAAAATCCGCCAGGTTTTCTGAAGAAAGAAGGATCTCCAGTGTACTGCTGCTTCCCTGTTCATACAGATATACAATCCTCGTCTTCATAGCTTCATACTGGGCGGCCGCAGTCTGCTTCGCTGCCTCCAGCTGTGCGTTAAGGACGGTCAGTTCCTCTTCCTTCTCCGCCGCCTGAGTACTGAGCTGGGATATGGTCTCTGTCAGCTCATCATACTGGGCTTCCAGCTGAGATAAATATGTCTGCAGCTCCTGTTTTTTACTTTCCAGGCTGCTGATCGTACTCTGTGTCGCCGCCAGTTCACTCTCCGCAGCGGCTTTCTCTGCCTGCGCGCTGGCAATCTGATCGTCTAATGTGGACGCATATGCCGTTCCTCCAACAGATAACGTGAGAAGGCCGGCCAATAATAAGGATAATACCTTCTTTTTCTTCATAATCTAAACACCTCTTCATCGTTCTGTCCCCTAGTATAACACTTTTTTCAAAAAATGCAACACTTTTATTTCATTTTTGTAATAATTGTGTAATATTTCCAGTTGGAAGCGATGAAAACGGTGAGGATTCTCCGCCGGATATACGTCAAAAGGCGATGCTTCCTCTCTGAAGCACCGCCCTGTTTTCTGCTGATCCTAAGCTGCCTGTGATGGAATTCAGATTAACGCATCAGTCCTGCACAGCCTCCTCCGGCTCCGCGGCCAGAACATCCTGATATCTTCCAAGAATGATCGTCTGGATCTTATCCCTTGTAACGGAATTAATCGGGTGAGCGATGTCACGGTATTCGCCATCCGCCGCTTTACGGCTTGGCATTGCAATAAAAAGCCCTTTTTCACCCTCGATGACCTTAATGTCATGAACCACAAATTCATCATCAATGGTAATGGAGACAACAGCTTTCATCTTGCCTTCTTTTGCAACCTTCCTCACACGTACATCTGTAATATTCATAATTCACATGCCCCTTTCGTTTCGCATATGTATCTGCGGGGATTCGTAACTGCTTTGCCGTCACAGTTTACGGGATCTGCAGCTTATAATACATAACGCTCATTTTTCTCCACAACGATCCTTATCCCGGATTCGCCGCAGTAGTAAGAATTTGCCCGGATGGTATCCCGGCTTTCTACAATGCAATTCTCAATGTGTGTATTGTCTCCTATATACACATCATTCAGAATTACAGAATTCCTGATCACGCAATTGTTCCCCACAAATACATCCCTGAAAAGGACTGAATTTTCCACTGTGCCATTCACTATGCACCCGCTGGACACAAGACTGTTTGATACATGGGCACCCGGATTATATTTCGCCGGTGGAAGGTCGTCGATCTTTGTTTTTATCGGCGGATCCTGCCTGAAGAAATAATTCCTTATCTCCGGCTTCAGGAAATCCATATTCGTCTGATAATAGGATTCCACCGTGGAGATGTTACTCCAGTATGCGTCAGTCTTATACCCGTAAATCCTCTTCAGGTTCTTATACCGGATGAGAATATCATTGACAAAATCCTTCCGTCCCTCCTGTGCTGCCTTTTCAATGAGCTCAATGAGCTGCCTCCTCCGAATCACATAAATCCCCGTGGAAACGGTGTTATAGGAAGAAACAATTGGTTTCTCCTCGAATTCCTCTATTCTGCCATCGTCATTCATACAAACGGCTCCGAAGCGCTCAACCTCAGACGGATCCGGACAGGCCGTACACACTACGGTTACATCCGCGCGCTTCGCTATGTGATATTCCAGAACTTTATTATAATCCAGCTTATATACACCGTCGCCGGACGCAATTACCACATAAGGCTCATGGCTGTTTTTCAGAAATGTCAGATTCTGATATATGGCGTCCGCCGTTCCCTGATACCACAGGCTGTTCTCCCTGGTAATCGTCGGGGTAAAAACAAAAAGTCCTCCCTGCTTTCGCCCGAAATCCCACCACTTTGAAGAGCTCAGATGCTCGTTCAGTGAACGGGAATTATACTGGGTCAGCACCGCAACCTTCTGAATGTGAGAGTTCGCCATATTGCTCAGCGCAAAATCCACCGCACGATAGCTTCCCGCAATGGGCATGGCTGCCACAGCTCTCTTATTGGATAATTCTCTCATCCGGCTGCTGTTTCCGCCGGCCAGTATGATACCGATCGCCCTCATACCCTACCACCATCCTTTGCTGCGATTACCTGCCCTCCGGCAAGCTCCCCTCCCGGATAATCCTCCGGGGTGGTAACCCCGCTGATCGCGGTATTCCTGCCGATTCTCACATTAGAAGGAATCACGCTTCTCTCACCAATGGTCGCAAGTCCAAAGGAATAAACGGAAGGCTTATACACGTTCGGCACTTCCTCACCAAACCCGATCTCCACATGATCGCCAACCACAACATCCTCGGCGAGAATCGCCTTATCCATCCGAACGTCCTGGCCAATGGATGTATTGCGCATGATAATGGATCCGCGAATCACACTTCCTTTTCCAATGATCACATTGGGACCGATCACAGAATCATGCACTTCCCCGTAGATCTCTGCCCCCTCTCCGATCAGACAGCGGTCAACCACCGCTTCCGATGAAATATACTGGGGAGGAATAATATCTCCCTTGGTATAAATTTTCCAGAATTCCTCATAAAGATTAAACTCGGGAATAATGTCAATCAGCTCCATATTGGCTTCCCAATAAGAGCCAAGAGTCCCCACATCTTTCCAGTAGCTGTTGTACTCATATGCAAAAAGTCTCTGACCCTTTTCCCTGCAGTATGGGAGTATGTGTTTGCCGAAATCACAGCTGCTCTGATCCTTCAGCGCGGTCAGCGCTTCCTTAAGCACCGGCCAGGAAAAAATATAAATTCCCATGGACGCCAGATTGCTGCTGGGATGCTCAGGCTTCTCCTCGAATTCCGTAATCCGCCCCGTCTCATCCGCCACCATGATGCCAAAACGCCCCGCCTCCTCTATGGGCACCGGCATACAGGCAATGGTGACATCCGCCCGGTTCGCCTTATGAAAATCCAGCATAATCTCATAGTCCATTTTGTAAATATGATCTCCGGAAAGAATAAGTACATAATCCGGATTGTACTGCTCCATATATTCAAGGTTCTGATAAACGGCATTCGCTGTACCTGTATACCATTCACTGTCCGTACTCTTCTCATAAGGAGGGAGAATCGTTACGCCTCCCTCATTCCTGTCCAGATCCCACGGAATGCCAATCCCTATATGTGCATTCAGACGCAGCGGCCGATACTGAGTCAGAACCCCCACCGTGTCTATCCCTGAATTAATACAGTTGCTCAGAGGAAAATCAATGATCCGATATTTCCCCCCGAAGGCAACCGCCGGCTTCGCCACCTTCTCTGTCAGCACACCAAGTCTGCTTCCCTGGCCTCCGGCTAAAAGCATTGCAATCATTTCTTTTTTTATCATGCAATCACCTCTTGTATGTTATGATTACATCATTATAGCATACTTTAATCTAATAGTGAACATTTTTTACAATAATTTTGTACCAAAATCACGTTTTTTATTGTTATTGTATATGATTGCTTCCCATATGCGCAAAATAATTGTTAAAATATTCACCACATATTCCGTCTCCGCCTCCAGCCTGTCTCTCCGGCAGAAACGTTTCCATACAGGCTTTTACACTTGCCTGGTTTCTGGTCCTGAGTTCCCATTCACAGCCGCTTCGTAACGTCCTGCGCATGATTCAAAAATAACCGCTTTTCATTTTAACCGGTTCGAGGTATAATAAAAAAGTCAGAATCCGGGCCATCCCCGTTTCCGGACGAATTTTACAAGCAAGGAGATTTCATATGTATCAGATAGATTTTCACAAACCTCTGCATATCCATTTTATTGGAATCGGCGGCATCAGTATGAGCGGACTGGCGGAAATTCTGCTGGAAGAGAATTTCCGCATCTCCGGTTCCGATTCCAAGGCAAGTCCGCTGACCCGTTCCCTTGAAGAAAGAGGTGTGCAGGTTTTCTACGGTCAGCGCGCTTCCAACATTGCAGAGGGAATTGATGTGGTCGTTTATACCGCCGCCATCCATCCGGATAACCCTGAATTTGCATGCGCAAAGGAAAAAGGCCTGCCCATGCTGACCCGGGCGGAGCTTCTCGGACAGATCATGCGCAATTATGAGACCTCCATTGCCGTCGCCGGCACACATGGAAAAACCACAACCACTTCCATGATCTCACATATTCTTCTGGAAGGCAGCTGCGACCCCACGATCAGTGTAGGCGGCATTCTTCCCTCCATCGGCGGCAATATCCGTGTAGGCAGCTCCCAGACCTTTATCACGGAAGCCTGTGAATATACCAACAGCTTTCTGAGCCTTTATCCAACCATCGGCATTATCCTGAATATGGATGCGGATCATCTGGACTTTTTTAAGGATATCGACGATATCCGCCGTTCCTTCCGGAAATTCGCGGAGCAGATCCCCGCGGACGGAACTCTGATCATCAATGCGGATACCGCCAGATATCAGGACATCCTCTGTGACCTGCCATGTCACAAAATCACTTACGGGCTGGAGAATTCCGCGGATTATACCGCGTCCGATATCACGTGGGACAAATATGGTCATGCCTCCTTCACAGTTTTTATCCATGGTCAGAAGGCCGGCAGCTATTACCTGAAGGTACCGGGGATTCATAATGTATCCAATGCGCTGGCAGCCATAGCCGCGGCTCATATACTGAAGCTTCCGGAGCCGGTGATCATAAAGGGACTTGGCGGCTTTACAGGAACCGACCGGCGTTTCCAATATAAAGGAGAGGTAGGCGGTGTTACCATTATAGATGATTATGCCCATCATCCCACAGAGATCGAAGCCACCCTGCGCGCAGCCCGGAACTATCCCCACCGGAAAATCTGGTGCGTATTCCAGCCTCACACCTATTCCCGGACCAGAGCGCTTCTCCCGGAATTTTCCAGGGCACTGACTCTGGCAGACCATGTAGTGCTTGCAGATATCTACGCGGCCCGGGAAACCGATAATCTGGGAATCTCCTCAGAGGATCTTCAGCACGGTATTCAGGATCTTGGAACTCCCTGCGAATACTTTCCGACCTTTGACGAGATCGAAGCTTTTCTCCTGAGCAGCTGTGAACAGGGAGATCTGCTGATCACCATGGGCGCAGGAGATGTAGTTCTGATCGGTGAACACCTGCTTGGAAAATAAACATACGAAAAAGACGGCATCTGTGACATCTTCTCTTCCCCTGAATGTCACAGGTGCCTTTTTTGAAAAAAACTTTTCCACATCCCTGCGAAACCGGATTTTTCAACCCTCCTGCAGGTTATCCACATTATCCACAATGTTATACACAATTTCAAAAAAATTTTTTTGTGGATTCCCATGTGTATAACCCACTTAACATAAATCGACAGGAATTTTTAACAAAATATCCATAAATATTACAATTTCCTCACTTTTTCAGTTACCCATAATCACATCTCCACAAAGTTATCCACATTTTCCACATAATGCCACAAAAAGATCCCCACGTTCCCCCTTTCTTCCCCCTCCAAAATCCTCTATTCTCAACCTCCAAAACTTGTGATATAATGTGAACACTTAGTGAGCCCAAGCTTCCGGCGCAGGGCGAACTTAGTGTGAACTTATGCCTGGACACTTAGTGCGTCCGAGCCTCAGCGACGGACAAACTTAGTGTCCATGGTATAATGTGAACACTTAGCCCAAGCCTTTGGCGCTGGGCGAGCTTAGTGTGAACTTATGCCTGGACACTTAGTGCGTCCGAGCCTCAGCGACGGACAAACTTAGTGTCCATGGTATAATGTGAACACTTAGCCCAAGCCTTCGGCGCTGGGCGAACATTCCCCCTCAGGGGAAAGCATATTTTTTGAATGTTGTGAAAGCGAGTGTTCTATGACCATGATTTCTCTGCAGAACGACTCCTCCCGGGAGGTAACCGTTCTGTCCAACTGTTTTATTGACGAATATATGCCCCGCGCAAACGGGGAGTTTGTAAAAGTATACATCTATCTTCTGCGCCTTCTCTGCTCTCCGGACGCCTCATTCTCCCTGGAGCAGATGGCGGACCGTCTTCTCTGTACGGAAAGAGATATCTTCCGGGCTCTGAAATACTGGGAAAGTGAACAGCTCATGGTCCTGCATTACGAAAAAGACCAGCAGCTGTCCGGAATCTCTATTCGCTCTCCCAGGATCCCGGATCTTCCGGAAGAAAAAGCGGATGCCCCTTCCCAGGAAGAAGAATATGAAACAAAGGTTCTCACAAAGTCCGCATCCGCTGCCTCCTCCCGTAAACAAAACGCACCGGGCGGCGACTCCGCACGGCTGACGCCGGACCGAATCCGGGAGCTGCAGCAGGATGAGGACATCCGGCAGCTTCTATATATCGCAGAACAGTATCTGAACAAAACTCTGACCTCCACGGAAATGCAGAAAATCCTTTATTTTTACGACGAGATGCATATGTCCGCAGAGCTGATCGAATATCTTCTGGAGTACTGCGTTGGCAAAGGGCACAAAAGCATACGCTACATAGAGACCGTGGCAATGGCCTGGACGGACGAGGGCATCACCACAGTAGAGGCCGCCAAGGAAACTGCCTCCCGTTTTTCCAAAGATTATTTTACCATTTTAAAGGCCATGGGAATCACCGGGCGCAATCCGGTGGAGGACGAAATCGTTTTTATGGATACCTGGCTCCAGGAATATGGATTTGACATGCCGCTGATCCAGGAAGCATGCTCACGGACGGTTCTCGCCACAGGACAGGCAAGCTTTCAGTACACGGACAAAATCCTTGCCGGATGGAAGAAAAACAGGGTTCACACAATGGAAGACATTCGCCGGCTGGACGCGGAGCATAAAAAAAGACAGCTGGAAAAATCACTTCCCCGCCAGAATGCGGTCTCCAAATCGCCAAACCGATTTAACAATTTTCACCAGCGCCAGTATGACTTTGAGGAATACGAAAAGCGACTTCTGAATCAGTCATAAAAAACGCCCGCAAAATAACAGCTTCGGGCTGCGCCGGACAGCTCGTGAACAACAGGACGGAGGGATGTTGTGCCTTTACAGAATTTTCAATATGATGAGATCATGCGGGAATACAGCCGCAGGCAGGCTCATAACCGGCGGCTTCTGGAAGAACACAGGGCAGAGGCCTATAAGAAGCTTCCCCGTCTTCAGGAAATTGACAACGAGGTTGCCTCTCTTTGCACGGACAAAATTCGCCGGCTTTTTTCCGGAAAAAACAAGAGCACAGGCGATCTGAAAGAAGCCGTTGCACGGCTGTCCGAGGAACGTCGTCTTCTGCTCACCCGCAGCGGGTATCCGGAGGATTACCTGGACATGCCCTGCAGCTGCCCCCTTTGTCAGGATACCGGCTATGTGGACGGAAAAAAATGTGTCTGCTTTCGCCGGGCGGAGATCGAACTCCTCTACGCACAGTCTAATCTGAAAGAAATTCTCGAAAAAGAAAACTTTGACCACTTTTCTTTTGAATACTATTCTGATACAATAAGGGACGAGGCCGTTGGACTCTCCGCGCGGGAAATGGCACGAAGAGCCTATGACACGGCCAGACGTTTTGTACAGAACTTTGATAACCGATTTGAAAACCTTTTTTTATATGGCGACACCGGTGTGGGAAAAACCTTTCTTTCCCACTGCATTGCCCGGGAGCTTCTGGCCTCCGCACAGTGTGTTTTATATTTTTCCGCTTATGACCTGTTCGACGAAATGGCCGGAAGCACTTTTTCTGCAAAAGATAAGAATACAAATGAGGAACTGCTATACAGCTGCGATCTTCTGATCATCGATGATCTGGGCACTGAACTTACCAACAGCTTTGTATCCTCCCGGCTTTTTCTGTGCATCAACGAGCGTATCATGCGCAGAAAGTCAACAATCATATCCACGAATCTGACTCTGAAGGATTTTTCGTCAACGTATTCCGAGCGAACCTTCTCCCGCATTGCCAGCAGCTATCAGCTGATTCGGCTGATCGGGAAGGATATTCGAATAGAGAAACTATTTACAGGAGGAAAATAAAGATGGCACAGACAACTACGAAAGCCCTGACGACTCTTCCATTTGGAAGGCTGGGCCTGATTCCCATGGAAAACTGCCAGAGCCTCGGACAGAAGGTCAATGAATGGCTGGTAAAATGGCGTTCCCAGCGGCAGCATCCGGAAATGGATTCCTTTGCCTTCGAAGGATACAAACGAGATTCCTACACCATTCAGGTACAGACGCCCCGTTTTGGCTCCGGGGAGGCAAAATGTGTAATCAATGAATCCGTCCGCGGGGACGACATTTACATTATGACCGATGTGAGCAATTACAGCATGGAGTATTCCATCGGACCATATACGAACCTGATGTCTCCGGATGATCATTTCCAGGATCTGAAGCGTGTCATTGCAGCCATTGGCGGCAAGGCGCGCCGCATCAATGTCATCATGCCCTACCTGTATGAAAGCCGTCAGACGCAACGGAACGGCCGCGAATCTCTGGACTGTGCCAACGCGCTTCATGAACTGGTGAGTATGGGAGTGGAGAACATTGTCACCTTTGACGCCCATGACGCCCGGATTCAGAATGTCACTCCCCTCCATGGCTTTGAAACCGTACAGCCCGCCTATCAGTTTATGAAATCTCTTCTCAACGAGGAAGATGGTCTGCGCATTGACAATGATCATTTTATGGTTATCAGCCCGGACGAGGGCAGCATGAGCCGCGCCATCTATCTCGCCAATATCCTCGGCATTAATATGGGAATGTATTACAAAAGGCTGGATTACGCCACCACTGTAAACGGCAGACATCCTGTAGCCGCCAACGAATTCCTGGGGCCGGATCTCGCGGGCAAGGATGTCATCCTCGTGGACGACATGATCTCCTCCGGCGATACGGTTCTGGAAACCGCCGCGCTCCTGAAGGGCAGAGGTGCAAGACGGGTCTATATATGTGCTACCTTCGGATTCTTTACAGACGGTCTGAAGAAATTCGATATCGCCCACGAAAAGGGCACATTCGACCGGCTTCTCACCACCAACCTGGTATACCAGACTCCGGAGCTTCTGGCCCGCTCTTACTACATCGACTGTGACCTCAGCAAATATATCGCGCTGATCATCGATACACTGAATCATGACCTGTCTGTAAGCCACCTGCTGAATCCGGTTGACAGAATCACCCGCTGCGTAAACAAATATATGGCCAGATATAAATGAACTTTTCCTCCGAAGAACAATACCTGTTCCTGTAAATAAAATACCGCTGGCAGAATTTTACAATGCCAGCGGTATTTTTCTCAGAAATTCCTTTCTTCACATTGAAACTTTATGGAAATCGATTCCTTCCCGTTCCAGAATTTCCATTTCTCTCTCATGACAGGTACAGAGAATTACCTGTCTGTTTTCTTTTGCAAGCCAGTGCAGCACAGCGGACAGTCGCTCCTCATCGTACATTCCAAATACATCGTCCAGAATTACCGGATATTTTTCTTTTCCGCATAAGAGCTCCCCGGCTGACATCCTGAGAGCGAAATAAATCTGCTCCAGTGTACCGCGGCTCAGCCTTTCAACCGGCACAGTCTTCAAATCGGTATTCACCCACATCTGAAAATCCTCGTCCATCAGAAGCTCCCGATATTTTCCGCCTGTGATCTCACAGAGGATCGCGGAGGTACGCTGACGCAGCCGCCCCCCAACCTGCCGGGAAAAGCTGCCGGAAAGGCTTTCAATACGGTCCATCGCCAGATTCAGTGCCTGTATTTCCCCCTGCTCCGGTGTGATCCTGCTTTTTTCTCCCTCGCATTCCAGGAAATCTTCCTTCAGATTGTCCAGTGCCATCCTTTTTTCTTCCAGCGCACCGGAAATCTCTTCTTTTTTCCACTTCAGCTCCTCTCCCGCAGAGACCAGACGAGTCTTATGTCTTTCCCGGATCCGAATCTCCCTGGCAAATCGAAGCCGCAGAAATACAGCTCCGGCGGCCACGGCAGCCGCCGCGGCTCCCACAGACACTCCGACCCATACAGACCCGTATATTCCGGGAAGAAAAACAATCCCCAGAATTCCCATCAGCAGAGCCGCAAACACCCCCGCCTCCGACAAAAGCATTTTTTCCCGAATCTCCCTGATTCCCTGATCCAGAAGGGAATCTCCCTCCTTTATACTATCCCCGGTTCTTGCCTGGAGAGATCTTTCTTTTTTTTCAATCTGTGCCTTTTTCTCTTCCAGATCCCAGATTTCTTTCTGCACAAACTCAATATTTGAAGAAACCTTTTCCTGCTCTGCCTCCGCTTCCCTCTTCCTGCGCTCTTCCTGCGCGAGAAAACCCTTTCGGGTCATTTTCAGCATCTGCATCGCTCTGCCCAGGTCTACCGTGCAGTCTCCGGCTCCCTGGTAACCGGCCATGTAATTCCGGAGCTCATCCACCAGTTCCTTTCCGGTTACGCTCTTTAGCTGTGCCACGGAAACCGTATTGTCATAAACCGCCTCACTGACATTCTCAAAAATTGCATCCGCCGCTCCATTTACCTTCCGGACTTCCCCGTTGTCCTCACACAAGACCTCTCCCAGCTGCTTCTCTTTATAAAAATTCCGGGTAATACGATAATTTTTCCCTCCATATTCCAGCCAGAGGGTTCCTCCAAAGGACGTGGGGTCTTCCCATGGCTCGAAGGAGGAATAGGTATCGTTTTTTGCCGCTCTTCCCCGCTGCCGGCGTACTCCATAAAGCATGGACCGGACAAAAGTATGAAAGGTTGATTTCCCGCTTTCATTTTCCCCATAAAGCACATTCATTCCCGGGGCAAGTTCTATCGTCCGGTCATGAAGCTTTCCAAAATTCCGAATCGCAATACGACGGATGATCATAAAAGCTCTGTTCACCTCCCCTTATTTCCCTGATGTTCTGCTGGTTTCCAGCAGTGCCTGGAGCCCATAATACAGCGCCTTCTTTTCCGTCTCATTCATTCCATGATTTAAGAACCATCCAATATAATCTCCAATCAGTGTACCGCTGTATCGCTGATAAAGTGCCTGCATATCATAAGCCGGACTGGATTCATCCAGCACCTCTGTTATGTTTCCCAGTTTTTTCAGTTTTTCAGGAATCAGAAGCAGATCCGGAGAGCGCAGTCCCTGAAGTATTACCCGATATATATTCTGTCCGCCTCTGCGAAAGATTTCTGTTTTCATGGCGTCTTCCAGCGAAAGCTGCGTTGTCTCCTCGTGCAGCGAAAGGATCAGCTGCTGATAGGAGCGGGAGGCAAAGGGAATAAATTCTGTCCTCAGACGTCCATTCACCACACGTCCTTCTATATATCCATGCGGGCCCAGATCGTTCCGGTCAATGGGTTCAAGCGCTCCGGAATAAGCCGCCCGATCCCTGAGCAGCACCTGAGGCTTATGAATGTGTCCAAGAGCAATATAATCGAAACCCTTTGCCGAGAGGGCGAAAACATTCAGGGGAATATGTTCCCTGTCCCCGCCGTGAGCCAGAAGAATGTGCATTCCCTCTTCCCGCCTCGGCTCTGCCTTTTCATACAGAGCCTCCCGGATCTCCCGGTGGTGATAACTGAGACCGTAAACATATACATCCAGCTTTTCATCCTTCACACAGGTCAGTGTCTCTTCCCGGAAAAATACCACATTGGGCTCCCAGACAAACGTATTGTAAAAGGATTCTCTGCTTATGGGATCATGATTTCCCGCCATAAGATAAATACGGGTATCTGGAATGGTGGAAAACAGATAATTCACTTCCCGCAGTTCCCGCAGCAGAGGCTGTCGGTGAAACAGATCACCGGCTACAAACAACAAATCCACCGGGTTCCTGCGTATATCCGCAATAACCCGGCGGAAGGTTTCCCAGATTTCCTTTTCCCTCTCCTCACTCCAGGAGCAGCCCCGGTCCGGAACCGCCCCCAGATGCACATCCGCAAGATGAATAAACCTCATAATATCCCTCTTATATCCTTTGGACGACCCGTACTGTAAAACACTGCCGCTGCGTTTACAGTTCGCAGTTATTCACAGTTCTCGGGTATGGCAGCACATCCCGAATGTTTCCCATACCTGTGAGATACATAACGCAGCGCTCAAAACCAAGGCCAAATCCGGAATGACGCGTGGATCCATATTTGCGCAGGTCAAGGTAAAAACCATAGTCCTCCGTTTTCAGCCCCAGCTCGTCCATACGGTTTTTAAGCTTCCCATAGTCATCTTCCCTCTGACTTCCGCCGATGATCTCCCCGATGCCTGGAACCAGGCAGTCCATGGCCGCCACAGTCTTTCCATCCGGATTCAGCTTCATATAGAAAGCCTTGATTTCCCTGGGATAATCTGTGACAAATACCGGTTTTTTATAAATTTGCTCAGTAAGGCAGCGCTCATGCTCCGTCTGCAGGTCACAGCCCCAGGACACCTTATAGTCAAATTTGTCATTTCTCTTCTCCAGAAGCTCAATCGCCTCTGTATAAGTCACACGGGCAAATTCCGAATTCATCACATGATTCAGCCTCTCAAGCAGTCCCTTATCCACAAATGAATTGAAAAAATTCATCTCCTCAGGCGCATTCTCCAGAACATAACGAATCACATATTTCAACATAGCTTCCGCCAGATCCATATCATCCGCAAGATCCGCAAAGGCAATTTCCGGCTCGATCATCCAGAATTCCGCCGCGTGCCGGGTCGTATTGGAATTCTCGGCCCGGAATGTCGGACCAAAGGTATAAACATTGCGGAAAGCCTGCGCAAAGGCTTCCACATTCAGCTGTCCGCTTACCGTCAGATTCGTCTCTTTCCCAAAAAAGTCTTTCGTATAGTCAATTTCCCCCGCCTCATTAAGGGGTGGGTTTTCAGGATCCAGAGTTGTTACCCGAAACATTTCCCCCGCACCCTCACAGTCACTTCCCGTGATCAGCGGCGTGTGTACATAGACAAACCCTCTTTCCTGGAAAAATCTGTGAATCGCGTAAGCACAGAGCGAACGCACCCGAAAAACCGCCTGGAAGGTATTCGTTCTGGGGCGAAGATGCGTCATGGTCCGCAGATATTCCAGAGAATGACGTTTCTTCTGCAGAGGATAATCCGGCGCGGATGCGCCTTCCAGCTCTACCGCAGAAGCCTGAATCTCAAATGGCTGCTTCGCCTGAGGCGTTGCCACCAGAGTTCCTGTCACAAGAATCGCAGCTCCCACATTCAATTTTGAGATTTCTCCAAAATTATTCATTGTATCGTGATAAACGATCTGAAGCGTTTCAAAAAACGTACCGTCGTGAAGAACAATAAATCCAAAGGCCTTTGAAGCGCGGACACTCCGAACCCATCCGCCCACACACACTTCCCGGTCCAGGTACTGTTCCCTGTTTTTATATATTTCTTTCACCGTAGTCAGATTCAATGTAATTTCCTCCGTTTCGATCTTTCAAAATATTGAAGGATCCTTCAGCCCTTCCGTCGTAGTATAGCCTATTCCCGTATTGTGCGCAAGGAGCAATCTGTCAGTTTACACCGCAGGTTTCTCAAAATCATGCCGTTTTTCTCACAGAGAGTTTATAAAGCGCATAAAGGCCATTCTGCCCTCTTCTGTACATTTATAGACACCCGCGTCCTCCAGGACATGTACAAAAACATTTCCCACTTCTTTTCTGAGAACATCCTGAATGTTCTCTCTGTCCAGATTGTCATATCCGGGAAGAAATTCTTTTACCCAGGCCGCATGTTTCTCAATTTTCTCATTTGAGGAAATATCCTTTCCTTCCAGAATATATTCCTCCAGAAGCTCCAGTTCTTCTTTCAGCCGGGCCGGCAGCACGGCAAGACCCATCACCTCGATCAGGCCAATATTTTCCTTTTTTATATGATGATACTGCGCATGGGGGTGGTAAACTCCCAGAGGATTCTCCTCAGTGGTAATGTTATTGCGCAGCGTCAGATCAAGCTCAAAAAGATCTCCCTTCTTCCTGGCAATGGGCGTGATTGTGTTATGCGGCTCTCCCTCTGTCTCCGCAAAAATAAACGCGGCTTCATCCGTATAGCCCCGCCACACCTCCAGTACATGAGTCGCCAGATCGATCAGCCTCTTCTCGTCCCTGTGGCGAATTCGCAGCACAGAAAGGGGCCATTTCAGAATCCCGGCTTCCACATCCTCATAGCCTGGAATTACCACAGATTTCTCTATGGGCGCTTTTGCCATGGCAAAGGTGTAATGCCCGCCCTGAAAATGATCATGACTCAGGATAGAGCCACCCACAATGGGAAGATCCGCATTGGATCCCAGAAAATAATGAGGAAAAAGCTTAACAAAATCAAAAAGTTTGATAAACGCATTCCGGTCAATTTTCATGGGTGTATGTTCAAAGTTAAAAACAATACAGTGCTCATTGTAGTACACATAGGGAGAATACTGAAATCCCCACGGTGTATCATTGATCGTAATGGGAATCACTCTGTGATTCTGTCTGGCCGGATGATTCACACGCCCGGCGTATCCTTCGTTTTCCGGACAGAGAAGACATCGGGGGTAATTGCTGCTTTTTACCAGTCTGGCCGCCGCAATGGCCTTGGGATCTTTCTCCGGCTTGGACAGATTAATCGTGATATCAATGGCTCCGTACTCACTGTCCACCGTCCATTTCAGATCCTTTTTCACACGATCCCGGCGGATATAATTACTGTCCTGACTCAGCTTATAAAAATAATCGGTAGCTTTTTCCGGACTCTCTGCGTATTTATCCCAGAATTCTCTCTGAACCTGATGCGGGCGCGGCATCAGACAATTCATGATTCTCGTGTCAAACAGATCCCGATACACAATGCTGTCCTGCGTCAGTCCCCGTTTTACCGCCTCATCAAGAAGAGCTGCGAGTACCTCTTCCAACACAATGTTCTCATACTTTTCTGTCGGCTCTTTAAAATCATCCTCTCCGAAAACGTCCAGCAAAAGATTCGTTGTGTAGGCCCGCTCACATTCCGGAGTCAGCCCTGTTTCAATTCCATACTGCACAAGTTTTGCAATGTTCTCACTCAGCATTTTCCTTCCCCTTTCTGTTATGGCTGTAAAAATACAGCCGGTTTGCAAATCAATAGTCCGTATTCTCAATATATGTGATGAAAACATTCCCGGCGCCGGCAAACAGGGTTGTACTGTCATTCATCCCATAAGCACTGGTCTCTCCTGTCACCACATCATAAAGATATGTATTATAATCGTCATATCCCACAATCACTGTACAGGTATCATCTCCGGTTTTTGCGATCACCGGCCGCTGAGCGCTGACCTCGTAAAGGACACTGTCCAGAGAACAGCCGGTAAGGTCCAGAATTGTTCCTTCTTCTCCAAGGGCTTCCTGCAAAGCCTCCTGATCCCATGATCCGGACAGCATGGCAGCAGGAATATCCGAAACATTCAGCTGAATCTGTGTTTTTTTGTTGCCCCGTTCCCAGACATACTGCTGCTCACGGTTCAGCACCACACCCATCAAATCATCCGCTGTCAGAATGGCCTCCGCCGGATCCGTTGAGACGCTGTTCAGTCCGCCTTTCGCATATACATAATAAACTGTATCTTCTTCCTCTGTAATATCAATCGCAACAACCTGTTCCTCCCCGGTGCGAAGTTTTGCGGAAAGAACCAGCGGCTCATCATCCGCAGGCGCATCTTCGAAAACAAGTTCAACCTGCCTGCCTGTCCTGGAGTCGGAAAAAGTATCCACCGTGACAAGATTTGCTGTGGCGCTGCTGTTATTGGTGATATTGTCCGTTCCCTGAACTGTGTATCCCCCATCACTTTTCACAGACAGTTCAAATTCCATAATCATACTTCCCACAGAGACATCTGTGATATACAGACCTTCCTCATGGTATTCTTTTTTTACCTCTCCCTCAAAGCTCTCAATTCTCAGTGTGGTAATTCCTTCTGTCACATGCCCGTTCGCGTCTGTCAGTATATCACCTTCCTGAATCAGCCCATACACCAGATCCTCATTCATAAAGCCCAGCGGCCGGATTACCTGCCCCTCATCCGCCGAAAGCAGTCTGGTCTCCAGCGTATCAAAATCAATCTCCAGAACTTTTCCGGCATCCTCTCCTTCCTGAATCAGCCAGGCTGCGTGTGCATTTGTATCAGATACAACCAGATTATCGGTCAGAATCCCATCCGCAATCACCTCCGCGGTTCCTTCCTCAATGTCCACCTGATACAGTTCATCGCCAAAGAGCACAAAGAGCTGATTCTCACTGTTTATATAAGAAAGCCTTCCCATATCCTCCTTCAGGAAGTCATAGGATCTTGTGCTGGGGATAAAAACCTTTTCCTCCACCGCGTTCTGGTCATTGCTGTAATGGCATACGCTGACACCGCAGAGTCCTTCATGGTCTCCCCGGTTCATGTAGCCATAAACCACGAAATCCACATCCCCGTTGTCCTCTACCCGCACAATCTTAATATCATGTTCATTCCGGATATCCCGGAAGTCACTGTCTTCCTCCTTACAGAAGCTGTAAATCTTTACAATTTTCCCATTGTCCGGAGAGTAAGACCATAATTCACCGCTGCGGACAAAAGCCACAACCGAAGCGTCTTCGTTTACTGCATAATTCACATCCGTACTTCCAACACCCAGAATCAGCCCATCCCCCGAAATCACAGACAGTTCCCCGTCAAACATCCGCTCCGCAGACCTCTCAAAATCCAGAAGCATTATCCTGGTTTCCGTATATCGCATCCGGTAAAATTCCGTGACATAATAAATCTCTGTCTGACCCTCACTGTTTTCAGCAGAAATCAGATATTCCATGGATATACTGGCAGTGGTCTCATTGATCTCCCGGATAACCGGAAATCCGGCCATATAGATCTGCGGGTTTAAGGAGCCCCAGCTGATATTGCTGAGTCCGGAGCTGATGTCAATGTCATACAGGTTTGTTGACGAAGAGGACTCACTGTCCAGATACACAGATATATCCTCCGCAGCATCCTTGTCCAGGCAGCTTTCCACAAATGTGTAAACAAAACTCACATAGGATTCCGTATTTACGGAGGATCTGGACACAACTCTGGTATAATAATATGCTTCCCCGTCATCCGTATCCAGAGTAATCTGAAGAGAATACTCCTGATTCATCTTCAGATCGCTGGATATATTTATAGTTGCCTCCAGATATCCGTCCTCCTGCTCAGTCAGGTTTCGTATTTTCTGATTTTCCATGACTTTGCTTCCATCGGATGTCCGAATCTCATAGGACAGGCTGTTTACCTCACTGTCATAAGGATTGATGAGAAAAGTCAGCTGCTTCGAGGTATCCAGGGGAGTTATGCTTTCACGGACATAATCTGTCTCCATCTTCTCACGATATCCATACATGCGGTTGGCAGCTGTACTTCCAAACTGAACCATTACCTCCGGAAGGGCAGAATCATTCATATCCGAACGGTCATCCGTCGTCTGGTTATTTAATAGCAGGGCGCTGACAGTGACTCCCATTACAAAAATCAGAAGCAGGATGCCCAGCCTTCGCAAGGCTCTTTTCATATCATTCCCCCTCGCTGTATGGCAGTCTCATCCGAATGGAAACATCCTTTTCTCCATGTGCCTATGACTGTCTGCTGCATCGGTCGCTTACAACTCCGTTCCTTAAAAAATACTCTTATCGTCTTCATTATTCTACTTGATTCACTTCTGTACTGACTGCGCGCGGAATACTTTCACACACACCTAAAAACTGTAAAAACTACACCGCCTGCGGCGGCATCGGCGTCTGGTTATTTCCTGATAAAGAATTACCTGAATCAGTTCATCAAGAAAACTTCCCGGCACGCCGCCGGCATCCGTATCTTGCCGTATATCCTCCCGGATTTTTCTGTAAAGCCGGTCAAGCATAAATCTGTCCGGATACTCATCATAAATCCGGCTCCCCTCATAATCAAGGAGATGGCACCATTTTTCTACTTTTTCCTGTATCTGCCTGGCAGCCTCCGGGTAATATGACTTCATCAGGGCAAATTCCTTTTCCTGTCCGCTCTCCTCCCTGTAAAGCCCGGAAGCCGCCCAGGTCTTATAAAACGGGTAAAAATCATCCTTATACATAACAACCCGATCCTTTCGCACAGAATATCCAGAACGGCAAAACGTCTTTCGCCGCCTCAATCCTATTCTATGCGGTCGGAAACGGACGGTTCCATCTTTTCACATGCGATCTTTATCCCGGATACATATTCCTCCTATCGAAGGGCTTTGATAACTCCCCGCGTAAGCTTTACACAATGCTCAATGGCAAGCTGCTCAAAAGCAGCATAATCCATATTCGCACTGTCATCTGCCTTATCTGAAATTGCGCGGATCACCAGGAAGGGTATATGATTAAGATAAGCGGCCTGTCCAATGGCAGCCCCCTCCATTTCCGTAGCATATGCGTTAAAATCTTTGTAAATCTCTTTGTTTCTCTTTTTATCACTGATAAACTGATCACCGGATGCAATTCTTCCCTCAAAAACCTGAATATCCGGGTTTACCTCCCTGCAGATCCTGGCAGTAATTCTCCGAAGCTCCTCATCCGCAGGGAAGGAAAATTCCTCCATCTGAGGAATCTGTCCAATCGGATAGCCAAATCCTACCGCATCCATATCATGATGTACCACATCCGTAGAGAGAACGATATCCCCAATATTCAGCTTTTCATACAGACCGCCGGCAATTCCTGTATTGATCACCGCTTCCACCTCGAACAGATCCGCCAGAATCTGCATGCAGATTCCGGCGTTAACCTTCCCGATTCCGGAACGGACAACCACAACCTGCATCCCTTCCAGGTTCCCCTCATAGAAATCCATACGGGCCCTGCTTGTAATCTTCACATCTTCCATGCTGTTTTTCAGTCTTGTAACCTCAGATTCCATTGCCCCGATAATTCCAATACGATTCATAATAAACTATCCCTCTCTTTCTCTTGTATATTCCATCTTACAATGATGTTGGGGTCAAAAGCATTTGACCCCTATGATACCTGAGAATTCGGTATCATCTTACTTTTCAGACAAATTGTATTCCTACTGATTATAACAAATTTTAAATTATATGGAAACTTATTTTCAACTCTGTTATAATAAAAGCCAAGTACAGGTCTGAAGGCATCACCTTTACGGGAGTATTTCCTTACCTGAAGAGCTGCCTTAAAATATTAAAACAGAACCTGCACTTAAATATTCAAATTACGGAGGTATAAAAAATGCTGTACAAAACAAGCGGTGTCTGTTCCCAGGGAATTGAATTTGATGTAAGTGAGGACAAAACCGTTCATAATGTAAAGTTCATCGGCGGATGCTCCGGCAACACACAGGGTGTCGCCAAACTGGCGGAAGGGATGAAGGCCGAGGATGTAATCAGCCGCCTGGAAGGAATCCGCTGCGGCCGCAAACCCACTTCATGCCCGGATCAGCTGGCAAAGGCGCTCCGGCAGGTTCTGTAATGCCGCGCAGATTCGCGCTCACAATTGTAAAATATCCAACATCGCAAAGGGTACAGGCAGACTTCATCAGATGTCCGTGATGACAGCGGAATCCCAAACACAGCCTGTGCTCTCTGTTATGTGGAGCCTCACAGATCCGTCCCCTGCCCAGAGTGTGTTTTTGCCCGCTGTCTTTCCGAAAAGCTGTCTGCTCACAGACATTCTTCATCATCGCCGGATGGCAGAACAGAGCCGCAGATTATATCTCCCCAATAATCACTGTTTTCATCCAACGCAACACCTGATGTCCGCTGCCCAGAGACAGTATAGCTATGCTTTACTGACTGTCTTTTTTGTGGGCTGGAGGTTTTTCCTTTCACATTTTTCGTGGTCTTTCGCTTTTGCTTTTATATATTCTATTTCTATACACGAATGCAGTTTATCCTTCCCTCTGCTATGCGGCCTGCCCTACAGATATAAATACGAATCCGGCGTGCAAAAATCACACCTTTTTATCAAAAAATTAAATTTTTTCATTTATCGCAGCGACAGAATACCTTTTATTGTTACTATTTACAGCCACTTTTATCGCTTCGATCCTCATATCCCTTCTTGACAATTTTTCTGTCCTGGTTCATATTATGATTGAAACGACAGCTGATATAAACATAACAGGAGGAATTCCTATGAAACATATTGTACTTACCGGCGGCGGCACCGCAGGACATGTCACCCCAAATATTGCACTGATACCCAGACTTCAGCAGCTTGGATACCAGATTTCCTATATTGGCTCTTACAATGGAATCGAAAAAAAGCTCATCGAAGAGCTTGATATTCCTTATTACGGAATCGCCTCCGGAAAACTGAGGCGCTACTTTGACCTGAAGAATTTTTCAGATCCTTTCCGAGTTCTAAAAGGCTTCGGACAGGCACGAAAAATTCTGCGAAACTTAAAACCGGATGTTGTTTTCTCCAAAGGAGGATTTGTGTCTGTTCCTGTTGTAATTGCAGCCAAAAGGCTCCGGATCCCCGCGGTTATTCATGAATCTGACATGACACCCGGGCTTGCAAACCGTCTCTGTCTGTCCTCCGCCACGAAAGTGTGCTGCAATTTCCCGGAAACAGTCCAAAGTCTTCCGAAAGAAAAAGCGGTTCTCACAGGCACGCCAATACGACAGCAGCTGCTGTCCGGCGACAGCGAAACCGGAAGGGCTTTCTGCGGTCTGTCCGATGACAAACCAGTTCTTATGGTCATCGGCGGAAGCCTGGGCGCCGCCTCTGTGAATGAAAACATACGCAGAATTCTTCCGGAGCTTCTGAAGGAATTTCAGGTAATTCACCTGTGCGGAAAAGGGAAAATGGACACAAGTCTAAATGGTACCCCTGGCTATGTTCAGTATGAATACATCCAGGATGAGCTCCCTGACCTGTTTGCGCTGGCAGACGTGGTGGTATCGAGAGCCGGCGCCAACGCAATCTGTGAACTAAACGCTCTGCACAAGCCCAACCTTCTGATCCCTCTCTCCGCCAACGCAAGCAGAGGCGACCAGATTCTCAATGCCCGTTCCTTTGAGCGCCAGGGCTTCAGTATGGTACTCGAGGAAGAAGAAATTACAGAAACCACTTTACTGAATGCAATCCGGCAGCTTTACTCCAATCGCCAGGTCTATATCGACGCCATGACCGGAAGCGGCCAGATTGATTCCATTACCCGCATCACAGATATTCTGGAAGACTGCACAGCCAGTCAGATCTGATCCCCCGGAGAGGAGGGGCTGTCCGCCCCTTCTCCGCCGCGCCTGTCTTTCCTTAGTTTCCATAGATCTTTCCAAACTCTTCTCTGACCCAGGTTCTCGCACGTCCGACTCTGTTGTTTACATTGCCTGGAGTGATGCCATATTCACCGGCAACCTCCACAGCCGGGCGCCCCCAGATTTTGGTCTTCACAAGGATTTCATAGTTCATGGAATTTTTGCGTTTCAGTCTGTTAAGGGCTTCTCTCGCATAAAAACCAAATTCCATATCCAATATGATATTTTCCACATCCCGGCCTCCTCCCACGGAATCACAGAGCGTTACAACATCCTCCAGAGGAATCTCGTAATTTACGTAGGATTTTCTCCAGTAATCTGTCACCCTGTGAATGGTCGCCGTCTTTACCAGCCATGATAAATCCGCTTCGCTCTCCAGGCTCAGATTTTTCCTGTTTCTGTAAAACTTCAAAAACACACTCTGGCTGATGTCTTCTGCCATATAACGATCCCCGGTCATCCAATAAGCCAGATTCAGGGAAAATGCATAATAATTTTCATAAAACCAGTGAAATGTCTCGTTGCTTATCATTTTTCATACGACTTTTCCTGAATCCATATCAGGCTTTAACTTTTGACAGTATTTCTTCCTT
Source organism: Clostridiales bacterium (assembly GCA_021203365.1). Taxonomy (GTDB): domain Bacteria; phylum Bacillota; class Clostridia; order Lachnospirales; family Lachnospiraceae; genus Blautia_A. Next base: position 52,736 of record JAJQBI010000041.1, read on the forward strand.
CTCCTTATCTCCAAGCTCGCCCGGTGTCCAGCCAAGACCTACACCATCCCCTTTATACCTTGGAATCAGATGCATATGGAAATGAAAAACGGTCTGTCCCGCCACTTCTCCATTATTCTGAACAATATTAAATCCATCGCAGCCCAGTCCTTCTGTAATCCTTCCCACCATTTTTTTCGCAAGAACCATCGCTTTTGCGGCCAGTTCATCCGGAAGCTCACAGATATTAGCAGCATGGGCTTTCGGCAAAATCAGGGCATGTCCCCTGCTTGCAGGTCCCAAATCCAAAATTACGCGAAATTCCGCATCCTCGTAAAGGGTCGCAGACGGAATTTCCCCGTTGGCTATTTTACAAAAAATACAGTCAGACATCTTTTAATCCTCCTTAGATTTATTTTCATCTCCAAACCCGAGATAAAGGCAGACAAATCTGTCGTTTTTCCTCGAACTTTTACGAACGATATAAGTTGCCGGAAAATTTTCGGTGTGTTACACTTCCATTGAGGTGATGATCCACATGCAGGAAAGTGCAGAAACCGAACAGTTAAAAAATGAATTCCAGCTCTCCTTATCAAAATTCTCCCATGAAATTCGCAATCCTCTGACTCTGATCAGCAGCAGTCTCCAGATGATGGCCGCTGAACATCCGGAGGTGGAAAATTTCCGGCAATGGGACGACATTACAAATAACATGGAATACATCTGTGAACTCATTGACGATCTGTCTGTCTATAACAACGCCGATACGATTACAGTGAAAGAAACGGATCTCCCCGAATATATAAATTCCGTTCTTTCTTCTGTAAGGCCGACGCTGGACTACCTGGGAATTACACTGAAAACAGATCTGTCCGCTTCCCTCCCGCCCGTCATGCTGGATCAGGTTAAAATGCGCCAGGCCCTTCTGAATCTGCTGCAAAATGCCTGGGAATCTATCCCGGTTCAGCGAAGAGGCGAAATCAGAGTACGCGCCTTTTCCCAGGGAGGAAGCATCTGCATATCCATCGAAGATAACGGAAGCGGAATTCCCGCAGAACAGAAATCTGATATTTTTCAGCCATTCTATTCCACCAAGCCCTCTGGCACCGGGCTTGGACTGGCCGTAGTCAGCCAGATCATCCGGGCTCATCATGGCAGCATCCGAATCTTTGACCTTCCGGAGCGCGGAACCGCCTTTCAGATTCTTTTGTAAAGCACCGTCCATTTTCATTCAGGAAGGCTGCCCAACGATGGCTGCCAGAAGAAATCCAAAGACCAGCCCTCCCACATGGGCAATATTATTCACTCCACTGCTGGCAAAACCAAAATAAAGCGAAAATGCTGCCAGGATCAGAATCTGTCTGGCCGAAAGATCTGCCACGCGCCCTCTGTACCGGATCAGAAGAAAAATCAGGGCTCCCATTACCGCAAAAACAGCTCCCGACGCACCGGCGGAAATCGCGTAATCATTTGTTACCGTATCTGCGTACAATGAAAGCAGGTTTCCGCCCACACCGCCCAGAAGATAGATCAATAAGAAACGGATTTTTCCCACAACAGGCTCCAGCCTTTGTCCCAGTACAAACAGAATCAGCATATTATTCACAAGATGCCGGATTCCAAAATGGAGGAACATACTTGTAAAAATGCGATACCATTCCCCATACGTAAGAATCCAGGGAGTGTAAGCCGCGCCGCAGGCGGCCATATGTTCCGCGCTTTCCGTTCCGCCCGTTAATTCTACAAGCAAAAAAACAACCACATTTGCCAGAATCAGAATCGCCGTGACCGGTTCTTTTTTTATTTCCTCCAAATTTATCCTCTTTTCCATTCTATTTTCATGCTGCATTTTTCTCTGCTGTCATTGTATCAGATTTATATGACAATTACAAAGATTTTTACAGGTTTGGCCTCTATAAAAAATGTTTTCTCTGATTTTACTTCAGGAAAATATATCTTGCCTGTGCAAAATCCACTTCGTCCTCGTTTTGCAGCTGATATTCCTCATCTCCCTGCAAAAGCCTGCCATTCACAGTCGTTCCATTCCTGGAATTTAAATCTGAAAGGAAAAAGTTTTCCTCTTTTTTACGGATTTTGGCATGAAGACGGCTTACAGTCATCACAGGGATTACAGCGTCCGCCGCAGTTTCCAGCTTCCCGATTACGGTAATATCATCCCGAAGGTAGATCGTTGCAAGCTCTCCGGGCTCACGGCTCACTAAGGACGCAGGACCCGTCCCCGGATTCGAGGAAAGAACAACGGTTTCTCCAAACAACTCAGAGTTCTCCTGCGGAACATCTGAAACTTCCGTAAAAGTCCTGGAGCCGGTTTTTTCCTCCGTCCTTTTTATATCCGGGTCTTCTACCGGAACCTTTTCCCCGTATTCCGGAAAAACCGTTTCCTTTCCCCGAAGCTTTTTTCCCTCGTCTTTCCGGCCCATTTTTTTTAATATAAGAGAAACGGCCATTCCAACAGACATAAAAACCAGAACACTTCCCAATATCACACTTGTCTCCACTTCTGGCAGATATCCCAGAAATGTGGCAATGGCCATTGCAAGAAATATGAAGGACGCAGCAAAAAAAATCGCGCTTCTTTTTCCCGTCTTTCTCCTCCGCGATTTGGGCTCTTCCCGAATACTTCTGTCCCCGGGCATCTTTTGCATCTTTTCGTCCCCGGGAAACTTCAGCCAGTCCCCTTCACTGCCCGGCTCTTGAATCCCATCTTTATCCTCTTCCCAATCCGCATTAAAAACATTCTGCCGGATCTCTCCGCTTTTTGAAGTCTTATCTGAAAACCCTGCCGGATCATTATTTCCCCTGCGAATACCATAAAGTTCTTCCTTTATATGTTCCAGATGAAAAGTATCCTCCAGAGCCCGTCTGTATACCCCATACCCAAGCATTACCGCCTTTGCATCTTCATGATCCAGTCTGGGGAGAACATATTCCGCCAGTGTCTGAAACTGTTCCCTTATCTCTTTCTGGTAACCCGGCATACAGCAGAAACCGATTTCTCCTTTTTCTACGTCCATATACATATATTCCGGCTGAATAAGAAGCTGGCCCGGATTTAAAAGGTGCTCTGACATTTCTTCCATCGCGTGAACAAAACCGCCAAAAATTATCTGCAGATCCTCAATCTTCATTTTTTTCTTTTCGTACAACGCCTCCACCGACTGGCGGGAGGTTATTTCATAATAAACCATACATTTTCCGTCAATTCCCTGAATTCTGCACTTTAAAAGACAGGGAACCACATTCCCCACAATCATACGAACCTGGTAAGAATCCGTATCTATTTCCCTCTCTGCTGGAAGAATCAAATAATTGTGATTCATATCCCGCTTATATTCCGGCTGTATCTCCCGCATAGACTCTCCTCCATAAACTGCTCTTTGACCTTTCAATCTGTCACATCTCTCAGAGCATCTGCAACCCCCTTCACCCTGCGAATCCATTTTACCGGATCTGCCACAGACGCCTTTCCGGTGACCTTCATATCCCAGGTCTGCCCCAGGATTCCTGTATTTGTAGATGCTTCATAGGTAACCTTCACAGTACTCCCTTCTCCCGCAGCCGAGAAACGGATATCTTCCAGGGCAAAAAATCCCATACTTCCAAGATTCCTGGCTTTCGCTGACGCCGTGCCGCTGGCATCTCCCTCCTCACGGCTCCCTTCCAGACTTCCGTCAACCGCCGCCTCATATGCCGCGGCGGTCAGCCACGCGCGGTTATGAATGAAAAGGCACAGATAAATTACTCCCATAAGCGTGATAAGAATTAAAGGCATCACCAGCGCTGTCTCTACTGTGAAACTGGCCCGTCTTATCGCAGAAACAGCCTTCCCAGATATGCCACGGTTAAAAATGGAACAAAAGGCATTTCCGCCTTCCTTTCTTCCCGAAGCACCAGCAGCCGTACCGCTCCCACTGCACCGCAGGCTGCCAGTCCCCAGAACAGAAGACCCAAAAACTCCTCCGGCTCCAGCACGGCAGCCAGAACCAAAAGAATCAGTCCGTCCCCGAATCCCAGACTGCCCCCGCTTACAATACCCAACAGCAGGAAAAAAAGCCCAGTCGCCAGTGATGCCATGCGTATCCACGAAATTCCGCCTTCTGTTATCATACGAATGATTCCCAGACATCCCAGAAGAATCACTGATGTAAGACTGACTTCTCTCTTTCTTATATCTGTCCATGTATTCACCCCCAGAAATAATAAAATCAAATATTTCATCTTTTTTCTCCACACCGAAATCTATCTTTATTTACTGCAGTTCAGCCGCAGCGACTGCAGGGGCTGCGGCCGGCAGCCTCCGATTCCTTTACCATCCGCACGGAACGCTTCAGCCCGCTGCATGTGCTCTGATTATGATAACAGTTCCCTTTCTCTGTTATATATACCAGGCCTGCGGGTTCCTGTCCCAAACTGCAGACAGAACATGCCTGATATTTTTCACCATAATCATTTTTCATCGTTTTTACTGCACTCCCTGATACCTGCGTTACCGAAAGATTCAGATAACTGCACCCGAGACTCCTGTGAAATACAGTTCCGGATTCCGTAATATAAACCATCGCCTCAATCTCTTCCGTGTCCTGAAAGGCTTCATACTCGCTTCCTGTCCAGGCATGAACCTTTACAGTGTTATACATCCATATCTTTGGAAGAGAAATCAGTCCACTGACCGGCGTATACGCATACACATCCGGAAGTGTAATCTCATTTATGCCTGTGCCCTCCACAGCATAGGCGTACATACCCGCTTCCTTCGCTCTCTGACACAAAGCCGTCAGATGTTCGGTCTGAATACGATAAATATCCATAAAAGAAATCATTGAGACAATTCCCAGAAAAAAAATCGGAAGCACCAGGGCTGTCTCCACCGCAAGGCTGGCCTTTTTTAAAGAGGCACGGAAAGATACTCCGGGGGGAAGGTTTTGTCCTGTCATCGGGGGGTCAGGAAAAACCACCGGCTTCAGAGAGCTGCATCGTTTTATTTTTCCCAGTCTGTCTGTTTTTTTCTGAATATCCTTTTTCGCCCCCAAAAGCATCTTTCCCCGCCTCCTTAATCATAGACATATTGTCTTGTTACCGTGAAGATTTTTGAGCTGTTTGCCCGGACATCCACCGATGCCTCCATGGCAGTGATGCAGGTATCCAGCCGAAAATTCTCCCTCCCCGTCAGAGCGCGAACCGAAAGCTCAATCATATCCATTCCCCGCTGTATCTTAACGTTCCTGCCGGCGGAAAACAGAAGCACCTGAAGATAATCCTGATAAGACATTCCGCTGCTGTTTCCCCTTCGCATAGTATCCAAACCTCCCAGCAGATCCGGCAGATTTTCCAGGGAAATCTGCCAGTCCGCGGCTGCTTTCACAAGGGGGACTTTCCCTCCGTCAAACAGTTCCCTCACATCCAGCACGCTTTCCGCAAATGCCCAGCAAAGAAGAATCGCTGCCTGAATTACCCCGGCTGCCGGCGGTACAAGAAACCCGGAAGCGATGGCGACCGCCAGAGCGGCCGCCTGACTCCTTTTGGTTCCGTCCACCATAAGATGGGCAAAATTAACACCTTCCCGTATGAGCAAAAGTCTGGAAGCCACAGCGGAAAGATTCTCCTGATCACTGCTTTTTCCTCCAATGATATATTCTGTCTGATACTTAAGACCGGAAGAAGCCGGCTCAAGATAATTACCCAGCTTATCCGTCAGATAAGTCACAAACAATGCCTGCGAAGTATAGGAATTATCTTCTTTGGCCCCCGTTCCCATAGCCATTCCCTGTGCAAGGCTCCTCCCTGAAACAAGAGTGTTTTTATCCGTTCTGCCCCCGGAGATTCCCCGGTTTCCGGAAATCACAAGCTCCAGAATCCCCATTTTCATCACTCTGCGAATCACTGTAACCGGATTGACCGTCTTTGCAGGTACCTCATCAGAAAAGCCTGTACTGTTTCCATCACCGAAGTTGTCCGAAGACGCCTGCTGCTGTTGTCCTTCTGCCTCCTTACTTTCCCTGGCTGCCGCATTCATCTCTGTTTCATAGGAATCCAGAGAACTGCTGTCCTGAGTGAGTTCTCCCATCTTCTCGGCCTGCGCAGTCTGAGTTTCCCGATTCTCCAGCCGGTTCAGAAGGAGGCGTATTCCCTGTGTTCCAAGTGTTTCTCTCATATATGCCACTGCCTGACTGTAAAAGACCTCACCGTTCCCGTCTGTCAGCAGCCGATACCCGGAGATACCGCCCTGGACAATGGAAAGGCTCTGATTGTTCTGTTTCAGCACGGGTTCCATATAAGATTCAAAATTATCATATACAGATGCCAGATTCAGTTTTCCGCTTCCCCCGCTGCCATCCAGCACAAACAGATCATAGTCCTCCAGCATTTTCTTATCATACTGCCCAAATAAAGAATACAGACCGATATCCATGCCATTAAGGATCTGTGTTCTCGCAGACGCCATCTGCACAGACTTTATTCCGGTTGTGACCAGCAGCAGTACAAAACTGAGAAGCAACGCCAGAAAGGCTGTAATACTGCCTCGTTTCATCAGGAAATCCCCTCCCTCCTGCTCCGTTATTTTTCCTTTTCTCTCAGGTCAGATTGCGTTGCTCTGTGTTGTGATTTTTGAAAGAATTGATTTTACAAGAGATGTCAGCTGCGTCTTAAAAAGCGCAACCAGCGCTATAAGGACGACCAGAATCAGGATCAGCTCAACCACACCCACCGCATCCTCTTCCTTTCCAAATTCTCTTGCCATATTCCATATTTTTTTCATATAGGTTCCTCCAATCCGATTTCGTTTATAAAAAAGCCAGAAATGCGGGAATCATTACAATCGCCATTACAACCGCCAGCATCAGTATCATCGGAACAAGCAGTTTCATCGCAGCCGTTTCGCCAATCACGCGGGCCTTCCGCTTTCTCTCATCCCAGGCTTCCATGGATTCCTGTTCCAGGATATCCGCCAGATAACGGCTTCCCTTCTGCAGATTCTGAATCAGAAGAACAGAAAAGGTCTTATATCGAATATGTCCGCACCTCTCTCCAAATCTTCGATAGGCCTCCGCCTCCGAAATACCGCTGTCCATCTCATTACATGCCGTCATGATTGCCTCATAGGCATACCTTGGACACTCAGGTCTGCTTCTCTGATAATCTGACGCCATTTTCTGAAAAGCTTTTCGAACCGTCAGTCCCGCCTGGACAAGCAGGGTAAATTTCATAATCAGCCCCGGATAATCCATAAAAACCTGCTCCCTTCTCCTCAGAAATTCCTGTTCCTCCTCTCTTTTCTGAACAAAAATCAGAAGCAGGCCTGCAAGAAGAAACATTCCGGAGAGCAGGGTTCCTGTGGTATCGCCCTCCTTTTCCCAGACCAGCTTTCTTCCCTCCCATTCTCCAGGCAGATAATAATAATCCGGGTCATCTTTTTCCAGATTATATTCCTCAATCATGGTCAGAAGCTCCTTCTCGCGCCTCTGTTCTTCTGTCAGGATCTCTTCTCCGGCGGCATCTCCTGCTGTTTCCTCAGATATTTTTTCCGGTACCTGAATAGATACAGTTCCCATATCATTTCCATCCACGGATACCATGAATTCCTCTTCATAGACGCCTGCAGTCTCTTTTTCCAGCTGATAACCGGAAGAATAGATCTTTTTTCCCCCTTCCTGCAGTGTCATCGCCAGCCCCATAATATTCCCCGCCAGCGCTACGGCCAGAAACATATAAAAGCCCCTGGAACCGGCCATTTTCTCTATCGGAATACAGCCTGTTTTTTCAAGAACAAATGCCGCGGAAATGATAAAAAAATAATAATATGTACCCACATATTCAGACCTCAATATCTACAATTCTTGTTCCCATCCAGTAAGCGCCCGCGTAAACGCCCAGGCACAGACTCATAGTGAATATTCCAAAGGGATTTCCATACATAACACTTAAGAAACCCGGCGATGTCAGTTTCAGATATAAAATGATTCCCATAGGCATCGCACTCATAATCATCTGTTCAGATTTTTTAGCCGCCAGCGTTGCCTCAATTTCCTTTTTTACATCAATTTTATCTCCCAGCATTCTGGCCACCTTCTGAATCACTCGCGTCATATCTCCGCCGGTTCTTTTCGCCGTATAGAACACCGCCGCAAAGTTTTCAATATCTTCCACCCGGGTTCTGTCTCCCAGATCCAGAAACAGTTCCTCCACAGGAACACTGACACGCTGCTGACTCTCGATATAGCGGAATTCCTCCAGAATATCACAGTTTTTCCCATACATACGCTCCAGATCCCGGACACAGGCGGATATGGCATTCTCTGCGGAATATCCGGCCTGCATGGCTACGCTCATGGATGCCAGAGCATCTTTAAACTGATAGTTCAGCTCTTTCTTCTTCCGGCGAATCATCTGCCTGCGCCTCTGTTTAATAAACAGGATCGGCACGGGCGTCATAAACAGCAGTGCCCATGGAGTCTGGAAAAACAGATAATCGACGACAAGACACAACACTATGCTCTCTGTCACGCAGACCGTCATCTCTTTCCCTGTAAAATGATACTGTTCGTAATTCTTTTTTCCTGTTGTACATAAATTCTCTTTTCCTTTTCTTTTTTTCATATTCTCCGGTTCCCGTCTGTGTCCTTTCCCGAGCGTTTTCTTCCGGTCTGCCCATACAGAAGCATATCCGGCCATCACTCACTGATAATCCTCGTACTCAATTCCTGCATACTGAAGCTTTTTTCTGTTTAAAAGAGATTCTTTTCTCACCAGTCCCTTCTCCTCATCCCACTCATACAAAACGTGAAGATGAATCTCCCCGTTATAAAACCCGCAGATTTCCGAAATCTCCAGAACCTTCCGGCTTTTATCCCGCATTCTCCCCAGATGGACAAGAATATCCACTCCCGAAGCGATCTGTCTTCGTATGGCCTCCAGCGGGAGGTCCACGCCCATGAGGGTCATGGTCTCCAGGCGGCTCAGCATATCCCTGCAGCTGTTTGCATGGGCAGTGCCAAGACTTCCGTCATGCCCGGTATTTAAAGCCTGCAGCATATCCACCGCCTCCCCGCCCCGCACCTCTCCAACTACAATCCGGTCCGGCCGCATTCGAAGGGCCGAGCGGATGAGATCCCGGATCGTTACCTCCACAGAACCTTCCATATTCGACATTTTGGCTTCCAGACAGACAAGATTGTCGATTCCCTGAATTCTCAGTTCCGCATTGTCTTCAATGGTAATCACTCTCTCGTCCCGTGGAATATACCGGGAAAGCGCTCCCAGAAATGTAGTTTTTCCGCTTCCGGTCCCACCCCCGATTATTATGGAATATCTGGCTTTCACAAGCTTCGAAAGAAAGGCCGCGCATTCTGCGGTAATGCTTCCAAGAGAAATCAGTTTTTCCATGGTAATCGGCTGCTCCGGAAATCTGCGGATGGTCAGAATCGGACCGTTCAGAGCCACCGGATAAATCACTGCGTTGACTCTGGAACCATTTTCCAGCCTGGCATCCACAATGGGCATGGATTCATTCACTACACGGTTGCAGCGTCCCACAATCTGCTGGATCACATCTTCCAGCTTCTCTCTGGATGTAAATGTTTTATTCCATCGGGTCAGCCCTCCTCCCCGTTCAATAAAAATCGCATTGGGTCCGTTTACCATTATTTCCGTAACTGTATCATCCTCAACCAGTTCCTGCAGGACGTCCAGCTTCCGCACGGAATAAAACAGCTCCTGACGGAGTTCTACCTTTTCCCTCAGGGAAAGACAGGCATCCCGCATCTGATTCATCAGTACATCATCAATGGTTTCCAGAATTTCCTCATCGGTCAGCTCCCGGGTAATATCCAGGTGTTCCATCAGCACCTTCCGGATTTTCTGAAAATAGTCTCTTGCCATATCCCCTCCTTTTCATGTATGTCATCCTTCACAGACTCACTTCAGCTCCCTCTCATTTCTCAAAACCTCCCGCACATAATCTCCCAGCTCGCTCCATACCAGCTGCTCCACATAATTTTCCGAAGCGGAGCCCTCCAAATGAAAAGGCGGCCGTATTTTCACGATTTTCCCTAAAATATGTGAATAATCCCATATCCGCAGCAGATTTTCAAACTGTGCCACTTTACAGGCTGACATTGTATCCCCAAGAACAGGCATATAAATGATTTTGCACCTGTCAAGCAGCTGAAAGGTCTCATCGATTCCATTTCCCAGATCGAGAATCACTGTCTCATAAGAACTGTTAACCGAAAGCTCATTCAACAGACGCTCCCAGTCTTCCCAGGCGGCGGCACGGATATCGGGAGGCGTGCGCACCGGCGGAATATAATCCAGATTGTTCACATTCTGCACAATACCGTTCAGTCTGTGAATAAGGTTTTCGTTTTTCTGACGCACATAATACAAAAGGTCTCCAAGATCAGCCGCAAAGCCCTTGCCCATCAGCTCCTCAAAGCCTGCATACTCCTCAAGGTTCAGATAAAGTACTGCTTTTTCCCTTGCCAGCACCTGCCCCAGCGTTAAGGCGAAGGAGGTTTTCAGGCACCTTCCCAGAGGAGAAAAAACCCCCAGAATCTCCGTAGTTTTCTTAAGAACCGGAAACTGCACAGGCTCCAGCGCCTTTTCCTCTCCATAACAGGCCATCACCTCACGAATCACGTTCGCGGAGGACTGATATTTATATACACTGGAATACTGATCCAGCTCCGGGGGATGCACGCCTTCCGAAAGAATAATAATTTTTCCAATTTTAAGCTCCAGCACCTTCTCACACATAGCCTTCACAGAAATCAGCAGCAGCTCTATCGGAACTCTCTGCCCGTATTCCAGCAGACTTTCCACACTGGTAAATGCCTGAACCTCAAAGGGAATATTTCTTTTCTGATTCAGGTAATCCATAAAATTACAGGCATAATCCACCTCCAGATCACATACGGCAAAAATATTTTTTTTCATTTAATACAAACCTCCCGCAAATAACAGCGTGCTTAAAAAAACCGGTACAGTAAAATGGAAATTTTCAGTCTCAGACATTCCCTTCCGTATATAAGGTTTTCTTTCACCCGACCTTATCAGGTCTTCCATATATTGAAAAAAATATTGAAATCTTCGGCGGAAATCGCCGTTGGAAATCAGAATAGCCAGAGAAATACCGGCTCCAATCAGAAAAGAACAGAATATACACTTTCCCACTACAGCAGGACCCATAAATCCGCCAAGAGAACAGAACAGCTTGATATCGCCCGCTCCCAGCATATGATATATGAAAAGAATTCCCGGAAAAATAAGAGGAACAGCCGTTCCCGCCAGAAATGACAGAATACCTCCTACGCCTTCCTGCCAGACACGAATCAGAAGTCCCACTGCCATGGAAAACAGAATCCACCCATTATCTACCCGCGCTGTGCGCAGATCCATAAGCATCGCACAAAATGCAACAGCCACAGGAAAGAAGGTGTGAAGCAGCATTTTTACTCCTCCTCTCTTTTTTCTTTAACAGGAGTTTCTCTTTTGTACCTTAATAAATGGAAACAGCGGTCCTTTGCGGCTTATTCGCACAGATTTCACCACCTCATATTCCATTCACCCATCAATCGTAAAAGTGGAATTCCCTGCCAGAACTGACAGGTCTGGATATCGGATGCGGACATCTAAGCTGTCCCGCCCTCCGATGAATCAAAGTATAGAATAAAAGCACCTTTTTGTCCAGATGTTTTTTCAAAAAATTTAAGAAACATTTTGACATATTTCGACAATTTTTGACCTCCTGCTCCTTATACTTTCTCATAAAAATATTTTGACGAGCGGGCGTCTCTGTGCTACCATAATTACACCATACAAAAGCAGACAGGCGGTGAATTCCTTGAAACGGATTTTATGTATCGGAGACAGCATCACAGACTGCGGAAGACTTACAGATGCCCCTCCTCTTGGACATGGATATGTATACTTTCTCAGACATATGCCGGAATGGAGCGGAAATTCCCCGGAAATTCTGAACCGGGGCACAGACGGCTTCACCGTGGCACGCCTGCTGGAAAACGTCTCCCGGGCATACCTCCCACTGTCGCCTGACCTGGTGACGATCCTGATCGGAATCAACAACATTGCCCTGATGAAAAATACCGGCCGTACAGAAGAACAACAGGAAGCCATGATGGTGGATTTTTTTCGAACCTATGATCTTCTGCTGGAGAAAATCACAGGCAGCGGCGCCAAAGTTCTTCTGATGGAGCCCTTTGTCTTTCCGTGGCCGGCAGAGCTTCAGACCTGGGTTCCGTCTCTTCAGCAGATGTCCCGTGGCATCGCCGACCTCAGTGAAAAATACCAGGCTCCTTTCCTTCCCCTCCAGCACAGTCTGCTCACGGCCGTTGGGCACCACGGAATGTCCCGGATTACTCCGGACGGCATTCACCTTACCGAACAGGGACATCGTCTGCTGGCAAAAAAGCTTTATACGGCTCTCCTGGAGCACCAGAAGGAACTTTTACCATGAACAACCCTGTTTTTAAACATCCATCTTCCGGATTTTACAGAAAGGTCCTTACCCATGCATACAGATATAAAACAGATTGAGGATATGTCTCTGAACGCCTGGCCCTCCCACAAAATGGAACTGTACGACGGCTGGATCCTGCGTTTTTCCTATTTTTACACACACAGGACAAACAGTGTAGAACAGTTTGGCGCCTCCACCCTGACCTGGAGGGAGAAAATCCCCTACTGCGAACAGGAATACAGCCGCCTGGGCTCTCCGGCTGTTTTCAAAATCAGCCCACTGGTATCCCCGGATTTTGATTATGTTCTGGAAAACCGGGGGTACGCCATCGAACATACCACTGACGTTATGACCATGGAGCTCAGGGAGATTCCGCCAAAGAAGACTTCCCCCAGAATATGCTACACAGAGGATATTCCGGAAATATGGATCCACAGTCTTTTTGACCTGAAGGGAACCATCAATCCCGTACACCGCGCCGTTGTGCCTTCCATGTACAGGGCCATCCCAAAGGAAACCATCTGCGCTTCCATATGGCATGAGGGGAAAATTGTTTCCACAGGCCTTGGCATTCTGGATCGGGATTCCATTGGGATTTACGCCATCCATGTGCGGGAAGATTTTCGCCGCAAAGGATATGCCCGTCAGATCTGTACCGGTCTTCTGCGGGAAGGACAAAAAAAAGGGGCCAGGAAGGCCTATCTCCAGGTTGTGGAGAATAACCTTCCCGCCCATCTTCTGTATGAATCTCTGGGGTTCCGGAAATACTATACATACTGGTTTCGCGTACAGCCGGCCAGTACAGCGGCAGGCCTCAAAGACTGCCCCACTGCGAACAGGACTAATGAAGCATTCCAAGACTCCCATAACTGAAGCCCATTTTCTTTACAACCTCCACTGTGGTGATCGTCAGCGCAAAGAGGATGACCATAAAAAGTCTGGCCACAAATCCGGTCAGAACCAGCGCCAGTCCAAACTCCAGAATGCAGGCGCCCAGCAGGGAGCCCACGGCAGAGACAATAACAAGCATCCTGGTATCCGTTGTGTCATCTGTCATGGCAATTTTTATTCCGATAAAAATCATTCCGAGAATTGCCACAAACAGGACACGCAGAATCCCATAGAGCCAGTTCATATTTACCTGACTCCTGGCAGACAGAAGGGTTCTTGTAGCATCCGTTTTTCGAACTACGGATACCATTGCGTTTCCAAGCTCATCCACATTATCTGTGGTCACACTCAGCCCTCCGGTTTTATCCGATATATTATTCAGAAAATTTTCGTCTACCGCTCCCAGGCCGACCGTACTTACACTGACCTTCCGGTTGTTAAACTGCTTCAGGACACGATTGATTTTCAGGCCCAGAAGGTCACTGTCCGTCGCATAACCATCCGTGAGAAGTATCACCTGTGTACCTTCATCACAGGGCAGTGTGCCGTCTTTCATATCATCGGCAATCTGCGACAGTACACCCACAATCGCCGTGGAGCCCCCAGGTTCAATGTCAAGCTCTCCCATTCCATCCCCGATCGGCGCCATTTCCCTGACACACCGGACTTCACTGGCGAACGTGTATACCGCGTACTCCACAGTCTCGTTCTCTCCCTCCAGCACCTCTTCCATAGCCGCGATTCGTTCCCCGTCCGGATCATTCTGAGCCATGGAACCGGAATTATCAATGGCAAATACATAACTTGCCGTCACGGTTTTTGCAGGGGCAAAATTCAGCTCATAAATGAATTCAAAAAGCATCCCCAGCACAAACAACAACAGAATACAGATCCCGGAAACAAGAAAAGTTTTCGCGGAAAAATCCAGCCTGCAGATTCTGGCTCCGGCAAAGAGAGCCAGGGCCAGCAGCAATCCGAATACTGCAAAGTAAATGCCAACAAGAACTATGGTATTCAACCCGCTATATGAAAAAAGCAGCTCTCCAAGAAGGAAAAAGAGCAGAGCCCCCACCAGAGACGCAAAAAACAGTGCCTTTGCGAAATGAATTTCCGTCCTCTGGGAACCTCCCCCCGCAGGGCCGTTAAAACCGCCTCCCCCAAAGCCTCCGCCGGGATTCCCTCCCCCATATGGGTTACTTCCCCCGTAGGGATTACTGCCCCCATAGGGGTTGCTTCCCCCATAGGGATTGCTTCCCCCATAGGGTTTGCCTCCCACGTAGGGGTTACTACCTCCATAGGGGTTGAGACCCCGATACGCGAGGCGTACGCCAGAAGAACTGAGTCGCCGGTAAG
>JAJQBI010000022.1:0-27282 GCA_021203365.1 Clostridiales bacterium
TGCTGAAAGGGGAGCTGACTTCCCCCATCGATCCCAAGCCCTGCTGCCGGTTCGCGGCCCGGTGCCCCTACGCCACGGAAAAATGCCTGGCCGAGGAACCGGAGCTTCGGGAGATCCGGCCCAACCACCAGGTGGCCTGCCATTACGCGGAGAAATTCGTGAAGGATCCGTCGGGAAAGTAAAGCGGCATGGAGAACGGTTTTCCGGGACAAATCAAACTTACTAAAAAACAGCGTTGAATTTTTACTTCATTCTTAAAAAGGGAAAACCGGGAGAGCAAAAAAGGCGTATAAAAGGAAAAACGAGAGACTAAAAAAGGCATATACGGCCACAGTGAAAAAAAATAAAATAAGGACACAAGGGGATTTCAGGAGCACGAAGTGCGCGGAAACCTGTGTATCATGGTGACAGGGAAAAGGCCATGAATGCGGACGACTGCATCGGCGCGTATGAAACGGATACCTATAACAACAGAAAGTAAGAACCTGCACGGTTCGGAAGTGAGGAAGAAAATGGCAGATTATGAGACACAGATCGTTGTAATTGCGGGAGGACCTGCCGGTCTTTGTGCGGCTGTACAGGCGGCGGAGGACGGCGCAGAGGTTATCCTGATTGAGAAGAACGCCGCGGTAGGCGGCGCTGCAAACATGGGGATGGGCCCGCTGGCCATCGGTTCCCATTATCAGAAGAGACAGATGTATGATATTACCGTGGAGAAGGCCCTGAACATGATCATGGAATATACCCACTATAACATCGACGGACGTCTGGTAAAGAGATATTTTGAACAGTCTGCGGAGACCATCGAATGGCTGGAGGAAATGGGCGTGGAATTTGAGGGCGCATACAAGTACTTCACCAAATCCGAACCCACCTGGCACATTGTTAAGACAGACCAGGGAATCGGACCCCGCGCGGCGTCTTTTATGAATAAAGCTCTGTACGCAAAAGCTCAGGAGTTGGGCGTGCAGGTTCTTCTGCAGACCGCCGGCAAGAAGATCCTGAAGGATGAGGACGGAAAGGTGTGCGGTGTTCTCGCCACAGATAAGGACGGCAATGAAATCGAGATCGCCTGCAAGGCGGCCATTATCTGTACCGGCGGCGCCGGCGCGAATCCCAAGATCATCAAAGAGGAAACCGGCTATACCTTCGGAAAGGATCTTTTCAACTTTGCCATTCCGGGCAATGTGGGCGACGGTATCCGCATGGCCTGGGAGGCCGGTGTGGACCATGTTCCGGTTCGCATTGAGCAGGCGGCCAATTTTGAGGGAATCGACGATCTTCCCCAGAGTGTTCCCAACATTATGATGCAGCCCAATCTTCTGGTAAATCTTCAGGGGAAACGGGTTATGAACGAGGAGCAGATGCAGAACACCACCTTCCTTGGAAACGCGGCTTCTCATCAGAAGCATCGTGTACTGTTCAGCATTGTGGACAGCTCCATTGTGAAATATTATATCCGAAACGGTGTGGATGAGATTTCCATGGTTCGTTTCAACCCGGATGTTTCTGATTTTACGGAAGGTGTGAGGATTGCTCAGGAAACCGGAAACAGCGGCCTGTTCGTGGCGGATTCCCTGGAAGAGCTGGCGGAGAAGACCGGAATTGATGAGGAAAACCTGCTGGAGACCGTGGAAGAATATAACGATTACTGCGACAGCGTAGATGAGGAATTTTTCAAGCGCAAGGAATACCTTCGTCCGCTGACCAAGGCGCCCTACTACGCGGCGGCCATCCGTCCCGGCGGATATGGAACCGTGGGCGGCATCCGGATCAATGAGAACTGCGAGGCCTGCGACAGCGAGTTTGATCCCATCCCCGGACTTTACGCTGCCGGCGCGGACGCCTGCAACATCTATGACGACAGCTACATGTTCCTGCTTCCCGGAAATTCCATGGGATTTGCCGTAAATACCGGCCGGATCGCCGGAATGGAAGCGGCAGAGTATGTGGAGGATGAAGACTGACAAAGGTCTGACAGCCAGGCGGCCCTATGCCGCCTGGTATCATCATATGTATTGAAATGGAAAACAGAGGAGAATCGCGATGGCTGTTATAACAATTGACGGAAACAGGCTGGAGGTTCCGGAGGGAAAAAATGTCCTGGAATGCGCACTGGACGCGGGAATTTACATTCCTCACCTGTGTCATCATAAGGATCTGAATCCTCTTGGCTCCTGCCGTATGTGTATTGTAGAGGTAGAAGGCCGTGAGGGTGTGGAGCCGTCCTGCAAGCTGAAGGCGGAGGACGGAATGGTGATCCACACCCAGACCGATGAGGTAAAGCGCCTTCGCATGCTTGCCCTGGAGCTGCTGCTGGCGGGTCACCCGGAGGACTGCTCCACCTGCCCGAAGTACGGACACTGTGAGCTGCAGATGCTGATCCAGTATATCGGTCCCAAGACCGGCCGGCTGAAGATGCGCTCCAAGGGATTTGGCGTAAATGAGAAAAACCCGCTGATCCTGCATGACATGAACCGCTGTGTTCTGTGCGGACGCTGTGTGCGCGCCTGCAATGACCTGCGGGGCGTGGGTGTTCTGCAGTATCAGAAGAGAGAAGACCTGGAGGTTTACACCGGCACCCTTCATGAAAAGCTTCTGAAGGACGCGGACTGCCGCTTCTGCCAGGCCTGTGCGGAGGTCTGTCCCACAGGTACCATCCGGGATATTCTGGCCTCCTCCGAAGTACGGAAAGAAGACTATGTGGTGCCCTGCCGCGCAGGCTGTCCGGCACACACAGACATTCCCAAATATATTCGTTTTGTGAAGGACGGAGATTTCGACGCTGCTGCTGCGGTAATCCGGGAAAAGCTGCCGATGCCAAAGACTCTGGGCTATATCTGTACCCATGTGTGCGAGCTGGAGTGCAAGCGTAAGATGGTGAACGAGCCCATGTCCATCCGTAACCTGAAGCGGTATGCGGCGGAGCAGGATACCGGAAAATACTGGAAGGGAAAAGGCAAACAGCTTCCGGATACCGGCAAAAAGGTCTGCGTGGTTGGCGGAGGCCCGGCCGGTCTGACAGCGGCCTATTATCTGCGCAAGCAGGGGCATGATGTGACTGTGAAGGAAGCCCTGCCCACAGCCGGCGGTATGCTCTCCTACGGAATTCCCGCCTACCGTCTGCCCAGAGATATGGTGCAGGAGGAAATCCAGGTATTTGCGGATCAGGGTGTGAAGATTGAGTGCGGTGTCCGGGTGGAGAAGCCCACGGAACTGCTGGGAGAATACGATGCGGTTCTCATGGCCATCGGTGGTCACAACGGCGTGCGTCTTCCCATGACGGGCAGCAATCTGCCGGGCGTTCTGCTGAACATCTCTTTCCTGCGTGAGGCGACCATGGGTCAGGAGACTGGCATGGGCAAACACGTCATTGTCCTGGGAGGCGGAAACGTGGCCTTTGACTGTGCCAGAACCGCAAAGAGGCTGGGCGCGGAGGAGATTCACGTGGCCTGCCTGGAGGCGAGAGACAAGATGACGGCAGACGATGAAGAGATTGAGCAGGCCCAGGAAGAGGGAATCCAGATTCATCCGGCTCAGACCTTTGAGGCCATTACCGGGGAGGATCATGTGACCGGCGTAGACTTTATGAATGTGGAATCCTTTACCTTCGATGAAAACCGTCGGGCGATCATCAAAAAAGAGGAAGGCTCAGAGCATCACATTGACGGGGATACCGTAATCTTTGCCACCGGACAGAGACCGGACATCACAGAGGCAGCCGGGCTGACTCTTGGACGTGCCAACAGTATTTTTGTCAACGACCTGACGAAAGATAAGAGAACTTCTGTAGAAGGAATTTTTGCGGCAGGAGACTGCATCTACGGAACCAAATCCGTGGTAATGGCCATTCAGTCCGGACGGGAGGCGGCCAGCCAGATTGACCTGTTCCTTGGCGGGGACGGCGATATTGAGGAGAGCCTGGCTCCGGAACAGAACGCGGATCCGTATATCGGCGTAATACCGGAATTTGCCAGTCTGCCCCGGCGTGCGCCAAAGATCGACGGAGCCGAAATGCGGCAGGATAATTTCAATCTGTTCGATCACGGCCTGTGCGGGGAAGATGCCTGCGCGGAGGCCGGACGCTGCCTGCAGTGTGATCTGCGGCTTCAGATTTCTTCCCCCAGAACCTGGGGTGATTTTCAGAAGGAGGCGGAATAAATGAGTGCTCTTGAGACTGTGAAGGCCATGGGGCGCGAGGCCGCCCTTGAGAAAATCAAAGCCGCCGGACTGAAAGATTACGGTCTGAAGGCCGGATCCATCGCGGAACGGATGGAAAAGGCAAAGGGCAGTGCGGTAGAAGCCGGACTGAACAATGCGGACACCGATCAGGTGCTGCTGGCCCTTCTTGCTCAGTCGCCGGAAAAGGTGTTTGAGGGAATGTGCGCGGCTGCGTATGTGGTGGGCGCAGAGACGGTGACCCTTTATCTCCCGGCCGGAGAAACCACACTGGCGGAAAATCTGAAGGAGACTGCCGGGAAATACGGCGTTTCCATTGTGAATGACATCATTGACGTGCGTGCGGCGGAGGAATGCCTCCTGCTTCACATTGTGACTGCGGCCCGTCTTGCGGATCTTCTGGAGGATTCTGTGGATGAAAGCGTCTTTATTTCCACAGACGGAAACACCGGGACCTGGGTGGCCGCAGATACAAAGGTCGGTGATCTGGTTTCTCTGGAGGGAGCCAAAGCGGTGAGAATGGGATACCGCCTTTACACGCCGGAGGAGGCAAAAGAGCTGACCGCCGCGGATGCCATAAACGGCAGGATTCGTGTTTTGGGAGAAAAGGACTGCGTGGTACAGGAGGTTCTGACCCAGCTTGGCCGTGACCGCCAGATCAGCTGCGGCAAGTGTGTATTCTGCCGGGAGGGTCTGATTCAGCTGGAATATATGCAGAGAGAAATTACAGCCGCCCGGGGAAAAGGAGATTTCCTGGATCTTACCCGGGAAATCGGCCAGGCCATGTGCGGGAATACTCTGTGTACGGTGGGGCAGGAGTCCGCCTGGATGGCCCTGGATGCCGTGGAGAAATTCGGGGATGAATATGTATCCCATATGAAGAAAAACAAGTGTCCCGCAGGTGTCTGCTCCGCCTTTGAGCACATTTACATAGATCCGAAGGCCTGCACCGGCTGCGGCGACTGCTTGGATGTGTGCCCGAAGGAGTGCATTGAAGGCAAGGCGAAGTATATTCATATGATCGATGAGTTTGAGTGTACCAAATGCGGCAAATGTGTGGAGGCCTGCGGGGAAGAGGCGATTGTGCGGACCTCCGGCAAGCTTCCCAAGCTTCCCACCCGGCTTACCAAGGTGGGCAAATTCCGTAAACATTAAAAATGAGCGGCCGGTTTTTCAGTCCGGCAGCTTCATGGGTTGGACAGACATGCATCCTTCGTCTCCTCGAAGGGTGCATTGTCTGCCTTTATGGACAAAGTCTCCAGGAAAAAATGTGAAAAACTGAATTGTTTGCCGAAAAACAGCGACAATTTTTAACTGTTTTGGTATAATGTGATACAGGGATTTTCTCCCGAAAAACAGTGAGGACGACGGAGCAAGATGGTTAAAAAGGAGCGCGGTAAGAATGAATAACTTCCAGGAACGTCTTCTGAAGGATTTTGATGTAAAACAGGAAAGACAGAAAAACGGGCGTATAAAAAACGTATATGTGTACAAAGGGGAATACGCCTCCTGGGGAAAAAAGGGAGAAGAGCTGAAACGATATAAGAGAATTCATCTGGGCGGCGGGATTCTCATGATTTTTCTCACTCTGTGGGCAGCTCTCCAGAGCATTCCCATGAACGCCTCAAAGCTGGTGGGCTGCGTCACTCTGGTCTCAGTTGTGGCGCTGATGGTTCTTGCCATGGGAATCGTCTCTTTTGTGAGTTCGAAGGAACGGATGTACCTGCGGGACTGTAAACAGATCCGGGATCGTATTTTCTGGAGTGCGATGATCTGTTTTCTGCTCCAGCTGATGGATGTGATCCTTGGGATTGTGTACATCATCAGAAACGGAGCCACCCTTCTCTCCCTGCTGGTGGTGCTGGCCTGGCTCGTATCGGCGGCTCTGTCCATGGGAATTTTTCTGACGCAGAAAAAGCTGGGATATGAGGTTGTGGCGTAGTGATGGCTGTAAGAAGGAGGAACAAAAATGGTTCTTGTGATAAATGATGACCGGGTAACGGATGTGGAGGCTTATTTTCCTCTTGCCCGGGCCTTTGCCGCGGAGGCGGTTTCCCAGGATAGGGGATGCCTTTCCATGGAGGTATTGACGGACCCGGCGGTTCCGGGAAGGGTGGTTTATATGTCCCGTTTTGAGTCCAGGGAAGACTTTGAGGCCCACGCGAAAGGGGCGACCTTCGCGAAGCATGTGCAGATCTTCGGAAAATATTTTCTGTCCGCTTCGGATACTATTTATGAGATACAGGGATTGTAATAAAAATTCAAATAAAAAGAAAGGAAAACAGTTATGAAATCTTATGCATTTGGTGTGGATCTTGGAGGTACCACAGTGAAGCTGGGGCTGTTCCAGTCAGACGGCACTCTGGTGGAGAAGTGGGAAATTCCCACACGCAAGGACAACAAAGGAGAAAATCTTCTTCCGGACATCGCTCTTGCGGTTCTTGGAAAACTTGCGGAGAGGGGACTTACAGTTTCTGACGTGGAAGGCCTGGGCATGGGCGTTCCCGGAGCGGTTTTAAACGACTGCTATGTAAAGCCCTGTGTGAATTTGAATCAGTGGGGCGGTTTTGATGTGGCGGAGGAAATGTCAAAGCTCTGCAAAATGCCTGTGAAGATCGTCAATGACGCCAACGCGGCGGCCCTGGGCGAGATGGGCCAGGGCGGCGGCAAAGGCCATAAAAACGTGGTCTTTGTCACCCTGGGAACCGGCGTGGGCGGCGGCGTGATCGTGGATGGCCGGCTGCTCACCGGCGTGCACGGCGCAGGCGGTGAGATCGGACATATGAAGGTGGTGGAACATGAGGAGCGCGCCTGCGGCTGTGGAAAACATGGCTGTCTGGAGCAGTATGCTTCTGCTACCGGTCTGGTAAACAGCGCCAAAAAGAAGCTGGCGGAGGACGGAGCGGTGACCCGTCTGAGAGAGTTTTCCAACCTTACCTGCAAGGATATCTGTGACTGTGCCAAGGAGGGTGACGCGGTGGCCCTGGAGCTCATCGAAGAGATGACCCGCCTTCTGGGGAAGGCCCTCGCCTCCATCTCCTGTGTCTGCGATCCCGAGATCGTGGTAATCGGCGGCGGAGTGTCAAAGGCCGGAAACATCCTTGTGGACGGCGTTCGGAAATATTTTAAAGAATACGCCTTCCCGGGTGCGGAGGAGACGGAATTCGCCCTGGCGGAGCTGGGGAATGACGCGGGTATTTACGGCGGCGTACAGATGATCATTGGCTGAGAATAAGGAAAGACCATGGGGGAGAGACACTGTGAAAACAGGTGTCTCTCTGTTTTTTGCGGAATTATTCACAAAATTTCCCGGAAAGTCCTTCCCTTTTTGGCAAATATAATGATATAATGAGAGCACTTCCCGGAGGAGTGCCTTCGGCAGATTGTGTACAGCCCAAGTGCGGGTGAATTGCACCAGGTGGAAAAGGAGGGTTATTTTATGGAACGGAAGCAGTTTAAAATCAGTGCCAGAACGGACAACAGAATTGAGCTGAGGATTATCCCGGGACACTTTGCTACGCCTCAGTCTCATATCACCCACTATCTGGACATTACCATGATGAAGTCCAGATGTTCGGAAGCCCAGCGTGTGGCCAGAGACCTTTCACACATCTATGTGGCCAGCACGCCGGTGGACACGATTATATGCATGGACGGAATGGAGGTTGTGGGCGCTTTTCTTGCCCAGGAGCTGACCAAAGCCGGCGTAGTTTCCATGAACGCGCACCAGACCATGTATATTACCACCCCGGAATACAACTCAATGGGACAGATCCTTTTCCGTGACAATACAGAGATGATGGTCCGGAATAAGAATATTCTGATCCTGAATGGCTCCATCACCACCGGAAAGACCCTCTATACGGCCATTGAGAGTATTCTTTACTATGGCGGCCGGATCCGCGCCATCACGGCGATTTTCAGCGCCGTCAATAAGGTAGCGGACGTGCCGGTGTACTCGATTTTCCAGCAGAAGGATGTTCCAAGCTATCAGACCTATTCAAGCTCCAGATGTCCTCTGTGCCAGGCCGGGCAGAAAATTGACGCTCTGGTCAACGGATATGGTTATTCCAAACTGTGAGATGTACAAGCCCTTAGATATCCGGAAGGCGTGTGTTTTCCGGGTATCTTTCTGTGTGTGGATCCGCGGTTCACAGGCGGGATTGCGCATGTGAGGGGAAGTGTCTGTGAACGGGAACGCATGAATATATGAATGAAAGGTATTTACAGCATGAACAAAAAAGAAATCGCGGAGATAAAGAAACAGTTCACGCAGGACCGCTGCGCCATCACCAGGATCTGCGGATGTTATGTGGACGCGGAAAAAAACAAAAAAACCGAGCTGAAGGCGGCTTTTCTCTCCCTGTCGGAGGAGGAGATCTTCAAGTATTTTGATATTTTTCGCAAAACTCTTTCCGGTACTCTGGGGAAAAATCTGATGAATCTGGAATTTCCCCTGTCCCAGGAGGCCCAGGGCGGAACGCAGGAATTCCTTCTGCGTCTGCGGGCCAGCGGTCTCACCGACGACAGCCTGCTGGAGGAGTTTTATGACAGGGTGATCGCAGGCTATGAGTATCCGGAAAATTATTATATCATTCTCATTCACGCGGCCTATGACATTCCGGGAAAATCCTCGGACAACCTGGAAATGTTCGACGCCTCCAATGAGGTTTATACCCATATTCTGTGCAGCATCTGTCCGGTGAACCTGTCAAAGGCCGGTCTTTGCTACGACGCCCAGAGCAACACCATTCAGGACCGGGTGCGGGACTGGATCGTGGAAATGCCGGACATGGGATTTCTTTTTCCGCTGTTCAATGACCGCAGCACAGATATTCATGGACTTTTGTACTACACGAAAAACGCTGAGGCCACCCGCACAGCCTTTATGGAGGATGTGTTTGGCTGTACGCCGCCCCTTTCCGCGGGAGGGCAGAAGGATTCCTTCAATGCCCTGGTGGAGGAAACTCTGGGGGAGGACTGCGGCTATGACACGGTGCTGAACATTCATGAAAAACTCAATGACCTGATCCAGTCTCAGAAGGACGAGCCGGACCCGGTGATTCTCACAAAGCCGGAGGTCAGACGCCTTCTGGAGGAATGTGGTGTGGAGGAGGAAAGACTCTCGGATTTTGACCGTCAGTATGAGGAGGCGGCCGGGGAAGACTCTGCTCTTGTGGCCAGCAATCTGACCAATACCCGGAAATTCGAAATTAAAACACCGGATGTGGCGATTCACGTGGCCCCGGAGCGGGCGGGGCTGGTAGAGACCCGGGTCATCGACGGGAGACCGTGTCTGGTCATTCCCATGGAAGGTGAAGTGGAGGTCAACGGCATTCGGGTACATACCCGGAAGGAGGAAGAAGCATGAGCAGAAAAATTCTTTTTTTTGATATTGATGGGACTCTTTTTACCCCGTATCCCTTTTCCGTTCCGGAAAGCACCGCCGCGGCGCTTAAAAAGGCGCGGGAGAACGGTCACCTGACCTTTGTCAACACCGGGCGCACCCGTTCCATGATCCCGGAGGAAATCCGGGCGCTGGATTTTGACGGGTATGTTCTGGGTTGTGGCACCCGGGTGTATATGCATGACCGGCAGTTGTTTTTCCGGACCATTCCCAATCTTCTCTGTAGGGAGGTGGTGGATATGGCCCGGGAATGCCGGGTGGCGGTCACCTACGAGGGGGGCAGCCGGCTTTTGTATGACGGAGCCAATTTGGCCCGTTCTGCCTTTATGGAGGAATTCCTGAGTGCCTACCCGAAGGAGGATCTGTCCGCTTATGGCCGGGAGGAGTCCTGCGTCTATACCTTTGACAAGTTCCTGGTGCAGCTTCTTCCGGAATCCCACCGGGAAAAATTCCGGAGTTTCTGTGAGAGCCATTTTTCCATTCTGGCCCATACGGAGGATGTGTGGGAGGTGGTGCAGAAGGGCTGCAGCAAGGCGACGGGAATGGAATTTCTTCTGAAACGTCTGGGGATTTCAGTGGAGGACAGCTTTGCTTTCGGAGATGGCATCAATGATCTTCCCATGCTGGAATACGCGGGGACCGGTGTGGCCATGGGAAATGCCTCAAAGGATATTCTGCCGTATTGCGGTTATCAGACCACCCCTGTGGATCAGGACGGAATCTGGAATGCACTGGAGCATTTTGGGCTGATCTGACAGCCGCTTCAGGCAAAAAGAAGCTGCGTCCTAATCGTTCAGGGCCATTGTCATACTGCTGCCGATGCGCGCGCACCCTTCCTTCAGATAGGCTTCCATATCTTTCAGGGTGCGAATGCCTCCGGCAGCCTTTATTTTTACATCCGGATCCAGGTATTCCTTAAACAGGCGGACATCTTCCAGCGCCGCGCCTGCCGTGCCAAAACCGGTAGAGGTTTTGATATAATCGGCGCCGGTGTCGCTGACGATCTGGCAGAGCCGGATTTTTTCCTCCCGGGTGAGATAACAGGTTTCAGTGATTACCTTCAGTATTTGTCCGCCGCAGGCGTAACGCATCAGGCGAACCTCCTCCTCCACGGCCGGATAGTCGTGATTTTTCACATCGGAGATGTTTACCACCATATCCAGCTCATCTGCGCCGTCCTCAATGGCCCTGCGGGCCTCCATGAGCTTGGCCTCCGGAACACTGTATCCAAGGGGAAAGCCGATGACCGTGCAGATGGTGAGCTCCGGGAAGGCGGACCGCACACGTTTTACATAACAGGGGGGAATGCACACCGATGCGGTGTGCAGGGCTGCGGCTTCCCGGCACAGCTTCTGAATATCTTCCCAGGAGGCAAAGGCCTTCAGCAGGGTCAGATCCACATGGGACAGTATTTCTGATTTCTCCATAAGCTTTTATCTCTCCTTCCGGTTCAGTCTTTCTTTACCAGATCCCAGAAGCTGGTTCCCGCGATGTCCCCGGACAGACCGAAGATATCCAGAACCGTGGCCGCGATGTCTGCGTAGGTTTTTCGTGTACCCAGGTTCACGCCCTGTTTCACCGGGTTTCCGTAGAGGAGCATGGGAACACATTCTCTGGAGTGATCGGTTCCGGGATATCCGGGATCACAGCCGTGGTCCGCGGTGATAAACAATACGTCGTCCTCCCGCATTTTCCCCATAAACTCTTCCAGCTGCCGGTCAAAGACCGTGGCCGCGTTGGCGTAGCCGTCTATGTCATTGCGGTGGCCGTAGAGCATGTCAAAGTCCACCAGATTGACAAAGCAGAGTCCCTGGAAATCCTCCTGCTGGATGGCCAGCGTCTTGTTCATGCCGTCTACGTTATTTTCAATAGAGACGGTGGTCTGGATGCTTTTTCCCGCAAAAATATCATAGATCTTGCCCACGCCCTTTGAGGCGAGACCATTGGCGGTCAGCACATCCATCATGGTGGTGGAAGGCGGCAGCAGAGAAAAATCATGGCGGTGGGGCGTGCGGGTATACTGGCCGTCTGCACCTACAAAAGGCCGGGCAATGACACGGCCTGCGCTGTGATCGCCGGTGAGAATTTCACGGGCGATGCGGCAGTCCTGATACAGCTCCTCCAGGGGAACCACCTCTTCGTGTGCGGCGATCTGAAAAACACTGTCCGCGGAGGTGTAAACAATCAGCTTTCCGGTTTTCACATGTTCGTCCCCGTAATCACGGATTACATCGGTGCCGGAGTAGGGCAGATTGCACAGAACTCCCCGTCCGGTCCGTCGTGAAAACTCATCCAGGACTTCCTTCGGGAATCCGCTCGGATATACCGGCAGGGGTTTCCGGGAGATAATGCCGGCGATTTCCCAGTGGCCGATGGTGGTGTCCTTGCCCCGGGAGGACTCCTCCAGACGGCCATAGGCGGCGATGGGAGAGGGCTCCTTTGGCCCGCAGTCCACGCCGTCAATATTGAAAAGCCCCATCCGGCACATGTTGGGGGTGTGATATCTGGAGGATCTGGTGATGGTGCCCAGAGTATTGCTGCCCTCATCCCCAAAATCCGCGGCGTCCGGTGCGTGGCCGATTCCGTAGCTGTCAAGTACAATAATAAATGCGCGTTTTACTTTCATAGATTGATTCAGATCCCTTCTGCAGAATTTCAGGACGCGATGTCTGAAAAAACGTTCCTGTATTCTTTTCATTTTACACAAAACAAAGGGAACTGCAAGTGAAATATTTGAATATTTAATGATACAAGGGACAAAAGGGCATGAATGCAGATGCTTGCATCTGCATTCATGAGATTGGGTCCCGAACAATATGAGAAAGTAGCCATTTTTCGCAGAAAAATGAGCGGATTTCGAATGTTGTCAGGATTTCGAGAGCACGAAGTGCGGAGAAATCCGTGTATCATAGCGACAAAATACTTTTTGTCGCTTCAATCATTTAATAGCTGCCGATTGTTAAGAGCTTTTTTAGAAATAGAAACCCGGAATAAATTGAAAAGGGCTTCCTGAAAGTGTTATACTTACTCTATAATGAAAGGAAACATGGCATGAGCGAAAAAAGAAATGATTATGTCCGGCTGGATAAGGTTTCCAGGGTATATGGTTCCGGAGATGTAAAAATCGTGGCTGTGGATGAGATCAGCTTTGCAATTACAAAGGGAGAATTTGTGGTGATCGTAGGCCCCAGCGGTGCCGGAAAGACCACGGTCCTGAATATTCTGGGTGGAATGGATCAGGCCACCTCCGGCCAGGTGTGGGTGGACGGAGAGGATATCGCGAAATATTCCTCCCGTCGGCTGACCGGGTATCGCAGGGAGGATGTGGGATTTGTATTTCAGTTTTATAACCTGGTTCCCAACCTGACTGCGCTGGAGAATGTGGAGCTGGCTCTCCAGATCTGTAAGGATCCGCTGGATGCGGAGACTGTTTTAAATGAGGTGGGGCTTCACGAGCGTCTTTCCAATTTCCCGGCGCAGCTTTCAGGAGGAGAGCAGCAGCGTGTATCCATTGCCCGGGCACTGGCCAAGAATCCAAAGCTTCTTCTGTGTGATGAGCCTACGGGAGCCCTGGATTATCAGACCGGGAAGGCGATTCTGAAGCTGCTGCAGGATAAATGCAGGGAAAAGGGAATGACCGTTATTGTCATCACCCATAATTCCGCCCTGACACCCATGGCGGACCGGGTGATACGGATCAGGAACGGAAAGGTTTCCCAGATGTACATGAATGAGCATCCCACTCCGGTGGAGGAGATCGAGTGGTAGGTGAGAGCGGCAGATGAAAAAAGCATTACATAAGGATTTCCGCGTGGAAATTCGCAGGAGTATGGCGCGGTTTATCTCGATTTTCCTGATTGTGGCTCTGGGTGTGGCCTTTTATTCCGGGATTCAGGCCACATCTCCGGATATGCGGGAATCCGGAAACGCTTACTTTGAGGCGACAGACCTTATGGATTTTAAGATACAGGGGACGCTGGGGCTGAAAGACGCGGACGTGGAGGCCATCCGGATGGTGGACGGCGTGGAGGAGGCGGAAGGCGCCTGGTCCACGGATGTTCTGTATGTCACGAAGGATGAGCAGTCGGTTTTCCATGTGGAATCCATCAGTGAGAATTTTAATCAGGTCAGTGTGGAAGAGGGCCGTCTTCCGGAGAAAAGCGGAGAGCTTTTTCTGGACAGTGAGTTTGCGAATACCGACGGGCTGGGGGTGGGAGATACCATCACCTTTACCCAGGAGGAGGACAGCGAGCTGCTGGAAACGGAGACATTTACAGTGGTAGGTGTGGGCACCTGCCCCCTTTATGTGTCCTTTGACCGTGGAAACACCACGCTGGGCTCCGGTGAGATTGACGCCTTTGCCTATGTTCTTCCGGAGGATTTTGAGCAGGATTATTATACGCAGATTTATGTCCATGTGCATGGCGCGGAGGATGTGATCAGCTTTACAGACGCCTATGACGATCTGGTGGACCGTGTGATGGAGCGGGTGGAAGAGATCGAGGAGGAACAGTGCCAGAGACGGTATGAGGAGGTAATCGCGGAGGCAGAGGAGGAGCTGGCCGACGCCAGAGAAGAACTGGAGGATGGAAAGAAGGAAGCAGAGGAAGAGCTGAGTGACGCCAGGAAAAAGCTTTACGCGGCGGAGAGAGACTATGAGGACGGTCTGAGGGAATACGAGACCGGCCTGGAGGAATATGAGGAAGGAAAGACGCAGCTTGCGGACGCGGAGCAGGAGCTTGCGGACGGGAAAGAGGAGCTTGCGGATGGAAAGGACGAGATCGCGGATGGGTGGGCCCAGCTTGCGGAGGCGGAAGAAGAGCTTGCGGAGGGGGCGGCTTCCATCGCCTCTTATCAGGCTCAGATCGACGCGGGAATGGCGACGATCGAGGAAAGTCAGGCTCAGATCACAGAAGGATATGAAGCTCTTGCAGCCGCGATTCTGGAGGCGGAGGAGGGGCAGGCCCAGATCGACGCGGCCAAAGCCACTCTGGAGGAAAAGCAGCAGGAAATAGACGACGGGCAGACGCAGATCGCCGCTGCAAAGGAGGAGATCGCCGCCGGGAAAATCCAGATCGCGGAAGGCCTGGAGACGATTGCAGCAGCCCGGGAGACGTTGAACGGACAGAAGACACAGGTGGAAGCAGGACTTGCGCAGGTGGCAGAGGCGGAGGCGTCTCTTGCGGCTCAGGAGACTTCTCTTTCTGAGGCGCAGGCCCAGCTGGCCTCTTATCAGAGCCAGAAGGAAAGTGTGGACGCGTCTCTGGCCTCTTATCAGGCACAGTATGACGCGGGAGCTGCCGCAGGACTTTCCCAGGAGGAAATGAACGCTCTGGCCAGCCAGATTTCGGAGCTGACCAGTCAGTCTGCATCCCTTGCGGAGACCATTTCCGGGTATCAGCAAAGTGTAAGTGCCGCATCCGCGGAAATCACGGCGGCCCGGACCTCCCTCTCGGCCAAGAGAAGTGAGCTGGAGACAAGTCTGGCCTCCATTGAGGCCGGCCTTTCGGAGCTTGCCCTTCAGGAAACGGAACTGAATACCCGTCTTGCCCAGGTGGAGAGCCAGGAGACAGAGCTGAGTACCCAGGAGGCGTCTCTTGCTCTTGGTCAGGCGGAGATTGATGCGGCCTGGGAGGAGCTGGAAGCCCAGGAAGAGGCTCTGGCCGCGGGATGGGAGGAAATTTACGCCAGCCAGGAAACTCTGGCCGCGGGCCAGGCAGAGCTGGATGCCAGTCTGGCGACGCTGTACGAGAGTCAGGCCCAGCTGGATGAGCAGTCCGCGCAGCTTGTGGAAGCACAGGAGGAAATTGAAGACGGTACAGCCACACTGCTAAGCAGCGAGGCGAAGATCAGAGAGAGTGAGCGGACGCTTGCGGACGGAGAAAAGGAAGTTGAGAAAAGCGGACAGACGCTGGCAGAGGCAGAGGAAGAACTGACAGACGCCCGGGAGACTCTGGCGGATGGACGGAAAGAGCTGGACGACGGATGGGAAGAGTACGAGGACGGAAAAAAAGAGGCAGAGGAGGAGATCGCGGACGGAGAACAGAAGGTGGCGGATGCGGAAGAGGAGATCGGGGATATAGAGGTTCCGGAGTGGATTCTTTCAGATCGAAATGATCTTCCGGAGTATTCTGATTACGGGGATAACACCCTGCGGATCAAGAGCCTGGGCCAGGTATTTCCGGCGATCTTTTTCCTGGTAGCCGCACTGATCAGTCTGACCACCATGACCCGGATGGTGGAGGAGCAGCGGGTTCTCATCGGAACCCTGAAGGCGCTGGGATACGGGAAGGGAGCCATCGCGTACAAATATCTGATGTATGCTTTCCTTGCCACTGCGGGAGGCAGTGTGGTGGGAATTCTCATCGGGGAAAAGCTTCTGCCCTACATTATTATTCAGGCGTACGGGATTATGTATCAGAATATGACCACAGAGCTGCGCATTGACTATCAGCTTTCCTATGCCCTGACGGCCTCCGGGATGGCCATTGTCTGCACGCTGGGAGCGACTCTTTTTGCCTGTTACAGGGCCCTTATGGAAACACCGGCGTCCCTCATGCGGCCGCCGGCGCCCAAGGAAGGGAAAAGAATTTTTCTGGAACGGATCGGAATCCTGTGGAAACATCTGAATTTCTCCTGGAAATCTACAGTCCGGAATCTTTTCCGCTATAAGAAACGGCTGTTTATGACTATTTTCGGGATTGCCGGAAGCATGTCGCTGATGCTGGTGGGCTTTGGACTGTATGATTCCATTATGGATATTGTGCTGAAGCAGTACTCGGATCTCCATCACTTTGACGCCACCGTGATTTTTGACGAGGATGCCACAGAGGAGGATGTGGAGGAGCTGGAAGCCTTCCTGGACGACAGCGAGGGGCTTCTTCGGTACACCCGGGTGGTGTATTCCAGTGTCACCTCCCCCAGAGAGAAGGGAGATTTAAGCGTATATCTTTTTGTGCCGGAAGACCTGGAGAATTTTAAGCAGGATGTGACGCTTCGCAGCCGCACCACGGGAGAGGAGTATGAGATGCCCGAACAGGGCGCTGTAATCAGTGAAAAAACCGCCACACTTCTTGGCCTGGAGGCCGGAGATATGATTACGCTGGAAAAGGACAGCCAGGAATACCAGGTGGAGGTGACTCTGATCACGGAAAACTATATGGGCCATTATGTATACATGACGCCGGAGGTTTACGAGGAAACCTTTGGGGAGGATCCGGATTACAACAGCCTTGTGTTCACCATGGAGGAAGAGTACACCGATGAGGCGGAGAAGCTGGGAAATCAGATCCTGGGATATGACGCGGCGCTGTCCATCAGCTACGTGGCCAGTCTCGCGGCTACCATTACCCGGATGCTGAGCACTCTGGGCCTGGTGATTGTTGTGCTGATTGTGTCGGCGGGAATGCTGGCTTTCGTGGTTCTGTACAACCTGAATAATATTAATATCACAGAGCGGAAAAGAGAGCTGGCCACGCTGAAGGTTCTGGGCTTTTACGACGGAGAGGTTTCCCAGTATGTATTCCGTGAAAATATTCTCCTCACGGTTCTGGGAGTGGTCGTGGGTTCTCTTCTGGGGACCTGGCTGCACAGCTATACCATTACTACGGTGGAGGTGGATTCCTATATGTTCGGAAGAACCATCAAGACAGTCAGCTATGTTTACAGCGCGGCGATCACCTGTGGGTTCTCTCTGTTTGTGAACGGAGTCATGCATTTTAAGCTGAAGAAAATTGATATGGTGGAATCGCTGAAAAGTGTGGAGTAAGGTCCGGGTTTTACAGGGAAGAAACGGATCGGATCACCGGGTGCCTTGCGGTCCTTTGGGCCCTGCCTGCGGGAAATTGTGAAATCCGCTCTGCGGCCTTGACAAAAAACGAGATTTTCTTTATAGTAAGGGGCGTAGCAATGGCTGGGAAGAAGCGGTGGATGATAGCAGGCTTTTCCGTTTCCCGCATTGGGATGAGGAGATATACGGGTTTCGTATAATGAAGGTGGCACCGTGATTTTCATCGCCCTTCACACGTCTGTGTGAGGGGCGTGTTTGTTGAAGCATATTTTGAGCAGGAGGAAAGTATGAGTAAAGAGCTCGCGAAAACCTACGATCCAAAGGGAATTGAGGATCGGCTTTATCAGAAATGGATGGACAACGGATATTTTCACGCGAAGGTGAATCCGGATAAAAAACCTTTTACAATCGTAATGCCGCCGCCCAATGTGACCGGACAGCTGCATATGGGCCATGCCCTGGATGAGACCATGCAGGATATTCTGATCCGGTTTAAGAGAATGCAGGGATATGAGGCACTCTGGCAGCCCGGAACCGATCACGCGGCCATCGCCACGGAAGTGAAGGTAACCGAAAAGCTGAAAAAAGAAGGCATTGATAAAAATGAGATCGGCCGGGAGGAGTTTCTGAAACACGCCTGGGCATGGAAAGAAGAATACGGCAGCCGGATCACCGGCCAGCTGAAAAAGCTGGGCGCCTCCGCGGACTGGGAGCGGGAGCGCTTTACCATGGACGAGGGCTGTTCGAAGGCGGTGCAGGAGGTTTTTATCCGCCTGTATGAGAAAGGATATATTTATAAGGGATCCCGGATCATTAACTGGTGTCCGGTGTGCCAGACCTCCATTTCGGACGCGGAGGTTGTTCATGAGGATCAGGATGGATTTTTCTGGCATATCAATTATCCCATTGTGGGAGAGGAAGGACGTTTCGTGGAGATTGCCACCACCCGTCCGGAGACCCTTCTGGGAGATACCGCTGTGGCCGTGAATCCGGAGGACGCACGTTATCAGGATCTCATCGGGAAAATGCTGAAGCTTCCGCTGACAGACCGGGAAATTCCGGTGATCGCGGATGAGTATGTGGATAAGGAGTTTGGAACCGGCTGTGTGAAGATTACGCCGGCCCATGACCCCAACGACTTTGAGGTGGGAAAACGCCACAATCTGGAAGAGATCAACATCCTGAACGATGACGCCACCATCAACAGCCTGGGCGGAAAGTACGCCGGGATGGACCGCTATCAGGCGAGAGCCGCCATCGTGGAGGATCTGAAGGCCCAGGGCCTTCTGGTAAAGGTGGTTCCCCATTCTCACAGCGTGGGTACCCACGATCGCTGCGGCACTACGGTGGAGCCCATGATCAAGCCTCAGTGGTTTGTGAAGATGGACGAGATGGCGAAGGCTGCCATTCTGGCACTGAAGGATGGGGAGCTGGAGTTTGTTCCGTCCCGTTTTGACAAGACCTATCTCCACTGGCTGGAAAATATCCGTGACTGGTGTATTTCCAGACAGCTCTGGTGGGGGCACCGGATTCCGGCATATTACTGTGACAGCTGCGGGGAAATGACGGTAGCCCGGGAAATGCCGAAGATCTGTCCGAAGTGCGGACACGCTCATCTGCACCAGGACGAGGATACTCTGGATACCTGGTTTTCCTCGGCGCTCTGGCCCTTCTCCACACTGGGCTGGCCGGAGAAGACTCCGGAGATGGAATATTTCTATCCCACGGATGTGCTGGTAACCGGGTACGATATTATTTTCTTCTGGGTAATCCGGATGGTATTTTCCGGTCTGGAGCAGACCGGGAAGGCTCCCTTCCACCATGTGCTGATCCATGGGCTGGTGCGGGATTCCCAGGGTCGGAAGATGAGCAAATCTCTGGGGAACGGGATTGATCCCCTGGAGGTGATTGACAAATATGGGGCGGACGCTCTGCGCCTGACACTGATTACGGGAAATGCCCCGGGAAATGACATGCGCTTTTACTGGGAGCGGGTGGAATCCAGCCGGAATTTTGCCAATAAGATCTGGAATGCTTCCCGCTTTATCCAGATGAACCTGGAGGGAAAGAGTATCCGTGAGCCGGAGAATCTGAATGAACTCTGGCCGGAGGATCAGTGGATTCTTTCCAAATTAAATACCGTGGTGCGGGAAGTCACGGAAAACATGGACAAATATGAACTGGGAATCGCGGTTCAGAAGGTCTATGATTTCCTGTGGGATGAGCTCTGTGACTGGTATATTGAGATTGCAAAGGTACGTCTCTGGAAGGCCGGGGACGACCCGGAAGCGGCCAACGCGGCCCTGTGGACCCTCCGCACAGCGCTGACGCAGGGTCTGAAGCTTCTTCATCCCTTTATGCCTTTTATTACCGAGGAAATATACTGCACTCTTCTTCCTGAGGAAGAGTCGATTATGATCTCCAGCTGGCCGGTATTCCGGGAGGATTTTGTCTTCCCGGAGGCGGAGCGGGAAGTGGAAAGCTATAAGGAAGTGGTGAAGGGGATCCGGAACACGAGAAATGAGATGAATGTTCCCCAGAACCGCAGGACCAGTGTATTCATTGTAGGGAAAAATGAGGAACTCTGCAAAATGTATGAGGCGGGAAGAAGATCCTTTGTGAATCTTGCCTTCGCGAAGGAGATTCATGTGCAGAAGGACCGGGATGGAATCGGGGAGGACGCCGTATCCATCGTGGTGTCCGGAGGCGTGGTATATCTTCCCCTGGAGGATCTGATTGATCGTGAAAAGGAGCTGGAGCGCCTGGAAAAGGAACAGGAGAGACTTCAGAAGGAGATTGCCCGCTGTCAGGGTATGCTGCGAAATCCCAATTTTGTACAGAAGGCGCCGGAAGCCAAGGTTTCGGCGGAGAGAGAGAAACTGGCGAAATACCAGGAAATGAGAGAGAAAGTGAACATGCAGCTGAGTCAGCTGCAGGCCTGAGCCGGCCGGATGAGCCGGAAGAAGGGGCAGCTGACGGACAGGCTGCCCTGCATACGCCGGAACAGGGATTTTCATAACAGATAAGGGATGTTGAATATGAAATTAACGAAATTTTGCAACCGGATATCTCTGATTCTTCAGGCACTCTGGTGTGCGGTACTGTATTTTATCATTGAGGCGGTGAGCCGATGGTCGGTCACTGAGGCGTGGGAATACATGACAGGGAAACCGCTGGTGTTTCTCTATAATACGGCGATCATTTTTACCACGATGCTGATCGTATATCTGTTTCGAAAAAGAATTTTCTGGCGATGCTTTATCAGTGCTTTCTGGCTTCTGCTGGGAATTATCAACGGGGTTGTGCTCCTGAACCGGGTGACGCCCTTTACCGGGCCGGACCTGAAAAATCTGGATGACGCCCTCTCGATTTTAAATAAATATCTGTCTCAGGTGGAGGTCGCTCTGGTGATTATCGGTCTTGCGGCTCTTGCGGTCTTTCTGCTTGTGCTGCTGATCCGTTCCCCGAAATACCGGGGGAAACTGAAGTACCGCTATAATATTCCTCTGATTCTTCTGGGGGTTCTGCTTTTTGCCGGAGCTACAAAGCTGGCCCTGGACAACCGGATTCTTTCCACCTATTTTGGAAATATTGCCTTTGTCTATGAAGATTATGGTTTTCCATACTGTCTGGCAACTACGGTTTTTGACACGGGCATTGATGAGCCCATGGACTATTCGGAGGAGGAAATCGCCCGTATTGAGGAATCCGAGGAAAATCTTCCGGAAACCGACGAGGATGGGGATTATCCCAATATTATTTTTCTGCAGATGGAGTCCTTTTTTGACCCGACCCTTGTGACTTACCTGGAATGCTCGGAGGACCCCATTCCCAATTTCCGGTCTCTGATGGAAAACTATTCCTCCGGATATTTTAAGGTGCCATCTGTAGGAGCCGGGACGGCCAACACCGAGTTTGAGGTGATCACAGGAATGAGCATGCACTATTTTGGAGCGGGAGAATATCCCTATAAAAGCATTCTGAAGGAGACCACCTGTGAAAGCGCGGCCTATGTGCTGAAGGATCTGGGATATTCCACTCACGCCATACATAACAATGAGGCGAATTTCTATGGGAGAAAGACTATTTTCCCCAATCTGGGATTTGATACCTTTACTTCGGAGGAGTATATGCCGGAGGAGGACGATCAGAATATCCTGGGCTGGGTGAAGGACAGTGTGCTGACCGATGAGATCCTGAAGTGTCTGGATTCCACGGAGGAAAAGGACTACATCTACACCATTTCTGTTCAGGGCCATGGGGACTATCCATCGGAACCCATTCTGGAGGATCCGGAGATTACCGTGTCCGGCTCCCCCACAGAGGAGCTGAATAACAAATGGGAATATTACGTGAATGAAATCCATGAGATGGATGCGTTTATCGGCGAGCTGGTGGAGGCTCTGGAGGATTACCCGGAGGATGTGGTGCTGGTGATCTATGGAGACCATCTTCCCACCATGGACCTGACGGTGGAAGACCTGGAGAACAAATATCTGTTTCAGACAGAGTATGTGATCTGGGATAACTTTGGCATGGAAAAGGAGGATGAAAACCTGGCCTCCTACCAGATCGCCGCGGAGGTTATGGACCGTGTGGGCATTCACGAGGGAACCATCTTCAAATACCATCAGGCGAGAAGAAATACCAGGAATTATCAGGTGGATCTGGAAATGCTGCAGTATGATATCCTCTACGGGGAAATGTATCCCTATGGAGGGACAAGTCCCTATAAGCGGACGAGTATGCGGCTGGGGCTGTATGATGTGACGCTGGATTCCCTGGAGCTTATCTCAGAGGATGATTATACCTACCGGATACGGGGATTAAATTTTACGCCTTCGGCGGAGGTGCAGATCAATGGGGAATGGTATGAGACCACCTATGTGAATACCACGACCCTGCTTATTTCCGGGGTGGAGCTGGACGATTTTGACCGGCTGACCGTGTGTATACGAAGCAACAGTTCTACCCGAAAGGCGCTGAGCAAGAGTTATGACCGGGCTGTTTATGCGATTCTGGAGGACAGTGTGTGGACGCTGCCTGAGGCGGCTACCGCAGGAGACGCCACAGCCACGGATGCAGACGCCGGGGAGAGCGCTGCGGACAGCGAGTAATCGGGTCTTCTGGTTCGGAGGTCCCGGATGAAACAGGATCGCATAGCCCTGGAGCCTCCGGATACATGGAGGACCGACGGCAGAATTTGTCGCAGAAGTGTGTACGATTGGGTATGGACTTATTTTGTGGGTGTTATATAATGATAGAGCAGATGAATTACGAAGAAGCAATTAATTATATTGAAGAAATACCAAAGTTTACAAAGAAGAACCGTCTGGATCATACCCGGGAATGTCTGAAAAGGCTGGGAAATCCGGAGAAGAAATTCCGTGTGATTCATGTGGCGGGAACCAACGGAAAGGGAAGCACCTGCGCCTTTCTTACCTCAATTCTGCGGGAGGCGGGTTATTCCTGCGGGCTTTTTACTTCCCCACACCTGGTGCGGATCAATGAACGTTTTCAGATCAACGAGACGGAGATCAGCGATCCGGTGTTCCTGGAAGCCTTTCTTGAGGTAAAAAGGCTGGCAGATGAGATGGTGGCGGAGGGAAGCTATCATCCCACCTATTTTGAGACTCTGTTTCTTATGGGGATGGTGATTTTTGCCCGGGCCGGGGTGGATTATGTGGTGCTGGAGACCGGGCTTGGAGGACGGCTGGATGCCACCACCGCGGTGGAGGCACCGGAGGTCTGTGTGATTACATCCATCAGTAAGGATCATATGCAGTATCTGGGGAACAGCGTCCGGGAGATTGCCGGTGAGAAGGCAGGAATTCTGGTGCCGGGCGTACCGGTGATCTATGACGGGAACGATCCGGAAGCGGCCGCGGTGATCCGGGAGAGAGCCGGGATTTTGGGCTGTCCGGCATTTGCCGTAAGGCGGGAAGACACCGAGATCCGGAAAAATACAAGAGAGGGAATTGATTTTTCTCTGGACAGTACGTACTATGGAGATACGGTTTTTTCCATCCCGTTTATCGCAGGCTATCAGGTGATGAACGCCGCCCTTGCGCTGAAAACCATGGAGGTGGAGCGGGAGAGGATTCCCGCTTCGATGAAGGCCATCTCCGATGGCCTTGGAAGGACGCGGTGGCAGGGCCGGATGGAGACAATCCTTCCGGGGGTGATTGTGGACGGCGCCCACAACGAGGACGGCGTGGAGAAGTTTGTGGAGACCGCGGATCATTTTCAGGGGGAATATCCTCTGACTTTGCTGTTCTCTGCGGTGGATGATAAGGACTACCGGGATATGATCTGGACCATCTGCTCCAGAATCCGCTTCCGTCATGTGGTGATCACCCAGGTGGGCGGTTCCAGGATGGTGCCCGCGGGAGTGCTCGCAGGCGTATTCCGGGAGGCTGGATGTATGTCCGTGGAAGTCTGCGAGGAAGTGTCTCAGGCTTTTGAAAGAGCCCTGGAGGTAAAGGGCGGGGATGGAATGCTGTTCTGTGTGGGATCCCTTTATCTTGTGGGAGAAATAAAAAAGGTGACAGGGTCAGACAGGAGATAATATGATCGATTACGAAGAGGAACTTAAGAAATTCGAGCCGTGTCTGGACGTGGCGGACGTGGAAGAGGTTGTCTATGACCGTGAGCTGACAGACATTATTGATATACTTCAGGAAATGCTCCGGGAAGTGAAGAGCAACCGGCGTGTGCGATAAGACAAGGGGAAATGACCAATGAACTGCATGAACTGCGGCGCGTTTCTGACGGACAGGGATCTGGACTATTGCCCTCACTGCGGGGCGAATGTTCTGATTCAGAAGAAGGCGGATTACCTGTCCAAACTCTATTATAATCAGGGCCTGGAGAAGGCGACGATCCGGGACCTGTCCGGCGCAATCAGCTGCCTCAAGCAGAGTCTTGCCTATGATAAACGCAACATTCAGGCGCGGAATCTTCTCGGCCTGGTTTATTTTGAGACGGGGGAGACTGTATCCGCGCTGAGTGAATGGGTGATCAGCAAAAATCTTCGCCGGACAAAGAATCTTGCCTCCGAGTATATTGAGCGTCTTCAGCAGAATCAGAACCGGCTGGATGTGATTAATGAAAGCATTAAACAGTATAATCACGCCCTGGAAATGTGCAGGGAGGGCCATGAGGATATGGCGGCCATCCGGCTGAAGCGGATTCTGAATCAGAATCCGAAGCTGATCAAAGGGTATCATCTTCTGGCCCTGATTCAGATGAAAAACCGGGAGTGGAATAAGGCCAGACGGATTCTGAAACGGGCGGCCCGGATCGACAAGACCAATACCACCACCCTTCGGTTCCTCCGGGAGATTGATGAGCAGACCGGCGTGACCACCCGGATGGAACAGAAAAGAGGAGGCATATTCGGCGGAAATCAGGAAAAAGACGGCTCCCTGGGAGGCGAGATTGTGGTGCGTCAGGCACAGCCCTACAGGGAACGGTCCAGGGTGTCTCTGTTTTTTGCCCTGGCCGCCGGGG
Organism: Clostridiales bacterium; assembly: GCA_021203365.1. Classification (GTDB taxonomy): domain Bacteria; phylum Bacillota; class Clostridia; order Lachnospirales; family Lachnospiraceae; genus Blautia_A. The sequence continues at coordinate 24,888 of JAJQBI010000022.1, forward strand.
TTGTGGCCGGGGCGGCTGCCTTCTGGCTTCTGGTAATGCCCTCCATTCGACAGGATATTTACCGGGAGGCCAATGAGCAGATCGTGAATTACAGTGAGGCTCTTTCCAGTCAGACAGTGGAGCTTTCAAAGGCACAGAGTGAGGTGGAGGAATATGATTCGGAGACCGCGCAGATATCCGCTCAGCTGACCACGGCGAATCAGTCCAGCCAGAGCTATGAGTCTCTTCTTCTGGCGTATTATTATTACCGTCAGAGTGATCTGGACAGTGCGGCCCTTCAGATTATGAATGTTTATGAGGATTCTCTGTCGGATACGGCCATGGCGATTTACAATGTCATCTGCGAGAAGACGGGAGTTTCCGGCATCAGCGGAGATGAGGCCGAAGACAGCGAGACGGAGGAAGAGGATTCCTACGAAGAGGACAGTGAATCGGAGGAGGATTCCTCCTATGATGATGAATACAGCGGCTGGTAGACTCTGTTGTAGATTTCTGCGTTCAGAGAAGCCCCGGGGAAGGGGACATGCGAAAGCATGTCCTTTTTTTGCGGGGATGTATAAAAAAATCAAATAAAGGGGAAAATGAGTATGATACCGGATTTTGAGATACAGGGAACAACCCTGCGGATCCATCTTCCCAGGGAGCTGGATCATCCGGCGGCGGATTCGATCCGAAAGGAATCAGATAAAATCATGGGGAGAAATTACATCCGCAGGATCGTCTTTGATTTTTCAGATACGGCTTTTATGGACAGCTCCGGGATCGGCCTGATTATGGGACGATACAGAGCCCTGGGCATGCGCGCCGGATGTATGTCTGCGGTGTGTGTGAACCGCCGCATGGAGCGTCTGCTCCGGCTGGGAGGTATGCGGAGATATATGAGCATTCAGGAAAATGAAAACGGGACCGGGATACAGGAGGGGAGCACAGAATGAAAAATACCAACGAAATGAAAATCATTTTTGACAGCAGACCTGTGAATGAGGGACTGGCCAGGGTAACCGTGGCCGCCTTCTGTACCCAGATGAACCCTACCCTTGAGGAGGTGGCGGATCTGAAAACCGCGGTGTCCGAGGCGGTGACCAACTGTATCATACACGGATATGAGGGGGAAGTGCGCAAGATTGAGATGGTGTGCCGCCAGCGTGAGCGGGAGCTGACCGTGGATATCACGGACCACGGAGTGGGGATTACAGATATTGAAAAGGCCATGGAGCCCCTGTACACCACAAAACCGGACGCGGAGCGCTCCGGCATGGGATTTACTTTTATGGAAGCGTTTATGGACGAAGTATCGGTGGTCTCAGAGCCTGGACAGGGGACCACGGTACATATGAAGAAAATCATCGGGAGGCAGTAATGGACCGTACTCTTGCTCTGATCCAACGCGCGCACCAGGGGGATAAATCGGCAAGAGATACTTTATTTGAGGAAAATACAGGTCTGATATACAGTGTGGCAAAGCGATTCGCAGGCCGCGGTACGGAGATGGAGGATCTTTTTCAGATTGGAAGCATCGGGCTTCTGAAGGCGGCGGACCGGTTTGACCCGGAATTTGAGGTGAAATTTTCCACCTATGCCGTGCCCATGATCGCCGGGGAGATCCGGCGATTTCTCCGGGACGACGGAATGATCCGGGTCAGCCGGGCCCTGAAAGAATTATCCCGGAAAATCCTCTGCGCCCGGGAAAGCCTGACCGGCAGACTTGGGAGGGAGCCCACACTTGAGGAGCTGTGTGAGGAGACCGGTGCGAAAAAGGAGGAAATAGTGGAGGCCATGGAAGCGGGAAGGGAGGTGGAATCTCTTTACCGTCCGGTCTGCGGGGAAGATGACTGTGATGTAAAACTGCTGGACCGCATTGAGGAGAAGAGACAGCCGGAGGAAGAAATTCTGGACCGACTGATCCTGAAGCAGCTCCTGGAGGAGCTGTCAGCTTCAGAGCGACGTCTCATCGGTCTTCGTTATTTTGTGGGGCAGACCCAGGCGGAGGTGGGGAAAATCATGGGGATTTCCCAGGTACAGGTTTCCCGGACGGAGAAACGAATTCTGAAAAAACTGCGGAAAGATGCGGGGATTCCCCCATCCGTAAAGGGTTAAATTTGTGTAAAATCCGGGTAAAGCCAGGGTTAAAAAATGGATAACCGTTGTAATTTGGGGATAATAATGGTATTGTAGCCTCTGTACGAATTTTACAGGAGGAAAATATGAATTATCTGACCATTATAATCTCCTTTGTCGGCGGACTGGGAATGTTTATTTACGGAATGCAGATCATGGCGCAGGGCCTTGAGAACGCGGCCGGGGATAAAATGAAATCTCTTCTGAGTGCTCTGACAGGGAATAAAATCCTGGGAGTCCTGCTGGGCGTGTTTATCACGGCGGTGATCCAGAGCTC
>JAJQBI010000022.1:27382-67352 GCA_021203365.1 Clostridiales bacterium
ACGGCGGTGATCCAGAGCTCCTCGGCGTCAGTGGGTATCCTGCAGAGTCTGGCGGCGGCGGGCCTGGTGCCCTTTAGCGCGGCGGTCTATATAATCATGGGACAGAACATCGGAACCTGTGTGACGGCCATGATGTCCGGGATCGGCGCGAAGAAAAACGCCAGGACCGCGGCGTGGATGCATCTGCTGTTTAATATTATCGGTACGGTTCTTTTCAGCGTGGCTGCGATTGTGTATTTCCAGTTTCTGAACCCCGCCATGGGGAGAGAGGCCATCAGCCAGACACAGATCAGTATGGTGCATACGGTATTTAATATCCTGACCACGGTTATTCTTTTCCCGGCTTCCGACAGAATTATCCGCCTGGCGAAGAAACTGCAGAGGGAGGATGAGGAAAAACCGGACGAGGGGCATGTCCTTCTGGACGAGCGTATGCTGCAGACCCCCAGCATTGCGCTTTCCTCCATTGAAAGTGAGGTTGGCCGCATGGGTGAAATCGTGAAACGAACCATGGGAAAGGCCGAGGAGGTTATGTTTTCTCAGGATGGGCGTGCCATACAGGAGATTCGGGAGGAGGAGAATGTGGCGGACAGTCTCTGCCATGAGATCACCGATTATCTGATCCGGATCAGCTCCCTGTCCATCAACGAAAAGGAGCACCAGCATGTGGCGGCTCTTCTTCAGATTGTATCGGATATGGAGCGCGTCAGCGATTACTGCGAGAACATATCCGAATATGCGGAGAACCTGAAAGAAAATAATGTGAAATTTACAGACGTGGGGAAGGCCAGACTCCAGCAGATGATCCGGGTCTGCGCGGACAGCTTCTCCTATGCGGTGGAGGCCGTGGAGGGAAATGACAGGGAGGCAGCCGGGAAAGTTCTGCGTGAGGAGGAGAAAGCGGACGAGCTGGAGATTGCTCTTCGGACGGAGCATATGAGACGGCTGGCGGCCAACGAATGCACTGCGGAGGCGGGAATTGTTTTCCTGGACGCGCTGGTGGGGCTGGAGAGAATTTCAGATCACTCCAGAAATATCGCAGAGGAAATCCTGGGCGCCTGGCAGCCGGTGGTGTGAGGCCTTTTTCAGAGACCGGAAGAATCTAACGGCTGCTTTTTCCCAGCTTTCGATAGGCGGTCCGCATAAACACCGTAAAGCAGGTTACGGCGGAGATCGTGTCCGCCACAGGCTCGGCCGCGAACACGCCGGTTACGCCAAAGCCGATTCTGGGGAACAGAAGCGTCAGGGGAATCAGGAGAATCAGCTTCCGGAATATGGCAAAAAAGGAGGCCTTTTTGCTTTCCTCCATGGCGACGAAGGTGTTCTGCGCCGCGGTCTGCAGACTCATGATAAAATTCATTCCAAAATAGATGCGGAACATGGGTGCCGCGGCGGCGATCAGCGCCGGGTCGCTGTTGAAAATGGAAATGATCTGTTCCGGGAACAGCATCAGCGCCAGCCAGGCCAGCGCCGAATAGGTGACGCAGAAGCGGGTCAGGAACCAGAAGGATTCCTTTACCCGGTGATACAGCCCCGCCCCGAAATTGTAGCCGGTCACCGGCTGGGCGCCCTGGGCAAAACCATTCATAGGCATAAAAACTACCTGAGCTACGGAGCTGGCGACGGTCATTACGGTTACGTAGGTATCTCCCCCGAACCGGCTCAGGGACGCGTTGAATACGGCCGAAACAGCCGCCTCCGTGATGTTCATGACAAAGCTGGAAAAGCCAAGACTCATGATACGCACGGAGGTTTTTCTGTCCAGGCGCAGATTTTTGCGGCGCACGCGCACCAGATTCTTTTTACCAAGCAAAAACACAAGCACCCATACCGCGGATACGGTCTGAGAGATTACTGTGGCGATGGCGGCTCCGGATACGCCCATTCCCAGTGTGAAAATAAAAAAGGGATCCAGCGCGATGTTGCAGAACGCGCCGATGAGTACGGTCATCATGCCCATGCGGGTGAAGCCCTGAGCGTTCAGAAACGGGTTCAGTCCCAGGGTCAGCATTACGGAGATGGATCCGCACAGATAGATAGTGATATAAGCGTTCGCGTACGGATAGGTGGCGTCACTTGCGCCAAACAGATACAAAAGGGGCTCTTTCGCCAGCAGGCATATGGCGGGGATAAGGATACCCAGGGAGACAAGCAGAGTGAGGCTGTTTCCAAGTATTTTTTCCGCCCCGTCGTCGTCCCCCGCGCCCCGCAGGATCGACGTCAGTGGTCCGCCTCCGTTTCCCACCAGATAGGAGAAGGCCGCTACCGACATGGTGATGGGGTAGCACAGGCCAATTCCGGTCAGCGCCAGCTGTCCCACATCCGCCAGATGTCCGATATAAATTCTGTCTACTACGGAATACAGGGCGTTTACCAGCATGGCCGCGATCATCGGAATGGCCAGACGGGTTATGGTTTTAGGGATATTTCCTTTGGAAAAGTCGTTTTGCTGTGTCATGAAATCCTCCTGCTGCGGGTCAAAATGTCTGTCTGCGCAGTCCATTGTACAACAGGCGATGGAAAAGCGTCAAGGAGCAATCTGAATGTGAAATGCGCGGGCACTGCAGTGTGGGAACCGGCCGTATTTTTCACGTCGGGGACCGCAGGTAAAAATGGGAATACTCGTTGACTTCATTTGTTTTCATAAGTATACTTGTATTATACAGGATGGAAAGCGAAACCGGACAGGGTATAAAAAACAGGGAAAGGAAAGGATAATCATGGGACATTTAACAACAAGAGATGCGTACAGGAATCTGGAGGATCGAATCAACTGGTTTACCCAGGGGGCTCCGCCGTCGGATACGCTGTATAAGATTCTGCAGGTTCTGTATACGGAAAAGGAGGCGAAATGGGTATCTCTTCTGCCCGTGCGCCCCTTCACGCTGAAGAAGGCGGCCAGGATCTGGGGAACCACGGAGGCAAAGGCGGAAAAGCTTCTGGACCACCTGTGTGACAAGGCCCTTCTGGTGGACTCAGAATATCATGGGCAGCGCCAGTTTGTCATGCCGCCGCCCATGGCCGGTTATATTGAGTTTGCTCTGATGCGGACCCGGGGGGATATTGACCAGAAATATTTAAGCGAACTGTATTATCAGTACATGAACGTGGAGGAGGACTTTGTCAAGGATCTGTTCTTTGCCACGGAAACCAGACTGGGCCGGGTTTATGTGCAGGAGCCGGTTCTGACCAATGACAAAACCAATCATATTCTGGATTATGAGCGGGCGACTCATATTGTGGAGGAAGCCAGATACATCGGCCTGGGACTGTGCTACTGCCGTCATAAGGCCTATCACGCCGGACATCCCTGTGAGATCGACGCGCCCTGGGATGTGTGCCTGACCTTTGACAATGCGGCCCGGTCCCTTGCGGAGCACGGGGAGTATGCCCGGCTGATCTCCGTGGAGGAGGCAAAGGATGTGCTGGAGCGATCTTATGCCAGCAATCTGGTGCAGATCGGCGAGAATGTGCGGGAGCATCCTGCTTTTATCTGCAACTGCTGCGGATGCTGCTGCGAGGCGCTGCAGGCGGCGCGCCGTTTCAGTCCCATGCAGCCCGTCGCCACCACCAATTATATTCCAAAGGTTTCTCTGGATAAGTGTATCGGATGCGGGAAATGCGCGAAGGTGTGTCCGATTCTGGCCATTTCCCTGGAGGAGAGAACCGGGGAGAATGCCGGGAAAAAGAAGCGTGCGGTTGTGGACGAGGAGATCTGCCTTGGCTGCGGTGTATGTGCCCGGAACTGTCCCACCGGCGCCATTGCGCTGGAACGCCGGCCGGTGCAGGTGATCACGCCGGTGAACAGCACCCACCGTTTTGTGGTTCAGGCCATTGAGAAGGGAACCCTGCAGAATCTTGTATTTGACAATCAGGCCTTCGCCAATCACAGAGCCATGGCGGCTGTGTTCGGGACGATTCTGAAGCTTCCGCCTCTTCAGCAGGCTTTGGCCAGCAAGCAGTTTAAGTCCGTATATCTGGACCGGCTGCTGTCCATGTACAGGAAAAAACAGGATTAGGGCGTTCTCAGTCCCCGAACAGCCGTATCTCCCCGTATTTTCCGTCAAAGCCGGGCCGGCGGATCACCTGTCCGGCCCGCAGCCGGCGGATGCCCTCCGCGATCCGATCCCCGGATATACGGCGGATGTCCTCCAGGGGCCGGGTGCGCAGGATTTCAAATTCCGGTCCCAGTGCGGACAGCATTTTTTCGTATTCCCCTTTGACTTTTTTGCTGGCGGTGGTATAGCCAAGAGACGCGGCGATCACCTCCGGAAGGGGAAACAGACTCTGAAAATTTTTCCCGTCGGCGGGGATATTCTCTGCCGTCCGGTCCGCCAGTTCCTCTATCCGGTGTGCCACCCCGATGGTCAGCTTTCTGCCGCACACCGGGCAGATCCCGCTGCAGGCATCGGTTTGGGCGGGGGTGAGGCAGAGATCGCACTTTCTGTGGCCGTCCATGTGATATTTGCCTTCCTCCGGAAAAAATTCGATGGTTCCGTAAAGCCCTTCCCCGGTTTCGATGGCTCCCTTCAGTCCCTCCCAGGTAAGGGGGATATCCAGAAGATTTGCCTCCCGGCCAAGTCTGGAGGGAGAGTGGGCGTCTGAGTTGGAGATCAGCTGCAGCCGGTCCAGACGGGAAACCCGGCGGTTCATGGGAGGATCTGAGGAGAGTCCCGTTTCCACGGCGTGGACATAAGGCGTCAGATCTTCAAAACACTCTTCCAGGGAATTGAATCCGGAAAAGGCTCCGAACAGGGAAAAATGGGGCGTCCAGATGTGGGCGGGCACGTAGATGGCCCGGGGACAGATTTCCAGAAGAAGCTCCAGAAGATCCCGGCAGTCCAGACCCAGAATGGGGCGGCCGTCAGAGCGGATGTTTCCCACGGATTCCAGTGTCTCGCTGAAACGGTCCGCCTGGTCAAGACCCGGAAGAAGGAGGAGGCTGTGAACCTTTCGCGTCCGGCCGTTCTTTTTATAAATAGAGCTGATCTCTCCGGTGACCACAAACCGTGGCGGGACGGATCCGGCGGTTCCATCCTCCCCAATTCGGAATTCTTCCTTCAGGGTATACAGTCCATCCCCGGTGGGACGGAGCTTTTCCCTCAGTTCTTCTCTCCAGGCCGGATGGGTGAAATCTCCGGTTCCCACAATATGAATGCCCTTCCGTCTGGCCCACAGATCCAGCTGTTCCGGCGTGCAGTCCCGGCTGGTGGCATAGGAGTATCTGGAGTGAATGTGCAGATCCGCGATGTACATAATATTTTTACTCCCTGTATTTTCTGAAATATTTTCCCTCTTTAATTGCCATGATCATGGCTTTTTTTTATTTTCTGTGCCTCGTCCGGCAGCAGCAGTCCCATCACCAGTGTGTAGTATCGGGGCAGACGCCCCTCCTCCATCCACAAAAGCTCCTGGTGGAGATATTTTGTCACGGTCAGTCCTACATTCCCGCCCAGGGCTTCGATGGAGTAACGCATCTGATCCGGATGACGGCAGGGAAGTCCAAGGCTTTTTGTACAGCCGCTGTGATCCAGCAGTTTTGCGCCGGCGTGTTCCCTGCACCGGGCACAGGAGCCGCCGCTCAGGGAAACGCTTCCCGGATTTTCCTTTTCCAGCCGGAGAAGGGTGTGGTCAAGCTCCCTCCTGAAGGTGTCCAGAATACACGCGGTCAGCTCTCCGCAGAATTCCTTTGAAAAATCACACTTTACCAGGCGCTCCGGAAGATAAATTTTCACTCCCAGCAGATGAAGGGTTTCATATTTCCTCCAGTAGTCCACCGGGTCAAAATCAAATTCCGGGCAGGACCAGATTTTCCCGTAGTTCGGGCAGGCCCGGCAGTATTCCAGAAAGGTGGGGACATCCACGCAGGTATTCAGGTATTCCGCGGTGGAAACCTCCGCCTCGCAGCGCTCCTCGTAAATGCCGCAGGCTTCCCGGTCGCCCAGAAGGATGGAAAAGACATCCCGGGCTTCGGCAAGGGAGGGGAGGATGCAGGCGGCAAGCTCTCCCATTTCCGGGGTGGGCTCTGCCAGATCCGGAATCATCATGGGGCGTGTGCCTGCCGCGGAGGCAGCACGGATCCCATTGTAGGAATCTTCGATTACCCAGGCCTCCTCCGGCTTTACCTTCAGTTCTCGGCAGGCCCGCAGAAAGATATCCGGCTCCGGTTTGCTCTTTTCCACCATGTCCCCGCAGATGACGGCGTCAAAAAGGTCCAGAAGGCGGCCGTCCCGAAGCTCCGGACAGACGATGTCTCTTCGGGTGGAGGAGGCGACGGCTGTCTGAATCCCTTTTTCACGCAAAAAAGTGAGAAGCTCCCGGATTCCGGGCTTTTGAGGAAGCTTTCCGCCGCCTGCCCTCTGATGGAAAAGGGCGGACATCTCGGCCTTATAGGCATCGTAGGGAAAATCTTCGCCATAGTGGGCGAGGAAGATCTGTTTTGTCACAATGCGGTCCAGCCCCAGACATTTCCGGCACACCGATTCTATATCCGGTATTTTGTGGCGGCGGGCCACCTCCCGCCAGGTTTCCAGCACCAGGGTCTCTGAATCGAAAATGACCCCGTCCATGTCAAAGATAACCGCTTTCATTTCGTTTCCTCCTTTTACAGCAAAGATGATACCAGGGTCAGAAGTATCATACAAAAGAAGCTCCCGGAAGGAGCCTCTACCACAGCTTCAGAAAATTAAGGGAGCCGCCGGGATTGCCGGTCCCCTTTTCCAGAAGAGAGATCAGACCCTGAATGGTGTTCTCTGTCTCTTCGGGGGTGGAGGGCAGCAATGTATTGTCCAGCTCCACCGTGAGCACAATCAGCACGATCTCCGCCAGGGCTGCCGGATAGTCAAAATGGATCTCGCCATTTTCAATTCCCTGGCAGATAATCTCTGTCAGAACCGGCTTCAGCTCTGAGATAAGATAGCGGAAATATTTCTGATGAAGAAATGCCTGGGTCTTTGCATCTCCCGGCATTCCCTGCCCTTCCGGGCCGGACAGCTCCTTTGTGGAGCTTCGGCAGGCCTGAAAAATCATGGCCATGCGGGTGAAGGGAGAAATATCCTTCAGCTCCGCCAGGTCCCGGGCCGTCTTCAGCGGTTCCTTATATCGTCTTTCCACCAGGGCCTCAAAGATTGCGTCCTTGGATGGAAAATAGTAATATATGCTTCCCTTCCCGATGCCGGCGGTCCGGGCAATCTCACTGACGGAGATGGACTGGATGTCCCTGGTCGCCAGAAGCTTCTGAAGGGCGTCTAAAATCTGATCGTATTTTTGGGGTTTTCCCATTTTATCACTCACCTTGGCTTGTTTACTTTGTCCAGTATAACACGGTACAGTGTTTCCATACAAGCCGAAAATCCACGGAAATTCAAAAGACGGAGGAGGGTTTTTCAGCAATTCGGGATATTGACCATCGGTCGAAAATGTGCTAGTTTACTAAGGAAAACGGTTGACTAATGGTCGAAAACGGAGAGGACGGAACAATCCGGGCAGATATTCCCCGCGAGAGCGGCCATAAATTTTAAGGAGGACTGAATGTCATACGCAGAGGTTTTTTCGGAGATTAAATCAGAATTCATGCACGCGGATGTAAGCGGGATCCGGGAGCATCTGGCTTATCAGTTTAATATTACGGGTGAATCCTCAGGGATTTTTTATGTGGAGATAAAAGACGGAAGGCTGTATGTAGAGCCATATGAGTATTATGACCGGGACGTGGTTTTCACCTGCTCGGCTCAAACCCTTCGGAAGCTGGCCGACGGGTCCATGGATCCGATTATGGCCTTTACCCTTCAGAAGCTGAAGGTAGAGGGGAATTTTGACAAGGCGCTGCGGTTAAAGGAAATGATTGACAGCTATGCGGGACAGAAGAAGGGGAAGGACTGATGAAAAGAGAAGTCAGAGGCGCCATGGGTCTGCTGGGAGCCACCACGGCCATAAGCCTTCTGGGAACCGGCTATTTTTACCGCAGGACGATGAAGCGGTGCAATGTGGATGTGGAGCGGACCATGAAGATGGCCGGCACAGACTGGAATCGGCATATGCCCCTGATCGAGGAGAGAAAAGCCGCCATGCTGGCACATCCCCACAAGGATGTGTTCCTGCAGTCCACGGATGGGCTGAGGCTTCACGCCACCTGGTTTCAGGGCCCGGAGAATTCCGGAAAAGTCGTGATCTGTTTTCACGGATATACCAGTAAGGGCATGAGTGATTATATCGGGCTGTCCGATTATTATATGAAACGGGGCTACGGGATGCTTCTTCCCGATGCCAGAGCGCACGGGGAAAGCGAGGGCGAGTATATCGGTTTTGGATGTCTGGACCGGTATGATGCGCTGCAGTGGATTTTCCGGGTTCTGGAACAGCAGGGGGCGGATACGGAGATTCTGCTTCACGGGACTTCCATGGGAGGCGCAACGGTGCTGATGGCCGCCGGGCTGGAGCTTCCGCCCCAGGTGAAGGGGATTGTCTCGGACTGTGCCTTTACCTCTCCCAAATATGTGTTTACCCATGTGCTGCATTCCATGTATCACCTGCCCGCCACCCCCATGCTTCCCCTGTCGGATCTTGTGAACCGGAAAAAAGCCGGCTACGGTCTGGATGAGTGCAACGCAGCCCGGGAGGTACGCAGGGCGAAGGTTCCCATCCTTTTTATTCATGGGGACGCCGATACCTTTGTACCCTGTGAGATGTGTGAAGAGCTTTACGAAAACTGTGCCTCTCCCAAAAAGAAACTGATTATCAGAGGCGCCGCTCACGCGGAAAGCTATTATGTAGATATGGAAGCCTACGAAAAGGCACTGGACGAGTTTACGGAGGAATTGTGATATGATGAGAAAACGAAAAGGGTATCCGGTATATCCCCTTACAAAGGCGCAGAAGTTCCATTTCTTTTACCAGAATTTCTGCCCCAAAAAGGAAGTGCTGAATATCGGTACCAGTCTTACCATTGGCACGGAGCTGGACTGGGATGTGCTTCGGCGCTCCATTAACAAAGCCTGCGAGCGCAGTGAATTTATGCGTCTGCGTTTTGCCAGTGATAAGGAAGGAAACTGGTATCAGTATGTTGTGGATCCGGAGGACCGGGACATTGAATTCAGGGATTTCACCGGCCAGACCATGGAGGAAGCCAGCCGGGAGATGGAAAAGTGGACCCGGGTTCCCTTTAAGCGCGCGGATTCTCCCATGAACCGGATTGTGATGATCCGGACTCCGGACGGCTACAATGGGCTGTATCTTCTGATCGACCATATGACTGCGGACGCTCAGGGACTTTCCTGCTTTTTCAAGGATGTGATTGAGATCTACTGCAATGCCATGTACGAAGGTGTGCCCTTCCCCAGAGATATGTCTTCCTATATTGAACAGGTGCAGAGGGATCTGGCCTATGAGGCGGGCAGCAGGGCCCAGGAAAGGGATCGGAAGTATTTCCAGGACCTGATCGACAACACTCCGGAGCCCATTTATAACGGAATCCGGGGACGCGGCCCTCTGGAGGAGGAGAGGAAACGCTCCGGAAATCCCAATGCCAGAGCCGCTGTCAATGTATCTGACTCTGTGGATTCCGCCCTGGACATCTTTCATCTGGAGGAGGAGCCCACCCGCCGGCTGATGAGCTTTTGTGAGGAGTACCACATTTCTCTTGCCGTACTGCTGATGATGGGGCTTCGCACCTATTTTCAGAAGATGAATGAGAATGACGATGTTTCCATTAATATGGCCATCTCCAGACGGGCGACCCTGAAGGAAAAAAAATCCGGGGGAACCAGGATACACTCTTTCCCTTTCCGCACCGTGATTCCGGAGGACAAAACCTTCCTGGAGGGGATTTATGAGGTCCGGGATCGGATGAATGAGTATTTCCGTCACGCCAGCTATGACCCTGTGGAGTATTTTGCTTATCGTGCAAAAAAATATCCCCAGCCCGGCGGCCAGACCTATGAACCCATGAGTCTGACCTATCAGCCGCCGGGGATCCAGGGGAAAGAGCTGACCAAGCTGGGAGATATTCAGTATAAAACCAAATGGTATCCCAACGGCGCCACCACCCAGGGGATGTACCTGACCGTAATGCACCGCACAGATGACAACGGGCTGGATTTTAATTTTGAACATCAGGTGAAGGCGGTTGGCAGAGAGGATCTGGAGTATCTGTACTATTATCTCTGCAAAATTATGTTCAAGGGCGCAGAAAACCCGGGACTGCCCATTGGCGATATTATCAGGCTGATCTGAAATACAGGAGGAAATGTGATATGTTTGAGAAACTGGCGGAAATGATCTGTAATTATGTGGAGGTGGAGCCGGAAAGTATCCGGCCGGAATCCCGCTTTATGGAAGATCTGGGATTTACCTCTTTTGATTTTATGAGTATGCTGGGCGAGCTGGAGGATGAGTTTGACATTGAGATTGACCAGCAGGAAGCCGTGGAAATCCGCACGGTGCAGGAAGCGGCGGATTATCTGGAAAAGCTGACAAAGGAAGCTTAAAAGGATGGGGGATGGAAATATGCTTTGCAGTACCGTTCGGGAGATTCTGCTTCAGGCGGAAAAACAGTATGGCGGGGAGGACGCCGTCCGCTATAAGGCGGGAAAGAACAAAATTGAATCCAGATCCTATACGCAGCTGAAGGAGGACAGCGAAAGTTTTTCCCGGGCTCTGGACGCCCTGGGAATGAAGGGCGCCCATGTGGCGATTACCGGTCCCACCTCCTATGCGTGGATCGCTGCCTATTTTGGCGTTGTGAACGGCGGAGGCGTGGCGGTTCCGCTGGATGCCTCTCTTCCCCCGCAGGAGCTGTGTGAACTGCTGGACCGGGCGGACGCGGAGGTCTTTGTGGTGGATGATGCCCGGAAGGATGCCGCGGAGCTGGCCGGAAAAAAGTGCCCGAAGCTGAAATATGTAATCTCCATGGAAAAGGAGGACAGCGAAGGGGATATTCTCTCTTTTTCGCGCCTGCTTGAGGAAAACAGGGGAGGGCGGGATTTCTCCCCGGAACCGGACGATTTGTGTACCATTATGTTTACCTCGGGAACTACGGGAAAAAGCAAGGGGGTTATGCTCACCCAGAGGAATCTGGCGGAGAACGCCACCTGTCTGGACATGAAGTTTCCGCCCCGCACGGTGCTTTTGTCTGTGCTGCCCATACATCACGCCTACTGTCTGAGCATGGATATTTTAAAGGCTCTGTCTGTGGGGAGCATTATCTGTATCAACGATTCTCTGCTCCGGGTGGCGAAAAATATTAAGCTTTTTAAACCGAACATGATTCTGATGGTGCCGCTGATGATCGAGACCATGGCGAAAAAGCTGGAGGATTCCCCCGCTCTTCCTCCTGCGGTGGTAAAAACCATGGTTTTCGGAAAGCAGTTTCATACCATCTGCAGCGGCGGGGCGTATCTGAATCCTGCGTATCTGGAGCTGTTTAACCGGTTTGGAATTACCATTCTTCAGGGATATGGGATGACGGAATGCTCTCCTGTAATTTCCACCACGATCAGCTGGAATATCAATAAAAATTCCGTGGGGCAGGTAATGCCCAACTGTGAGGTAAAAACCGTGGACGGCGAGCTGTGGGTGAGAGGAAGCAGCGTGATGCAGGGATACTATAAAATGCCGGAGGAGACGGGGGAAGCCCTGGAGGACGGATGGCTGAAAACCGGAGATCTGGGCTATGTGGATGAGAACGGATTTCTGTTTCTCACCGGCCGGAAGAAGAATCTGATCATCACGAAAAACGGGGAGAATGTTTCTCCTGAAGAGCTGGAGAACCGGCTGGGCGAGCATCGCCTGGTGCAGGAGGTCCTGGTCCGGGAGAGGGACGGAGTGATTGAGGCGGAGATTTTCCCGGATTATGAGTATGCCGGGAAAAAGAAAATCGCGGACATTCCGGCCGCCCTCCAGGAAATCCTGGATACCTGCAACAAGGGGATGCCGGCCTATAAGAGGATTCATGGTCTGCGGATCCGGGAAACAGAATTTGAGAAAACGCCGTCAAAGAAAATCAGGCGAAATCAGGGATAAATTTTTCCGGGGAGCACCGGGGGAGAGTTATTCTTCCCGGATGCTCCCCTTTCGTCCCGCGTCCTCCAGAAGGGTTTTGTTTACATCGTCCTCGTAGGTGCGCATCTGTACCTGCATGGGCGTGGGGTCGTCGGACAGCTTCATTTTTCCGAAATGATTGAAGAAAAAGATAAGTCCCAGACCGATCCCGACGGAGTAGGAAATTTCCAGGATCGTAAAGCCGCTGGAGGTCTGTCCGGTGACCTGGGTATAGATCTGGGAAAACAGCGCCCGGATATCCACATCAGAGTTAAAGGTCATAATGGAGAAGGCAGAGCCAAAGAAAACAGCCAGACAGATAAAAAATATTTTTCCCCATCGAAGGAGACGGCTTCCGGCCGGCTCCTTCTGCAGTGTAATGAGGAAGGTGGGCTCCCCGATGGGGGTGATGTTAAGACCGGGTTCCTTTTTCTGAATCAGGGTCAGCAGTTCTGTGACGGACATTACATAGCGCCCGGGCTTTTTTTCATCCAGGACGGTGACCGGCATGACGCGTACCCGGTTCAGAGTTTTGGAATCGCTGCAGGAAAGCCTGGCAATGTCCTGGAGGGTGACGTGGGGGCTGTGAACCTGGACGTTCTGATCCAGGAGAAGATAGAGAGTTTCGCTCATGGGATGGTGTGCTCCTTTTTCGGTTATTCTTTCATTTTCGGCCGGAAGATCCAGCTGGCCAGGTAAGAGAAGATCAGCGCGGCGGATACTCCGGCCGCGCAGGCGGTAAAGCCGCCCATAAACAGGCCGATGACTCCGTTTTCATCGATGGCCTCCCGCATTCCCTTAAAGAGAAGGTGGCCAAATCCCAGCAGGGGGACGCTGGCCCCGGCCCCGGCGAAATCCGCGAAGGGCTGATAGATTCCCAGGGCGCTTAAAACCGCGCCGGTGCACACCAGCAGAACCATAACACGCCCGGGCATCAGCTTTGTCCGGTCCAGAAGAATCTGCACCAGGGCGCAGATCAGCCCGCCCACCCAGAAAGCATTGATATAATCCATAATACCGCTCATTCTTCTGCCTCCCTGTGTTCCAGAACCACTCCGTGTGCAATTCCGGGGATGGATTCGCCCTCGTTAAAGCTGACCTTGGAGAGCAGAGCCCCTGTAGGCACGAAAAGCACCCGCTTCCACTCCCCGGAGGCGATCTTCGGCAGGATATAAGAGGCCAGCACCACGGCGGAGCATCCGCATCCGCTGCCGCCCGAGTGGGTATCCTGGGACTGGCAGTTAAAGATCAGAAGCCCGCAGTCACTGTGGTTTTCGGAAAGGTCTATCCCCTTTTTGCGGAGAAGATCCAGAAGGATTTTTGTTCCGATCACGCCCAGATCGCCTGTGAGAATCTGATCATAATCCCCGGGGGACCGATGAAAATCCTGCAGGTTCTGAAAGATGGTATCGCAGGCGGCCGGAGCCATGCAGGCCCCCATATTGAGGGAATCCTTAAACCCGAAATCCACAAGCCTTCCCGTGGTGATCCCGGAAAGAGCGACACATCCTGCATCCGTTCTCATGGCATTGTCCACGGAAAGGGCCGGAGGCCTGTCTCCAAGAATAACGGCTCCGCTGCCTGTGACTGTCCAGGTGGCGGAAAAGGGCCGCTGGTTTCCGTATCCAAGGGGGAAACGAAATTCCTTTTCCGCGCTTGCGAAGTGACTGGAGGTAACACAGGCCACATGCTTTCCAAAGCCCCCGGATACGCACATGGCGCCCAGGGCCAGGGCCTCCCCCATGGTAGAGCAGGCGCCGTACAAACCGTAAAAAGGGATATCCAGACCGGCGGCTCCGAAGGAGGAGGCTGTGGTCTGAGCCAGCAGATCACCCGCCAGCACCATGCGGATATCCTTCGGCGAGTATCCGGCCTTCTGGATGGCCAGGGAAGCGGTTTCCCGCTGCAGGGCACTTTCCGCGCCCTCCCAGGTTTTTGTTCCGAACATGGGATCCGGACAGATCCGGTCAAAATATCCGGCCAGAGGCCCCTCCCCTTCCTTTTTGCTTACAATGGAGGCGGCGCTTTCCACGTAAACCGGTTCCGGAAAGGAAAAGCTGGAGGCCCCGGCTGTGTGTTGTGTTTTCATTACATCACCCCCGTCAGTTTCAGAATATAGTAAATGATTCCGAGAATCCAGGAGCTCAGGATTCCGTAGAGAATCACCGGACCGGCAATGGTAAATATTTTACAGCCGATGCCGAAAACCTGGCCTTCCGCCCGGAATTCAATGGCGGAGGCCGCCACGGAATTGGCGAAGCCTGTGATGGGAACCAGCCCTCCGGCGCCTCCGAACTGTCCGATTTTCGGATAGATATTCAGTCCCGTGAGAAGGACGCTTAAAAAGATCAGAATTACGGAACACCAGGTTCCTGCGGTGTCGGTGTCCAGCCCGCGGCCCCTGGCCACGCCGAGAATCAGCTGTCCCAGCACACAGATTCCCCCTCCGGTGACAAAAGCCCGGAGCATGTTCAGAGGAAGGCTGTGGGTGGGGGTGATCTGCTTTACATAATCGCTGTATGCTTTTTGTTTTCTTTTCTGCTTCTGTGAAACAGCATTCATGAGTTTTCCTCCTTTGCGAGCCGGTTTGGACGGTAAAAAATGCGGTCAGGCTCGCTTCTGACCTTTTGCCTCAGATCCATCCCTGAAAGAATCCGAAAAGGGCTCCAAGGGTTTTGCCCAGGGCCATACAGAGAATTATGACGGGTAGCCCCCGGGTAAATTTTGCCCTGCGGGCGAAAATGGGAAAAACACTGGCGATCTCCGCAAGCGCCAGAATCCACCCGCCCAGGAATATACCGGAAAAAAGACCATAGAACAGCAGAGAGATTTTTCCAAAGGGGATGTTCCAGGAAGGCTCCAGAAAAAACAGATTTCCAAGGACGGTTCCCAGCAGGGTCACGTCTTCATATAATGGGACATAGCGGCCGGTACGGGTAATCCCCGCGTACCGGGGCACAATGGCAAGTCCGATGAGAAGTCCCGTGACCCCTCCGGCGATGACAGCTCCGGAGGACAGTCCCAGAAATATAAGAAAAATCTGTTTCCACATTGCTTTTCTCCCTGCGGCGTCTGCCGGGGAAGAAAAGGTTTTCTGCCGGCCGGCGCTGTGATAAATGTCTGCGTGTCGTTTCCGTCTTAGTATCTGAAATTGCGTTAAAATTATGCAGAAATATAAAAAAATCACGGGAGAAAACAAAAACTGTACTTTTTTCCCTGCAGAGAGTATAATCAGAAAGAATGATTGAAAAAATCAGCCTCAGGAGGAAATGAATCTGTGAGACAGAATATAAAAGAAGAACTTTGTAAAATTCTGAAGGCGGAGCGGGTGCTTTGCGATGAACCCATGTCCAGCCATACTACCTTTCATATCGGAGGCCCGGCGGATTTTTTCCTGCTTCCGGAGACCTGTGAGGAGGTGCGGGAGCTTCTGTGCTTTTGTGAGAGAGAGAAGCTTCCCTATTATATATTAGGAAACGGAAGCAATCTGCTGGTGGGAGACGGGGGATACCGGGGAATTGTCATTCAGCTTTACCGGAATTTTTCCAGGATCTCGGTGGAAGAAAACCGGATCCACATGCAGGCCGGCGCTCTTTTGTCGGCGGCCGCGGCCGCGGCCAGAAACGCTTCTCTTACAGGGTTTGAGTTTGCGGGCGGAATCCCGGGAACTGTAGGAGGAGCGGTGGTTATGAACGCAGGCGCCTACGGAGGTGAGATGAAGGACGTTCTTGTGGAGGCCACAGTCCTGACAAGGGAAGGTGAGCTTCGCCGGATTCCCGCCGGAGAACTGGAGCTTGGCTATCGCACCAGTGTGATTCAGCGTGAGGGTCATCTGGTTCTGGAGGCGGTGATCGCCCTGGATAAAGGGGACCCGGAGGCAATTAAAGAGAAAATGAGGAGCCTGGCGGAGAAAAGGATTCAGAAGCAGCCTCTGGAATATCCAAGTGCCGGAAGCACCTTCAAGCGCCCGGAGGGATATTTCGCGGGAAAGCTTATCATGGATAGCGGGCTGGCCGGCTATCAGGTGGGAGGGGCCCGGGTCTCAGAGAAACACTGCGGCTTTGTGATTAACACAGGGAACGCCGCCGCCAGGGATGTACGCGCACTGATGCGGGACGTACAGGACAGAGTTTATGAAAAGTTTGGTGTGATGCTGGAACCGGAGGTGAAATTCCTGGGCGAATTCTGAAGAGAAAACAGGAGTGAGACATGAGATTTGTAATTGTTACCGGATTGTCCGGCGCCGGGAAGACCGCCGCGCTGAAAATGCTGGAGGATGCCCGTTACTTCTGTGTGGATAATCTCCCCATTGCCCTGCTGGAAAAGTTTGCATCCATGGTACCGGAGATTCACGGGGAGGATGTAAAAAATGTGGCGATGGGGATCGACGCCAGGAGCGGCCGTTCTCTGGATGAGCTGGAGCGGATCCTGGACCATATGAAAGAGACCGGATACGAATTTGAGATCCTTTTTATGGACGCGGAGGATCGTGTCCTGGTGAAGCGCTATAAGGAATCCAGGCGGAGCCATCCGCTGTCCATGGATGGCAGAGTGGACGACGGGATCCGCCTTGAGCGGGAAAAAATGGAGTTTCTCAGAAAAAGAGCGGATTACATCATTGATACCACCCATCTTCTCACCCGGGAGCTTCGCCAGGAGATTGACCGGATTTTTGTGGAGAACGGAGATTTTCAGAATATTATGATTTCGGTGCTCTCCTTTGGCTTTAAATATGGGATTCCGGCGGACACGGATCTGGTATTTGATGTGCGGTTTCTTCCAAATCCTTATTATGTGGACGAGCTGCGGCCTCTGACCGGAATGGATGAGGAGGTCTTTCGCTATGTGATGAGCGGGGAGACGGCCCGGGTTTTCGCGGATAAGCTGGAGGATCTGCTTGCTTTTCTTATACCAAATTATATACGGGAGGGAAAAACCGGCCTTGTAATCGGCGTTGGATGCACCGGAGGCAAGCACCGGTCCGTGACCGTGGCCAGGGAGCTTTACCGGCGTCTTTCCGGAAATCAGGATTATGGCCTTCGTCTGGAGCACCGGGATATAGAGAAGGACAGAATAACGAAAAGCAGATAGGAAAGAGGTTGGGAAATGTCTTTTTCGGGGACCGTGAAGGAAGAGCTTTCCAGACATCCTGGGACGGCCAGGCACTGCCAGATCGCGGAGCTGGCGGCTTTTTTGTGTGCCTGCGGGCATCTGGAGCCCGGAAAGCCCGGGGAGAAAAATCTGGTTATACAGACGGAAAATGAATCTGTCGCAAGAAAATGCTTTACAATTTTGCAAAAAGTCTATAATATAGAGGCTAAGGCTACTGTTCGTGCAAATGGCCGCACGAAAAGGGGAAATGTTTATCAGATCCGCGTCGGGGATCCGGCTGATGGGGAGATGATTCTTCAGAGTACCAGGCTTGCGGCGGATGAGGAGACCGGGTCTCTGGTTCTTCAGGATCTGCTTGTGGTGCAGAAGGAATGCTGTAAGCGCGCCTATATCCGGGGAGCGTTTCTGGCTTCCGGCTCCATCAGTGATCCCCGGAAAGGCTACCATTTTGAGATTGTATGTCCGGAAGAGAGAAAAGCACGGCAGCTTAAAGAGATGATTCACAGTTTTCATATTGACGCCAGGATTGTGACGCGCAAGAAGTCATATGTGGTCTATGTGAAGGAAGGCGCGCAGATCGTGGATATGCTGGCGATTATGGAGGCGAATGTAGCTCTTATGGATCTGGAAAATATCCGGATCGTCAAGGAAATGCGAAATTCCGTGAATCGCAGGGTCAATTGTGAGACTGCAAATATCAATAAAACGGTGAATGCAGCTGTGAAACAGATGGAGGATATTGCACTGATCGGCCGAACAGTGGGATTCCAGAGTCTGAGCGAAGGGCTGGCGCAGACAGCTGAGCTCCGGCTGCAGCATCCGGAAGCTACACTAAAGGAATTGGGAATGATGTTGAACCCGCAGGTGGGCAAGTCAGGTGTCAACCACCGCTTACGAAAGCTGAGCGCGCTGGCAGATGAGCTGCGGGAGAACGAGGAGGATTGTTATGATAAAACGGTTGATCACAATTAATTTATCCACTGGACTGGAGGCGCGTCCTGTAGCACAGCTGGTACAGGTCGCCAGTCAGTTTAACAGTGAGATATCTGTGGAGATTGGGAAGAAGAAAGTGAACGCGAAAAGTATCATGGGGATGATGACTCTGGGGCTGGACGCCGGGGAAGAAATCCTGCTCTCCGCGAACGGTGACGACGAGGAGGCGGCCATGGCCAGTATAGAGAAGTATCTGACAAATCAGTGATTCCCGGCAGCTGTTTCCCGTAACATTTTCCATAATGAGGCAGCTTCGCGCGGAGAAGGACATCGCCGGAAAGGAAGACCACTTTCCGGCGATGTCCTTTTGACATTCCGGCCATTTTCTTAAATTTTCCATAAAATATTAAAGACAATATAAGTTGACCGGAGGGAAAAAACAGGTTATAATGAACAAAAGCGGCGCAGGACGCCCGTGTTCGTAAACACAGCAGCGAAGGAAGCGAGGAAGATTACCAATGTCAAAGGTTCTAAAGTTTATTGTTCATTTTGTTGTTATAATTACTCTGATATGTGTGCTTGGTATGGTCTTGCCGCCGTTTTTTGGCGTTAAGACAGTGATTATGGATGATTCCGCCGGGGATTCGAATCTCCCTGTGGGCTCTGTTACATATGCTTATCCGGTGGCGTCGGATGAGGTAACCCTGGGGTCCAATATTCTTGTGACGGATACCACGGAGGATGGCGATACTGTGATGTACAGCTATGTCCTTCTGACGATGGATGCCGGGAACGGTACGGGCACAGTGGCGGAAACAGAATCTTCCGAGTCGGATGCGCTTTATGTAAACATCGGGGACTATGTTCCGCAGGTGTTTGTTACGATCCCCTATATCGGATACCTTCTGGTGGCTACGGAGAGTATCGAGGGACTGATAATTCTCGGCCTTGCTGTGCTGTTCCTGATTATTCTTTATGTTATCGCGGAGCTCTGGAAGAGAGATCCGGAGGATGGACGTGAGAATGATTATGATGACCGTTATGTGAGAACGGGCAGGGAAAGGGAAACGAGAAGTGCGGAGAGATCCCGCGGCCGTCGGATGAGCGGGGAGGACATGGAGTATGCCCAGCCTCAGAGATCCCGCGGGAAAGGTACAAAGCCGCCGAAGAAGACGGTACGCACCGGCGGATTTGTGGACGATATTGAGGAGGACGAGGACGAATTTGACGAGGAGCCGTCCAGACCGGCCGCCATGCAGTCAGCCGCCAGTGAGGCGCATGAGCTTCTGAAGCGTGAGATCGCCGCGGCCACCGCGGAGGCGGAGGAAGAGGAGAGCGCTCCCGCGCCGGTTCGAAAGAAACGTCCGGCTTCTGCAAAGACCGGCAGCAGCGCGAAGAAGGCGCAGACCGGCACAAAGACCGGCAGCAGTGTGAAGAAGACACAGAGCACTGCAAAGACGGAGACACAGGGAAAGCCAAAGAAGACCGTGAAGAAAAAGGTGAGGAAGCCTGTGGAGTCTGTGGAGTCTGCGGAGAACGTGGGCGCCGGTGAGGAGACGGAGGCGAAGAAGCTTGCCATTCCCAACCGTTCCGCGGCGCAGCTTGCGGACCGGGCCAGGAAGGCGGGAGATGACCCTGAGGTTGTAAAGGACGACATTACGGATGTGACCCTTTTTGATTATTCGGATATCATCGGTCTGGATGATGTAGATACGGATGAAGATTAAACATGTTTCTATAAAAAAGGCTGTCTTTTTGAAGACAGCCTTTTTTATATGGCGATATTTTTGAGAATTCCGCTGCGGCAGTGCCGGGAATTTCGCTCCGCCCTGATTGTACGAAAAAAAATACATAATTATGAAAAAACCTCTTGCAAACAAAAAAATGATTGTGTATACTATTTAATGCTGTGGCATGATAGCGATGAAGCGAGAGGTTGCCGCCGGATAAGGCGGGTTTTTCCGTGGAGCGAATGTCAAGTTAGAAAACTGACGACAAGTCACTGTACAAGTTCAGAGGCACCATCCGGGGTGGGCGTGTGCGTACCGTTTAGGACACACACGGTGATGTGTACAGTCGCCGCTTGTCGTACTGCGTATTAGTACGAATAGGAGGAGACTTTTTTTATGGCAAAACAGGTAATGAGAATCACATTAAAGGCATATGATCATCAGCTGATCGACGCATCGGCGGCGAAGATCATTGAGACAGTGAAGAAGACCGGCGCAGTTGTGAGCGGACCGGTTCCCCTTCCCACAAAGAAGGAGGTTGTGACCATCCTGCGGGCGGTTCACAAGTATAAGGATTCCAGAGAGCAGTTTGAGCAGAGAACGCATAAGAGACTGATCGATATCATCGCGCCCACACAGAAAACGGTGGATGCACTGTCCAGACTGGAAATGCCGGCCGGTGTTCACATTGACATCAAGATGAAAATGAAATAAGGACCGGCTGCGATTTTTTGATACAGGGACCTTAAGCCGCGGCCCATGTGAAGTACATGGCCTGTGTGGCAAAGTCCCCCAACCATGTGGTTACTATATGATTGCCTGACGGCAATCCGCTATAAGGAGGAATAATAAAATGAAGAAAGCTATTTTGGCGACAAAGGTCGGAATGACGCAGATCTTCGATGAGAATGGCGTACTGATTCCGGTGACTGTTTTACAGGCTGGCCCCTGCACGGTGGTTCAGGTTAAAACAGTGGAGAATGATGGATATGCGTCCGTCCAGGTGGGCTACGGCGATATCCGTGAGAAGCTGGTAAATAAGCCGGAGAAAGGCCATTTTGACAAGGCGGGCGTTCCTGTGAAGAGATATCTTCGCGAGTTCCGCTTTGAGAACGCCGCCGAATATACGACGGGACAGGAAATTAAGGCAGATATCTTTACTGTGGGCGATCACATTGATGCCACGGCGATTTCCAAGGGAAAAGGTTTCCAGGGCGCGATCAAGAGACATGGACAGTCCAGAGGACCTATGGCGCACGGTTCCAAATATCATCGCCATGCGGGCTCCAACGGCGCTGCATCGGATCCCAGCAGAGTATTTAAGGGCAAGAAGATGCCGGGACATATGGGCCATGAAAGGGTTACGGTCCAGAACCTTGAGATCGTACGTGTGGACGTGGAAAATAACTTACTGTTGGTGAAGGGTGCTGTTCCAGGACCTAAGAAATCTCTGGTTACGATCAAAGAGACAGTAAAGTCCTTATAAAAAGAAAGGAGGAGCATCGATAATGGCAAGCGTTACTTTATATAATATGGAAGGAAACGAAGTTGGCACAGTCGAGCTGAGCGACGCGGTATTTGGAGCTCCCATCAATGAGCATCTGGTACATCTCGCGGTTGTTCGCCAGCTTGCGAATAAGCGCCAGGGCACACAGAAGGCAAAGACCCGTTCTGAGGTAAGCGGCGGAGGCAGGAAGCCGTGGAGACAGAAGGGAACCGGTCATGCAAGACAGGGTTCCACAAGAGCTCCCCAGTGGACAGGCGGCGGAGTTGTTTTTGCGCCGGTTCCCAGGGATTATGAGATGAAGATCAACAAGAAGGAGAGAAGAGCGGCCCTGCGCTCTGCACTGACCTCCAAGGTTCAGGATAATAAGCTGGTTGTTGTGGATAATCTGGCACTTGCAGAAGTGAAGACGAAGGAAATGCAGAGAGTTCTGAATAACCTGAATGCAGAGAAGGCTCTGGTGATTACCGCAGATGTGGACAGAAACGTAGTTCTCTCCGCGAGAAACATTCAGGGTGTGGAAACCGCAACCCCCGGTACTATGAACGTTTATGACGTTATGAAACACAAGACAATCGTTGTTACAAAAGATGCAGCCGCATCCATCGAGGAGGTGTACGCATAATGGCAAACATTCAGTATTATGATGTGATTATAAAACCGGTCATCACTGAGAAGTCCATGAATGTCATGGCGGATAAGAAATATACATTCCTGGTACATCCGGATGCCAATAAGGCTCAGGTTAAGGAAGCTGTGGAGAAGATGTTCGAGGGAACCAAGGTCAAGAGTGTAAATACCATGAACCGGACCGGAAAGAAGAGACGCAGGGGAATGACCGTGGGTACCACAGCCAAAACCAAGAAGGCAGTTGTGGCCCTGACAGAGGACAGCAAAGATATTGAGATCTTTGAGGGACTGTAAGAACCGGTCCGGCGGCAGAAAGCAGGCATCTGAGGATGAAAGAATACATTCCGGTGCCGCGGCCGCACATATATGCTGGAAAGCATGAGAATGAATATTCGAAAGGAGAAACATCATGGGAATTAAAACCTATAACCCATATACCCCGTCAAGAAGACATATGAGCGGTTCCGATTTCTCTGAGATTACGAAAAAGAAACCGGAGAAATCTCTTACCGTATCTCTGAAGAAAAATGCGGGACGCAACAATCAGGGAAAGATTACCGTGAGACATCGCGGAGGCGGAAACAGAAGAAAATACAGAATTATTGATTTTAAGAGAAAGAAAGACAGCATCCCCGCCACAGTGCAGGCGATTGAGTACGATCCCAACAGAACCGCCAACATCGCTCTGATCTGCTATGCGGACGGGGAGAAGGCATATATCCTCGCGCCGGAAGGCCTGAAGGTAGGACAGAAGATCATGAACGGACCGGAAGCGGAAGTTCGTCTGGGCAACTGCCTGCCGCTGGAACAGATTCCGGTTGGTACTATGATTCATAATATCGAGCTTCATCCCGGAAAGGGCGGCCAGATGGTTCGTTCCGCGGGCAACGGGGCTCAGCTGATGGCTAAGGAAGGCAAATATGCCACCCTTCGTCTCCCCTCCGGCGAGATGAGAATGGTTCCCATCCAGTGCCGCGCCACGGTAGGTGTTGTCGGCAACGGGGATCACAATCTGATCAACCTTGGCAAGGCCGGACGCAAGCGCAACATGGGCATTCGTCCTACCGTCCGCGGTGCGGTTATGAACCCCAATGACCATCCCCACGGCGGCGGCGAAGGCAAGAACGGAATCGGACGTCCCGGACCCAGTACTCCCTGGGGCAAGCCCGCTCTCGGCCTGAAGACCAGGAAGAAGAATAAGCAGTCCAATAAGTACATCGTGAGAAGACGCGATGGAAAAGCTTTAGCGAAATAATAAGGAGGGAAAAGAATGTCTCGTTCACTGAAAAAAGGACCCTTTGCGGATAAAAGCCTGCTCAAGAAGATTGATGCTTTAAACGCTGCAAATGATAAATCCGTTATCAAAACCTGGTCACGCCGTTCTACAATCTTTCCGTCCTTTGTGGGCCATACGATTGCGGTTCATGACGGAAGAAAGCATGTTCCGGTATATATCACTGAGGATATGGTTGGCCATAAGCTCGGTGAATTTGTAGCCACCAGAACCTACAGAGGACACGGAAAAGACGAGAAGAGATCCGGCGTTCGCTGATTTGAAACTTTATGTCCCGCTATTCATGCTGCCGCTGTGGCGGTGAATAACGGGAGATTTCTCCAGATTATTAGGAAAGGAGGCACTTTAAGATGGCAAAGGGACACAGAAGCCAGATCAAAAGAGCCAGAAATGAGAATAATAAAGAGACAAGACCGTCCGCAAAGCTGTCCTACGCGAGAATTTCCGTTCAGAAAGCGTGCTATGTACTGGATGTGATTCGCGGAAAGGATACCCAGACAGCGCTTGGAATCCTGACATACAACCCCAGATACGCATCCGGCGTGATCAAGAAGCTGCTTGAGTCAGCAATCGCGAATGCTGAGAATAATAATGGAATGAGCGCGGATAACCTTTATATCGCCGAGTGCTACGCGAATAAGGGGCCGACGATGAAGAGAATTCAGCCCAGAGCCCAGGGAAGGGCTTACCGGATCGAGAAGAGAACAAGCCATATTACCATCATGCTTGATGAGAAGTAAGGAGGAAAAGCATGGGACAGAAAGTTAATCCACATGGCCTTAGAGTAGGCATTATCAAGGATTGGGATTCCAGGTGGTATGCGGAAGATGATTTCGCAGACAATCTGGTTGAAGACTATAATATCAGAACATTTCTGAAGAAAAAACTGTACAGCGCGGGTGTTTCCCATATCGAGATCGAGAGAGCTTCGGATCGCGTAAAGATTATCATCTATACCGCCAAGCCCGGAATCGTAATCGGAAAAGGCGGTTCTGAGATTGAGAAGGTGAAAGCTGAACTCCAGAAATATACGGACAAGAAGCTCATTGTGGACATCAAGGAAGTTAAGAGACCGGACCGGGATGCCCAGCTTGTGGCGGAGAACATTGCTCTTCAGCTTGAGAACCGTATTTCTTTCAGACGTGCGATGAAGTCTACCATGCAGAGAACCATGAAGGCGGGCGCAAAGGGAATTAAGACCTCTGTCTCCGGACGTCTTGGCGGCGCGGATATGGCTCGTACCGAGTTCTACAGTGAGGGAACCATTCCCCTTCAGACACTTCGTGCAGATATTGACTATGGTTTCGCGGAAGCGGATACCACCTACGGGAAGGTTGGCGTAAAAGCCTGGGTCTACAATGGCGAGATTCTTCCAGCGAAAGGAACTAAGGAAGGGAGCGATAAATAATGTTAATGCCGAAAAGAGTAAAACGTCGTAAACAATTCCGTGGCTCCATGAAAGGAAAAGCCCAGAGAGGCAATAAGATCAATTATGGTGAGTACGGTCTTGTGGCTGTCGAGCCCTGCTGGATCAAGTCCAATCAGATTGAGGCGGCCCGTGTTGCCATTACCCGTTATATTAAGCGTGGCGGTAAGGTATGGATCAAGATTTTCCCGGATAAACCTGTAACAGCAAAGCCGGCTGAGACACGTATGGGTTCCGGAAAGGGCTCCCTGGAATACTGGGTTGCCGTAGTTAAGCCGGGTCGTGTAATGTTTGAGATCGCAGGCGTGTCCGATGAGGTTGCCCGTGAGGCATTGCGTCTGGCCTCGCACAAGTTACCATGTAAATGTAAGATCGTTTCTCGTGCAGACTTAGAAGGCGGTGATAACAGTGAAAACGAATAAGTTCATAGAAGATTTGAGGGCAAAGACAGCTGCGGAATTAAATGAGGAATTAGTGGCTGCGAAGAAGGAACTTTTTAATCTGAGATTTCAAAATGCAACCAATCAGCTGGACAATACCGGGAGAATCAAAGAGGTTCGCAGGAACATTGCCAGAATTCAGACAGTAATCACTGAGCAGGCTAACGCTTCCAAGTAATGGACAGGAGGTAAAGAATCGTGGAAAGAAATCTGAGGAAAACCCGTGTGGGCAAGGTTGTCAGCAACAAGATGGATAAGACCATTGTGGTTGCAATTGAAGACCGTGTAAAACATCCTCTTTATAAAAAAATCGTAAAGAGAACGTATAAATTAAAGGCTCATGACGCAAACAATGAGTGCAGCATCGGCGATACCGTTAAGGTAATGGAGACCAGACCGCTGTCCAAGGATAAGAGATGGAGACTGGTAGAGATCGTTGAGAAAGTGAAATAAGGAGGAAACCAGTATGATTCAGCAGGAAACAAGACTGAAGGTTGCCGACAACACTGGTGCAAAAGAAATCCTTTGTATTCGTGTAACCGGCGGCTCTACAAGAAGATATGCCTATATCGGCGACGTAATCGTTGCTACGGTCAAAGATGCAACACCAGGCGGCGTTGTTAAAAAGGGCGACGTAGTGAAAGCGGTTGTTGTGAGAACCAAAAAGGGTGCCCGCCGTAAGGACGGCTCCTATATCCGTTTCGATGAGAACGCCGCGGTAATCATTAAAGACGACTTAACTCCGAGAGGAACCCGTATCTTCGGGCCGGTGGCCAGAGAGCTTCGTGATAAGAAGTTCATGAAGATCGTTTCCTTAGCTCCGGAAGTATTATAGGAGGATGCCCAATGTCAGCTATGAAAATTAAAAAGGGTGATACCGTCAGGATTATCGCCGGAAAAGATAAAGGCAAGGAAGGCAAGATTCTTGCCGTGAACGTAAAGGACAGTACCGTTATCGTAGAGAACGCAAATATGGTTACCAAGCATACCAAACCGTCTGCGGCAAACCAGAATGGCGGCATCGTAACCAAGGAGTCTCCCCTTCACATTTCCAATGTCATGCTGCTGGTTGACGGCAATCCATACAGAGTTGGTTTCCAGATCAAGGACGGAAAAAAGGTTCGCGTGGCAAAGAAAGCGGGAGAGATCGTGAAAACGATTGACTGATCGGGAAAGGAGGCTGTCATAAAGTGAGTAGATTAAAAGATATTTACAAAAATGAGATCGTGGACGCCATGGTCAAAAAGTTTGGATATAAAAATATAATGGAAGTGCCGAAGCTCGATAAAATCGTTGTGAATATGGGCGTGGGCGAGGCAAAGGAAAATGTGAAGCTTCTTGACTCCGCCATGGCGGACATGCAGCTGATCACGGGCCAGAAGCCTGTTTCCACAAAAGCAAAGAAGTCCGTTGCGAATTTTAAGATCCGTGAAGGAATGCCCATCGGCTGCAAGGTAACCTTAAGAGGCGAGAAGATGTATGAGTTCGCGGATCGTCTGATCAATCTGGCCCTTCCCCGTGTGCGTGACTTCCGCGGTGTGAATCCCAACGCTTTTGACGGAAGAGGAAATTATGCCCTTGGAATCAAAGAGCAGCTGATCTTTCCGGAAGTTGAGTATGACAAGATTGACAAGGTAAGAGGCATGGATGTTATTTTTGTAACAACGGCCAAAACAGATGAAGAGGCACGTGAGTTACTGAGACTGTTTAACATGCCTTTCGCAAAGTGATAGGAGGAGAGATTCATGGCTAAAACAGCAATGAAAATTAAGCAGCAGCGGAAACCGAAATATTCCACAAGAGCCTATACGCGCTGCAGAATCTGCGGCCGTCCTCATGCATATCTGAGAAAATACGGAATCTGCAGAATCTGTTTCCGTGAACTGGCATACAAGGGACAGATCCCGGGCGTGAAGAAAGCGTCCTGGTAAATCATAATTTGAAGCAAAACCAAAAACATGTAAAGTCTGATTTCAGGAGGAAACTAACATGACAATGAGCGATCCCATTGCAGATATGCTTACAAGAATCCGTAACGCAAATACTGCAAAACATGATACCGTGGATGTACCCGCATCCAAAATGAAAATTGCAATCGCAAATATTCTTCTGGACGAAGGATATATCAGAAAATATGAGCTGATCGAGGACGGTATTTTTAAAACCATCCACATCACACTGAAGTACGGGGAAAATAAGAATCAGAGAATCATCACCGGATTAAAGAGAATCTCCAAGCCGGGTCTTCGGATCTATGCCGGCAAGGATGAGATCCCGAAAGTGCTTGGCGGCCTTGGAATCGCAATTCTCTCTACAAATAAAGGCGTTATCACGGACAAAGAGGCACGCAGGCTCCAGGTGGGCGGCGAAGTACTTGCCTTTGTATGGTGATCGGCCACTGAACACCACTGAAAACAGAGAGAACCAGGTTTCTCTCCGACAATTTAAGTAAGGAGGACAATAATTATGTCACGAATCGGAAGACTTCCGGTTGCCATCCCCGCGGGCGTAGAGGTGACGCTGGCGGAAGGAAATGTGGTAACCGTTAAAGGCCCCAAAGGAACTCTTGAGAGAGCGCTTCCAAAGGAAATGGAAATCAAAATTGAGGACGGTCATGTGACTGTCGCAAGACCGAACGATTTAAAAAGAATGAAATCCCTGCACGGCTTAACCAGAAGCCTGATCCACAATATGGTGGTAGGCGTCAGCGAAGGCTACAGCAAAACGCTTGAGATAAACGGTGTAGGTTACAGAGCCCAGAAACAGGGCAGGAAGCTTGTTCTGAATCTTGGATATTCTCACCCCGTCGAGATGGAGGATCCGGAAGGAATCGAATCCAAAGTAGACGGAAACAAGATCATTGTGTCCGGTATCAGCAAAGAGAAGGTTGGCCAGTATGCGGCTGAGATCCGTGATAAGAGAAGACCTGAGCCTTACAAGGGCAAGGGAATCAAATACGCGGATGAGGTTATCAGACGTAAGGTTGGCAAGACCGGCAAGAAATAATTAAGGAGGGTGAGAAAATGGTTAATAAAGTATCCAGAGGCGAAGTTCGTCAGAAGAAGCACAGAAGAATACGTCATCATTTAAACGGAACTGCTTCGACTCCCCGTCTTGCAGTATTCCGCTCCAATAAGCATATGTATGCACAGATCATTGATGACTCGGTTGGAAAAACCTTAGTATCTGCCTCTACTCTTCAGAAGGAAGTAAACGCAGACCTTGAGCATACTGACGATGTAAATGCAGCAGCGCATCTTGGAACCGTGATTGGCAAAAAAGCAGTGGAAGCCGGCATCGAGAAAGTTGTTTTCGACAGAGGAGGCTACATTTATCACGGTAAGGTGAAGGCACTGGCAGATGCAGCAAGAGAAGCTGGTTTGAAATTCTAAGAGGGAGGATAGGACACATGAAACGAAATCTTATTGATGCCAGCCAGTTGGAACTGGAAGATAAAGTAGTGTCAATTAAGCGTGTAACCAAGGTTGTCAAAGGTGGCCGTAACATGCGCTTTACCGCCCTGGTTGTAGTTGGTGACGGAAACGGACACGTTGGCGCCGGACTTGGAAAGGCCGCCGAGATTCCCGAAGCGATCCGCAAGGGAAAAGAGGATGCCATGAAAAAGCTGGTGACTGTGGCCCGGGATGAGAACAATTCCATAACCCATGACTTTATTGGAAAATTCGGAAGCGCGCAGATGCTTCTGAAGAAGGCTCCGGAAGGTACCGGCGTTATTGCCGGAGGTCCGGCCCGTGCGGTTATCGAGCTTGCCGGAATCAAGAATATCCGTACAAAATGTCTGGGCTCCAGAAATAAACAGAACGTTGTGCTCGCGACCATCAGCGGTCTCAGCCAGCTGAAGACCCCGGAAGAGGTTGCGAAGCTTCGCGGAAAATCTGTTGATGAGATTCTTGGTTAAGGAGGAGAATTGAAATGGCAGACACAATCAAGGTTACATTGGTAAAATCTCCCATCGGCGCGATTCCGAAGCATAAAAAGACCGTAGTTGCAATGGGTCTTACGAAGATGCATAAGACCGTTGAGATGCCGGACAACGCGGCGACAAGAGGGATGATCAGACAGGTACAGCACCTGGTTAAGGTAGAAGAATAAGGAGGTGCAGGACATGGAATTATCAAGCTTAAGACCCGCAGAGGGGTCCAAACACAGCAATAACTTCCGCAGAGGCCGCGGCCATGGATCCGGAAACGGAAAGACGGCCGGCAAGGGACATAAGGGACAGCTTGCCCGTTCCGGACGCAAGAAGCCGGGATTTGAGGGCGGCCAGATGCCTCTGTACAGACGCCTTCCGAAGAGAGGCTTCACAAACAGAAACAGCAAAGATATCGTTGCGATCAACGTAGATGTTCTGAACCGTTTTGAGGACGGAACAGAGGTGACGGTGGATACGCTTCTGGCGAGCAGAGCTATTTCCAGAACCGGCGACGGCGTTAAGATTCTTGGAAAGGGAGAGCTCACCAGGAAACTGAATGTGAAGGTAAATGCTGTCAGTGAGACTGCAAAAGCAAAAATTGAAGCGGCAGGCGGTACAATCGAGGTGATCTGATGTTTGAGACTCTCAAAAGTGTTTTCAGAGTAAAGGAAATGAGACGCAAGTTTCTCTATCTGCTCTTTATGATTCTGATTATCCGAATCGGTTCTCAGCTCCCTGTTCCGGGAGTTGACTCCGATTTCTTCAAAGAGTGGTTTGAGTCAAACACGGGAGATGCATTTAACTTTTTCGATGCCTTTACCGGCGGCTCATTTCAGGAGATGTCAATCTTCGCATTGAATATCACTCCTTACATTACTTCCTCCATTATCATGCAGCTTCTGACCATCGCGATTCCCGCGCTGGAGGAAATGCACCGGGACGGAGAGGAAGGAAGGAAAAAGATTACGGCGATTACCCGTTATGTGACGGTTGGACTTGCACTTTTTGAATCCATTGCCATGGCGATCGGGTTTGGAAACCAGGGACTGATTCCGGACATGAACATTCAGAAGGCAATCGTTGTAGTGGCAACTCTTACAGCTGGAAGTGCCATGCTGATGTGGATCGGTGAGCGCATCACGGAAAAGGGCATAGGGAATGGTATCTCCATTGTACTTACTGTGAACATTGTGTCCGGTATTCCAAGCGATATGTCGCTGCTGTATGAGAATTTTATACAGGGCAAAACCGTTGCCAGGGGGATGCTTGCGGCTGTTATCATTGCTGCGATTATCGTACTGGTGATTGTATTGGTACTGATTCTTAACGGCGCGGAGCGCAGAATTCCGGTACAGTATTCCAAGAAGATGGTAGGGCGGAAGATGATGGGCGGAAATTCCAGCAACATTCCGCTGAAGGTAAATACGGCGGGTGTGATTCCGGTTATTTTTGCCTCATCCATTATGTCCTTCCCGGCAATTATCGCACAGTTCCTTGGGAAATCAAGCGGAACCGGAATAGGCTATGAAATTATGCGCGGCCTTTCCTCCAGCAACTGGTGTGATCCCAGTAATCTTCAGTACAGCTGGGGCCTGATCCTGTATATTGTGCTGTGCGTGTTTTTTGCTTACTTTTATACATCTATTACCTTCAATCCTCTGGAGGTTGCGGACAATATCAAGAAACAGGGCGGTTTTATTCCGGGGATCCGTCCCGGCAAGCCGACCTCTGATTATCTGACAAAAATTCTGAATTATATTGTATTTATAGGCGCGGTGGGCCTGGTTATTGTAGTTGTGATTCCGTTCTTCTTTAATGGAGTGTTTAATGCCAACATCTCTATGGGAGGTACCTCAATTATCATTATCGTGGGAGTTATCCTGGAGACTGTGAAGCAGGCTGAATCTCAGCTTCTGGTGCGGAATTATAAGGGATTTCTGAACGTTTAACGCTTTTTCGATGAACGATTCCCGGCCGTGACCTTCCGGTTGAGTATATACCGGAGGATGTACTATGAAAAGAAGGCTGTGGTGTACTGTACCACAGCCTTGCTTTGTTACACGCCTGTTCATCTCAGGCGAAAAGATTTCAATAAGAAATGGAGGGTATAACATGAGAATCATTATGCTGGGCGCGCCTGGCGCCGGAAAAGGGACGCAGGCCAAGAAGATTGCCGAAAAATATGGAATCCCCCACATCTCCACCGGGGATATTTTCCGCGCCAACATTAAAAACGGGACAGAGCTTGGAAAAAGGGCGAAGACCTACATGGATCAGGGACTTCTTGTGCCGGATGAGCTTACCTGCGATCTGGTTGTGGACAGAATCCAGCAGGACGACGCGAAAAACGGATATGTCCTTGACGGATTCCCCAGAACCATTCCCCAGGCGGAGTGTCTGACGGATGCTCTTGCAAAGCTGGGAAGCAAAATTGACTATGCCATTGATGTAAATGTACCGGATGAGAATATTGTGAAACGTATGGGCGGACGCCGCGCCTGCCTGAAGTGTGGGGCAACCTATCATGTTGTGTTTGCGGCTCCCAAAACCGAAGGTGTCTGCGATGCCTGTGGAGAGTCTCTTGTACTGCGGGAGGATGATAAGCCGGAAACAGTTCAGAAGCGTCTGAATGTTTACCACGAGCAGACCCAGCCGCTGATCGATTACTATACGGAGCAGGGCGTTCTTAAAACTGTGGACGGGACGAAAGATCTGAATGAGGTATTCCGGTCCATCGTTGAGATTCTGGGAGAATAAAGAATGTCCGTCTCTATTAAAACAGCACATGAAATTGAGCTGATGAGGGAGTCCGGTCATCTTCTGGAGAAGGTTCATGACGGTCTGATTCCCTACATTAAACCGGGTATGAACACAAAGGAGCTGGACCGGATCGGGGAGGAGATGATCCGCTCTCTGGGATGTGTGCCCAATTTTCTTAACTACGGGGGCTTTCCCGGCTCCTTCTGTATCAGCCTGAATGATGAGGTTGTACATGGGATTCCCTCAGAAGACAAAGTAATTCAGGACGGTGACCTTGTAAAGATCGACGCAGGTCTGATCTACAGGGGCTATCATTCCGACGCAGCCAGAACCTATATGGTTGGAGAGGTTTCCCCGGAGGCCCGGCAGCTTGTAAAAGTGACACAGGAGTGTTTTTTTGAAGGGCTGAAGGCGGCCAGGGCCGGAAATCATCTGAACGATATTTCAAAAGCAATCGGTGCCCACGCGGCAAAATATCGCTATGGCATTGTCCGGGATCTGGTGGGTCACGGCATTGGGACTCACCTTCATGAGGATCCACAGATCCCCAATTTTCCCCAGAGAAGAAGAGGAGTCCGGCTTCTTCCCGGGATGACGCTGGCCGTTGAGCCCATGATCAATCTTGGCAGAGGAGATGTGGCATGGCTGGACGACGAATGGACAGTGGTGACCATGGACGGTTCGCTTTCCGCGCATTATGAGAACACGATTCTCATAACAGACGGGGAGCCGGAGATTCTGACACTGACCATGTAAAGAAATCAACGTGGCCTACAGGCCGGAAAGAGGTTAAGGAATGTCAAAAGCAGATGTGATTGAGGTTGAAGGCACTGTCCTGGAGAAACTGCCCAACGCAATGTTTAAGGTGGAGCTTGAAAACAAGCATGTGGTTCTTGCACATATCAGCGGAAAGCTTCGCATGAATTTTATAAGGATCCTTCCAGGCGACAAGGTGACCCTGGAGCTCTCTCCCTATGATCTGTCCAAGGGCAGGATCATCTGGCGGGATAAA
The DNA here is from genome assembly GCA_021203365.1 of Clostridiales bacterium. Lineage (GTDB taxonomy): Bacteria > Bacillota > Clostridia > Lachnospirales > Lachnospiraceae > Blautia_A. The sequence continues at coordinate 60,194 of JAJQBI010000022.1, forward strand.
TAAAAAAGAACGCGCTTATAAACACATTTTCTTCCCATTCTTTTCATATGTTGAACACAATTCAATGATATAGTGTCACAGACGATAGAGAATTTCAGAGAATGAGAGGTTAATGTATGAAGCGAAAATATCTGGCTGTTTTACTTGGAATTGTATTGACTATGTCTTCGGTGGGATCTGTCAGTGTTATGGCGGAGGCGGAAACCGCGGAGGCAGTTGCAGAGGATGCAGATTCTCAGGATGAAGATGTAACCTACGGAGAGGTGCAGTCGGTGGGAGAGAATACTCTGACGATTTCCGTGGGAACGCTGAACATGGAGATGGGCGGCGGAGACTTTAACCCGGAGGATTCTGACGGGGAAATGCCTGAAGCTCCGGAAGAGGAAGGAAGCGATCCCGCGGCGGAGGGAGAAGGAGAAATCAATCCGCAGGAAAACGCGGAGGACGGGGAAGCGCCGGAGCTTCCGGAAGAATCTGCCCGGGAGGATTTTGACGCGACGCAGATGGATGCATCTTCCATGCTTGAGCTGACAGGGGAAGAGCTGACGGTGACAATTACGGACAGTACGGTGATTACCAGGCAGTCTATAGGCGGCGGCATGAGAGGCGGTATGGACGGCGAGGCCTCCGGCACGGATGCGGGGCAGGCTCCGGATGGTATGGAAGAAGCTCCGGATGGCGAAAGCGGCGAGATGCCGGGTGGTGAAGGCAGTGAGATGCCGGACGGTGAAGGAGAACCTGCGGAGAATCCGGACGGGAATTCCGAGGACGGGCAGGCTCTGGAATCCGGAGATGAGGAAATGCCTGAGATGCCTTCCACAGAGGCTCCCGACGGTGCCGTAGAAATGGGCGGCAGTGAGGAAATCGCACTGGAAGACATACAGGAAGGCGATGTGGTAGCCCTGACAGTGGATGATGCCGGAAATGCCCTTACAGTAACCGTCGTGGAATTTACCATGGGCGACCAGGAAATGGGCGGTCAGGAAATGGGCGGTCAGGCGATGGGCGGCGGTGAGAGCGCGTCCGGAGTGGACAGTTATATCGCAGTCAGCGAATACAGCGAGGACGAAATTGTGTCCGGTGTTTCTCTGGAATCCACAGGAACCGATGAAAACGCGGCGCTGGTTGACAGTGGTGCAGAGGTGACCTTTGATGGTGTACAGGTTACCCGCACATCCCAGGACAGCACCGGAGGAGACAATTCCAGCTTTTATGGTGTGGGAGCGGCGCTCCTGACGACAGACGGAACATCCTATATTACGGGAAGCACGATCAGTACGGACGCCTCCGGAGGTGCGGGAGTTTTTGCCTATGGAGACGGAGTCACTTATGTGGCTGATACGGCGATTACAACGGTTCAGGATACCTCGGGCGGAATTCACGCTGCGGGGGGAGGAACTCTTTACGCCTGGGATCTGGTGGTTAATACCAGCGGAGAGTCCGCGGCGGCCATTCGAAGTGACCGCGGAGGCGGCACTATGATTGTAAACGGCGGGACCTATACATCCAACGGAGTCGGTTCCCCGGCAGTTTACTGTACCGCGGATATAGCCGTGAATAATTCCACCCTTACAGCGAATGGCTCGGAAGGTATCTGCATTGAGGGACTGAATACGCTGCATCTTTTTGACTGCGCCCTGAGCTCCAATATGAGCGATTCAAGTCAGAATGACACAACCTGGAGCATTATTCTGTATCAGAGTATGTCCGGGGACTCTGAGGTGGGCAACAGCACCTTCCAGATGAGCGGAGGAAGTATAACGTCAGCCAATGGCGGAATTTTTTATACTACAAACACAGAGGCTACGATTACATTGAAGGATGTGGAAATCACCGCCAGCGAGGACTGTGAGTTTTTCCTGCAGTGTACGGGAAATACCAATGAGAGAGGCTGGGGCAGCGCAGGTGCCAATGGGTCGGACTGTAATTTTACAGCCATCGCGCAGGGAATGTCCGGGGATGTGATCTGGGATACCATCAGTGATCTGGATTTTTATATGACAGAGGGAAGCACACTGACCGGCGCGGTTGTACAGGATAATACCTGGGCCGGTGAGGGCGGAGACGGATACTGCAGTCTCTATATTGATGGCGCCTCCACATGGATCGTAACCGGCGACAGCACGGTGACCTCTCTGCAGAACGCAGGCTCCATTGTGGATGCCGATGGAAATACGGTAAGCATTGTGGGGTCAGACGGAACCGTTTACGTGGAAGGAACCAGCGCGTATACAGTGACTGTGGATTCCTACGCGGATACTGCGGACGTAAGCGGCTGCACCGCCATCGATGAGTGGTCCTCCTATGAGGTGGAAAGACCCTCCAATATTTAACTGAAAATCAGAGCGTCCGGCGGCCTGGCCGTTCGGGCGCTTTTTTCATTTCGGAAAAAATCCGGTGGAAGACAGGATCCGGGGAAGTCTGTGGCTTTGTCGGAGAGAAAAGAAAGGAAAACAATATGGGAAAGAAAATCAGTTTTATCGGAAGTGGAAATATGGGAGGGGCCATCATCTCCGGCATTGCCGGAGCCGGCCTTTACCCGCCGGAGGATATCCTGGCGGCAGACCCGTCTGCAGCATCTCTGGATGCGCTGCAAAGGACACTGGGAATTCAGGTTACCCAGGACAACCGGGAGGCGGCCGCACAGGCGGATATTCTGTTCCTGGCGGTTAAGCCGGGTATTTATGCCGCGGTGATTCCGCAGATCCGGGACTTTGTCCATCCGGAAACTCTGATTGTGTCCATTGCGGCGGGACAGACCATTGCCGCTGTAGAAAAGCTTTTTGAGAAGAAAATAAAACTGATACGCGTTATGCCCAATACACCGGCTCTTGTGGGAGCGGGAATGGCCTCCATATCCCCCAACGGACAGGCTAGCCGGGAAGAAACCCTGGAGATCAAAAGGATTTTCGATCAGCTTGGGAAAGCGGAGATTGTGGATGAAAAAATGATTGACGTGGTTACCGGAATCAGCGGTTCCTCTCCGGCCTATGTTTATATGTTTATAGAGGCCATGGCGGATGCGGCCGTTGCCGAGGGAATGTCAAGAGCCAGCGCCTATGAATTCTGCGCCCAGGCGGTGCTGGGATCCGCGAAAATGGTACTGGAAACCGGAAAACATCCGGGAGAGCTGAAGGATATGGTGTGCTCCCCGGGCGGAACTACCATCGCGGCTGTCTGTACCCTGGAGGAAAAAGGACTTCGGTCCGCCGTGATTGACGGAACTCTTGCCTGTATCCGAAAGTCCAGGGAGATGAGTCAGGGGAAAGAATAAAAATCCGGCTTTTTCACGGTATTTGTAAAAATTTTTCTTGCATTTCATAAATGTGGGAGGTATAATAGACTGCGAACGCGCTGAAAGTGCGTCCTTTATACTGCAGATTCAGAAGATTACTACGGAAGGAGGATTCCCAGTGAAGGTAAGATCATCTGTGAAACCGATCTGCGAAAAATGCAAGGTCATTAAGAGAAAGGGATCCATCAGAATTATCTGTGAAAATCCCAAACACAAACAGCGCCAGGGCTGACCCGGTTCGGAAGCGGAGTTTGTGAAACGTGCGGCTGCAGTTTGAGACGCCCGGAAGGGTTGTCCGGCTGTTTCAATCAGTAAGCATGTATTGCCTAATACCGATAGGCAGCGTTGGCCCGTTGGCCGCAACACATCGGAAAGGCCGCGAGATCGCCAGAAGCGGCTGGGTGCCATACCGAAGCACCCCAATTAGGAGCAAAGTAAAGAGAGAACACAGGCAGATGCATCCCATTTCACCTTGCGCACGCGCAAGTGATGTACGGCTTTGTGGAACTTTCAAAAAGGAAAATGGAGGAAACAGTACATGGCTCGTATAGCTGGTATCGACTTACCAAGAGAGAAGCGTGTAGAGATCGGCCTTACCTATATTTACGGCATAGGCAGATCCAGCTCAAACAAGATTCTTAAGCAGGCGGGAGTAAATCCCGACACACGTGTCAGAGACCTGACAGATGATGAAGTTAAGAAAATCAGCACCATCATTGAAGAAACCATGATGGTGGAAGGTGACCTTCGCAGGGAAGTTGCCCTCAACATTAAGAGACTGCAAGAGATCGGATGCTACAGAGGTATCCGTCATCGTAAAGGCCTTCCGGTTCGCGGACAGAACACCAAGAACAATGCGAGAACTCGCAAGGGTCCGAAGAGAACCGTGGCGAACAAGAAGAAATAATCAGAGATTGCATATATTAAGAAAGGCCTGCGTGGATGCGAAGGCAGACCCGGGGCCGCTATTTATTAAGGAAAGCGTAGGTTAGTTTTTAAAATGGCAAAACAGGTTAAGAAAACGACAAAGCGTCGTGTCAAGAAAAACGTTGAACACGGACAGGCACATATTCAGTCTTCCTTCAATAACACGATCGTTACTCTGACGGACAATGAGGGAAACGCACTTTCATGGGCAAGTGCCGGTGGTCTGGGATTTAAAGGTTCAAGGAAATCTACCCCTTATGCAGCACAGATGGCCGCGGAGACCGCAACCAAGGCTGCGCTGATTCATGGATTAAAGACCGTTGATGTTATGGTGAAAGGTCCGGGCTCAGGACGTGAGGCCGCGATCCGTGCCCTTCAGGCATGTGGACTTGAAGTAACCAGTATTCGCGATGTGACGCCCGTTCCCCATAACGGATGCCGTCCGCCGAAACGCAGAAGAGTTTAATCTTATCAGGAGGTAGTGTGAAATGGCAGTAGATAGAACGCCGGTTTTGAAAAGATGCAGATCTCTTGGTCTGGATCCAATATATCTTGGAATTGACAAAAAGTCCACAAGACAGCTGAAGCGTGCCAACCGCAAGGTATCTGATTATGGTACACAGCTGAGAGAGAAACAGAAAGCCAAATTTATTTACGGAGTGCTTGAGAAGCCTTTCCGCAATTATTATAAGAAGGCAGACCGGATGCAGGGGCAGACCGGCGAGAATCTTATGATCATGCTTGAGACCAGGCTGGACAACGTACTTTTCCGTCTCGGCTTTGCGAGAACGAGAAAAGAGGCGCGTCAGATCGTAGATCATAAGCATGTGCTTGTAAACGGGAAATGCGTAAATATTCCTTCCTACCGTGTAAAAGCCGGTGATACGGTGGAAATTAAGGAAAAATGTAAGAGCTCTGACAGATATAAGGGAATCCTTGAGGTTACAGGCGGCAGACTTGTTCCTGAGTGGCTGGAGTCCGATCCTGAGAATCTGAAGGGCGTTGTAAAAGAGCTTCCCACCAGAGAAGCCATTGACGTACCGGTGAATGAGATGCTTATCGTCGAGCTGTACTCCAAATAATGGATTTTAGACCCTCAAATGTTGATAAACCAAGAAGGAGGGAACCTTATAGTGTTTGATTTCAACAAACCAAAAATCGAGATTACCGAGTTATCCGGGGATGGAAAGTTTGGCAGATTTGTTGTGGAGCCTCTGGAAAGAGGCTATGGAACGACTCTTGGAAATTCCCTGCGCAGAATCATGCTTTCCTCTCTGCCGGGAGCCGCAGTCAGTCAGGTAAAGATCGATGGTGTCCTTCACGAATTCAGCTCTATTCCCGGCGTTAAGGAAGACGTGACAGAGATTATCATGAATCTTAAAAGCCTTGCTATCCGGAATAACAGCAGCGACAATGAACCCAAGACGGCCTATATCGAATGTGAGGGCAAGGGAGAGGTTACGGCTGCGGATATTCAGACGGATCAGGATATTGAGATCATGAATCCCGGGCAGCTGATCGCCACACTGAACGGCGGAAAGGACTGCCGGCTGGCCATGGAGCTGACCATTACCAAGGGACGCGGCTATGTCAGTGCGGATAAGGGAAAAACAGAGGACATGCCCATTGGCGTGATCGCGGTGGATGCAATCTATACTCCTGTTGACAGGGTTAATATGACAGTGGAAAATACCCGTGTAGGGCAGGTGACAGATTTTGATAAACTGACACTGGATGTTTATACCAATGGAACTCTGGGCCCGGATGAGGCGGTCAGCCTTGCGGCCAAGGTTCTCAGCGAGCATCTCAGCCTGTTTATTGATCTGTCTGAGAATGCGAAGACCGCTGAGGTTATGATTGAAAAAGAGGACAATGAAAAGGAAAAGGTCCTTGAAATGAGTATTGATGAGCTTGAGCTTTCCGTTCGTTCCTATAACTGTCTGAAGAGAGCGGGAATCAATACTGTGGAGGAGCTTTGCAGCAAGACATCGGATGATATGATGAAGGTACGTAATCTGGGACGAAAGTCACTGGAGGAGGTACTGGCAAAGCTGAAGGAATTGGGCCTTCAGCTTCAGACCACAGAGGAGTAACCATAAAAGGCTGCTCTCTGTTATATAAAAGTGGGATTTGCCCGACAGCAGGACAGTAAGACCGAACCAGCGTGTTCTGCCGGCCCACAGATGGAGGATAATACAATGGCAAAATATAGAAAATTAGGCAGAACCTCAGATCAGAGAAAGGCTCTGCTGAGAAATCAGGTAACCGCTCTTCTGTACCATGGCAAGATCATCACCACTGAGACGAGAGCCAAGGAAGTCCGCAAGATTGCGGAAGGGTATATCGCCCTTGCGGTTCGTGAGAGAGACAACTACGAGACAGTTACAGTTACCGCGAAGATACCCCGCAAGGATGCGGACGGCAAGCGTGTAAAAGAGGTTGTGGACGGCAGAAAGAGAACGGTTTATGATGAGGTTCAGAAGGAAATTAAGAAAGATTCTCCCTCCAGACTTCATGCCCGCCGTCAGATGCTGAAGTTCTTCTATCCCATTAAGGAGGTTCCTGAGAAAGGCGCCGGGAGAAAGAGAGGAACCAAAAACGTAGATCTGGTGGAGAAAATGTTTTCCGAGGTTGCTCCGAAATATGCCAGCCGTAACGGCGGATACACCAGAATTGTAAAGATTGGACCGCGCAAGGGTGACGGTGCAATGACAGTTGTGCTTGAACTGGTATAAAACGTGTTTGAAAGAGGACATTCGTGCTTCTGGCGATGGATGTCCTCTTTCGTTATTGCCGGAAAATCAGAAAAAATAATTAAAAAAATGTTTTATCAACATGCCGGCGGTTGTAAAGAGGCACTTTTGCATTTATAATAAAAACATATCCTTCCATACGTTTTCCGAACAGAATCTGCTTTTTCGGACGCAGATTAAAAAA
>JAJQBI010000024.1 GCA_021203365.1 Clostridiales bacterium
GTAGCTCAGCTGGATAGAGCAACGGCCTTCTAAGCCGTGGGTCGGGGGTTCGAATCCCTTCAGGCACGTTGTGGTGGGTATAGCGCAGTTGGTTAGCGCGCCAGATTGTGGCTCTGGAGGCCCAGGGTTCGAGTCCCTGTATCCACCCTTTTACCCTTGGGCTATCGCCAAGCGGTAAGGCACAGCACTTTGACTGCTGCATTCGCTGGTTCGAATCCAGCTAGCCCAGTCTCTTATGGGGTATTAGCTCAGTTGGCAGAGCACTTGACTTTTAATCAAGTTGTCCGGGGTTCGAATCCCCGATGCCTCATTCCGGCGGAAAGCAGATGTTTTCCGCCGGTTTCTTTATTTCCGCGGATATGGCGGAATTGGCAGACGCGCCAGATTTAGGTTCTGGTGTCTACGACGTGCAGGTTCAAGTCCTGTTATCCGCATCCGAAGAAATCCGGTCCTGTCCCAACGGACACAGGGCCGGATTTCTTTTTTATATCAGAGCTTCTCCCGATACAATATACATTATCTCAGAAACCGGATCTCAACCTCCGGTTCCCGCCCCTCCTCCAGCTCCATTACCCCGTAGCTGGGAAGACGCCCCTTCTGTCTCGGATAATTCAGGGAGCCCGGATTTACAGCCAGAACCCCCTCCCGCACCGCAGTCTCAGGCCGGTGGGTATGGCCAAACAGCACAATATCGCATTCCCGGTACCTGGCCTCATCCACAAGCCCTCCGATATCCAGGGAAACCCCATAGGAATGTCCGTGGGTCACCATAATCTTCTTTCCCTCAAGCTGCAGAAATGCCTCTCTTGGCAGGTCTGAAAAAAAGTCATTATTTCCGGATACCATACAGCACGGGCATTCCACAAAGGCCTCTATATAATCCTCTCTTCCCTCAACGTCCCCACAGTGGATCAGATAATCAAACGGGCTCTCCCGCACAACCGCCTTTTCCAGATTCCCGTCCAGGCCGTGGGTGTCACTGACAATCAGAATTTTCATAAGAAATACTTCCGGATTTCCCGCAGAGCCTTTCCTCTGTGACTGATTTTATTCTTCTCTTCCATGGACAGCTGCGCGGAAGTGCAGCCGTATTCCGGAAGATAGAAGATGGGATCATAGCCAAAGCCGTTTTCTCCCTGTTCCTCCCATCCGATGATTCCCTCCATGGTTTCCTGCACCGTTTCCACCCTCCCGCCGGGAAAAGCCGCGGCCACCGCGCACACAAACCGGGCCGTGCGTTTCTCCTCGGGCACACCGTCCAGAAGCTCCAGGATTCTGCCGTTTTTCACATGATAGGAGGTATCTCTCCCCATATACCGGGCAGAGTAAATACCCGGTTCTTTGCCCAGATAGTCTACCTCCAGGCCGGAATCATCCGCCAGTGCGATCTCCCCGGTCATTTCACACACCGCCCGCGCCTTAATCACTGCGTTCTCCCGGAAGGTGGTTCCGTCCTCCACAATATCCGCCGTGATCCCGGCCTCCCGCAGGGAGACAACCTCTGCGTCCGTATCCTTCAGAATCTCCCGGATTTCCACAAGCTTGTCCTCATTGGACGTGGCAAAAATTATTCTCATTCAAATCTCTCCCTTATTTCTTCTGGGCGGCTTCGGTCCCAGATACTGATAAAAATAGGTCTTAAGCATCCCATTGTAAATCTTGCGGTTCCGATCCGCCTTTCTGCCGATGGCTTTTTCCGCCTGATCATATGAGGTTATCAGATACATGGACCATTTGTCAAGTCCCCGGTAGCTTTCTCCCAGCTGCCGGTACAGCTCCGGCAGATTTTTCCTCTCCTCCAGCCGTTCCCCGTAGGGCGGATTGGCGATAAGAAAACCGTAAGGCTTTGGATGCCGCAGCTGGCTTACCGGGCGCTGCTGAAAATGGATCAGCCTGTCCACCCCGGCCATCCGGGCGTTTGCCCGGGCCGCCTTCAGCGCCTCCGGATCAATGTCAAAGCCCTGTATGTCCGTTTCCACCTGAAGGCTGACCCGCTCCCGGGCTTCCTCCCTGGCGCCCTCCCAGCAGGCGGAGGGGATCAGATTTTCCCATTTTTCCGCCAGAAATGTACGATTCAGGCCGGGCGCCATATCCGCCGCCATCATGGCCGCTTCAATGGGAAAGGTCCCGCTGCCGCAAAAGGGATCCACCAGGACCCGGTCACCCTTCCAGGGGGTGAGCATCAGAAGGGCGCTGGCCAAAGTTTCCGTGATGGGAGCCTTCACAGTCATCTGGCGATACCCTCTTTTGTGCAGAGAGACGCCGGAGGTGTCAATTCCTATGGTGGCCACATCCTTCATAAAGGCCACCCGGATGGGATACTCCGGCCCGTCCTCGGGAAACCAGGATATCCCGTACACGCCCTTCAGGCGCTCCACAATGGCTTTTTTCATAATGGACTGTATGTCTGAGGGGCTGAAAAGCTTACTCTTCACAGAATTGGCCTTTGCCACCCAGAATTTTCCGTTAATGGGAATATAGTCCTCCCAGGGCAGCGCCCGTGTCTTCTCAAACAGCTCATCGAAGGTGACGGCCTTTACCTCCCCCACCTTCAGCAGAATCCGTTCGGTGGAACGCAGAAAGATATTGGCGTCCGCTACACCTCTTTCGTCTGCCAGGAAGGTCACCTTTCCATCCTCCACCCTGCTGATCTCATAGCCCAGGTCTGTAATCTCCCGCTTCATCACCGCTTCCAGCCCGAAATGGCAGGGCGCGATCAGTTCCCAGTTTTTCATATGTCTTCTGTCCTTCCCTTTCTTTCACAGCACCAGGCTCTTCACGATCCCGCCCTCAAAATCCTTTATGGAAAAAACTCCGTCTTCATAAATTCCGTAGGTAGGGGGATTCCCCTTCTTTGGAATGGAAACGGACCCCGGATTGAGCAGAATATAATCTTCCATCCGCTTCGCCTTCAGAATGTGGGTATGCCCGTGAATCAGCACATCTCCCGGTGAAATGGGCGGCAGGTTATCTTTATTGTATATATGTCCGTGGGTGGCGTAAAAGGTTCTCCCGTCGAGAACCAGTACGCAGTAATCCGCCAGCACCGGGAAATCCAGCACCATCTGATCCACCTCCGCCTCGCAGTTGCCCCGCACCGCGTATATCTTGTTTTTCAGGGGATTTAACATGGCGATGACCTCCTTAGGGGCATATTCCCTTGGCAGGTCGTTGCGCGGCCCGTGATAAAGCAGATCGCCCAGCAGCACCAGGCGCTCTGCCTTCTCCTCCTCCCAGGCCCGCAGCAGTTTCCGGCAGTAATAGGCGGAGCCATGAATATCCGAAGCAAACAGGTATTTCATAGAATATCCTCTCTTTTCACAAATTCATTTTTAACCTGTTCTACCTTATCACGCTTCCCCGGAAATTACAAGGTTTCTTCCCCGATAAGCCTGAAAACCGCCCACCACAGCCCTGGTATCATATCCCTTTTCCGCCAGAAGCTTTGCGGCCTTTATGCTGGCGCCGCCCCGGTCACAATAAAAAATCAGAAGATTTTCCCGGGAGAGACCCCGGATTTCCTCCAGCTCTCTGTATGGAAGGTTTTCCGCTCCCCGGACATGAGAGATCCTGTATTCCTCCGGGTCACGGAGATCCAGAATCCGTGCACCCGGGCGATCCACATACTCATCCAGCATCTTCGCTGAAATCATCTCCATACGATACATACCCATATCCTTTCTTTTTATGGATGCACCCCAAAAGCCATTCACGCTTTCCCGGCAGACACGATTCCCAAAAGCTCTGCCAGTAATATAATATGATTCAGCGTGCAAAAGGTCATAAAGCCCATCGCCTTAAAAAGGCGCGGAAGCTTTTCGCCTCCGCGCCTTTCTCATATCCTGCCCTTATTTTATGATGTTGGGGGCAAGATGTCATGAACCGGAATATACGTGTTCCATTCATGACCTTTTGACCCTGTCATCATTTTGTTTTAGTATTTTGATTCTGTCTCGTCCTGCTCGTTGTGGGCGTTGGATGTCTGATTCCGGGAGCCGGTACCGCTTCCGGTATTGGTGGAGCTGTTCTGAGAACCGCTCTGATAACTGTTCTGAGACTTGTTCTTCGAACCGCAGTTCCTGGAACTCATACCTGTATCCTCGGTATTTTTGCTGTTTCTGCTTTCAGATTCATAGTTTTTTGCCATTTGAATATTCCTCCTGACACAATCTGTCGTTTTTTCCCCTTTTCCGGGGAAATCACGGCGTTTTATTGGATTACAACCAGTAGTATGCCAAAAATAAAAAGAAATATTCAGGAAATTAATATTGCATTTTTTTCCAGTTTATATTATAATCTTCTTGTAAAAAGAATTTACAATTCAAAAATTTTTTTTACATAACCC
>JAJQBI010000039.1 GCA_021203365.1 Clostridiales bacterium
GTTCAATATGGTAACAAAGGGAAGTTCAACTTACCCTTTTGTCGCTCAAATCATACAAATTTACAAAATAATCAAATGCATATTGCGGTTCCAATTTAAAATCAGGCTTCCGTATCACTGCTCGTTTCTTCAACATCCTCTTCTGCCGCATCTGAAACCTCAGCCTCATCAAGTATATCCACATCCACACCAATCAAAATGACTGTATTAATGTCGCCGTTTTCATCCACTGTAAATGTAATGATATCGCCTGTCTCCAGATCAGTGGTCAAAATCTCCTCTGTTTCCACTTCATCTTCATCCTCTGCATCTGCGTCTTCAGAAATAGATTCTTCAGCTGTGTCAGAATCCTCGTCTTCTTCATTTACATCCGCATCCGTCGTATCAGAATCCGTTATTTCTTCATCATCAACATCGGAAACTTCTTCACTGCTTTCTTCTTCATCTGCATTTTCATCATCATTGGCTTCCACTACTGTAATTGTTTTATATTCAACGAGCCCAACAGCAGATACATCTTCTGAAAAACCCGCTTCCAGTTCTTCACCGGAGAGATTTAGCGTCCCGAGCATTTCATCTGCTTCATCTTCCGTCATTTCCCCGATGGAGATTAAAACACTGCCGTCCTCATTGACAGCATCAATCCTACCAGTCATTTCCTCCGCATCTTCTGCTTCCTCCACTGTCACAACATCTTCCTGCGCATCTGTTTCCTCATCTGCGAATGTACTCATTGATGTGATTGAAAGCGTCATTCCTAAAATAATTGCCAGGTATTTTTTCTTCATAATAATCCTTCCTTTCTTTGATTAATGGAATGCATTCTACAGAAGAAATATGTCCTTGTTGTGTTAAAATTCATAAGACAGCGTGACTGTTTTGTGAATATTCTTAATGCCAAAGGAAAATTATTAATTTATTCTTAATTGCCTTTGGCGCTTTCAGATGTTCTACCACTGATCCCTGGCGGTAATTAAAGATGCTTTTTTCTATTCAGCTCATTCACCGAATACTTTTACATAAAAAACTTTATCTACGCTTCCTCTAATCACAATCTATTTCAATGTTTTTTTGATCGAATTTCAGCCAAAATCAAAAATCCTTATGTAAGATGAAAAAAGCGGTGCAACCGATCTTGGTTACACCGTAGAGGCAAAATCTTCCTAAACATTGCGGCATCTTATAAGCCACAAATGTTTTCATGTCCTATTGTTCTGTTTCCTGCTGCCAGATGGGTGTCCCGCTTCCCGGTTCCCGCATGCTCGGCCAAATGCTCTCCACATACTCATCAGAATAATTGGCATCGATAAACTCCTCCAACACATTCTGCGCTTCTTCACCTTCCTGACGATTTACATATCTCGACAGCACAGCACCTGATAACAACAGATCTGCGATCATCACCACCATGACAGCCCATGTGGCGACTATGCCAATCGCCGGGGGAATCTTTTCAATCAGGCCGCTGATTAATGGATACAGGCTCTTCACCCACAGCACGGACAATACGCCCCCAAAAAGGCAGAATAAAAGATTCGTCCTGCCTCCAATGTTGAACATCATATCACTATAATCCCAAAAGGTTCTGCCGAACACAAACTCGGAAATAACGCTGCAAGTATACTCGTAAACGCCCCATAAAACAGCGCCGGAAAAGAATACAAAACAATTCTCCCGACTCGCCAGATTCTGTGTGACTATCGTAATAATCACAGCGCCGATGCCCCACACGATCGAAAAAGTGCCGTAAATCACGCTGGTACGGCTCATCCAGACTCCGGTTACGCCCGCAACAAGCACCATCTCAAACAAATCGCCGATAAACGCCCAGAAAATAAAAATCCAGAGCAGCTTATTCAGACAGAGTCCTTTCGCGAAGACATATTTTCCAGAGCGGATATCCTCCCACTCTCCCATGCCGGGATAAGCGCGTTCCAAACGTTTCCAGACCGCGTTGCAAAGCCGGTTGCCAAGATTTTCCCCGGAAATGGCCTTCACTATCTCCATTCGTCTTCCCTCTGTCCCGAACTTATTTTCTCTCTTTTTCCTCTTTCTCTCTCTGGCCTTTCTGCGCTGTCTCATTTTCCCAGCGTAAATGACTGAAATCATGTCCAACGCCAGCAATCCCAAAAGAATCAGCGCCACCCGCCAAAACCAGAGTGGCAGTAATCTGGTAAATGTAAGGATGAAGGGATGCAAAAGCTTAACAATCACCAGGATCACCGCCGATTTCGCGAGCGCCACCGTGATGCCGTTCAGTTCCCCTCCAAACAGCGTATCCCTCTCATACTGTGAAAGCCAGCGATGCAGCAGGCGATGCGTCATATCGCTCGCCACAAAATCCACCACCGACGTGACCACAAGCGTAATGATATACTGTGTCATTAAATTGCGAAAACTCAGCTTCTCACCGACCGTCGGCAGAACCAGGAGCAACAGAACCGCCATAACCCCATATTTCGGGCAGAGCGGCATATTTAAAAATCCCCTATTGCAGAATTTGCACTTAGACACAGACATTATCACGACCTCACTTGCCCAGCCGATGAAGCTGTATAGCATAAAAAAGAGCAAAAGTTCTGTATATAGGTATTCCATCGTATGTCCTCCTTTGTATTTACTGTCTGCCGGACAGATTACCCCTTCTTTCTTTGATTTTGATTCTCTACAAGGCTGCTATAGCTGAAAACCAGATGACGCTATTTCCTGATTAAGCCGTTCTGTCAGCAAACGATATGTTTTGAGAAACCATTCTTTTTCTTCCTCAGTAAACATCCCAAAGGCATTTTCCTCCGCCCTTAAAATCGGCCGGATATACCTGTCCACAAAATCCGTCCCTTTCTCTGTCAGGCTGATTATTTTACCCGCTTTCTCCTGAGACCGGCAGAGGGTCAGGTATCCGTCTTTCTCCAGCTTTTTCAATGCAGAATTGACCGTCTGTCTGGATATAAAAGAGCTGTCACATATCTCGCTTTGCGTGTACTGCCTGTCTGCATCACTTAGCACATAAAAAATCCAGAATGCGCAGTAGGAAATGCCCAGTCTCAGTGCAGTAGAATGATAAATCATATCACATTCCTTGCTGATCTGATTGTATTCAGTGATGTAGGTGCGGTTTGATGTAGCTGCCATCCTGCTTCCTCCATTCTAATCCGAAATCGGATTTCATGTGCAGTATTGTATATCCGATTTCGGATTCTGTCAACTGGCCTGATCCAATTTTGCAAAATGCCTTTCCTCTTTTTCTGAACCCCATTATAATTAATGGATATTCGAGGGAAGAAAGGCTGCCTGCTTATGAATCATTATCTTATCATCAGTGAGTTTGCAAAATTGCGGAGCGTAATATCAATACTACAGCAATTCTGCCACATTAGTAAAAAGTGTCGCTTTCGTCTTTGTACATTTCTTTATTCTTCCGGATGAAGTAGTTGTATTATTATTCATAGTTGTCACACTTTCTTTTGTATGCGATCTCCAAGAAACATCTCACATAATTTGCGCATCTCATCTATTGTCCATCCATCACTGAGAAGGACAAGAAGCTGTTCTTCTCCCAATCCCTGTTGAATAGCATATTCAATGATTTCCGTCTGTTCTTCATTCAGCCGTACTTCCTGCAGCCGTCTGACCAAAATCTGCTTCCCACCTCTTCCGTCTGGCAGCGCACCCCTACCAGAGGATAATTCCTGATGGCTAATATCGATATTTGTTTCTCCGCTTTCTCCAAGAGCATCTCTCAGCTGCTGGTTTTCCTGCAATACTGTTTCATTTTCTTCATATCTCTGCCGTAGTTCCGAAGACTGTTGTTGCAGCCATTGCCTGACTTCCTCAACGCTGATTTTGTTGTCAGCATCCTTTTTTCGTCTGTCCAGTTCTGAAAGATCTAGCGAAAGAAGTTGCTCAGGCTCCAGGCGGATAATTACAGCTTCCCCCTGTTCCTCCAGCTTATAAAAATACTCCATATCTTTTCCCGTCAGATATTTAATTTCCTGCATGATATCCGCTCCCATCTATCCGTCATTGTCCGTAAATCTGTTTTCACTGCCATTGTCGTCATCTCTCCCATCTGCCCGGATGTCATCGGCCTGTCCTTTTCCGCTTATGCGAATCTTCCGTCTTTTGCGCCTCCCTGGTTTTCTTATTATTTTTGCTGTATTGCTGAAGATGGCGTTCCACGCCTGCGGGATCAAATTCCTTCAAACGATCCATGTCAAACGCCACTTTCGCGTATTGTCCATAACCTGAATAGCCTACTTCCGGAAGGACTGTCCCAAGCTTATTCTTCTGGATAAATGCCAGCAGGCTTTTTGACATGTCACCGTTGATATAGGCCTCGTTCGATTTTAATGGGATCATATCACTGACAGGAAGGTTGACCGTCATATCTCCAAACGGCTCCAGACCATACTCCGTCCTGCAAATCAATCCCACATAAAGGCTGTAATTATTCATATAAGAAGCCACTCGCAATGAAACTTCTTCCTGTCCGAACTGCCAGTCAAATTCCAGCGTTTTCTTTTCACTCAATAACATCATCCTCGCTTTCATTCATATCATTTTTTCAAATTAGAACGTTTCTCATGTCATGCGGTTCAGTGGTGTAAAAATCTCTTTTACCACTTCTGAATCCCCAAGAATTGATTTCCCTTTGTAGGAATATCCTACTACCGGATGCTTTGTGAGCCGTCCCAGGCCTGTTTTTACCGGAACTGCATTCCGGGAAATAACCGGATACAGGACTTTATTCTGGTAAATATAGCCATCGCCCACCGGGACAAGCTGGTTTTCCGCCCCATAATCCGAAAGCGTCTTGAGTTCTTCGTAAGCGGTAGAATCCTCGAAGATGCCAAGATAGTTCTCCACCTGATAATACATAGATTCATATGGGTTCCCGCCGCCCTTCGGGCCATTAATATAGAAGATATCCCTGCCATCCTGTAGCCACTGCCTTTTCTTATGCTCGTAGGGGCCAAGTTTCATGGCGAGTTTATACTCCTCTTTCTCCGCCGTATGATACTTGTCATCGTAAATCGGGTCGAAACCTTTGATAAAAATCAGACACTTTTTGTTATCCACTTTCCGGACTTCACTCGGATCAAGGATATCGCGCCCCAACACATCATAATTCCGGCTGCTGGAACCATGATTTCCCAGCGTCTCGCCGGAAGATTTCTTGTCGATTGTTGTCTTGCCAAGCATCTCCGAAATAAATTTATGCGTGCTCTGCTCATTACCGCCAAGATACACCAGAATATCTGAGTTTCCTGTGATGCTCTCCCAGCTGTCCTTGAACAGGGTTTTCAGTTGCGCAAGATTCTGGATAATAATATTACAGGAGATTTCGCGACTCCGGCAGGTTGCCAGAATTTCCAGAAAACCATCTGGCAAGGCACAATTTGAGAATTCATCCATCCATAAAGCAACTGGAACTGGCAGACGACCGCCTCCATGTTTGTGATCAGCGATGTAATAGAGTTCCTGAAAAATCTGGCTGTAGAGCATTCCCACAAGGAAATTGTAGGACTTGTCATTATCCGGTATCACACAGAACAACGCAACTTTCCGGTCCGGGTTCTCATACACACCCTCGCCCATCGCCGGAATGTCAATATCGTCATTGTCCAGGATGCGCAAGATTTTCGGGTTCTGCAGATACGCCAGACGCGCATTCGCGGAAATGATAATCGAACGGATCGTATCAGCCGCGCCAGTACAGACCTTTTTATAAGTGATCAGCGCCGGATGATCTTCCGGAAGCTGATACATCAGGTCATCCAGTTCCGAATGATTCTCCTCATCATCGGATACCTTCGCCTTGTTCAGCAGTTCCAGCACGCCCCGGAAGTTCGGAGTCCTGCCCTGCTTCGGGAATTCATACCAGACATACAGGAAGATTGCCTGTAAGAGCATTGATTCCGAGCGTTCCCAGAACGGATCATTCGGCGTAGAGCCTTTCGGTGTCGTATTCGCAATCAGGTTCGTGATCAGCTTCGTCACATCCTCGTCACAGCGGATGTAAACAAAAGGATTGTATCCGTCCGATGCATCCATATCGACCAGGTTCAGGACAATCACCTTATAACCCATCATCTCCAGGTAATTCCCAATATCGCGAAGCAGCTCGCCTTTTGGATCGGTGAACACGAATGAGGTATAGCCTGCATTATACGCATTTGCTTTCACAACATAGAAGGTTTTACCTGACCCGGAACCGCCGATAATTACTGTGTTGTTATTCAGGGCTGTCAGCCTGGAGTTCATACTGATGCGGATATGCTCGGAAATGATTTTATTCTTCCGGTCATCCTTATCCATCAGCTTTTTGTTGATCTCTTTCGGCGTAGCCAGCCGACCGGAGCCGTATTCGCGCCCCGGCATATAATTACGCCGGTTGCTTATATCATAAGCAAGAATGATCAGCCAGATCAGGAGAGCCACCAGCACCGTCCTCGATGTGATCGGTGTGATTTGAATCGGCAGCGGATGCGTCAACACTTCCTGCAGCAATGCGGTCAGATTATCCAGGCTAATCTCCTGCCCATAGAGCATTCCAAGGCAATAGCCAACATACAGGGCAACTACAAGCAAAAAAAGAAAGAAACCATAGTTTGGCTTCTTTTTATTCAACATATCCAATTTTATTCACCCCTGTCTATCTCCTGGTTCGCGGCTTTACCGGTCTGGTGCGCTTCACCGCCGGATTCTTCTTTTGCCTGTCACGTCTGCTTTTCTCCTGCGCCCGCTGCGGCTCAAATCCGGTTCTTTCCTGGTTTTTCGGCACATCCATATTCCTGACAAAAGAGTGGGTTTCGGTATTGTACCTGTTCCGAAGGTCTTCTCCATTTATTTTCTCCCTGGTAATGCTTCCTGAATCATCATTATAAAACACATCATATTCCTGATTGTCCTGCAGCCGCACGGTCAGCGTTTTTCTGTCAGCGGAAAGCTCACAATCCGAATAGGGAAATTCGACATAACGCTCTTTCCCGTCTTTAAAGAATGACACGTAATAAGTGTCACGAAAGCCGAGTTCCCCCAAATCGCCAATCGTACCTGTAAGTGTAAGTTCAGAGAAACCAGAATTTGCTGAAATAGGAATGGATGCTTCTTGTGATACCCATGATTCTTGCAATTTAAGTTCTTCCAAGTGGATTTCCGAATCTATTTCGCGGTCGGTCACGGCAGTTCTTACAGCGCCGGAGACATCTGCTCTATCATCTGTTTTATTTTCATCTATTTTTCTTTCATCCAATCCTCGGTTTTCTATTTTTTCTTTACCAGTTTCCACATCCAGTCCCCTGTTATGTGCCAGATTTTTCAGCCGCTCATTTTCTGTCCGAATGTCCGGTTTCTTCATCGCTTCCGCCACTGCCAGACCGGAGGACAATTCCATAGCCCCATTCTTCATGTTTACCACCTGGTACATCTTTTCCATATAAATCGCTGCCCGGTATGTGATACCGTTACCGGAAGCCAGTTGATACTGGTCTGACTTTGGAATAATCACTGTATGAATTCCGTCCGGCATCTCGTACATGGCCCATTTTTCGTGTCGCTTCAATGGGGCTTTGGATATCCAGGAAATGTTTTCCTGTTCCGCCACCTGCTCATCATGGCGGACGAGGTTATACTGCACTGTCGGTGATGTGAGCGGCAGCTCTGTATAATTCCTGGCTGGTTCTTTGACCGGCTCCCGCCTCCTTCTCCAGGTACTTAATGGCCACGCTGCCCGCACAGTGCTTTCCTGCATAGTCAGGTAGCCCGCTGTTTGCCGCACTCCGATCTGTTTCTGCTCCTGAATCACTTCATTCGCAGACCGGGATAATTCCTGCATTTCCGGCGTTTCGCTCCCATTCCGGTCAATCCCGCTTCTGGCATAATCTTCCGCGCTGATCGGGCCGACTTTGACATCCCTGTATCTCCCGGCATTGTGGTCGAGCAGGAACGCTTTGAATTTTACCGAGTCAGAAGGAGAAATTACATATTGGGTGCGTCCGTCTCCGCCGCACAAATCCGGCAGCCGAGCTAAAAGTATCCCATGGTCTTCCATTTCCTTCTCAATATGCTGCAGCAAGGCTTTGTCCTCTGTTGAAGCGTTGATGAACATAAAATCATCACCTTTAATATTCCGGAAACGGTTGAGCGTCGTCGCGCCCTTCCATTTTGCCAGATAAATGGTGTTCATCAATTTCAGAATCATCATCGTCAGCTGTGTTGTTATTTTGCCGATCCAGTACGCACTTTTCCCTGTGACAATTACGATCTGGCAGGCATCCTGCACTTCACTCATAGGCTCTTCCCCCTTTGTTGCCGCGTTTTTGAAAAATGCCTTTCAGCAAAGTCAGGATAATTTTTAAGTTTCTCCTCATAAGCCTCACTGACTTTCTGGCAGATGACATCATCAAATAGATATCCACCTATATCAATCAGGCTGTGCCATTTGTCATCTTTGTCGCCTTTATAAGAAGGATAAAGCAGCCGGATTCCATATTCATTATCTGCTTTATAAATCTGGATATCCTTGATCGTAATGGCATTCTCATAAGTCAGCGTAGCATAACCAAGCAGATCTTTTTTTACATAGATCACTACAGAGACATCCAGATTCGGCGCATAATTGTCCCGGCATAATGCATCTTTGATGCTCTTTCCCACCGCAAGGTCAATCTCTTTTTTCATTTCGCTGCTGACCTCGAGCACATCTTTCCAGCCCATCTCGCCTGTTTTTCTGCGCGGCAAAAAAATAACGGGCTTTTCCGTCCCGTCGTTTTGTTTAATAAGCCGAACAATGACTTCCTGAATAATAAACAGACCGTCTATCGTCACCGTCCCGGCTGCCATAATCCCGTTCTTTTCAATGATCTTCATATCCGCCTGAATGTCCATTACCGTCTCCACCTCCCTGTGCAGTTACTTCTGTGATGCGAGAAAAATATTCTGCAGCCTCCGCCGGCGAAATCGTTTCATAATAATCTGCGCCATACTTCCGCTCAATGAACGGTTGCAAAAGCTTATCAAACTTCGCCGTCCACGCCGCCTGTTCCTTTTCTCGTTTCTCCTTCATCCGTTTCTTCAGTTCCGTATCCTTTTCCCTCAGCTTTTTCAGCTGCTCTTCTGCTTTTTGTATCTGCCCTGCCAGCTTCTCCTGCTGTTTCTCCATTTCCATCTTCATTGTCCCCTCTCAAGAAATCTGGGGAAGATTGTTCGTCCAATCTTCCCCAGATCACATACTGTGACTTTTGATGCTGCAGCACCTGTTATCTTCCGGCGTGTTTCTTCATCGTTCTTCTCTGTTGCTCCGTTTTTACCGCTTGTGAAAGTTCTTCTCCTTCTGCTGCTGGGCGCGAATTGCTAAAAATATCATCCTTCACCCCCAGTGTTTCCGGCTTTAATACATCGTCTTTACTTACTTCCAGCAACTTATAGTCCTGCGCAAGGGACGGTGCATACAATATTTTACTGACAGGATCATACTCATGGACGAAATCTGAAAGCTGAAGGTCTGGTTTTAAAGATACAGTATTAGCATCTTCGATGATATCATCCATCTCCCTGCTTGTTATATATTCTGTCTTTGGGGCGATAATTATCTCTTGCACGGAAGATGGAATAATATAGAAGCCTTCTGGGTACATATCTGATATCCGGTCTAGCAGTCCCGGATAGAACAGAACACTTGCCCCACGATGCACCTCCTGGTTTGACAACATTATCATACCATTGCTGCCGATTTCTATATTATCCCTGAGATTCTCCGGCATATCCGCTGCAGAAATTCCAAACATATTTAGCATCATACCGTTACAGTCAATTATCTGTGCAGGATAACGCGCCATCGAGTTTTTTGATGCCTGGGCGTGAAGTTCTTCTGTTGTCACTCCATAGCGTGCTTTCATCTCGTTTGTAATTGGAAATGAATAACTTCCATTTTTACCTCGCCCTACCTCAACCTTATAGATCGCTGCAATATCTCCCATTTTACAGTGTGGAAAATTGGCAAGCATGTCCGCATTTTTCGTGCATCCCGCAATATCCAGAATTACATTTTCCTTCGCATAATCCCAGCTTGTCATTGATTTTCTGAGATCCGGAAGATTATCCCTGGCAAATACAGGGGATTCCTTCTTCTGCGCATCGTGCTGAACCTGCAAATCTGATATTTCATTCATCAGTTGTGGCAGTTCCCTGCCTTCCTTATAAGAAGTATAGAAATCATCCAGATAAAGCACAGGTGCCACGCTCTCATCAGGTTCTTTAATAGTAAATACCATTTTCGATCCGCCTGCCAGATATATCTCGGAAACATTGATATCCCAATCCTGGTAAGATTTCGGAAGATAGTTTTTTACATTCATTTTTACATATTCGCAGAATTCATTTAAATCCATATTTTCATTGATCCGATCACTCATCGCTATCCTCCTCCGCTTCCGCTGTTTTCTCCGATTTGATCGGTTTCTCCGGGTTCTCCGGTTTACCTGCCTTCTCCAAGTCCACGCGCTCCTGCTGCATTTTCATCAGCGCATCCACATACGCATAAATCCTGGCCTCCCGTTTTACTGTTTCTTCTTTAAATTCACAAACAATCATATTGCATCCTCCTACTTTTTAGTGTGTTTTTTGCTTTTTCTGCTTCTGTTCCGGTTTTTTATCTGTTTTCTCCTGCGCCGGATGCCGTTCCGAATTTTCTTCTTTCTGCGGAGATTCCTTATTTCTGGTATCTCCTGTCATCATCCGCCTCTCCTGTACAAAATCCGGCAGCTCCGTAAATCCGACGCTGTCCACATACCAAGCCTTCGTTTTTCCATCCTGATTCATCAGAATCACATCACTCACGGAAAGGGAATGACCGATGAAATCTTTCGGAAGAGCCAGGTTAAACCGTTCAAAAATCATATCCAGTTTTTCCACTTCAGAAAGAGTCTCTGTTTTCGAGAGATTGCTGACATAGATCAGGTCATAATCTGCTCCGCTCACCTTATGATTCATCTTTTGTAAAAGCTTCGTGCCTTCAAACAGATATTCCCTTCCTGCGCCATCCCGGTTGATCTGATAGATTCCAAAGGAATCCGCGCTACCGTTCAGGAGCATTTTTTCTACGGGTATCTGCTCCATGCGTTTTACTTCTGTCCGGAACAGATTGATAAAGCCATTCAGCACAGCCGGGTGGCTTGTCACAAGGGTGTGAGGCTGGATCAGCTGCACCGGATTCGATTTGTTCATTTCTGCCGCCATTCGGGGACAGGTTTTTACCGCCCAGCTTTTATTGTCCCATGAAAATCTGCCATCATAGCTTTTGTACAACACAGTGGCAGCCAGAACAAAAGCAACCCGCTCCGCGCCGAATCTTTCCATCACAGGAGCTACGGCTTTATCATTCAGCCTCATCCCATCAAAATGACTGCTGATTGTTTCCTCTATCGCCGTGCTGCAGGCATCGTTCAATCGATTTGATGACCGGAAAGTATCTACCTCCCCATGTTCCTGTGCATACGAAAAGCTTTCCTTGTACACAGGTGGATAATCGGCGGATGATTTTGTTATTTCAGTATCTCGCATTTCTTTATCTGGCATTTGCTCTCCTCCAATCTCAACTATCTGCTGTTTTTCCTTTTATGCCTGTTTCTTCGGGATTCTCCTGCTCTTTCCTTCTGATGATCTGCTTTTTCATCACTACAGTTTAAGCCCGACTTCGCTCCTTTTTTTGTCGGGACGAATTTTCTATGACAACGGTAGGCAAGCCCGGACCTGCACATATCTTGCAGCCAATCGTCAAACTGCTGATACTCCTTCTTATCAATGATTTTCTCATAGACCTGCTCCATCTGCTCTTTTGTGAACAGCCGCTTCTCCAGCTCGGGAAAGTTTTCCCTCACATCCTCGGCAAAGCGGAAATATTCCCTATAGTAATCATCAAAAGTGTCAATATCTCCCTGATCCCGGAATGTCACGTGAGCTTTATCTTTCACGAAAGCCGTAACCTCATAAAACTTCGTTTCGCTGATAATCCATGTGATTGCCTCCTTCAGGACATCAAGCGATTGGCACGAGAAATAGTGACCGTAAATCCTTCCGTCCGCCGAATAAATCTCAACAGAAAACCAATAATCTGAACGTGAAAAATCAACACGGTCTGCATATTGGTATCCCTTTTCCGTCCCACGATCCTTCACCCGTTCAAGCTCGGCCAATCGGTCCTTCGCGTACTTCGATTGCATTTCATAAAAATTCTGTAGTGCCATGGGGCTCCTTTCTTCACAGTGTCTGACAAAGCCAACAAACAAACTCTCATTGCCCTGCTGCCAGACACCCATTTATGACAGTCAATGAAGCTTTCCTTTATTTCTCTTCTGACGCATCCTGTCTGAATCCCGAGAAACCCTGCCGATAGCTGCGGCTGCAGTCGGATCAGCATGAGTTGGCCGATTCTCCCTGACCGTCAGCATTTCCTGCATTTCGTAATTTTCCTGCCTCGTGATCCAGTGGATAACCGGCTCATATCCATCCGTCATCCTAATCATCTCCTCTTTATTAATAAGTCCCCACACTGCCATTATCTGTAAGGATACATTTTCGGTTTTGTGCTCCGAAAACGGCTCTGAGCCACGTTCTGCCTGTTTGGGCTGTTTTGGCTGTTTTGGCTATTTTGAGTGTTTGGATTGCTTTGACTATTTGGGTTACCTTGCCAGCGTTGGCTTCCCTGATTTGACTGCCAACCACAGGATTGTCCCGTTTCGTCTCTTCCTAGAATGTCCCCGACAGAAGCTGGCTGATTTCTTCCGCCCGATGATACTGGCTCTGCCGGCGTGGCCTTTTCACCCACACCAACCGCATCCATACTGTCTTTTTTATCCATATTCAAAAGAGCATTTAACTCCGCAAGACGTGCAGATTTCTCCGTCAGTTCCTGTTCTTTCGGGAATGGCTTTTTCAGTTCTTCCTGTGCGTTCTGCATCTGCTGCCGCAGGTTCTCCAGTTTCTGCTCCGCCTCCGGCAGCAGTTTCTCTCCAATCGAAGTCAATGCATGGTTGATACGTGTGATGTTGCCGGTCGGGTCTTTTCCAAGCTCTACATAGTGCCGACCACCGCTTTTTTGAAGAATCAGAGTAAATTTCTGCGTAAGCATGACGAACCCTGCCTGCATGGAAAAGCCATGGTATTCTCCGATCACTCCATCTACCCCCGCTGCCCTCATCGCAATGGCAGCACTGATAATCGCCTCACCCGCTTCCTTGTATTCTGTGTAGACCGTCCCATTGACT
This sequence comes from Clostridiales bacterium, assembly GCA_021203365.1. Classification (GTDB taxonomy): domain Bacteria; phylum Bacillota; class Clostridia; order Lachnospirales; family Lachnospiraceae; genus Blautia_A. Next base: position 13,266 of record JAJQBI010000039.1, read on the forward strand.
GTCATCGAAAAATGCTCCTTATCCAGCGCAGGGATTGCCGCTACCGCTTCCGCATCTGATTTCATGCCGGCAATATACTGCTCGGTTGCCTTGATCTCACCCGGATACTTTTTTGCAACATCTGACTCCAACTGATAAAACTGGCTTTTATAATTCGCTTTCAAAAGCTTAAGCTTGCTCACATCCACATCCAGCGACATCTTTTCCTTTATATAAGGATTGCTTGTCGCAAGAGCCTTGATTTCTGCATAAGTCAAAGCCGTATCATCCACATCCTCTGCAGAGCGGACCGGCGATTTTGAAGTCATGATCTGCGAAATAAATTTCTGCTTCGTCTCCAGGGTCTGCCAGCTAAACGCATCAAAGGTTCCTTCCGTAACATAGCGGTAGATTTTTACTTTTTTGTTCTGGTTTCCCTGCCGAAGGATACGGCCCTCACGTTGCTCCAGATCAGACGGTTTCCACGGCACGTCCAGATGATGCAGCGCGATCAGCCGGTCCTGCACGTTCGTGCCGGCTCCCATTTTTGCGGTTGAGCCAACTAAAATACGGACCTGACCGGTCCGCACTTTTTTAAACAATTCTTCTTTTTTTACTTCCGTGTCCGCGTTGTGGATAAACGCAATCTCCTCCGGAGGCACTCCCTTCACAATCAGCTTATTGCGCAGGTCGTCATAGACATTAAAAGAGCCGTCTTTTTTCGGTGTGGAAAGATCCGAAAAAACGAGCTGAGTCAGCCGCTTTTCTTCCGTTTCTTTCCAGATTCTATAAATGTTATCAACGCAGCGGTTCACCTTGCTGTTTTCATCATCCGGGAGCATATCGTTCAGCAGGCGCTGATCCAGTGCCAGCTTTCTTCCATCGGTCGTTATCCGTAACATATTATCGACCGATGAATCCACGCTTCCGTTCCGAACTAAATCCGCGCGTTTAGAAAAAGTCTCCACCATTTCCTTTTGGATCTCGCTCGGCTGTAGTTTCTCATCTATAAACTCCGACTCTGGAACAGGAAGATTCAGCATATCAGCTGTCTGCACATCCGCACATTCCCGGAAAACCGAAATCAATTCCGGCAAGTTATAGAAGCGGGCGAACCTTGTTTTCGCCCGGTAGCCGGTTCCTTCGGGGCTAAGCTCGATCGATGTGATTGTTTCACCGAAGCTCGCAGCCCAGGCATCGAAATTCCCCAAGCCCATCTCCTGTAGTGTGTCATACTGCAAATATCGCATAATAGTGTACAATTCTGACATCGTGTTGCTCACAGGTGTACCAGTAGCAAAAGTCACTCCCTTTCCGCCGGTGATCTCGTCCATGTACTGGCATTTCATGAACATATCGGAAGATTTCTGTGCATCCGTCTGCGCAATCCCGGCTACGTTATTCATTTTTGTATACAAAAATAGGTTCTTGTAATAATGTGACTCATCTACAAATAATTTGTCAACTCCGAGTTGTTCAAATGTGACTACATCATCCTTCCTGCTCTGGTCGTTCAGTTTCGCCAGCTTTGCTTCCAGAGAACGCTTTGTCTTCTCCAGCTGCTTCACCGTGAAGCTGCGCTTTCCCAGCCCGGATGCATCGGCATCCGAAAGGGCGAGCATAATATCATCAATCTGTCGTTCAATGGACGCCGCCTGTCTCTCAACTGAAAGCGGAATCCGTTCAAACTGGCTATGCCCGATGATAATTGCATCATACTGCCCGGTTGCAATCCTGGAGCAAAATTTTTTCCGGTTCGCCGGTTCAAAATCCTTTTTTGTTGCCACCAGGACATTCGCTCCCGGATACAGCCGCAGGAAATCACTTCCCCATTGCTGCGTTAGATGATTTGGCACTACAAACAGACATTTCCGAGCCAGTCCAAGACGGATGCTCTCCATTGCCGCGGCAGTCATCTCGAACGTCTTCCCAGCCCCAACGCAGTGGGCCAGGAGTGTATTATTACCATATAAAATATGGGCGACAGCGTTCCTCTGATGCTCCATCATCGTGATCTCCGGATTCATCCCAACAAACTGGATATGACTTCCGTCATACTCACGCGGACGAATGGAGTTGAACAGGGTATTGTAAGTCCTGCAGATATCTTCCCGCCTGCCCATGTCACGGAAGATCCAATCCTTAAATTCATCTTTGAGCAGCTCCTGTTTCTGTTGGGCAAGGGTCGTTTCATTCTGGTTCAGGACACGCTTTTCTTTTCCATTGTCATCGGTAACGGTATCATAGATTTTCGTATCCCGCAGGTTCAGGGCATCCTCAAGCAGCCGGTAGCCGTTAGCGCGTTTTGTACCATACGTGGAATTAGTCCTTACATTATACTTATCAAACGACTTCCCGGTTATCTGCCATTGCCCGGTGTGCTTCGAATACAGGACTTTGATGTGGTCCCGCATACGCCAGGGTGGCCGGAACATCTCTTCCATAAACTCCTGGATATATTCCTGCTTCACCCAGGTAGCCCCCAGACGCACTTCAATCTCCGATGCATCCAGGTCTTTCGGCTGCACTTTTTCCAGATATTCCACATTTACGGCATATTTCCCATCGTGCGCAGCAGCTGCTTTTGCCGCCTCCAGTTTTTTCCTTACATTGCCGGACAGATAATCGTCCGCCGTATGCCAGCCCGCAGTCTCGTCTTCCTGCACTTCTTCTGCAGGGTCGCGGAAAATCACTCCCTGCAGATCCTGAATGATTTTTCCATACTCCCCAGGTGTGCCAAGCAATTCCGCCATATAGGGAAGATCCACCTTTGCCTTTTCCCCAATAGAGAGAGCGAGCGCGTCGCTGGCCGTATCCACATGGGACACCGGTTCTGCTCTGCGGATTGTCCTACGCGTAAAAATGTCTGCTTTGCGCTCCAGATTTCCATCTTCATCCAGCATCTCCAGGGACGCCAACAGGCTGTAGCTGTTGTCATTGGAAAACGCCCGCTTATTTGATCTGCTGTTGATCAGCCCATACTGGGAAGTGAATGAATCATACTGGCTTTCCAGTCGCTGCTGCAGCTTTTCCACTTCTTCGTCGCTGCCATCGTTAAGCTGGCAGTCGATCAGTTCTCGGACGGTATCGCGCAGACCGACCATCCCCAGCACTCGCGCTTTCATATCTTTCGAGAGGGTCATCTTCCGCATCTGCGAATTCTCGCGATAGTAGACTTCCCCATCCCTCGCCGTGAAGCTGAAGTTCTTTACAGCCGGGTCAGCCGGAATCATAGTTGTATCTTCAACCAGTTCGTCATCTACAGGTTCATATTCTGTTATCTGTCCACTGATGTGGCTTATCGCCTCATGCAGCTGCAGAGACAGCTCCGCGCCCTCAATCGGTTTGACCGTCACCTCCTGCCTGCCATACTGCGTACTCTCCGTTGTAAACTCCCCCAGCACCATTTCCGGATGCTGTACAAAATAGGAATTGACCATATATCCTTCTGGCGTGGTGCCAAGTTCTACCCAGGATGGATGCTCGATACTGGCGCGGTCGCGCTTCTGTAAAAACAGGATATCTGCAACCACTCCCGTGTTGGCATTTCGGAGGAACGCATTCTTCGGCAGCCGGACTGCCCCCAACAGATCTGCCCGATTGCCGATATACTCCCTCACGGATGAATTCACCTTGTCCATTGTCCCACTCGAAGTGATAACCGCAATCACACCTCCCGGACGCACCAGGTCAATCGACTTCGCTATAAAATAATCATGGATCAGGAAATTCTGCCGGTCATACCGCTTATCCGCTACTTTATAAGAGCCAAATGGGACATTCCCGATCACACAGTCAAAAAAATTATCCGGGTACTGCGTTGTCTCAAAGCCCTGCACAGAGATCGTATTCTTCTGATACAGCTGCTGTGCAATCCGGCCTGAAACACTGTCCAGCTCAACGCCATACATCCTGGCGTTTTCCATACTTTCCGGGATCAAACCCATGAAATTCCCGACACCGCAGGACGGCTCAAGGATATTTCCTGAACGGAGCCCCATTCGCTCAAGAGCTTCATACATGGCCTTGATAACGGTCGGGGAGGTGTAAAATGCGTTCAGCGTAGACGCCCTCGCTTCCTTATATTTATCCTCTGTAAGCACAGAGCGAAGCTCCTGATATTCACCACTCCATCCTTCCGCCCTTTCATCAAAAGCCTGCGGGATACCACCCCAGCCGACATAACGCGATAGCACCTCCTGTCCCTCTGCGGTTGCCAGGCGGTTTTCAGTTTCCAGTTTCTTCAACAGATGAATTGCATTCATATTTGCCCGGAACTTTGTTTTCTGTCCACCCGCTCCCAGATCATCGTCTGAGATGCGGAAGTTGATGCGTTCCTGAGGCTGCGGCTCTGAGTCAGATTCTACTTCTTTTTCTGTTTCAGATTCTGTTTCGGTTTCTGTCTCGGTCTCTATCTCGGTGTCTGTCTCAATTTCCGTCCTTATCTCTGTTTCTTTTTCGTGCTGCTCTTCTGCCGTCTGTTCTAAACCTTCAGAGGATACTGGTTCTACTTCTCCTTCCGCCGGATTCAATTCCAATACGATACTTTTAAGTCTTACATTCTCCGGACCGTCCGTAGTTTCTTCTACATCTCCTGCATCTTTTGTCTTATCGCGTGGTCGTATCCGTTCTGCCTCATCTGCATTCAATGGCAGCTGATATTTTTCTCTGGCGGCTTCGACTTCTTCCTGCGTCATGGCATCTTCGGATAAAGATTCAATCAGATCAGCCGAAATCCCGCTGCTGTCATCTTGCAAACGTTCTTCCGCATCAGCAATCAGCTGCATCTGTTCCGGTGAAAAGTCCGGATCTGCCAATGGTACGATATCCAGTTCCTTTTGAGCCGCATTATAAATCACATCCATCTGCTCACCGCTGAAATCATCATGATTCACGCTGTTTTGCTCCAGAGCATCCGTAACCCGCATTTCTGTAGAAAAATCATAGATTGGTTCTTCCTCTTCGTAATACGAGCGGACAAATTCTACGGACTCGCTCCGAAAGATCGGATAGCGGGCTTCTTTAACCATCGTCATATCCTGCAGGCTGACGATTCCAGTCTGATAATCCACGGTATCAATACGGAATTCCCGGCCATCCACATGAATCACCGCGTCCAAGGGCAGATAGTCTTTCCAGCTGAAATATTTCGTCAGCCGGTGCGTACCGTTTGGCCTCTCACTCATTAAGGCAAGGCTCTCGCCCTTTTTCCGGATCATTTCAGAAAATGCAGCCCACTGGCTCACCGGGAAAGCCGTGAATAAACGAGTATCCTCTCCTGCCGGTTTTTCAAAAATCTGACTTCTGATAATCTGCGATACAAGTCTCGCATCATCTCCGTAAAACTCAAAATACCCATGCTGTTCAAAGCCTACCAGGGTACTTTGGTATCGTTCCTTAATTGTGTCATACTCTTTAGCTGCTGTCTCACTCAGCTGCCATACGGTAAAAGACTCCGCCGGCGCAGGCGCTGAAAGCATCGGATAGGTTGTTTCAATCACCTCCTTGTGCAGACGGTTGTGAAATCCGGTCTCGTCAAAATACAGACGGTATAATTCCATATCCGCCAAAGAAAGTACTGCACGCTTAATGGCAGTATTTCCTTCTATCTCCGCATTTTCCCGGTCTGAATTTCTGCAGGCGTTTTGATATGCCCTATTTTTCAGAACCGCCGTTTCAACAATCGGAAGGTAATGTTCATACAGATCGCGGATTGTTGGGGTCTGGGGAAGCGTTTCAGGCGGCTCTGTCTCTGGAGACTCTGCCTCCTGCTGCTTTTCTTCTATAGCATCTGCGTCAACCAAATCATCATGCTGTTCCACGGTCTTTTCGTTTGCTGATTCCGCCTCTTTCTGATCTCCAGTCACAGGTTCAAAAGCACCTGCACCCATAAAGTCAAACAGCGTCAATTGCTGGTTTTCAAGCAACGGCTCCTTCCGCTCATTCTTATTGGAAAACAGGGTATAGCTGCCATCCACGTACCCTCGCATATCTGCGAGAATTCCGGATCGCTCTTCATATCTATAATCATCGAGGGAAAGCGCAGCCAAAGCTTCATCCATTGCCTTCAGAATGGTTCTCATTTTTTCGCGATCTTCCAGTGCCTCTGTCAGATCTTCCAGACTGCCCCCATAAGCAAGTACCTGATCCTGCTGATAGGCAAACGGACGCGGAATCTCTGGCGGCATTCCTCCATAAAAGCTCAGGATTTTTGCAGCCATCGTCCTGCGTTCATACGAGGCCATATGGTCATAATCTGCGACAGACAAAAACCGTCCGTTTTCAATCAGAAAATCAATCCTTTGCGCTACCTTTTTCCATGGAAGCAAAATCTCTGTCTCAGGGTTTCGGATTCCATTCTTACTGAGCCGCAGCCCCTTACTGTCATAATCAGCCCAGGAATCATCCACCCCTGAGAGGGCGTTGCTCTGACCCCCGGTTCCATATTTTTCTTTGATGAAGTTTGTTCGGTCTGCCACGGATTCGTTCTGCAAATAAAATGAATACGTAGAAAGCCTGCCGTCCGAATAAACACCTCCGCTTGCCAGATACGCGTCGATTTCATCCTACGTGATAAACACCTTGTGTTCCTGCCATTGAAAATCAGACCGAGCCTGAAAGTGCATCGTTTTCAACGCTAAATGCTGGAATTGTCGCAGGACTTTTTCGGGACTATAAATATGTGATCGCATCAGGTCATGGTTTCTTTCATATACATTCACAAACCCTTCCAGCCGTGCATTCAGGTCAACCAAAAAGTCATGTTGTGTAAGAAGTTCCGACAGTTTTTCCTCAATATCCGGAAAGAAAGCAGAAAAAGGCTCTAAGTCCGCAAAAACGTGTTCCGCAACACCGTCAGCCATTTCTCTTTCAAAAAAAGCCAGGGACTGCGCGTGTTCCTTTATCACAGTGCTACGCGCTGCATCCAGTACCGGCTGCAATGCATATTCGCCCTGCTTCAGTAGCTGATGAATACGGCTGCTCACGTTCTCCCACGATAAAAATGCCTTATCCAGGATTTGATCATGCACCGTATGTCCAAGCGCGATCTGCACTCCGGACGGGTCGAACCATACGGAATATTCTTTTCCATCAATCTCAAAGCCTTTTCCGCCTGTGCCATATTCCGTGCGGACGAATTCCGTGTATTCCTCGTCCGTCTGTTCTGACATGAAATTATGGATCAGGCGCGGCAGACTGTGGGTTTTATTGCCTCCGGTCCGCAAAATTTCATCCACAACTTCTGATGGTATTGAAATCTCCCCGGCATAGAGCGCAGCCTGACGCTCCTCGATCTCGCGGATCTGCTCCTCCATCGTCGGAATTACGGGCAAAGATAAAGCAGAGACTATTTCGGCCTCTGCTTCATCAATTACTGTTCCACTGGTTTCTTCGGGATGATCTTCAATCAGATGTAGATCAGTTCCTGATAAATGGTCTCTTCCGCCATCTCCTTCAGGCTGTTCTGGTGTGCTACCCACGCCATCTGGTCGCTCTTGTCCGGTCCCGGATATGCTTTCTGCAGGCCCTCCATCAGGACTTCCAGACGTTCCTGCGCGGCCTTCTCGATATCCGCCAGATAACTGTTCAGTTTCCCCTGCAGCAGGAGTGACGAGTACATCCCCCGCCTGTTCTCCTTCAGGTATGTCTCCCGGAGCATCCCGTACTTCCCGATGCTCTCCTCCGGAATCTCGTCCGTGATGGTCAGATTCGGATAAAGGTAATCTCCACTGCGGTAATAGTTCAGTTCCATGATCATTTCCTCCTTTTTGTTCTGCTGTATGGTCTGTTTCCTGCTTTTCAGGTTCCTGCGTTGCCCGTTGTTTCGTTTCGGATTCTTCTGGTTCCCGAACCGTTGGATGAGTGGTTTCTGTTTTTTCAGGCTCCTGATTGGTCTTGTTGGAAGTATTGTAGCCTCCCCGATTCTGATTTGCAACTTTGTCGCGGGTCTCTTCCAAAATTATTTTTCGCACCGTTCGTCCGATATCAATCAGCACTGTCTCACTGGCCTGCCATACCGCATCACCCAGATGTGCCAGAACTCCAATATCCCGGTATTTTACAATATCCCTATAGTCGACTGCTCCCACATAATCTGCCGGTTCAAGCCCGCACCGTTTGAAAAGCGTATACAAAATACTCATCGCCATCAGATAACGGAATTCCTTCCGGATCGTTTCCGTATCTGCTCCAAGTGAAGAACTTCCGGGTTCCGTAAACAGACCTTCCACTGCATCATCCAGATAATTCTTCGTCTGGACGATAGCCACTCCCATCAACGCTGACCGCAGATCCTCAGAATAATTATCCTCAACGCCATACGTTTCCAATAGATGATCCTTAACCGCATCGCGATGTTCCGGAAGCATCTGCCACAAGATGGGCTGCCTGCCATTCCTTGACGGAACCGTATCCGACACATCAAAAACATAGCGCAGCCTGGGGCGGGCGCCAGTCTGCTTATCAATCAGTGCGATTCCCTTAGACCCCCGCTTAATCCAGCAGTTCATTTTCTTGCTCCAGACATCAAATTCTGCACAGGCAGTCGCATCCGGACGCTGTGCGTGGATCAGCAGGGTATCCTCGAACGAATAGCGATACAGGCGAGAGGATGTATCCAGATAATCCATCCACTTTTCCGCCGACGCCGTTATCTCTGCAGCATGATCCTCTGCCAGCTTTATTACCTCATTAATTTTTGCCATGCGTCATCCACCACCTTCCTTACGGGGTCCGTCCTGCTTTCCTTTTGCGGGATTCTTCTTTTTGTTCGGATTTCTGAGGTTCTAACTCTTCCTGTTGCTGCAGTTCCTGTTCTTCTGGAGGCTGTTCCGTCTCACTTGAGATGGCCTGCGTTTCCACTGAAATCTGTTCTGTTTCTTCGGAAAATTCTTCCGATGCCTTTGAAATCTGCTTTGTTTCTTCCCGGGAGGCATCTACTTCTTTTGGAATCTGTCTTACTTCTTCAGAACTTCGCTCGCTCTCTGCCATTTCTGTAAGCTGGCCTGACTGTCCTGCTTCCTGCCCGGAATATTTTGGACTGTTTTCCGTTTCTTTTGTAATCTGTACTGTTTCCATCGGCATCTGTGCCATTTCCTCTGGAATCTGCTTTGTATCCTCCGAAATCACTTCCTGCTTCTCCTTCTCAAACCGGCATCTAATATAGTCCCATACCTCGTTAAAGAGGTTTTCCTTCGTACTGCGTCTCCCATTATCATAATATTCCGGAAGTGCCTCCACCACCATCGCCATATCTTTCAGTAGACTGCGGGATGCTTCCCGGTCTTCAAAAGTGGAATAAATATCGTTTTTCGCAAGGCTTAAAAAGTTCCCTGCCCCGCGATATTTCTCAAATGGATGAGAAAATCCATCCGGAAGATGAAGATAAAAGTCAAGCACTTTACGCGCCGCCTCTTCCTGAGACAGATCGCTGCTGATTCCAGGCTTTTCATCCTGATTCTTTTCTCCCATCTCTGACAGCGTCTGCATCTCCTCGTAATTCCTCGCCAGCAGGAAATCTCCGTAACGATCCTCTATCGCCTTGTCACTTTTCAGGTATTGATGGAATGCCTGGTTCACTGACTCATAACTGCGCATCAGCGCGTACAGGGACTCTTTCAGATGTTCAAGCTCTTTCTCCAGATCCGCCTGCCGGATGATTTTCATCGGTGCTCCCATTTTTATCTGCCTCCTTTCCTGCCGGAATCCCGGCATCTTTTCTCATAAAATAATTTGCCAGCATCTGCATATTCCGTGCCGGAAGTTCCGGATTGCGGATCTGCTCAAGTTCCTTCAGCGGCATCCCCGCTTTCACCGCAGCATAAATAATCTCGAACTGTTCATCCGTATAGCCCGGATTTTTAATCAGGTCGATCACAAAATCGTCCCTCTTCCTGGTCTCTTTTCTCTTATGTTTCTGATGGAACGGAAGAAGTCCCTTCTTTCCCGGTTTTGAAAAATAATCAGCATCCGACATATTTTCTTCTCGCGTGCTGCCCAAATTCCTTTCATGGCTCGAATCTCCAGTTCCAGTTGAGCTTTTCATTACAACCTGTTCCTCTGGTGCCGCCGGCTTCACTGCTCCTGGCTGATTTTCTTCAACCGCAGCATTTCCTGGCTGCAATCTCCTTTCCGCTAACTGAGCTTTCAATTTTTCATTTTCACTCACTAGACGATCGCGCTCTTCCGCCAGTTTCTGATTCTCCACCTGCACTGTTTTCAGCTGTGCACACAGCGCACCCAGTTCTTTCTGAACCGAATCCAGCTTCACCGTGCAGGTTCCAAGCTCCGTCTCCAAGGCATCCCGTTTCCTGTCCGCTTCTGACTTCAAAAGCGATTTTTCTGTCTCAAACGTAATTTTCAGCGAACAGATTTTTTCCTCCGAATATTCCTGCTGCTGTTTCAGCCGTTCCTCGGCAGCCTCCCGTTCGCTCCTGATCCGATCATCCGCGTAAGCTTTGCTGTTCTCCTGCTCCTTCCTTAAAAATTCCATCTGCAGGTCAAACCGCTCCCTTGCCAGTTCCGTCTCGTGTCGCAGTTTTTCAATCTCATCGAACTGGCTGAATTTTTCCCTTGCGGCAAAATCTGCGTAAGCATCCTTTACTTCGCTCAGGGAATAGTTTCCTTTATAGAATTTCATGGCGAATTCTTCGCCGCCGATCAACGCAACGCAGCGCAACAGGTCGAGACTGACAAGGCTGATCTCCCTTCCGTAGCAAAACACTTCCTCAATAAATTCTTTGCTGAAGCCTTCCCGGCACATCAAATAGAGCTGCTCGATATGATGTGCATAGGAATCATCCGAATTAAGATAGGGAGCGTAGTTCAGATATTGTTTCATCAACTGCCCGGCTTTTTCATCCGCCACTTCTCTTCCTTCCAGGTCAATCTGTGTTACGGTCATCTTTTCCTGCTTTGCTTCCTGTTTCCTATCCTGTTCCAAATTCTGCTCTGTTTTCGCCTGCTTCTCTTCTTGATCCGGATTCTGCTCTGTTTCCCTCCGCTTCTTTTTTTGATCTGTACTCTTCCCTTCTCCCATCCGCTCTTCCGGTTTATTCTTATTCGGATTCTTTCCCGATGGCTGCGCCGGGCGTCTTTCTTCCCGCCGCGTCGCTCCGTTTTTTTTTGCCTCTGCTTTTCTCTGTCCCATATTTTGTATCCTCTCTTTTCTCGTTGATTTTGTTTTTATGGTCTTCTTTTGACATACTTCTTTCTCTCGCCGGCGGCTCCTTCTGACATAAAAGTTTGAACGTATCTTCGACAATCCTCATCTCTTTTTTGTTATCTTTCAAAGCACCACGGCACCTGTCCATTTTTTCTTTTACTTCATTCCGTTGAAAAACCGCCTCCCCATATGGGCAGACGGCTTCAATCAGTTTCAACAGTTCTTCCATTTCCTGCTTCGTCTCCGGCTGCGGATCAGACTGATATTTCTCTTTCAGCTTCTCATACCTGGATACGTAGTAAAACGGCTGCTTCTTATAATATTTTGTCCGGATTGCCGAAAGCTCACGCTCCAGGACCTCCCGTTCTTTTGTCAGTTCTTCCTTCCTTTTCTCCAAATCGGATTCGTCACCGATATCGTAATCAAGCATATACCGGATGGCATCGGATAATTTGCGGATCTCCAGGATATCCTGCTTGTTCCGCACCCTCTGCTCTTTTGTCATCCGCTCTGGTTTCCGGATAAAATAAGTGTTATTCCATCTTTCCCAAAAACTCCTCTGGAACGGTGTCATCTTCCAGTCGGGACAGCGGATAATTTTTGCGTAAATCACTTCGCGCATTTCCTGACGGTCACCGTATGTCTTGTAACGGATTTCAATTTCCGGCTTACTTCCCTTGTCCTCGATCCTCTGGATAATTTCTTCTTTCGCGTAGCCATCTCCGAGCCGACCGGTACGAAATGCCCGCCCGGCTCCTTCCGGAAGCAATGAAAGGAACTTTCCGTTTCTCTTTACTGTGTATCCGTCACTGCGCAGGTAATCGAGAAAAGCCTCGTAGCTTTCCGAATGCGCAATCGCTTCGTCAATATCATCCCGGATAATATCCGTCCAGCTGTAATACTCTCCCTTTTCTATCCGCTTTGGTCGTTTCCACTCACCATAGTTTCTTCCTCGCCGGTCTTCATCATACTCCAAAGTCGGCAGATGATATTTCTCGCAGATGCGGTCGGTAATCGGCTGAATGCGTTTTTCCCAGTCACCCTTTGGCGAATGGAATTTCAGGCCATCCGTTTTTGATACGGAATCGAACGTGATGTGTACGTGCATATGTGCCTTGTCATTGTGGACAGCGAACGCATAATAATAATCGTCTCCCAGCAGTTCCCGGCAGAATTCTTCTGCAACCTGAAATGCCGTCGCTTCATCGATGCCGCAGTCCGGTGGAAAAGAAAGCATATAATGAAAAGCCTGACTTCCGTCCTCCTTGCCCCAGAATTTTTTATTTTCTATCATCGTCCGGTAAATCATCTCTGGAGTCCTGCCGGCGTTTCCGCCGATCCACAGACCATTCCCGCACTTTTCATCCCGGCAGATATAAAATAAATTTTTCTTCAGATGCGAAGCTTTGTTGCTCCCTTTCGTTTCCTTGATTCTCAGTAGCCGGGTCACCGCCATATCTCTATCCACCTCTTCTCGTTTTTTTCGATTTTGCTTTACCAGTATCCGATGCAGCCCCTTCATGATTCTTTTCATTTTTCATTTCATCATCGTGTTCCGATGCGAAGAAATAATTTTCATTTTGGGCTTGCAGCAGCTGAACTGTCTCATAATACTTCCAGTCAATTTTCTCAAGAAGCTCCAACAGTTTTTGATAATCCATGTTCGTAATAAACCGCCTGGAATTGCACGAGCGCACCACCTGATTGATGTTCGTCCCGATTTTCAAAACTGAACTTTTCAGTTCCTGCAAAGCCAGGCTCGACTCCGGCGGAAGCTGAAAAATCTTTCTCCTCATATAATCCGATTCGGATAAGCCGTTGCGTTCTGCCTGCTCGGCAATCTTCGCAGCCTCCTCCTCCGTGCAGCGGAACGCTTTCCAGACTGTCCTGTTTGCCATCAAACATCACCTCTTTTCCTCTGTTCAATTTTCCCTGTTTCTATCGTAAAAAGCTGTTTCACAGAGGCCATTTTCGAGCCCCAGATCAGCCCCTAACAACTCCGTAACAATTCCCAAACGCAGCCGTCTCCGGCACCTGCACTGCAATAATTTCACCTCCAGATCACCAAAAACACCCCTTCCAGAGTACACATACCGCCGATGTTATTCACAGGTAATGGCAAGATACGCCTTTTGTTTCACAACGGCCTCTTGTCAAGGGGCTTGCGCCCCCTGATACCCCCAAAACCGCTGTTTCACGCCGCCTTAAAATGGCGGCAAAATCCGAAATTATTACATGGCAGATGGAGGTGAATATTACAACAAAAAATATATTACAGGGTCAAAAAAAGAGCCGATTTCTCGACTCTATAAAAATCATTCTGTATAGCTGTGTTTTACTCTGTTTCCTTCATCTTACTCCCTGGCGAAGCATTTCCCGTAATCGAAAAAAAATCAGCTTCAATCATTATTTTCATATGCGACGCCAATTTGGTATCTCCATCAAGATACAAAAAAGTTCTCTGCATCTCGTACAGGTTATCATTATTATGATCCGCCATGTATTTCTTCCGCGCTGCCAGAAATTCTTCCAGTTCCTTTTTCATTTCTGGCAGGCGCGTAAAATCAAATCTCCTATATTCTTCTCTTATGGTATCGTCTGGTACAAGCTGGTAAATATCAGGATTGCTCACAACGATGTTCCCCGGCAAACCGTAATGATTTCATCTGGCGTAAGCGGTTTGACTTCCTCCTCCAGTGCTTTCAGTGACGGTGTGAGGATAAGCAGTTCTTCTTCTGTAATCTGCAAAAACCGCACCCAGCTGTGAAGTCCTGCTATCCTCTTTTCAATCTGCTTCTGCTTTTTCTTACCACCCACAATCCTTCCCGCTTCAAAACGATTGCCAAGAATTTTTTCTCCAAGCAGCTTTTCCAATAACATCACCACTTGCAGGCAGCGAACTGTTTCCACAGCATCGCCATCCTTTATCTGAACTCCCTTTCCCCCGGTTGTAATGATTGTCTCCATATCTGCTTTCCATTTCAAATCATACTCCAATGATTCCGACTCTTAATGATACGAATAGGAATTTTCATCCCGGTTGTAAACTCCAATCAGGCTGCTTCCATCGGACAAAATGAAGGTAATCGTTGCCGTCCGAGTATCCGCATCAATTTCATACGAACTAACCGCCGCAGCGGTGACACCACTGTAGCCGTTCCGGTACAAATAATCATAGAGCGTGTACTGCAGCTCATAGCGATTTGCAAGATAGTTCAGCAGTGTCGTCGGAATCCCCGTCACGGAAAGCGTCGTAGCATCATAGCTCCGCTCTGTTTCTGAGGGACTCTGTCCACTCTGAATTTCAATCGCATCCTGCGTCTCTTCATCCGCTTCGCTTTCATTCTGCGTTTCCGCTTCTTCCACTGCATTAGATTGTTCCGCAGTCTCCTGTGTGTCCTCAATCAACAAAATATACTGGCCAGGATAATCCGGGTACATGATAACGGTAAGCTGGTTTTCTGAATTTCCCATGCTCGCTCTAAATGCAAACGCTCCCTCCGAAGAACACGGAATCTCATTTTCAAATGTCACCTCTGTCACCCCGGCCAAATCATTATCCGATAAAAAAGCAGACAAAGCCGTAAGAAAATCCGATTCTCGGTATCCGGTTTTTTCTTTTTGCTCCTCTGTCAGGCCGGATACCTTTATGGACGGCAGGATTGTATTTTCTGAATCTCCGAAAATAATCTGCTGCCAGTCCTCAGTCTCGGTTTCGTTTTCTGCGTCAGAAGATGTCCCACTCAGGTTTTCTGCTTCATTCTGATTTTCCTCAGTTGTTATGCCATTCTCTCCTGCGTCAGAAATATCCGATACATCCACATCACTCGTTCCGGTCACTTGGACAGTTTTGGTTGCCGCAGCTGTTTCGGATTCTGATTCGATGATTGCCGTTTCCGTCTCTTGGGACAAATTCGTCTCCATATTCTTTGAGCTATTGTTGAGCAGATACAGTGCCGCAATAAAAATCAGAATTACCCCTATCAGCCATTGTTTCCACTGATATAAAAAATGTTTGCTGTTCTGCTCACGATCATTTTCTTCGCTCCCGGTTTCCGCAAGGGCAGTGGCTCCTGTCTCCGATTCAGCCAACTGCTCTTCGTCAGCCATATCCTTGCTCTGGATGATTTCATCCGGTTCCAGCATTTTTTCATCTTCCGAAATGCCATCCGTACAAGTCTCATTGCCCATAGTTTCATAATCACAGGGTGCATTTTCTTTAACCTCGTTTTCCAACAATTCCCTGTTCAGTTCTGCTTTCTCCTGATTTTCGTTTTCCGCATTATTACTGCTCCGGCTGTCATATTTCAGAAAATCATTGATGTTGTCCTCATGATCTGCCCATGCAGATTCGTTCTTTGTTGTTTCTGCATACACACTCTGATTTTTTTCGGGCAGCCGTTTTCTGCCGCCCGCTTTTTTTCTCTTACTCATATAAACCTCCCATCACAGCCCGGAAAAGCTATAAGTATTCGCAGGCTTATCATAAGTCCCTGTAATTGTCCCGCCAGTGCTGAGCATGATCCGGATTGTGGCTGTCTGGTTTTCCGGGTCAATCTCGTAAGACGACATCGTTCCTGTAATGCTGCCGGTATAACCTTTACTCAGGACATAATCAAATGCGGCCTGATAAAAAGCATTCTCGTCTCCGACAAAACTCAGGAATACGGTCGAAACGGAAAGGATATCCATGCTTGTCGTTGTTGTAGTGGTTTCTCCTGTGCTGACGCTGCTGGTGCTTCCCGACCCGCTCGAACTTCCACTCGCGCTCGTACTTCCGGACGTTCCGGTTGAAGCCGTTGTATCTGCCCCAGTCGAATCTGTAATGGTAATATTATCGTCTGCGGCTTCTGTCTCTGCTTCTGTTTCACTCGTCTTCTCTGTGAAAACATAGGAATCCTCTGTTACATAATAAGTGGAAAGCAGCGACCAGGTCTCATACCCATTAAAATAAATTTCATAGCAGACTTTCGGCGTATCTGAATCTTCCGTCTCAACGGCTTCACCGAAATAGACATCCGTCACATTCCGGTACTCACTCTCCTCCGAGTCGATCTGAAGGGCATCACCAAGTGCCTGCAGGAATTTCTGTTCATCAAACATTCCGTTATAGCTGCTCTGCACTTCGTCCGTAAGGCCATGCAGGGTAAGCCCGTAGGGAAAGGCTGCTTCCGTTTCGCTCTCTGTTTCAGTTTCTGTCAGTGCCTCTGATTCCACAGAAACATCTGTAAAATTGAAACTGATGAAAACATCCCGATCCGGCATGACAAAACTCAGCCGCATCTCCCCAGTCGCGTCCTCTGTCCCGGAGACGGAGCGCACAACGCTGTTGACCGTTTGCATGTCGTAATCCAGGACATCTACACTCTCCAGTGCTTTTCCTTCCGCCGGCGTGATCAGCATCGTCACCAGCGTATTCTCTTCCACTTCCAGAGCAGACTCCGTGTCACTGTCGGAGAGCAGCCATGACGCGTCAAACTCAATTGTCCCGGAACTGCTCTTGTATAAAAGGATATTGTGTGTTGGTGTCTCCGTCTCTGTCTCAACCGGCAGCTCGCTTTCTGTTTCGGTCTCCATTGTTGTTTTTTGTCCTGCCTGTTTTGACATGGTCGATTGTAAGATCGCAAGTACCACAATCAAAATAACTGCCGCAGCGACTGCGATATAAAGTGGTTTGTTGCTTTTTTTCTTATACATGTTTTTCCTCCTAGTCAACGCTGTACAGGGAATATACCCCGTAATAGTCCCATTTCTTGTTATAGCTGCAGATAAACAGTTCTGAATTACCATCGTCTGTAATCAATTCAATCTGGCACGAACATTCATCATCATTATTCCGGACGGTCTCCACAATCTCTATTTCTGCGATGCTCACCAGATCATCATAGATTGAATAAACATATTCCCCGACTGCTTCCAGAAACTGCGTCTCCCTTCCGTCCAGAAAATCAAAGTAGCTGTCTTCAGCCCCAGCTGATACAGAAATTTCCGGTTGGAAAGACGATACATAGCTTTCCATTTCATTCAGCCTTTCCGATTGGGCTGCATCAGCTTCTTCTGTCTTTCCTTCACTTGACGCCTGGGCTGTTTCCTGACTTCCAGAGTCAGAACCTGTTGCAGTCGTTTCTGATGAACTATCAGCAGCTGATGCAGATTCCGAATCCGATTCCACCCCCAGCACGACTGTCTCTCCTGCGCCCAACTCTGTTTCTGATACTGTTTCTGTTCCCGTTTTTGCAAGACTATCAAAACTATCTTCTGTTTCCGTCAGTAATTCTTCTGTATCAAAATCCGTCTCTGTCTCAGAGTGATTGATAATTCTCCCCACAATCGCATCTGAAACAGCATTTACCGCATATGGCAGCAGAACTGATGCGCCGATCAGCAGCACAAGCAGGATAATGTACAGCTTTATTTTCTTTTTGTCCATCGTAAATCTCCCCATCATAATTTCATCAGTCCAGAAAGCAGGCTATATTTGCTGCTGTTCTGGACTGTTAGCCAAAGTAATAGTTTCCACCACCGATCTGCTCGGAGCCTTCCGTATAGTAACTGCGGAAGCTCGTGTGGGAATGGTTCCGGATTCCATTTTCCAGGCAGTCGCTGACCGCCTGTTTAACATAATCAGGCACATTTCCTCCCAGATACCGCTGCCAGTACGTATCAATGCTGTAACAGAACTGTCCACTTGCAGTCAGCTGCGCATAGGCATTGCTTCCCAGATATGACCACTGTGCGCTGTCTACCCGGTTCATCGCCGTGCTGATCACCGCAAGCGCACCAGCGTAACTTCCACCATCCTCCTGACAGACAATTGCCCAGATGATCTCCATCTGTTCTTCTGTATAATCGGTACTGTCGGTACTGTTTCCAGAGGATGTCCCTGTTATCACCCGGCGCACCACATACTGCCTGCCGTCCGATTCTACGCTGGACATGCACACTCCCCGGCTCACCGAATTATGCACCATCATTCCATCCCCAGCGTAAATACCAACATGGCCACTGTTCCCGTACTGCACCCATCCGTCATAAAAGAGGACGATATCTCCAGGAATGGCATCGCTCAGGCCGCCTTCAACTTCTGTTCCGATGTCTTCCATCGATGTCGTTGTCCATCCGACCTCAATCCCAAAATGACTGAATACCCCATGAACAAACGAACTGCAGTCCGAGTAGTCCTGCCAGTCAGTAGCGGAATCCCGCCCGGCACCATAAGCATACTGGGTAATCCCGATCCATGACTGCGCATACTCAACAATCTCACTGCCGGATGCAGAATACATGGTATTGTTTTCCTCTTCCCCGGCAAGGCTTCCAAACAGGGCAGCAAAAAACGAGACTAAAAAAAGGAGCAGCAAAAGCACTCCCCCGAACATAGCGGCATATTTCCCGATTCCGGAAACCATCTCTGTCAGCTTTTTCTGAATTTGTATTTTTATCTGTGCTGCCTTTACCCGAATTGGAAGCGTCACTACCCGGACGGCATTTGCTGCGGTCTCCCTCTCCAATTCTGTCTGCTCGATCATCTCTGCGCGCTGCATCTTCTTCACAGATTCCCGTTTCCGGGCATCCTTATCAAGCAGGCTGCCAAGCTCCCGCACAAACATTTTTTTCTTCGCGGCGGATTCCTTTCTGGCCTCCTTCCCGGCTTTTCGTTCCAGAGTCTTTATCCTGCGGTTTGCCTTCTCCGGGTTCGGTGTATAAAAAACTTCGTGATACTCTTTTTCTATGCCCTTTTTACGGACACTTCCGGAAACGGCATAGCGGTGTCCCTGCGTACCATCCGCAAGCCTGTCCAGCTCTTTCCTGAGAACCAGTCCCCTGTTTCCGGAAGCTATATCATCCTGCCTGGCAAGGAGCATTTTCTTTAATCGGATTCCCTGCGCATCCGTTTTGCCTGAACCCTTTCCTGAAACCGATGTTGTCTTCTGATATGCTTTTACGATAACAGGTTCCGCTCTCTTTTCTTCATGGAAAGCCATCTGCGCCCGGTTCCGTCGTACTGCTTCAAGAGTTTCTTTGGAAATGCGTGGATTCACGTAGACATATCTCCGGTTATCATCAGCTTTTCGGATTCGCCCTGTCTCAGCCAAAGATCGAATCCTTCCCTGCCGCGCCCTTGTTGAATGAAAGGTTTCCTGACCCGACATGGAATTTCTGCCCTTGGTATTGTTCCGCACAGCCACTGTTATCGATTTCCCTTGAGCTTTTTGACCTGCCAGGCCAACATTCTTCAACCGGTCTGTCTGTCTTTTCAGTCTGTCATTCTCCAACCGCCCATTTTGAACCACAGTTTCAGAACTGCTCCGCATCTTATTCCGGCTTTTCAAATCCGCTCTGTCCATCCGGCTGTCATATGTCAGCTTTTCCTGTTGGTTCCCTTCTGGATTGCCCCGTCTCCCATGCTCTTTTTCTGGCATTCGGTACGCACTGCTTATATCCTTGCGCTCCTGAGATATTGGCCTGACTGCTGTCCCATTCGTCTGATACCGCATCCGGCGCTCAACTTTTTTCTCTACCGCATCCAGTATTTGTGCCTGTTCCCGGCTGCTGTAGCTGTTCCATTGCTTTCTTTGCTCCCGCGAAAGATAAGATAACGCCGCCCTGCTTTCCTGTGGAAGAGACTTGTTTCTGGCAGTGTTTCTTACATATCCGGCTGCTTTCCTGGCTGTCTTCGTTCCAGAATTACCAATCCGCATCGACGCAGATACGCCTCGTTGAACCCTTGCTGCATTCTCACCTGCAGCACGCAGGCTGACATCCCTGGTATCAATGTCTCTCGTTTCTTCCTTTTGCCTGATATCCATCTCTCACCACCTTCCGCGAAGCATCCAGCAGGCAATTCATTCTCCCAGATACACCGCCTCCTTTTCTGTCGGGGCGTCTCGAATACTCTCCCTTACATTTTCCGGCAAACTTTGAACCGCATTTTCCAGCTCTTTTTGCTTTCCGCGCTTTGCATTCTGGATTTCGTGGAAGTTCGTATTCGCAAGCCTATACATAGCAGAATCAGGCTTTATTCTCATATCTCCCGGAATAAACGTTCCGCCGCCAAATTTCAGCAGGCCGCAGCCGGGCGGTGTGTTCTGCACGTATTCCAGCAGATTATCGGATATCCGCAGTGTATTGCGCAAAATTTCCATCTCAATCTCCGACTGGTTAAAAAAGGCGATGTACTCGGAATTGCAAAGCATCGTCTCAATCGTCTTTAATGCCAGACAGTCCGCGATATTCTGCGTGATTGCCGTACAGATGCCGCCCAATTTTCGGACTTCTTTCCAGATCTTTTCAAAAAAGTTCGCGGTGTACTGGTGCGCCGTCATGTTATGGAATTCGTCTACATAAAGCCAAGTTGCCCTTCCTTTTACGGCGTTACGGGCAATCCGGGCGCGGATACCTTCCAGCATGATCAGCATCCCAATGCCGCTCTGTTCCTCTCCCAGGTCAGCAATCCCATAAACCGTCAGACGGTTCCTGACATTCACATTCGTCGGCTTTGAGAACATATCCAGTGCGCCGTTGACAAAGATTTCCAGATCAAGTCTCAGATCATGCGCTACTAATTCATCCTGTTCCCCCAATTCGTTATAGAAATCAAGTAACGTCGGTGCTGCGGCTCGTCTTCCCCGTTTTTTCAAAATCGGTTCATAAACCCGTTTTACACACCGCCCGATCAGGGAACGTTCCTGTCCGGTAATCTCTCCTTTGATCTGCGTGAACAGACTGCACATCAATTGGGTTTTGTCTACCAAAAACTTGTCTGTCTCCATAAACTCCAGGGTGTCTGTGTCCAGGGGATTAATATAATTCCCGGCTCCGGAACCGAACTCAACATACTGGCCGCCGAGATATTCCGTAATTCCCTTGTACTCATTTTGCGGGTCTATAATGATAATGTCATCCTCTAACCGCAGAAACACTTCGGTAATTTCGATTTTTGCGAACAGACTTTTACCGGAACCGGTTGTACCCAGGATAAAACCGTTCCCATTTTTCAGCCGTTTTCGATCCCCGATCAGTACGTTTTTCGATATCTGGTTTACGCCATAGAACTGCCCACCCGGATGGTACAGCTCATGCACAACAAACGGCGTCACCGCAGCAAGAGGCTGCGTAAACAACGGCCTCATACTGTCCGTGCAGAATCTTGCCCCGGTTGGCAATGCTGTGTTTACTGCGTCAATCTGATTCCACCTTGCCGGCTGGAAAACAAATCCTTCACTCTCCGCAGTCTGGCAGAACGCCACCACATCATTTTCCAGGCCGGTGAGACTGTCAGCGGTCAAGATCGCATATACTCCTACATAAAACATCTTCTCATCATTTTCATTCAGGATGTCCATATAGGATTCCAACTCCTCTTTTTCTCTGCGTCGTTCATAGGTGATATCCGACGACCACGCCCGCGCATTATTCCTCGCTTCCTGCTGTTTCTCAATCGCCCGGCTGTTCTGCAGGTACAGATCATCCAGTGTTTTTCGTGTAACCTCCTGCGGGATTGCTGCTGCATCAATCGTCAGAACCACATGCTGTGAGCCGCCCATCAGCTTTTGCACCACAGAGGTATCCACCGTATTTGGCCACTTCGGCAGATACAATGCCCGGACATACCGCCCGTCAATCTGCAGCGACATTCCTTCAAATTTCCCATATTCATCCTGGCATTGGCGGATAGACATCGGGGAAATATAGCTTTTCCAGTCCCGCTTTCTTTTCAGCGCCCGCTTAAAATCAAAGTGGTATTCCGCTTCGCTCCCCAGATTATAAAAAGCATAGAGATACCGAAGCCGTTCCGCAGCATTCAATGGTATCAGAGCTGACTTCATCCGTCCAAAACAGAGCATCAGATTTGCTTCCATAGAGTGGAAGTAATCCCTTGCCTGCCCCACATTTTCCCGCCTGCAGCTAATAATAAAAATCCGCGCCTGGTCAATCCCGGCACGGCCTTTCACCAATGAATCCTCAATATGGCTGTTCAGGGAATCCACCAATTCCTTAAACTGTTTATCCTTACAGCGGAGGAAAACCTCCCGCCTGACCTGCCCCATATCACGGTTATTATTCATGATACTGATCTTAAACGAGACATTCAGGCTGTTCAGCATCCCACAATATAGCTTCAGAAAATCCTCCTTCTCGTAATCATCCATTGTCGCAAAGTTTGCATCTTCAAACAGGTACGCCCGGTCATACAGTTTCTTCACACCGTCCGGCTTCTTTTCCAGTTCAAAAATGCCATCCTCACTGATCCGGTAAACCGGGATAAGCTCCTGCACGCATTTTGGTGTTTTAAAAAGCTTCTCCGTCTTTACCTTACAATCTGCCATTTTCATGTTTATTCCATCACCCCGGTTTCATCGCTTGCTGTCTGTAGTTCATTTTTGCTCCTTTCTCTATCCAGATGTGGCTCCTGCAACAGAGCGAAAGTTTCATTCTCATAAGGTGAAAGCAGTTTCTTTCTGTCTTTGCGCTTTATACGATGCGCCTGCTCTCCATAAGTAAAACTCCCCTGTTCTTCCGCAGTTGCTTCCTTTATATCTATATCCTGCTGTTCCTGCCCCGGACATTCTCCGTCTGTCATATAGTTCTCCATCCAGTTGCCCTTCTCTGATTCTGCACGCTCAAAAACCATAGGACGATAATGGTATAAAGGTGTCTGCGTTACCTCCCGCCGTCTTTTCAGATACTCGAGCGGCGGCATTCCGTCAATTTTCAGAAATCCGGCAGCTGCAAAAGGCAATGCGACCGGGAACACCAGGTACAACGAAACTGTCTGCGGCAATCCCAGCACACTGTTGCAGAGAAAATAACATCCTATGCCGACCGCCAGCGTCAGCACACACATCGTCGTCTGCCGCAATGTCATCCCTTTGAAAAAATCGTCTTTGTAGTCATCTATGTCCTTGTTTACTGGTATCTGCATATGCTCCTTCTCCCTTCGCTGCAGGGCATAAAAAAAGCAGGGATAACGATTTTCACCGCTTTCTCTGCCTGATTTCTGCTCAAATCAAAAATTTCTATTGAATTATCTGCTGCCAAATGGTATATTATTTGTAAGGAAAAGCACCCACTCCAAGGTGGATGCCCCCGAAATTGGTTTTACGAACCTCTCATAGAGAGGCGCCCATTCCGTTGGCAGACGGGATGGGCATTATTTTTTTCTCTTGCTCCTCTTATCGAGAAAGACAAGCAACGCTATTAACAAGCCTCCGAAGGATACCAATAACCCCAGTATCCCAAGTACGACCATTACGATCTCATAAGCTGTCATTCACGCCACCTCCCTTCCTATGTAATCATTGGCTCGGGAGGCTACCACACCCTGTCATGGGTACTTTCCACGCAGCTTTCACCACGCATCAAAAATAATATCATTTTTCATATAAGGCTGCAACTGTTATTTATCTGAAATTCTTATATGCGGTCACCCCAGCCCCAGGCAACGCCGCACTACTGTATCCGCTCCTCTCACACAGGCACAAGCCGTTATCATGGGCAGGCAGTATTCGCAGATTCCAAGCACTACCCCAACCACGCCGTCAACACTTCCAAACGCGGAAGTGTCCTGAAACAGCCCATAGCTGATGTCAATCGCAAGGATAATCACGACCGCCTCCAGGCAGTATCCGACATACGTTTTCAACCATGCAATCCCGGACTGTGAAAACTCCCTTCCACCCGCAAACCCGGCAAACGCAACCGGAGCGAAGGGAATACACAGCAGCATCCTAAAAAGCCGCGACATAACCGCCAGAACCAGCTGAATTGCGCATACAATGATCACCAGGCCGCCAATCACTCCGCCGAACATCGCCACAAGCCCATAGGCTAACCATGTACCGCCGTCCGCATCGTCATCATCCAATTCTTCTTTCATTTCGTCAAAAAGTCCGTCTGCCTCATTCGCCTCTACTTCCGCAGTAATCGAGGTCGCCAAAGCAGTTGCACACCGTGTAATCCCTGACGCGAGCGTCAGGGAATTAACAATCAACGACGCAGTGATTACATACCGGACAAAAAACCGGAACATACTTTCCAACGTAAAATTCGTCCGGATATCAATGCTCTCATTCAGCCAACCCAGCACGAAAAACAGGACGGCCAGAGCCGCAGCAACTGAAAGCATGATACTGTAGATACTTCCGGTCACCGTACTCCACGCATTCGTGACACTCATCGGGTCTTTCTGCGCATACTGGACGGCAATGCTTCCGCTGCCTTTCCAGACATTGTACCCGGCGCTTAACATCCATTCCCCGACATTCATCATGGAGATTCCGAAACTCTCAAATGCAGAGTCAATGGCATTGCTTATCAGTCCCATATCCTCCAACCTCCCCTCTTACCGGAATATCGAATGACCATCAGGAAACTCCCAACATAGACATCAGTGTGCCAGCACCGACCATGATCAGTCCGGCAATGATCCTTTTCAACGCGGAGGTTTGCTGCGTACCATCGTGGGACTGATAGCCATTCGCAAACTCAAACACGCCCCAAGCCGTGACAATCACGCCTGCCGCCTGGATAATCGACAGCACAAAGGAACTCAGGCTATTGATCTGCGTCACTACATCGCTCGCACAGGCCGTTGACCGGATTGTCAGCGCAGCCAGCAGAGCCGCAACCGGGGCCCTCGCACGGTTCTTTTTTACTGCCTCTTGAATCTTCTGTATTCCTTTTCCAAAGTTCATAATAAAAATCCCCTCATTCCAGGCGGGCAGGGAAAGCCATCCTCTCCCTGCCCGTTGTTTCATTCACGTATTACAATAACTGTCCGTTTTTTCAAGCCCTTCTCAGGCTCTCTTCCTTCTTTTCAGCGCAAGTACCACAAGCAGTGCCGCACCTGCAGCAATCGCCAGAAGTGCCGGCAGATAGCGGAACATATCACCGGTCTTCACTGAAGATGCCGTCACTGTCCCAGAGCTGCTGCTTGTCGTATTCTTCCCGGTCAGGTCAACGGTCTCTTCCTTCGGGGAATCATACATCGTGACATGCTGAACCTCCGCTGTATCTGTCACCTCAAACGTAATCGTCTCCGCGACCTCATATCCGTCCGGCGCAGTGATCTCTGTCAGGGTGTAGGTTCCAACCGTAAGGTTCGTGATAGTATGCGCCTCCTCCGTAGAAGTCCACTCGTCAACCGTATTGCCGTCTTCATCTTTTACGATCAGATGCGCCCCCGGCAGCTCTTCATCATTGGTGATGTCCTTCTTACTGATCTCTACTGTAATCGGAGCATCATACATGGTCAGGGTCTGCTGTACCTGTGTATCATCAATCGTAAACTCAATGCTTTCCGCTGTCGCATAGCCATCCGGAGCAATCGTCTCTGTCAGGGTATAGGTTCCAGCCGCGATGTTGATCATGTGCGGTTCATCCGTTGATGTCCACTCATCTACCACATTCCCCTCGGAATCCGTAATAACAAGCTGCGCACCCGGCAGTTCTTCCTCGTCCGTGATGTCTTTTTTACTGATTGTGAACTCAATCAGTTCATCGTACATGGTTACAGTCTGAATGGAATAATCATCCTCTACCGTAAACTCGATGCTGGATGCTTTCGCATATCCGGCAGGGGCAATTTCTTCTGTAAGGGTATAAGTTTCACCCACAGTTAGTCCGCTCACCGGATGTACTTCGCTCGTTGATACCCAGGTATCCACAACATTTCCTTCCGAATCGGTTACTGTAAGGGTTGCTCCTTCCAGTTCTTCCTCGCCGGTGACAGACTTTTTGCTCACATACACCTGCTTATCAACCATAGTAAGCTCCTGATCCGTCCCATCATCGGTCACTGTAAAGGTGATTCTAGATGCTTTCACATAGCCATCCGGCGCGGCGATCTCTGTCAGCGTGTAGGTTTCGCCTACCCGGATGTTGCTGATCGCGTGTGCCTCTTCTGTGGAAGTCCATTCGTCCACGATGTTGCCCTCGGAGTCAGTTACTGTCATGCTCGCTCCCGGAACCTCGTTTTCTCCGGTCACGTCCACTTTATGAACGAGTACCTGCTTATTGATCAGGCTGATGGTGTCGCTCTCAGCATCTTCTGAAACAGTAAACGTTGTTTCGGATGCAATCGCGTAGCCTTCCGGAGCTTTCGTTTCGACCAGTGTATAGGTCTGCCCGGTTACAAGGCCGCTCACCGCATGGGCCGTGCCATCGGATGTCCAGGCATCAACCACATTTCCATCCGCGTCACGCACCTCCAGTTCTGCGCCTGCAAGCTCCGTCACATAGCTGTCCACCTTTACAACAAAGAGCTGCTTATCAACCATGGTGACCGTCTGGACTATGCCGTCATCTTCCACTGTAAACACAATGTCAGTCGCGACCACATATCCATCCGGCGCAATTTCTTCGGTCAGTGTGTAAGTCTGACCAACTTCCAATCCGCTCACTGCGTGCTGCTCAGTCGTAGATATCCAGGTATCCACTACATTTCCTTCTGAATCGGTTACTGTCAAGGTTGCTCCCGGCAGCTCCTCTTCACCAGTGATGGTCGTTTTGCTTACAAAGACCTGCTTATCCACCATGGTCACATCCTGGTTCACTCCGTCGTCGGTCACCGTAAACTCAATGCTGGACGCTTTCACATAGCCATCCGGCGCGGCAACTTCCGTCAGGGTATAGGTCTCGCCAACTTTGAGGCCGCTGATTGCGTGTGCTTCCTCTGTAGAAACCCACTCATCAACGATGCTGCCTTCGGAGTCCGTCACCGTCATGCTCGCTCCCGGTATTTCATTCTCACCAGTTACATCCACCTTATGGGCAAATACCTGCTTGTCCGTCATCTGGGCGGTCTGCACTTCCCCGGTCTCCGTCACGGTAAACGAAACGGATGCCGCTGCAACATAGCCTTCCGGAGCAAGTGTCTCCACAAGCGTATACTCCCCTGCAGGAAGTTTATTGATCCGGTGTACTTCCTCCGTGGATACCCATTCCTCCACAACAGTTCCTTCCGAATCAATCACCTGCAGCGTTGCGCCCGGCACTTCGTTCTCACCGGTCACATCAACCTTCGAGAAATCCCACTTCGTGTAATCATTCACCCAGGAAAGGCTTACTGTGTCAGACTTCGCGCCATCCTCATTCAGGTTGTTCCCTGATTCGTCGGATTCATAGATAAATCCATTCGTATCTACGGTCACGTAGCGCGGTGTTTCATCCAGCACGTAGCCAACCAGCGTTTCCGTCTCCCTGATCTCATAGATTCCGGAAACCAGATATTTTACTGTGATCAGGCCCTCCGCATCGGTCACAAATGTGCCGCCGTCCACTGCGCTCTCGCTCTCGATTCCGGTGCTTTCCACTTCCCCGGTTCTCGTGACCGTGAACGTCACTCCCTCAAGAGCCAGTTCATCGATATCCGTCTTATAAAGCTTCATGGTCGTCGGCTTGTTGTAGCTTTCCAGATAAACATAAACAACCGGCGTATTCTGGTCCGCGTACTCCAGCGTTACTTCCATGCGCGTATCGTCCAGGCAATACCCTTCCGGAGCCTGGATCTCCTGCACATAATAGCTGCCAAGATACAACTCGCTGGTCATGCCGGTCCCGTCCTCGCCAATCGTGAATGTCTCGATATACTGGTTCTTCACGTAGCGGGTCGTCCCATCCGGCGTGACAACATCCTCGTTCGCAAATACCGCGAACACAGCCCCCGCCAGAGCTTCGCCCGTGTCAGCGTCGTATTTACTCACGACAATCTGTCCTTTTTCCGGTGTGTCCGTCAGCTCGACCGTGATCGTATCCGGCCATGCGTTATACTCCGTTACTTCAAACTCGATATCCTCTGACAGAACGTAACCTTCCGGCGCATTGACTTCGCGGAGATAATAGGTTCCCTTTGCCAACTTTGACGGCAGTGTAACGGAACCGCTCTCGTCCGTCACGAAATTCGTGATCTCCTCATAGTGCGGATAATAATTGCTGAACGTAATCACGTTCTTGTCTTCATC
Organism: Clostridiales bacterium; assembly: GCA_021203365.1. Lineage (GTDB taxonomy): Bacteria > Bacillota > Clostridia > Lachnospirales > Lachnospiraceae > Blautia_A. Next base: position 41,373 of record JAJQBI010000039.1, read on the forward strand.
CAGGATCTGGAACTCGGTTCCTGCTACCGGGATTGTATTTCCGGTCTCCGCATCCACTTTCACAACCGTAATACCGGATTCAATCGGCTTGTCATTTTTGTAAATGCCGGAATAAGTCTTTCCGTCTATCGTGCCGGTCACGGTGAAATCTTCCACCGGTGTCACATCATCCGGATATTCCAGCTCCTTAATGACATACGTGCCATACGGCAGCCGACCATACGGATAATTCTCCGGGTCTGCGGTCGTTGCCACACCTTCTTCATCCGTCGTGATCGTCATCACCAGTTCTCCGGTAGATTCCAAGTAAATGCCAAACACAACACCTTCGATCGGCTCCACATCATCCGTCGCATCCTCTGAAGATAACGTGTCACGGAATTTGATGATCTGGATATCAAACCGGATGACGCGGTTCTGTGTAGCAGAGTCTTTAGCCGTAAGATCTACCATCTGCCCGTCCTCACGGATCGTGAAAGTGGTATTCAGGTACACGCCTTCCGAGGTATAACCTGTCGGCGGCTCCGTCTCCTTAATGTTGTACGTGCCATACGGCAGATAATCGCTTGCAGTCTCAATATAGCCGCTTTCATCTGTCACAAATGTTGCAATCGTCTCGCCCGGCTCGTAAGAAACGCCATCTACAACCACTGCATTTTCAGACATATTTGTCAAAACAAAGGTTGTACCTGCCAGGGTTGCGTCGCCCTGCGTGCCAACGTAAAGCGTATCTCCATCTGAAATGTCCAGCCCAGAGGTGCCATAAGTTCCATTCAGTTCCGAATCGGACTTCTGGATTTTAAAGCCTCCCCGGATCACCTCGTTCGATACCGTATAAGTCAAGATTCCTCCATCGTCCGGAATCGTAAACTCAAAATCGGTATTTGTACCGTCTGCCGTGTATCCGGTCGGTGCCGTTACCTCTACGACTTCATAGGTGCCATACTGCAGAACCGCGCCGGTTTCCGCGTATCCGTCTGCGTTCGTCGTGATCCGCATGACTTCCTCGCCGCTCGCGTAGGTTTTTTCCGTATCCCCTTTCACTGATACTGCATAAGAATTCTTATTAATAATGGCATAGACAGCACCTTCCAGAGATTCCACATCGCCTTGCTTCTTTCCATCTGATGTCTCGCTGTCTGCTTTGGTGATCGCGATGCCGCCCCAGACCGGTTCATCAACGACCTTTGGAACATTTTCTACCGTCGTATTTCCGGTATGGGAAATACCATCCGCAGTCATCGTGTAGGTGATGATCTCATCAGAAATCTGGTATCCTTCCGGAGCCTTGATCTCCTCAATGGTCAGATAGCCAAGTGGGAGCGCAACATAGTTGCTGCTGTCATAATAGAAGCTGTCCCCGGATACCAGGTGCGATGCATCCAGCATGACATTGCCGTCGCTGTCGCTCTGCAGCACCCATGTCTTTGTTGCAGAGCCACTCGCATCAGAAGCCCCGGCATAAAACTTCACTTCAAACTGTGCACCCGAAAGTGACATGTCTGTAGCGTATTCTTTCGCCTTGACCACCAGTAAATCCAGGGTATACGTGACCGGCGTTTCCGGCACGGTTCCGCCTCCGGATGCGTTTACCACGGTTGTCTGTCCTGCTTCGATATTCACCGTATAGATCGTGGTGTCTTTTTCAAAGCCCGGCGAAGCAGTTGTCTCTGTTACCGTATAGAGCCCTGACTCCAGTTCCACCGTGTTCGATGTCCCGGAATCGTCGGTTGTCAATGTCGCAACGACTGTCCCGGAGGTATCTTTCACTGCGTATACTGCATTGCCCACAGAATACAGGGCATTTCCTTCCGTCACGGAAGTATTATCGGATACTTTTACAAGATACAGGTATCCGCTGTCCCGTTCGTTCGTAAAGTTAAGCGGCGTATTAAAATCGGACAGGTCCGCTTTCAGATAAGTGCTGTCGCTGTCACTGGACGCTTTTATCTTCATAGACTGGGAATTTTCCGACAAAAGATATCCATCCGGCGCTTCCACTTCCGTAGCAGTAAGTGTCATGGCGTTTGGCAAAGCATAACCCACGCTGCTGCTGTATTTATAAAGCGCATCACTGTCATTCCCATTCCAGGAACTCAGGTAATGGTTTTCATCATACGAGATATAGCCGTTTTCATCTGTCTTAAAATACCAGGTCGCTATCTCTTCGTTGTCATAAGTGCCTACTACTCTGAATACAGCATCTGCCAGAGGCTCCCCGGTTGCTTCATCTGTCTTATAAACGAAGTTCCCGTTGAAATAGAAGGCCGTGTTTGTCACAGTCAACGAAGTCGTTTCACCAGCAGTGACCGTTACCTTATATACATTCGTACTTGTTCCATCGGAATCCCATGCATGGCCTGCGGCACGTTTACTCTCCACAACCCAGTAGGTTCCTTCTTCCAGGGCCACCGTCTCCGTCAGCTTTGTGGAAGATTCTTCATCCTCGTCTGTATCATCCCGGATTTTTACCGTATCGATCAGGTACTCCGAATCCAAGGAGCTATCCGTATAAATCTGGAAATTTGTATCCAGTGTCACATTCACAAACTCCTTGACAAAGTTGCTGGAGGTTGACTTTTTAATGATTTTCAGGTTGCCTGTTGAAGTATCGAGGGTCTTTTCTGTACTGCCATAATAATTCTGGTAGTTGCCCTGCGATGTACCGGATTTACCGGTCGTAGATACCGCAATCTTCACCTTATAATAATCACCGCTGCTGTTCTTATACAGCGTAGTCGTCACAGTCACAGACGAAATACAGCTTGCGCTGCTGTATGCCATATGGGAACCGTCCTGCTGGTTGCACCCGATCGTGACATAGGAAAGGCTCTCGGCAAGCTCGACGCCATAATCCGCCAGATAATCATCCAGATCAGACAGGAAGTCATCAGAGAAATTAAAACGCCAGTAACGATAGCCGGTGAAATTGCTTACCCAGCCATAATTCGTTACCCGGCTGCTGGCGTTCGAGAGTGTATAGCTATAACCAGTCCAGGTTTTGCTTGTCGTGGTAGTCGCTACCGTCATGATCCCGGAATCTGCGCTTCCACTCTCCGAATCTGCATCGGTATAGACCCCCGCCAGTTCTTCGTATCCGGCGTAGTCTTCCGTCCGGCGTTCATCAGACTTGATTGCATCCGATGTATAGGTCGGGAAATCAATATAGAAAACCCAGGTATCTTCCCCGGCTTCAAAATCATCCGCCAATGTGTAAACCGTATTACTGCCATCCACCGTTTCCGAGACAATCACTTCATCCGCGCTGATCAGCTCTCCATTCTTATAAACAGAAAGTTCCGGCTCGATATCATCATACCCCGGCCATGCCGGATATACCGTGATGCTGGCAATGCTTCCGTCTGCCAGATAGTCGCTTCCATAGGTGGCGGAATAGTTGATTCCTTCGCGGTCTGTCACTGTTGCTGCCAGCTCACCGCTTGCGATATGCACCGTGACCGCATTCTCAGTGGAAAGAGCTTCCGTAACCGTCACCGTGCAGGATACATACCAATAGTATTCCGGATTCTCATAGGAAACCACTTCATAAACTACCGTGTATACGCCTGCTTTATCCGCATCAAACCCGCCATCGTCATAGACCGTCTGCAGGAACAGGTCTGCATCATAGCCAAGGTTTACATCATTCAGGACAAATCCTTCCCCGGCAACTACCGTAAGGGCTTCTCCTTCCAGAACCGTACCGACCTTTTCCGGGATTATCCCGCTGTAGTTAGATGACTGTTCATTTTTCAGATAGATCGTACCTTCAAAGCTGTCCGACCACACCGTTGCCACGGATGCCGAGCTGATCACATAGAATGGCACTTCGATGTACCAGTAATACGAATCATCGTCATCCAGGACAGCCTTGTAAGTGATCGTATAGCAGACATTGCTGCTCGGTGTCCAGGTGATCTCGCCACTCTCCCAGGTAACCGTCGCACCCGTCAGAGTGTCCGATTCCGGAATATAGGATTTATAATCAAAATCCGTATCCTCGTAATACACGTACTGTGCGCTCAGAACAACCGTTTCACCGATCTCCGGGCGGATGTAAGAGAGCATTTCATCATCTGACAGATAATAAATACTGTCTGTAGTGAATTCGTCTTCTTCCGAATCATCATCTGTTTCTTCGGTTTCATTTTCAGATTCCGTCTTTGTCTCTGCTTCCGAAGTAGATTCAGATTCCAGCTCCGTCTCGATTCCGGATTCAGCTTCTGTTTCATCAGCATTTTCTGTACCAGCATCCGTTTCTGCTTCGACATTGGAATCGTCAACCGACTCCGTCTCCATCTCAGATTCAACATCATTCTTCTCACTGTCTGTGCCGGATTCGCTTTCTGATCCATCCTGCGCATTTTCAGCTTCATCTTCTGTTTCTTCCGCTTCCGTATCGGCTGCCACAAAATTCAGGCGGACGATAATCTTATAATCCGCATTTGCGACCACGGTAATCGGGAGTACATCCGATGTGGCGATCGTCTCCCCATTCTCATTTGTCACAACCACACTGTCTAATACATAGCCGTCGTTCGCTGTGCCTGAAATCGTAACTTCCTCTGATACCGGGAAATTAATCTCATAATCCCAGTCATCGCTCAGCATATCAGAAGTTACCGTCTCTGATGTGCCATCCGAAAAGCCGATCACCATCTGACCGCCTTCTGACACCTCAAAAGCAATAAAATTGTAAGCTTCCTCAGTTTCTGCTTCGGTTTCCAGATCACTTTCTTCCACTATCTCCGAAAATGCCAGCTCCAGCCGTGTATCTGCCGCCGGCATTGTAAAAGATATGGCTACGTTCTGATCTACATCATCCCAGGAAAAGTCATATCCGGCGTTGCTGCTGTCATATACGTGGATCTCGTCCAGGGATACCCCTTCCGGATAAGCCAGCGAAAACGCTACCTGTTCTCCAGCTTCATATGACAGGACCAGGCTGCCGTCTGCTTTCGCTTCTTTCAGTTTTCCCGTATCATAGGTGTAAGTGCAGTCTTCGTAATAAGGCAGCAGCAGTTCATACTCCACCGGATCTTCAGAAGAGTTTTCTGTCTCCTCCTCATTTGAATACGCTGCCTCTGTCTCTGCTTCCGAAGAGGATTTTGCTGTTTCCTGTTCCGTTTCAGGTTCTGCTGCTTCAGAATCTTCGATTACTGTTTCAGCAACTCCTGACTCTGCCTCAACAGTTTCCGCTTCAGTTGTTGTTTCTGTTGTCATTTCTGTTTCAGCAACCGTTTCCGTTTCGCTTTCCGCATAACTGTAGGACGGAAAAAACGACATCACTCCGGATGCCGTCATTGTAACTGCCATCAGCATAGAGATGGCTCTTTTAATTTTTTTAATTCGCATTCGCTTTCCTCCTGAAAAAATAAACAAGTTCTACTCATGCCCCACCGCGAAAGACGGCGGTCCCCTTTTATTCACTTGCATCACCTCGCTCTCCAAAAGGCTTTTCCTATAATAAATCTGTATTTTGGGTAAAGAAAAAGGACTGCCCTTAGACAATCCTTTCATCCACTTCGACATACCTTTGTAATTCTGTTTTTATGATTGTTTTTATGAGCCTGACTGATAAACCACCGTACAGCCTCTTGGTTCAGCTGTATTGTTACTCGCTTCCAGGTCATACTGTATGCCATTGATCCATACCCGTGCCCGCATATGCCCATAGGTGGAACCATTCACAAAGTACGGTTCACCTTCCAGCCCTAGGTCTGCTGCAAGGTCAAGAAGCAGGTACGAAGCTGCCCAGCAGTCCCCGCCGTAACCGAGTGCATAACAGTATTTGTTTGACGACCCGCTCGTGTAATCATACCTCGAAAATACGTAATCTCCAAAAGCAACCAGCTTTTCCAGTGCCGTCATATCCGAAGTCCAGAGCTCCGCCTGCAGTTTCTTTTTCCATGTCTGGTACGTATAGTAATTCGTGTCTGTCGATGTCACGGTTATCGTAACAACCTCTTCCAGCGTACCATTTCGGTAGATGTTGAGTTTACAGCTTCCGGCAGTCCTTCCGGCAAAGGATACCCTTACATATCGTGCCGTGGCACGGTTCAGGTCATCATAACAGCTTCCTTCGGTAATATTGGTAATCTCTGCGTTATTCCCGCCGGTTATTGTAAAATCATAGGTATCAGCAGCTGAATCGGTATATCCGGCGACGGAATAGGTCCTGCCTCCGCTGATTGTAACGCTGTCCGTATCATAATGATAAACAAAGCCAGTGGTGGTCGTACCTGATGCCGATGAGTCTGATTCCGTCGGTGCTGTTTCACCCTGTGATGCCAACGTGTTCTGTGAAGCGGATTCTGTTACTGAGCTTTCTGTCTGTGATGCAGTCCCGTTGCTTTCCGTCTCCGTCTGGGAGAATTTCTCTGAAGTGTTTCCATCATCAGAAGACGTATTCCCAGACGCGACAGCCACTGCAGTCGATTTCTTTTTGACCACTACCGTTTTCTTAAAGGTCTTGATTACTTTTCCTTTATAATAGACCTTCGCCCGGATCACAGCGGTTCCAGCCTTTACAGCGGTAATCTTCCCCTTGCTGCTGACCTTCGCGACTTTTTTATTTGACGAGCTGTATTTCACGGTACATTTACTCTGCACCGTTGCTTTCACCGTCTTTGATTTTCCTTCAGTCAAGGATATATTGCTTGTGTTATACTTGAAAGACCCGGAAGTCGTCACGATAACATATATCTTTTTGACCGCTTTCCCATTCTTATAACAGGTCAGTGTAGCCGTCCCCTTTTTTCTGGCGGTCGCCTTATACTGGTTTGTTGCAGATTTTGATACCTTCACAACTCCGGTCTTCGAGGACTTCACTTTTGTATAGCCAGTAACCTTAAAAGACTTCCCGGAAGTGACCGCCTTTACAGAAGACGATGCCGCAGAGGCAGATGTACTCAAACCCGCAGCGAACAAAACAACAAACGCCAGGGTAAACAGGATTTTTCTGATACAGGAAACCATTTGCAGCTTATATGTCTTCATGCTCCATTCCCTCCGTTTCTGCCGTTTTGAAAATTCGTTTTTCTCCTAAACCGGATTCTCTTCCGCCGCTTTACCACAATTACTTCCAATACCATAAAGCCGCTGCAGCATCTCCTCAGCTTCCTCTCTTAATGCCATCCCAATGGCAATCCCGCACTTAAAAAATTCTCTGTTCTGGCAGTCTGACATGATGGCCTGATCGTCCAGCACTGCTTCCACCATGCCATATTCGCTCTTGTCCAAGACTCTCTCCAGTTTCCTCATCATTTGATCAGTATCCTTTAATGCTTCCTTATACTCCGGATCATCTGACACAATCTGTTCTGCCGGGTAAACCTTTCCGTCAAATATTGCTTTTGTCATTGTCATGATAGCGTTCCTCCTTCATATCGCCATATATTCTGTTTCACGGTAGCTACATCTTTGTTTCACATGCAATTATCCTACATCAGTTCAGACTTTGCAACTTTGCGGAATGGTTAAAAACTCCCTCGCCGGGTTATGTCCTCTCCAGCTCGTGTACATAAAAAGAAGGACTGTCTTTACAGTCCTGCCTCCATGCCTGCCAGGATTTGTCCCGGTATCCTGTGTAGCTGCCGGATTTTTAATCTGACTACACGCTCTCCCCACTGCTGGCATCATACATATTAACACAGAATCAGTTGCAGCGGGTTGCATGAAGTTTCATTCGGTTGCACCGAGTTGCCTCCGGTTGCAAAAAGTTTCACGTTGTTTACAAAAATTTCACTCATTTTCATGTATAATCCCAAATTTGGGCGGTTCGTAAAGTATTGGGCCACCCTTTACCGGCAGCGTGAAACAAAATGGGAAACTACACGAACCCCTGTGTGTTCCAGATGATCAGCTCTGTAAATTCATGAATTTTTCTCATTCATAAAATCGCCCGTTGTTTTTCTACCTTGTTCCGACTATAATCTGTGTAATAGTTCAGAATCGAGGCATTCATAATGGGATTTGAAAAGAAAGACGCAGCGAAAAATGAATATATGCTGACAGGCAGCTTCAAAAAGAAAGGCTACGACTGGTGGTGGCACTCGTTTACTGCAATAAATGAAGTCACTGGTGAAGAAAAAGCCTTTTTCATTGAATTTTTTACTATAAATCCCGGGTTAGCCCAGAAAAAACCAGTATTCGGCCAACTCAAGGAAAACAAAACTGATAACATGCGGCCTTCCTACCTGATGGTCAAAGCAGGTAGCTGGGGGACATCCAGCGATGCGCAAAGCAAAACCGAGTTACAAAAGCCCTGCCAGCTTCATCGATTCTTTCCATGGAAAGATGTGAGCATTCATGGGAAAGCACCCTACTCTGTAAAAGCCGCAGACTGTTATGCGTCAGATACGAGACTTTCCGGCAGCATATCAGTAAGTAAAGAGGACGCTGCTGCGCATCCGGAATGGATGTGTGACAGCGGGGAAATGTCCTGGGATCTTGAAATTGACAAGCAGATTGCCTTTAATGTCGGATACGGCACCAGCAAACTCTTTCGGTTCCTCAAGGCATTTGAAATGTATTGGCACGCGGAAGGCATGAAAAGCACCTATCGGGGGACTGTCACTCTAAACGGCGCGATATATCGGGTTTTCCCGGAAAGAAGCTACGGATATGCTGACAAAAACTGGGGGCGAAACTTTACCTCTCCATGGGTATGGCTGTCTTCCAATCACCTGATCAGCAATCTTTCCGGGCAGCAGCTGAAAAACAGCGTCTTCGATATTGGCGGCGGCAGACCAAAAATCTACTTTGTGCCACTCAACCGGATTTTACTTGGTGCTTTTTATTACGAAGGGACACCCTATGAATTCAATTTTTCCAAGTTCTGGACTGGCTGCAAAACGAAATTCTCCTGCGAAGAGACAGAAAATGAAATCCATTGGCGCGTCCGCCAGGAAAACCGGGAGGTGATCATGGAAACCTGCGTCCGTTGCAGAAAAAAGGATATGCTTTTGGTCAACTACGAAGCCCCTGACGGCAGCAAGCGCCATAATCGCCTCTGGAACGGTGGAAATGGAATCGGACGCATAAAGCTGTATCGAAAGGAAAAAAATGGAAAAACACTGATTGACGACATTTCTGCATTCAACATGGGATGCGAGTATGGAGAATATTCTGAAATAAGGAGCAAATAAAATCGGAATTGGGAAGGTGGCATTTGAATGAATATCCAATGGAACACAGCGGATTACACGAAGAATTTTGATTTCGTACATAAATACGGTGAAGATGTATTAAAATTGATTGACGCGCCGCAAGGAAGTTACCTAATTGATCTTGGATGCGGAAATGGAGCATTGACACAAAAACTGTTGGAACTGGGATATCGAGCCGAAGGGATTGACGATTCTGCAGATATGATCTTGTGAGCAGAAGAACTGCACCCTGACATAAAATTCACACGAGCAGACGCTCTTACATTCCACCTGGAAGAAAAAGCGGATGTGATTTTTTCAAATGCAGTGTTCCATTGGATAGACGAAAACAATCAACAGCAACTTGCCGAGAACATTTTTGACAATCTGAAAACAGGCGGAATTCTTGTCTGCGAGTTCGGCGGCTATGGATGCGCAGAAACCGTACACAGTGCATTAGAAGAATGCTTTGATGAACATGGGCTGGATTATCCCAGAACATTTTATTTCCCGACAATCGGACAATATGCTCCTGTTCTGGAATCTGCGGGATTTCGTGTCAAATATGCTCTGCTGTTTGACCGCCCTACGCCACTGCACACTGCGAACGGAGCTGCAGACTGGATCAGAATGTTTTTAAAGACGCCATTTATAGGAATGCCGGTTGAGCAAAAGGAATCAATTATAATTGAGGCAGTTGAAAAAATCAGGCCAGCGCTTTTTACAAATGACGGATGGATCATTGACTATGTCCGTATTCGCGTGAAAGCCCGGAAAAAGTAACGTGAAAAATGCCTGGCGTTCGTTATAAGAGCAGAGTGAAGTTAATCAGAAATCGGAATTTGATCAGGGAGATGGCGATAATGACTAAGATCGGTTTAATTGGTGGCACAGGGCCTGAGTCCACGTTGATTTATTACAAAGAATTTGTATACGGAGTACAGAAAAAGGCTGGCACATCATATTTCCCAAATCTAACGATTGAAAGTTTGAGCGTGTTTGATGTGCTTAACTTTTGCGAAGAAGGAAACTATAAAGGGCTGACTGAATATCTTTTGGCGGGTATCAATAATCTGGCAGCAGCAGGAGTGAAATACGGTGCTTTAACGGGTATTACACCGCATATCGTGTTCAATCAGTTGCAGGAGATGTCTCCTATTCCACTCATAAGCATTGTGGATACTGCATGTGAATTCTCCAAAATTCAGGGCTACAAACGAGTGGCGTTGTTAGGAACTTATCCAACCATGAAGGGTGATTTCTTTCAAAAATCCTTTTTAAAATCTGGCATTGAGGTAATCACCCCAAATAGTAAAGAAATGCAATACATCGGACATAAAATTGAATCTGAATTGGAACTTGGAATTGTCGCTCCCGATACGCAGAAGCAATTTAAGACAATCGCGGAAAGATTGATTGAGGAAGAAAAGGCAGAAGCCATCGTATTAGGATGTACCGAACTTCCTTTAACTTTCAACGGAATTTCAGTTCCCGTTGCTTATATTGATGTAATGCGGGTGCATATTGATAAGCTGATTGATATTGCATTGCTTTAACAGTTCTTATCTGTTAAAAAATCATACAAATCGACAACTTCCAGTTTATCGATTTGAAATTGCTACATCCAACTATAAATCATGTGGCGAAGAATCAGGAAGGAAAGAATAGCTATGAAAAAGCGTCTTGTTCTAATAAGTATGACTATGGTAATGATGTTATCATGTATGGCATTCGCCGAAGAGACAGAATCGGAAACTACTGACACTGCAGCCTGTGAAGAATCGAACAACAGTCTTCCTGCCGCGGATATTGTTGATTACCTGTATAATCAGGATAACGGAAATGTTGTTATTTCAGATATGTCAATCAATATGGCTCTTTCGATGCTCCTGGAAGGAGCCGGTGGGGAAACTCAGACACAGCTGGAAGAATATCTTGGCGCAGATGTGGCTACAAATCGGGAAAATAACGAAAGCATCTTGTCCGATCTTTCGCCCCTGGAAAATACGACGCTGGAAATTGCAAATTCTCTGTGGTATGACGATAGCCTTGCTGAAAGCGGTCAGGAAATCAGTCAGGATTATGTTACAACATTGGAGAGCTATTACAACGCATCCATAAGCGAAGCAGATTTTTCAGATGGAGCTACTGCTGATGCAATCAATGACTGGTGTGCAGAAAACACGAATGATCTTATCAATCAAATCGTAGATCCCAATTCGATTGCAGACCAATCAGCGATTCTGGCGAACGCATTGTATTTTCTCGGCACATGGACTGATCCGTTTCCGGATGCGGTAGAGGAAACATTCTATGGACTTGAGCAGGAAACGACTGTAGATATGATGCATGATCAGGTTTACAACTATTGTGAAAATGATTATGCGACTGCGTTCATCAAATACTATTATGATGATTACGCATTCGTGGGCATACTCCCAAAAGAAGATGGCGACTTTGATCTGTCTGATCTGGATATCAGCGGCCTCTTAAACTCACAAACAGATGAATACGATGTCGTCATTAAAATGCCGAAATTCACAGTAGAGTATTCTGCGACATTAAACGACGCACTGAAAGAGAAAGGTCTGACCGACATTTTTTCTTCGGATGCTGATTTGTCTGGAATCGCCGATTTCATGTACGTCTCGGAGATTTTACACAAAACATATATTTCTATTGATGAAGTCGGTACAGAAGCGGCTGCGGTCACCGCTGTCATGTTGGAAACAGCCTCCGCGATGGCTGAAAATGAAATCAAACAGGTGTACCTTGACAGGCCGTTCGCATTTGCAGTCATCGACTCCTCAAATAATATTTTGTTTCTTGGGAAGATCGTGGATTTATAAAGACGGAGAATGAATATGTCTGACACGCAATTTATAGTAGTAATAGTAGGAGTGAATTTCTTTTAATATGATTCAGTTATTAGCCATTGACATGGATGGGACATGCCTAAATCAACACAGCAAAATATCTGCAAAAACCGTGTCTGCTTTAAAACTTGCTGCCAGGGCAGGAATTCAGATCGTGCCTGCAACAGGACGCGCTCTGAGTTGCCTGCCTTACCAGCTGACCAACCAGAAAGATTTATACCGTTATGTGATTTCTTCAAATGGCGCTCAGGTTACTGACTGTACAAACATGAATTCTGTTTTTACTGCTTCCATATCAAAAAGCACAGCCCTATCTCTTTTGAGCAGATGCAGCGGCGAAAAGCTGGGAATTTCTGCTCATATCAGCCACGAATATCTGGTTCAGGGATATCTGCTTATACTTCTCGGATATTTTATCTACGGAAGAGATGCCAGTAAAACAAAATGTATAAAAAGCATGGCGAAAGCAATCCAGGACAGCGCCGGCGTTCTGGAGGAATTGCAGTTTTATTTTCTTTCCAAAGATGCTGCAAGAAATACAAAGAACATTCTCTCAGAGTTTTCAGATCTCTCTGCTGCATATGACAGCTCTTACGTAGAGATTTTCCCAAAGAAAGCGTCGAAAGGGGACGCGCTGCTCAGGTTGGCCTCTTATCTGCATATCCAGAAGGAAAACATCGCCTGCATCGGAGACGGTGAAAATGACTTAAGTCTGTTCCAGGTATCAGGGCTTCGCTTCGCCATGGGAAATGCTGTCCCTGCATTAAAGCAGCAAGCTGACTATATACTGCCATCAAACCGAGAGGATAGTGTTGCAGAAGCTATCAGCAGATATATCTTGCATAAATGAATCAGATGAAATATCATCCCTGCCACACGAGGACACCCTGCACCACCAGCCGGGTGGCGCTGTTCCCATTACAGGTGGATAATGTCACAACGCGGTTGATATCCGAACTGGTCACTTCAGTATCAATCTCCGATTCGCCTGTCATTTCATCAAACCATTCCGCATAACTCCCATAGTCCTCAAACGAGATCGTGTAAGCATCGCCAACCGCATCCACACTATGGACTGAGAATATGCGGTAAAGAAAATCTCCATCCGGCGTATAAATCCAGATGTATGGACACAGAACCATCGCCTCTGAATCACGGAACTTTTTCAACTTCGCAAACATACTTCCATCCCTCATGTTATGGCCATAAATGACCGTGTTGTAATCCTCCAGGTCTGCGTGATTCTGGTAATCCATGAAAATACTCCCGGCATACAAATAACTGCCGTCCGGTGCCCGATGGAGATAATGGTCATTATCCTCTGACTGCATCACCGGATAAGATATCTCCACGGCAGGGATATGAATCCAGGCTATACAATCTTCATAGCTATCCACCAGGGCCTCCCAATCAACCGTGATTCGTTCTGGAGCATCGTCTGGAAGGCTTTCTGTCAAATCATCCATTTCTACTTCTGACTCGTATTCATCTGTTATACTCCCCGCACCCGATTCCAAATCATCGTCCTCTGGCCTGTACGATTCATCCTGCTGCCCATCAGCGGCATTGGTAAAAGCAGATTCGATATCATCGTATCCTTCCCTGCCTTTCTGATAGCCAAGGTACACCCGCACAGCCATTACAATTCCCACTACTACAAGCGTAAATGCAGCAATCCCGCAAATCAAATCTGTTTTTCTCATATAAGTCTGTCCTTTCGTACTTACTTTTTTCGGAGAACCGCCATGCTATATCTCATGAACGGTTCCCCTACTCTGTGAAAATAGATGCTGTTGAGATCGTAAAGTTTCAGAAAACATGTCAGGAAAACCATATTTACGCAGTTCCCAATTTTTATTATGAGGAAAACGGACTGTGCTATGATACAAGTTTTCTTATTTCCCCATATGGAAAAATACAGGGGATCCAGAAGATGGTGCATATTGCACAGGCAGCGAATTTTTACGAACAGGATTATTATACGCCCTCGGACGATGGATTTTTCGTATTCCAGACTCTGTTTGGGAAAATCGGGATTGTTGTCTGTTTTGACCGCCATTATCCGGAAAGTATCCGGACAGAAAAGCTAAACGGGGCAGATTTAATCCTGATTCCAACAGCAAATACGAAAGCCGAACCGCTCTCGATGTTTGAATGGGAAATCCGTGTGCAGGCATATCAAAACTGTGTTCCGATTGTTATGTGTAACCGAACCGGTTTAGAAGGAAATATGGACTTTGCAGGCGAATCTCTTGCCGTGGATTCCGATGGTAATGTTCTTGTAAAGGCAGATGACAAGGAGCAGCTTGTTTATGCAGAAATTGATATAGAAAATGCTCGTATAAGCGGCGACAGACATCCATATGTATGCCTGCGCAGACCGGATCTGTATGCTTAAATCGAGTTAAATTGGGGTGAAGCTATGGTTCAGAATTTATATACAAAGTATCAAAAATTGCAGGACTTCTTAAAAAACCTGGGAAGCGTTGCGGTCGCTTTTTCCGGTGGCGTTGATTCCACTTTCCTGTTATATGCAGCACAGGAAGCCCTTGGAGATCAGGTAATCGCGGTAACGGCGTCCTCCTGCTCTTTTCCAAAAAGAGAACTAAATGAAGCAAAATTGTTTTGTCAGGAACATCAGATCAAGCATTTCATAGTAGCATCAGAAGAATTGGATATTGACGGTTTTCGGCAGAACCCGAAGAATCGCTGCTACCTGTGCAAGCGAGAACTCTTTGAAAAAATACTTGCCCTGGCAAGGGAAAATCACATCTCTGCGGTCGCCGAAGGGTCCAACCTGGATGACAATGGGGATTATCGTCCGGGGCTGATTGCAGTGAAAGAGTTGGGAATTGCCAGCCCATTAAGATATGCGGGACTTAACAAAGAAGAGATACGCAGCCTTTCCAGAGAATTTGGTCTGCCAACATGGGACAAGCAGTCCTTTGCCTGCCTTTCTTCACGATTTGCATATGGAGAAACGATCAGTGAAGAAAAGCTGCGAATGGTGGATCAGGCAGAGCAGCTTTTACTTGATTTTGGATTTCATCAGGTGCGTGTACGAATTCACGGCAGCATTGCCCGGATTGAAATCCGACCGCAGGAATTTGAAAAAATGAGTCAGGATGAGATACGGCTGAACGTTTATGCAAGATTGAAAGAGTATGGGTTTTCCTATGTGACACTGGATCTGATAGGATACCGGACGGGGAGCATGAATGAAACACTGGAGTGAGGATAGGTGCACTACCTTCACTCCGCTTCATCGGTTGATTCCTCCTGTCTTTGTCTGGCCAGCTCCAATCCTTTTTTCACATAGCCGTCCTCAAACTGCCTGCGCACTTTCCATGCATACCGGTTCTCCGGGTTGACAAATTTGGTGTCCTCGAAATCAAGGATTTCCTGCACTTCTTCCGGATAATCCCGGTAAAAGCCTTTCATAAATCCGATCACATTGCGCGCGGCATGCGCCACCGAGTAGAACTCTCCGTTTGGCACGGCGATATTGACTGTTTTCAGGTCATAGTGCGCGGCATTTTTATAGTTTTGCACGGCCTGTACCTGATCGCGGTCCGTAAAGGGTTCATCCGGCGTTGAGGCCAGCCAGCAAAGCAGCAGCTCAGCGAAGGCGGCATCTTTTTCCTCCAGGCCGCCAGGCACCAACGGATTCAGGTCAAACATCCGCAGCTCGATGCGGTTGACTCCGTTTGCTTCCAGCGATTCCAGACGGTTTGGCCCCGCCGGTTTCAGCCGCACCGGATAATATAATTCCGTAGGTGATAAGATCCACTGATGCTTCACATAGAAGCGGAAGCTGTCTACATAGGCACTCATGCTGCTATAATCAAATACCGGCGTAAAAGAGTTCCAGTAACCCAACTCGCTGCATCGCACGGAGGCCAGTCCCTGAAATACATCCCGGTCAAACCGGCCTTTTTCCACATAAGAGCAATCCAGCAGAGGGCTTGCCGCCGTCGCAGCTGTCAGGATCCAGCCATAGGCGGCGACGCGTCTTGCCAGCGTCAGGTATAATTCGTTTTTGTATTCGATAAAGTTTTCTTTTCCACTGCGCGCAAAATCAGCCCGGAGAAGCTCGTCATTAAAGGAATAATTGAAATGAATCCCACAGAACGTCATCTTATAGCGACCGTATCGTTCTGACAGATATTCCCGGTAGGTTGTTTTCCCTGTCTCCGCCCCGCCAAACTGCGCGATCGGAATATCCCGTTCGCTGCGGATATATGGCGGATTCGAAAATGGCCAGAGATATTCGCGGGGGGAAAGCTGTGCCAGAGTCTGCCAAATTCGTTTCGTATGTTCCGCCAGCTCCTTCAAAGCCGGACGCACCCCTGGCTGCACGGATGTATTGTTCTCCGTCTGGTTTTCACAAAAATCACGGACAATATAAGGATCATCCGGAAACGGATGAGGACTGTGAGCAAGGAATCCCTGCTCATCTATGCGTAAGCCTTCCTTTTCTAATCCGATATTTCCGGACAACAGCAGTTTTTTTAATTCCGATGAGTCAATTCGCAGCATATACTTTTTACCTCTGACTTTCCCTTACCTGCGGCGGATTTCATCCGCCTGCCAATGAAATTCTATCGGATAATTTTCGTTCAACGAATTATATTTGACGAATTTCACCTGTCAAATCACATCTGCTTTTCATTTCGTCATTTTTCCCGAATGGCTCGTCTCAGCTGCTCCAGCGCCTGCTCCAGCGTAGCCCGGGGACAGGCCACATTTATCCGCTGAAACCCCTCCCCTGCCGGTCCGAAGATGCTCCCACTGTCCAGCCAAAGTCGGGCTTTTTGAACTACCAGCCGTTCCAGATCCGGGCCGGTCAGGCCCAGGGCGCGGAAGTCCAGCCACACCAAATAGGTTCCTTCCGGCTCTGTCATGCGGATTTCGGGCAGCTTCCTTTCCATATGTGCCTTCAGATACGCAATATTTTGTTCGATATAAGTCAATACGCCATTGTACCAGGTCTCTCCATATCGGTAAGCCGCTTCGCCGGCAGTCAGACCCAGAGTATTGAGCTGACTGTAGCCGGCAGCAGCAATCTGTCTGCGAAACTTTCTGCGCAAGGCAGGATCCGGAATAAACAAGTTGGACACCTGCAGCCCCGCCAGGTTAAAAGTCTTGGCGGGTGATGTGCAGGTAATGGAAATTGATTCGAATTCCGGCTTCAGGCCTGCGAACACCAGATGCCGGTTCTCACCATAGACAAAATCCTGATGGATTTCATCGTTGACCACCAAAACCCCGTATCTCAGACACACTTCCCCTATGCGCAGCAGTTCTTCCCGCCGCCATACCCTCCCTACCGGATTATGCGGATTGCACAGAAGAAACAGCTTCACACGGTTCTCCACAATCTTTCTTTCAAAATCATCAAAGTCAATGTGATAGCGGCCATCTGCATCCAGTATCAGATCACTGCTGACCACGCGACGGTCATTATCCGCAATGACCTCTGAGAAAGGGTAATACACCGGCTGCTGAATGAGAACGCTATCCCCTTTCCGGGTAAATGCCTTCACCGCCATGGCCAGTCCAAAGACCACCCCCGGCGTTTTTACCAGCCATTCCGGCTTCACCTGCCAGCCGTGTCTGCGCTCCATCCATCCCGCCACTGCCTCAAAATAACGGTCGCCGCTCTCTGTATAACCAAAAACACCATGATCCACCCGCTCTTTAAGGGCATCCAGCACATAGCTGGATGTCGGAAAATCCATATCTGCTACCCACAAAGACAGTACATCCTCCGGTTTTCCCCGGCGCGTCGCAAAGTCGTACTTCAGGCAGTCTGTATGACGCCGGTCGACCACTCTGTCAAAATCCAGATTACGCTCTCCCTGCATGATTCCCTCCTTCAATCAGAACGGTTCTTCAAACGAATCCATCGCCTGCTTCAAATCCTGAATCAAATCTTCTTTTGCTTCAATGCCAACGGACAGGCGCAGTACCCGGTTCGTGATGCCATTTTTCTGCTGAATTTCCACCGGCACATCGGCATGCGTCTGGGTGGTGGGATAGGTAAGCAGTGTCTCCACGCCTCCCAGGCTTTCCGCAAAGGAAATCAGTCTGGTGCTTTTCAGAAGATGAAGCGCCAGTTCCCGGCTCTCCACCTCAAATGTAATCATACTGCCAAAGCCGTTGGCTTGCCGCTGACAGATCTCATAGGCCCGTGTACCTGGTATGCCAGGGTAATAGACCTTCCGCACACGACGCTCCCCCGACAGATACTTAACGATCGCCTGGGCATTCTCCTGAGCCCGCTCCATGCGGACAGGGAGAGTCTTGATGCCCCGAAGAATCAGCCAGCTGTCAAAGGGGGCCAGCCCGGAACCCACCGTCTTGAAAATAAAGCGAAGCTGTCCGGACACTTCTGCCTGGGCCGTCACCAGAAAACCCGCTAAGGTGTCATTATGGCCGCCCAGAAATTTTGTCCCGCTGTGGAGTACAATGTCCGCCCCCAGTGTCAGAGGCTTCTGAAAATAAGGAGACAAAAACGTGTTATCCACAATCAGCAGAATCCCATGCCGTCTGGCCGTTTCCGCCAGAATGCGGATGTCTATCACATTCATCATGGGATTGGTAGGCGTTTCAATCAAAATAGCACGGGTATTCTCCCGGATATAAGGCTCCACATCTTCCGAAGTGCAGTCGATATGACTGAACAAAATGCCATTCTTCCGGCTGACAGAACGGAACAGGCGGATACTCCCTCCGTACAGATCACTGTCCGTAATGATATGATCCCCCGGATGAAACAATTCCATCAGCGCTGTCATGGCCGCCATGCCGCTGGAAAAAGCCAAGGCGTCCACGCCGTCCTCCAGCGAAGCGACCACCTGCTCCAGCTGCTGCCTGGTGGGATTTTGCATGCGGCTGTAGTCATAGCCGGTACTCTGCCCTACCGCCGGGTGGGCAAAGGTGGCAGTCTGATAGATGGGGAAGCTGACGGAGCCGGTCTGTTCCCCCTCAAATTTCGTGCCGTCTCCATAGATACATTTTGTTTCAAAGCCTCTTTCCATTTACGCTGTTCCTCCTGCAGTATTTTCACAACTGAGACAGTATGCTGCAGCTGCTTCGGTTCTTCCAAACAAATATAGAAATTTTACGAATCAGGGTGATTAACTAAGGCAGAGCGGCAAAAACAACTCGCCGCTCTGCCTTGTAGTCTCTGTTAATTTCTTTTCATTTCCATTCCGATTATTCTACCACGGTTTCTGTCTCCGCTTCCGCTTCTTCCGACGTCACAACTCCGCCTTCTACTACAAGCTCTTCTTCATAATCGCTGCCGTAGGTTTCCAGCAAAGTCGCCTCATAATCCGCATGGAAGAATTCTTCCTCTCCAAGGGCTGCGATCTCATCGTTCAGCCAGTCGAGCAATGTCGTGTTTCCTTTTGACACTGCCGGAGCGATTGTATCCTGGCTTCCGAGTGACGGAATACCAACCGTATAGCCTTCGTTCTGGTTTGCAAAGGCGATTACTTCTGTATTGTCATTTGCCCATGCCACACCGTTTCCATTCTCCAGTGCTTCCTTTGCCGCCGCATACGTATCATATTTCTGGAGTATAAGATTCGGATAATTTTCCGTCAGATAAGTTTCCGCTGTTGTGCCGGAAATGACGATCACTGCATCATCCTCGCCCAGATCATCCAGATCGGTGATCACGTTGGAATCCGGCGATACAACTCCCAGTGCCACATTCATATAAGGCAGCGCAAAATCGACTTCCTCCGCGCGCTCTTCCGTCACAGTAAAGTTTGCGAGGATAATATCTACCTTACCAGTCTGAAGATACTCAATCCGGCTCGCGGCTTCCGTAGAAACATATTCTACTTCTACACCGAGGTCCTCTCCGATCCGTTCGGCAAAATAGATATCATAGCCCTGATAGTCCCCATTTTCATCCACATATCCGAATGGATTTTTATCAGAAAATACGCCGATCTTTACCGTGCCGCTCTCCTGAATTTCCTCAAGGGTACGATAAATCACATTCTCATCCGCAAGTGCCGTCATCGAGCCTGCCGCCAGTGCTACGGTCATAATTACTGCTGCTGCAAGTCTTCCTGGTTTTCTTCTCATAATAAACTCCTCACTTTCCGGCTTTTGCCATATTAGAATATCTATAGAAAACGAATCCCTCCGTTTTGCTATCCTGTTACAGCCTTCTTTTTGGGGCTGTCAAACACAAAGGTGTTTAAAAAGCTTTTTGCCCGCTCTGTCTTCGGATGTTCAAAAAACGCTTCCGCCGTCCCTTCTTCCACAATTTCACCATGCTCCAGAAAAATCACCCGGTCCGCCACCGCTTTTGCGAACTGCATCTCATGTGTTACAATGACCATAGTGCTTCCGCTTTCAGCCAGTTCCAGCATGACATCGAGTACCTCCCGCACCATTTCCGGGTCAAGGGCCGCCGTCACTTCATCAAAAAGAATCAGCTCCGGATGCATGCAAAGCGCCCGGACAATCGCCGTCCGCTGCTTCTGTCCTCCGGAAAGCTCCCGCGGATAATTATTTTTCTTCTCCAGCAGTCCAACGCGGTCAAGCAGCCGTTCCGCCTCTTCAGTCACTTCCTGTTTTTTCCGCTTCTGCACCAGCAGCGGCGCCAGAATGATATTTTCCAGGATTGTCTTATGCGGAAACAAATCGTAGCTCTGAAAGACCATCCCGATCCTCTGTCTGATTTTCGTCACATTCGCTGCGCGTCCATCCACCAACTCATCCCCCAGCAATATTTTCCCGGACTGAATCGGTTCGAGCGCATTCATACATCGAAGCAGCGTACTTTTCCCGCACCCGGAGGGACCGACAATGACGAGCACCTCACCTTGGTGAACTGTCAGAGAAAGATCATTCAGAACCACATTCTCTCCAAATGCTTTTGTCACATGCTCCAGCTTCAACAATTCTTCCATATCAGACTCCCCACCGTTTCTCCAGATATCCCGCAAACAGGCTGATCGGCCAGCAGATGATAAAATACAGGAAAAATACCGTCCCATAGATTCCAAATGCAGCATTTGGCGAAGACATCCGGTTTGCCTCGATGATCTGCTGCGCCACCTTTAATACCTCAACGACTCCGATCATCATCACCAGGCTGGTCGTCTTGATCATCCTCGTGATCAGATTGATGGACAAAGGTACCAGCCTTCGAAGCGTTTGCGGAATGATAATATGCAGAAAAATCTGGTTTTCCGTCATTCCCAGTGCCGCGCTGCTTTCATACTGATGCTTTGGGATGCTCACAAGCGCTCCCCTCACCAGATCACCCATTTCAGCTGTTCCCCAGAAAGCAAAGACTATGACCGCAGAAAGCTCGCCGGATAAATTCCATCCAAACATGCGCGTGGTGCCAAAATAAACCAGAAACAAAAGTACCATCTGCGGCATAATCCGTACAATTTCCAGATAAAGCCGGCTCAATGCCTTTGTGATGGGATTTTTCCAGGTCATCACGATGCCAAGCAAAACTCCCAGAGGAATACACAGCAGCACCGATATCAGACTGATCCGCAGCGCTACCCCAAGGCCTCCCAGAAGGCGGATCATGTTTTTTCCCTTGAACAGGACATTGATCCCCTGTTCAGTCACCAAATCCGGCATATCGCAGCCTCCTCTCCAGAAAGCTCCCCGCTATGGATACCGGCAGCAGGATGATCAGGTAAAACACAACCAGAAGGGACAGGCACTCCGCTGTCTTATAATAGAGACCAATCAGATCCTTTGCAGTAAACATCAGATCCATCAGGCTGATCGCACTGAAAACGCTGGTCTCCTTCAACAGGAAAATCACATTTGCCACAAGAGCAGGTACGCTGATCTCAAGTGCCTGGGGAAGTAAAATATGCCAGAAGGTCTGCATACGGCTAAGCCCCAGACTTAATGAACTCTCCGACTGGATCAGCGGCACTGCTTCCAATCCGCTTCGGAACGACTCCGCCATATAACTTCCGCCCAGCAGGGCGAGTCCCAGCGTCCCGCAAAATTCCGCCGTAAGTTTAATACCGATCTTAGGCAGGCCGAAATAAATGAAAAACAGTTGTACCAGAAGGGGTGTATTCCGAAACACCTCAATATAAATTTTTACAATCTGCGACAGCACCGGAACATGATAATACCGGATTAAAGCACCAGCCAGCCCCAGCACAGTAGCCAGTACAATCCCCATCCAGCCAATGCGCAGGGTCAGCAGCATCGCCTCACGGTATGCAGGAATATAATCAATTATCACTGTCCAGTTCATAGATTCTTCCCCACCATTATTGTTGTTTCTTATATTCCTATATTCCCTGTATTTTTAATAGGTTTATGTTCCTATGGTGGTAATCATACAACCAAACGAACGATCCGTCAATTCCAAAAAACCGATAACTGGTTATCGTTTTTTCCGATAACTAATGCGCAACAAAAAAGTGGAAAAACAGCTTTAACCCTCGCCATTTTCCCACCTGTTTTGCTATTTTTAACCAAAATCTCTATCCTCTCAGATATCTGGCGTTATACTCCGCATTGATTTCCCTGATCTCCATCTCACCGTCAATATACCGCTGATACATCTCAAACGGATTCCCGCCTCCCAGCCAGCAACCGGTACAGTTTTCACATCCACCGCCGCAATCCAGAGATTGCCGGATGATTGCCTCCCTTTCTTCTTTCGTTGTATCTTTAATCAAAACACTCTTCATATCAGATTCACCCCCAGTATCTATGACAGTAATTGCTCAGTACCTTTACCATACAATGTTTGTCATACAAATCATTATTTAATAACACTCTATTGCGCAGACTGTATTTGTGAAAGATCCCGCACCACTTCCCCCGTGATAATCAATCCTGCTACAGCAGGCACAAAAGCATTGCTTCCCGGCACCTGCCGGCGCTGCGTACACTTTCGGGCGGTTCCCGGCGGGCAGATACAATGTGTACGGCAGCTGATCGCCATATCATCAATTGGCTGCATCGGCGGCTCCTTAGAATATACGACTTTAAGTTTTTTTATCCCGCGTTTCTTCAGTTCTCGGCGCATGACCCGAGCCAGTGGACAAATACTTGTTTCATAGATATCTGCTACCTCAAATGCAGATGCATCCATTTTGTTCCCTGCCCCCATACAGCTGATAATTGGTGTTCCGGTTCGTTCCGCCTGTTGTACAAGTTCCAGCTTCCCTGTCACGGTGTCGATCGCATCTGATACAGCGAATTTGCGTAATTTGTATGAACATACTCATACTCCCCATCAGAAAAAATCAGGTTCAGCTTATTACCGGAAGCCATTTGGCAGATAATTTCGTTCAACAGCTGGAACCGTCTGGCTGCATCCGGTATTCCTTTGCCGCGTATCTCCCGATTTATCTGCTCCAGCAAATACAAAAGAATCCGCTCACTGTCTGTGTCCCCAGACTGCCTGGCCGCCGTTCCATTCAATGGTTCATACTCAAAAATCGTCCCATTGTGAATCAGCGTCCAACGCCTTCCTGAGCAGTCCTTTCCTGTGAATGGATGGCAATTACAATACTCAACATTTCCAATTGTTGCATAACGGATATGTGCCAACACCATCCGCCCCTGCACCGGGACAGACAGGCATTCCTGAAGGTAGAGGCTTTTATCTGCCTGCAGCGGCTCTTTCTCAATATGTGCCTCATTTCCGTCCAGAAGAGCCAGCCCCCAGCCATTCGGATGATAAATGCTGTGGCTGTAAAATTCTTTTAAATATTCATTCAAAACCAGTTGGTGATCCGAACAACTCCCAAACAACTCGCACATATCGGACGTCCTTCAAGAAAAATATCCATTTCTGAAAAATCGTGAATATCATAAGAACAAAAAGCGTCTTTTCCTATCGTTCTGATAGGTTTATTTGGCAATAATCCCTTCCTTATTATTGGGGGCAAGTTCTTAAATCACATAAGAATCGGCTTTCGCCATCTGCCATTCCATCAGATCTTCCAGTGTAATGTTATCCACAACCTCATTAATCGCGTTATTCAGTTTATCCCAGAGGATCGATGTCGCGCTCTCAGCTTCCTCCCGGAAACCATCCGTTTCGTAATCCACTGGACAAAGACTTCCTTCCGTAAGCCGAAGTATCATTCCCATAGTATACCAGGATGGTCGATTTGCAAGCACATAACCACCCTGTGGGCCACGAATACTTCGGACATAACCGGCTTTATTCAATATGGAAATAACCTGCTCCAGATATTTTTCTGAAATATTCTGTCTGCGGGCTGCATCCTTGAGGCGGACCGGCTCTCCTGAATCGTTAATTGCCAGATCCAGCATCAGGCGAACGGCATATCTTCCCTTTGACGAAATTCTCATTGCTACCCTTTCTGCCTCTTTACTACTCTCCGAATCTTTACTTCCCTGTATATAATGGTGTCGAATAATAGCGGTCACCACTGTCCGGAAGAAGCACAACGATCGTCTTTCCCTTATTTTCAGGGCGCTTAGCAACCTGAACAGCCGCATGCAATGCAGCACCGGAAGAAATTCCAGTCAGAATGCCTTCTGTTTTTCCCAGTTCCTTTGATGCTTCAAACGCATCCTCATTTTCAACCGGAAATACCTCGTCATAAATCTTTGTATTTAAGGTATCCGGCACAAATCCAGCGCCGATTCCCTGAATTTTATGCGCACCGGCTCTGCCCTCTGAAAGCACTGGTGAGGATGCCGGTTCCACTGCTATAAGCTGTATGTCTGATTTCTGTGCTTTTAAATATTCACCCGTTCCGGTAATCGTCCCTCCGGTACCAACACCGGCAATAAAGATATCGATCTTTCCATCCGTATCCTTCCAGATCTCCGGCCCTGTCGATCTGCGATGCTCTGCCGGGTTCGCCGGATTTTCAAACTGACCTGGTATGAAGCTGCCTTCAATTTCCTGTGCCAACTGCTCTGCCATGGCAATTGCCCCTTTCATTCCCTTCAGGCCATCTGTCAAAACGACTTCCGCTCCATACACCTTCAGGATGTTTCTGCGCTCAACACTCATTGTCTCTGGCATTGTAAGAATCACCCGATAACCTTTTGCTGCTGCAATCGCCGCAAGTCCAATCCCGGTATTGCCGGATGTGGGCTCAATAATCGTGCTTCCTTCCCGCAGCAGGCCTTTTTCTTCCGCATCCTCAATCATAGACTTTGCAATGCGATCCTTCACACTCCCTGCCGGATTGAGATATTCCAGCTTCGCGAGCAGTGTTGCCTCCAGACCATTTTTCTGTGCAAAGCGTCCCAATTTCAAAAGCGGTGTTTCTCCAACTAAATCCGTAATGCTGTCAAATACTTTACTCATACTCTATTCCCCACTTTCCTAATAGGTTTACTTGGTATATATGAGATTACATCACTGTCAGCATTTTGTCAACTGTTTTTATTGAATAAATACAAAATGCCGTTACTATTCACGGCCATTTTGAATTTGCCAGCCGAATAGCTATTGATTCATAAC
>JAJQBI010000044.1 GCA_021203365.1 Clostridiales bacterium
GGGGATTTTGTACCCTTTTTCCCCCTTGCAAGCCCTATTAAGTTTTCATACTTTTCCAAAGGATTTCTATTCTCAACCTGACAATTGATCCTCTATTTAAGACGGATCAGCCTTAAGATCCCACTTTCCATACCATGCCAATGGCGTCCAGCC
This sequence comes from Clostridiales bacterium, assembly GCA_021203365.1. Lineage (GTDB taxonomy): Bacteria > Bacillota > Clostridia > Lachnospirales > Lachnospiraceae > Blautia_A. The sequence goes on from JAJQBI010000044.1 coordinate 154, forward strand.
TTTCATACTGCGCTTCGCTCAGTTTTCCTTCTCGTTTCGCCTTTCGCTGCAGGGTCAGCCAATGTCCAAGACGGCGGCCGCTTTTTCCCTGGTAATCCGAGGGGATTCCGCGAAGGCTTCCATGCTCTCCGGCAAAGTCCGCGGCATCCTGATACATCAGAAGCCAGGCGGCCTCCTTCCGGGACGTCTGTCCCCGGGGCAGCGTATCCAGAAGGGCTTCCTGCCTCCCGGTCAGTTTCCCAAGGGTGCGGTTTTTTTTCTGCGCGGCATACCATTTGCCGATCCAGACGCCGTTCACAACTGTATCCTGGGGAATTTCCGGTGTTTCGTTCTCCTCCTGCCAGGCTTTCACGAGGGCAAACCGGTCCTCCCAGGAGTCCGCCTGCCAGACCATGCCCATTTTCTCCAGGTGACTGCGCCGCTCTGAAAGAAGGGTTCCCTTTTTATACGCGGCGCGCTGCCGCTGGATCCAGCTGCCTAAGGGAAAACCGGTCTCCGTTACATATTTTACCGGGACACGCAGGTTTCCGTGCTCCCTGACATATATCTCCGCCTCTCTGCAGCCGTTTTGCCATTTGCTTTCCGCCCGTGCGGACCAGTCCATTCCAATGGCATCCAGACGCCGGATCTGTTCCCGGGTGGGAGGGACACCCTTCCCGATTCCCTTTCGCAGACTATAAATCCGATATAACCAACTGCCGAGCCGAATCCCGTCCTCTGTCACATAGGTGCGGGGGACGTTCAGATGATGATGCTCCCCGTAATACCGGGCCGCCGCCGCGTAATTTCTCTCCCAGTAATAGTCCGACACGTCCCAGACCATCCCCAGGTCATCCAGCATGCGGATCCTTTCCGGAGTCAGATATTTCTGCCGGGCCCCGGCTTTTTCCCAGGAGCGGAGGCTCCCGATCCAGCTTCCCAGACAGACGCCGTCTTCTGTTTCATATTCCGCCGGCACCAGCAGATGGCCATGGGTCTCTCTGTACCTCTTTGCCGCAGTATAGTTCTTCTCCCAGGCCAGGTCCGTCATGGATTCCCAGACCATCCCGATGGAGTCCAGCTTCCGGATCTGCTCCTGGGTCAGACTTCCGGAGATGATCCCCCTGCGGATGTATTTCTGAGTGTAAATCCACCGACCCAGGGGATATCCGTCCTCCGTCATATATCTTGAAGGCATGTTCAGGCTGCCGTTTTCCCTGTAATAGGCCTGGGCATATCCAAACATGCAGTCCCAGGAGGCGGTGAGGGTGTCATTTAATTTATGAAAAAGCTTCCGGCAGTCCCGCACCTCGTCCCAGATCTGAAAGTGTTCATGGACAATGGACTCATTTTTTCCAAAACTGCGGTAGTAAGAGGTGACCAGCTGCATTTCCTCCTCCACCTCGCCGATGCTGTCCAGATTGTCCACGTTCATTACCACATCAAAGATTACGGTATCCTTTTGGCTTCCCGCCGAAAGTGCCCGCCCGATCTGCTGTTTGTATACAATGGGGGATACTGTGGGGCGCAGAAGAATGACGCCGCTGATGCCCTCCATATGGATCCCCTCATTCAGGGCGTCGATGCAGTAGAGCAGCCTTAAGTGGGTGTCGTCCTCATCCCTCCGGAAATCGTCAAAGGCCTGACCGGCTCCCGGGTCTTCCGAAAAAAGGGAGTACACCTTCGGGTGGGGATCCACCTGGGCAAACCACTCCAGATGGCCCATCATCTCGTCCATATGTTCCTTGCTGGAGCAGAATACAATATATTTTCCCGTGCGGTCTGTCATGTGCCGGGCAAAAACCTTTTCCAGCCCCTCGGACATTTCCAGAGCCCGGCGCAGCTCCTCCAGAATCCGCTCGCACTCGTCCCGCACCGCCCGGTTCCGGGTGCCGCGGATGCGTTTCTCGTACTTTTTCAGGCCCTTCTCCACAGAATAGACCGACAGCACGTACCTGGGCGGGTGCAGAATTCCCCGGACAATGGCCTCCCCCAGGGATATCTCCGAGGCGATGTTTCCGTCAAAAAGCTCGTCGGCCATGTCCCGGTTGTTGTCCAGGTACCGGATGTTAGTGGCGGACAAACCCAGGATCTTTGCATCCGGAAAAAGGTCCAGCAGCTTCTGCACCCCCTGCCCCCACATCCGGGCCCCGCAGCGGTGAAACTCATCCAGGATGATACAGTCCGGGCCCAACCCTGCCATTTCCGGCTCCCCCATATACAGAAGCTTCTGGTAGGTACAGAAGGTGATATTTTCCGGGACCTCGCCGCCGGTGGCTGTGCGCAGGTTGTCCAGCTGGGTTTTAAAAATGTATTCCGAGGGAGACAGCCAGAGAAAAATCCATTCCGGATTATCCGCGCAGAGACGGAAGCCGATGAAAGATTTCCCGGTGCCTGTGGGATGGATCACTGCCGTCTTTCCGGTACGGTTCATCTGGTCCAGAGCTGCCAGATACGCGGTTCGGTTATGATCATACAGCGTAATTTCCACGCTTCTTCTCTCCTTCCTGTCTGTCTCCCGTTATAGTGATCCCTAAGTATTCCCCTTGAAGAAAAAAACAGAAAAAAGCCCTTTAAACAGAAGGTTTTTCTTTTCCTTTTTCTGACCACTTATTCCTTTTTCTGACCACCATCTGTCCCTTACTTAATGAAATGAATACTGGATTCCTGTTCATCTGTTTTTTTCAAAACATTAATAATTTTTTAAAGATATAGTTTCCGGAATCGCCTGATTTTACACCAATCATCGCCTTGTTCCTGAATGATATTTTCATAAACTGTCTATGAGTTCTTTCTTTTAAACAAATAAGTGGTCGAAAAATTTGACCACTTATTTCGAAATCCCATTATCCGCTTTTCCATATGCCTGTAAATTCCAGTATGAGATAGTAAATAATACCATTACTTGTGAGTATTTTATGAAAGATGTAAATAAATGGTTTATTTTTTTATTTGAATTGTGATTGACAGATTCCTAAATCAGCGATAAAATGATTAAAAATTGTGTTCAAAAGGTATTTATTCTTCAAGGGGAATACTTAAAGTATTTTTGAGAGGAATGTAGGCACGAAAATAGTTCTCCAGTGACGATTTTGTCGGCACTGGTTTTTGTTAAGTAACCGTAAAAAACACCAATCAGACGCTGCCGTAAAAGCAACACCTGATTGGTGTTTTCATCTTCGTATCTTTATTTGTTACTGATCAGAGGTTCTGCACATGACTATACTTGATCCGGAACCGCACATATAATTACATCTGGGAGAGTGACATCAAATGATGAGCAAAACACACATAACAATTGGAATCGGAGCTTCTCTTCTTTTCTTACAGCCCCATACAGTTACCGGTATATCTACAGCAATTATTGGCGGAACTTTTGGAGCAGTTATCCCGGATATTGACTGTAAAACAACCAGAGCCAGCCGTGATGCACTCTACGGAAGAATCATATCCGGAGCGATTATTTCTGCTTTCCTTTTCTTTGGTCAATTCCAAAAGGTAAGCCTTATAAAAAACATTTTACAGACGCACGTCAGCGATACGATAATCCTGGGTTTCCTTCTGATGTCAGTTCTCTGCATTGTCGGCCGGATCAGCGGACACAGAAGCTTTTCTCACTCGTTTCTTTTTTTCATACTTATGAGTGGCTGTGTTTATCTGATTTATCCCCCATTCCTGCCAGGATTCAGCATCGGATACCTGTCACATCTGCTTCTTGACTTTCTGAACAAAAAACCCCTGCGTCTTCTATATCCGGTAAAAAACGGTTTTTGCATGAAGCTTTGCTATGCGGACGGCGCTGCAAATACAGCATTTCTCTGGACAGGGCTATTAATGTCGGTTTTCGGATTTGCGCTTGTATGGCTGCACTGATTAAATTATATTTGCCAAATCAGAGCGCGAAAAACAGAATGGATATCTGTTCCAATCTGAATAGGACCAGAATGAAAACGGATTCCAGACGGGGTATCATTCCTATATGAGTATATAATTCACAAATTTGTGAAAAGTTACAAAATAATTAAAAAAATATGGCAAAAAAGCTTGAAAAGATAAAAGATCCTGTTATAATAAAACTGAAATTGTTAAGTAAATAACAATATACATTAAAAACAATATGATATCAGGGGATGCAAAGCATGGACACCTGCAGGGCGCTCTATGAGCGGATTCCGAATGTTTTGACCCTGGTATCATCATCTTATTCAGGATGCGGAAAGGAGAAACAACATGAAAGGTTACGCAATGCTGAAGATTGGTCAGTCCGGATGGATTGAGAAAGAACGGCCTCAATGCGGGCCGCTTGATGCCATTTGTAAACCCCTGGCTCTGGCGATCTGTACTTCAGATGTCCATACGCTCTGGGAAGGTGCGATCGGTGAGCGCCATAATATGATCCTGGGCCATGAGTGCTGTGCCCAGGTCGTTGAAGTTGGTTCCCTTGTCAAAGATTTTAAACCTGGAGACCGGGTTCTTGTCCCTGCGATCACTCCTGACTGGAATTCTCTTGAAGCACAGGCCGGATATTCCATGCATTCCGGAGGAATGCTGGCCGGCTGGAAGTTCTCCAACTTTAAGGATGGCGTGTTTTCGGAATATTTCCATGTAAATGATGCAGATGGAAACCTGGCCCTCCTGCCGGATAATATCAATATCGTAGATGCGTGTATGCTTTCCGATATGGTTCCCACCGGTTTTCACGGTGTAGAGCTTGCTGACGTGCAGTTCGGGGACACGGTTCTTGTAATCGGAATTGGCCCGGTTGGACTGATGGCGGTAGCCGGGGCAAATATGCGCGGAGCTTCACGTATCATGGCCGTGGGCACACGTCCGGTTTGTGTTGAGGCAGCCAGAGGATATGGTGCCACTGATTTTATCAGTTACAAAAACGGGTCAATCAGTCAGCAGGTTCTTGATATGACCGGAGGCAAGGGAGTAGACAAAATCGTGATCGCCGGCGGCAGCGTAGAGACCTTTTCTGAAGCTGTGAAGTGTCTCAAACCGGGTGGAAAGATAGGAAACGTTAATTATCTTGGTTCAGGAGATGTGATTGACATTCCCCGCGTAGAGTGGGGAGTCGGCATGGGACATAAACAGATCAACGGAGGACTGATGCCGGGCGGACGTCTGCGTATGGAAAAACTGGGTTCTCTTGTATCTGCCGGAAAGCTTGATCTGGCACCCTTAAGCACCCATGTTTTTGACGGATGGGAACACCTTGAGGAGGCTTTGTTTCTGATGCGTGACAAACCGGCGGATCTGATTAAGCCGGTTGTAAAAATTGAGGACTGACTTTATGAAGATACTGGTAATATCCGGCTTTCTGGGTGCGGGAAAAACAACTTTTATCAAAGAACTTATCCAGCGTACCGGCCGGGAAATTGCCATATTTGAAAACGAGTATGCCTCAATAGGCGTGGATGGCGGGCTGTTAAAAGACAGCCTGCCTTCTGCTGTCTCAGACAACATATGGGAAATGACAGAAGGCTGTATATGTTGCTCAACAAAAGCGGACTTTGCATCCTCCGTGCTGATGCTTGCCGGAGCGGTTGCACCGGATTATCTGATTGTTGAGCCTTCCGGCGTCGGAAAACTGAGCAATGTAATCGGAAATCTCCAGCAAATTGAGTATGAACGCATTTCACTGCTGGCTCCGCTGACGATTATTGACGGACAGAGCTGCTTCCGGTGTGCGGCGGAGTACGCAGATATTTTCCGGGATCAGGTCTCATCTGCACACACGCTTGTCGTATCGAAAATGGAACATGCGGATATCTCCCAGTGTGAAGCTGTCCGTACGTTTCTTCACGGAATAAATCCGGATGCCGATATACTGCTCTCCCATTATTCCGCTCAGGGGGCGGATTGGTGGAATGGCCTTCTTGAGACCGGATATGACGGAACACTTTTTCCTGTCCACAATGACGAACCGGAAAAGCTTCCGGATTCCTTTTCCATGTCCGGCATTTCCATGAAAAATCCGGCAGAACTTATCCTTTTTCTGGAAAACCTGATTCGTGGGAAATACGGAAATCTACTTCGCGCAAAAGGCTGCCTGTCTGCCGGTTCCCAAGCTTTGCGGTTTGACATGACAGACGGCCGGTACGCGGTAACAGGGATGGAGGGTGAACCAGATGGAAAAGCAGTCTTTATCGGCGAAAATATTGCCCGCAGACAGCTGAGCCGTGCCTTCCGCCAGAAGCCCGCAATAAAACCCCGCAGCTTTTCCCGTTCATGACACAGGGCTCCAGGGAATTCAGCCCGGAAAATCCATTTTCCAAATCTGTTTCCTAAAGCACAAGAATCCCATTCAGCAGGTTCGTTAACTGCTGCCCGCTTCTTCCGAGGATTCGAACCACAATATGTCCGGCTGTCGTGCGTGTGACTCCGCCTTCCGCGCCATGGGATTCATCCAGAATCCCTCGAACTGCCCGGATCCAGTCGTCGTTTTTATCCTCATTACAAATCAGAAGATTCGCCAGATGGGTGTATTCCTCATACATCCCGAAGCCCTGCATGTCTGTCTGTGCAGGATTGTAACGGGTGTTATCGCGGTAAACCATCTTCCCCTCCTGATAAACCGTTACGAGGTTCTGATATCGGCTGTAAAGAAATTGTTCTCCATGTGCGACTCTTCCGCAGGACAGGATTTCACTGAAGACAAAGCGGGAAGTCCTGTCGACCAGATTCACCTTCAGCACATTTCGGAAATCAGATCCGGCGAAAGGAATCGTGGGCAGCGGAGAATAATACAGACAGCCGCCGGGTTCCACAGTAATACAGGCCCTGCGTTCCGCCCACCCATCCTCCATCCGGTGAATTTTTTCGTAGGCCTGGGAAACAAATTCCATCTTTGCTTTCTCACGGATCCGGAAATCCCATTCCTGCCTGTCTCCCGCCATAATTCCAGCGGACGCGGTGAGAAGCATGACGGTCATGAAATCCTTTTTTTCATAAAAAGGCCGCATGATTTTAAAAGGCGCGGTAAAAGAGAGATCCTCCAGAATCGTCCGGCCGTCCTTTACCCCCGCAGTCAGACTCAGCTTTGACAGCTTTCCAAAATTATTTTCCATATGCTTATCCGCATCCCTCTAATAACACATTTTGTTTTATCCATTCAATGACGGCGTCGATTCCCTGATGGTCACGGATATTGGTAAAAAGAAACGGGCGGGTTCCCCGCATTTTTCCGGAATCACGCTCCATTACGCCTAAATCAGCTCCCACATAAGGCGCCAGGTCAATCTTATTAATGATTAACAGGTCGGAACGGGTAATCCCCGGCCCTCCTTTTCTCGGAATCTTATCTCCCTCTGCTACGTCAATGACAAAGATCGTCGCATCCACCAGTTCCGGACTGAAGGTGGCGGAAAGATTGTCTCCGCCGCTCTCTATGAAAAGGATCTCGATATCCGGAAACCGGTTCAGCATTTCATCCACAGCTTCCAGATTCATGGAGGCATCCTCGCGGATGGCCGTGTGCGGACAGCCGCCTGTCTCCACACCTATAATGCGTTCCATTGGCAGGACACTGTTCTGACAGAGAAACTCTGCATCTTCTTTTGTATAAATATCATTGGTGATGACACCGATACTGTAATCCTTTGCCATGTCTCTTGTCAGACACTCGATCAGGGCGGTTTTTCCGGAACCCACCGGCCCTGCCACGCCAATTTTTACATATGACATATCATTCCTCACTTTTCTGAATTAAGACATATAGATTCTTGAATACAGACCCTCGTGCTGCATACAGCGGATATCAAAGCCCGGCGCTGACAGACAAAGATCTTCTTCCGTCAGGTCATACAGGCAGTCAAGGATTTCCCGAAAAACCTTCTGACATCGACAGAGAAGCTTCTGTCCGCCGGTCTGGCTTAAGGGAATTGTCTTGACACAGTTGGTCACCATGGAAGATGCCTGGGCATAGAGATAATGTTCCATGGCGTCTTCCAGACGGATTCCGGCCGCTGCACAAAACACGCCATATACAACGGAATGACTCATCCACTCTTCTTTTCGATCTGTACAGTATTTTGCAAAAATGTCGGAGATAAAATGGATCTCCATATTGCGGACCGTTTTTACAAAGCGGGAGGCAAGCTTGTGGCCGGCTTCCCGGGTTTCCCTCGGGATCCGGCTGGCTTCCAGCAATTCCTCCAGGTGATTCAGACTCTTCCGGTCGCCCCGGGCGGCATACTCAAAAGCCAGCCGCCCGGAGAGAAGTTCATTGTAACACAATCCATACCGAAGTCTTCGGCACAGAAAATTCCAGGTATCCTCCTCTGTTACGATCCGGTTTTTCTGGATATAGGTTTCCAGACCATAGGAGTGGGAATAAGCCCCGATGGGAAACAGAGCGTCATTGATCTGGAGAAGTAAAAAGTGATTGTTCCGTTCTTCCATATTCCAAGGCTCCCGTGTTAATGATGATGGTTGTTCACAGAAGAAGAAAGGGCCTGTTTAAAATCAAATTTTTTTATGACCTTTTCCGCAGACACACCGTGGATTCCGTTGATTTTTTCCATCAGTGTTTCGTAAAAAGGTGTATAAAAAGTAAAGTCATCTTCCCCGCGAAACATAGTTGTATGTGTGTTGCCCACTTCATAACAGAGCTTGGCGATCTGCCGCGGATGATCCGGCTGTACGCATGCCCGGATGGCCTCGCATGCCGGAATATTCACAGCGATTACCTTATTTTTATCGGCATAAAGCACGTCATCCTGATTTAAACCGACACTCAGAATCTCGTTTCCCATGCGGATGCCTACATCCTCTCCTTCCGCGGATGTTTTCCGGTGAAGGCGGGAAAAGGCCTCATGCCATTCGATATCTACGTAGTCTACGCGAAGGCCTTCAAAGGCTTTATCTGAAAGCGTCCCCAGTATTCTTTCACACAACATTTCTTGCTCCCCTTACCATACTCCCAGCATCAGCATGACACCCGGGATCCAGGCTGTGATGATCCCTTCGATTACCTGAAGCACCGGCACATATTTTGCCAGTTTTTTCATACCCAGAATATCCGTGAAAAAGGAGGAGCCCCAAAGGACAGCCCAGAGCCACCAGATCACCGCCCATCTCCAGTCAGGATCTATGCCCAGAGCTGCGCTTCCGGTTATGCCTTCAACGATGCCAAAAACAATGGCATTAACGGCCACAAAGCTGGAAAACCAGGCAAAGGGTGTCCCATCCAGGTCAAAGATATCCATGATTGCCACAAACAGATACGTAAAACAGAACAGAAGGCCCGTTCCGGCAGCGTAATAATTTCCCTGCACGAGATTGACAAAGTTGATAAACAGCGATAAGGTTCCGGTAAAAATATTCATCACGGCGGCCGCTTTTTTGTCCACATTGGCAAGAGAGCATACGCCGTTATTGATCAGAACAATACCGACAAACAATAAACAAACGCCTAACATATGTATTCCCTCCAGTGTTGAAATCAGAAGATGTTGGGTGGGTCAGGATGTATGAGCTGGAACATAAATGTTTCATTCATGACATCCTGACCCTGGTATCATCAGAATAAACTGTACAGCTGTGTCAGGGGCAGTGTTTTGGCGGGTTTGGATTCCAGCTTTACACCGTCCGCGCGTACTTCATAGGTTTCCGGGTCCACGGTGATCTCCGGGGTTGCATCGTTAAATTTCATATCCTTTTTTCCTATGTTTCTGCAGTTTCTCACAGGTACCACCGTCTTTTGCAGCCCATATTTTTCTTTTATATTATTATCCATGGCGGCCCTGGACACAAAGGTCAGACAGCTTTCATATTTTGCGGCTCCGTGCGCCGCGAACATAGGCTGATAAAGCACCGGCTGGGTGGTCGGGATGGAGGCGTTGGCGTCGCCCATTTTGGATGCAACAATCATGCCGCCCTTGATGATTATGTCGGGCTTTATCGCAAAAAATGCAGGATTCCAGAGTACCAGATCTGCAAATTTTCCAACCTCCACGGAACCGACGTAATCCGCAATGCCGCATGTAATGGCGGGGTTGATGGTATATTTTGCCACGTAGCGTTTTGCACGGAAATTGTCGTTTCCGTTTTCCCTGTCTATCCCCAGCGGGCCGCGCTCTTCTTTCATTTTGTGAGCCGTCTGCCATGTTCTTGTGATGACTTCCGCAGGACGTCCCATGGCCTGTGAGTCAGAACTCATCATAGAAAAAACGCCCATATCATGCAGTACATCTTCAGCGGCAATGGTCTCCGGGCGGATGCGGGAATCCGCAAAGGCCACATCTTCCGGGATATTCTTATCCAGGTGATGGCAGACCATAAGCATATCCAGATGCTCATCCAGGGTATTCACCGTAAAGGGCATGGTGGGATTGGTGGAGGAAGGAAGTACATTTTTGGCTCCAGCGGCACGGATAATGTCCGGCGCATGGCCGCCGCCCGCTCCTTCGGTGTGGAAAGTATGAATGGTCCGGCCGCCGATGGCGTCCAGAGTATCTTCCACACACCCGGCCTCATTCAGCGTGTCGGTGTGAATTGCCACCTGAATATCGTATTCATCGGCCACGTTCAGGCAGTGGTTGATCGCTGCCGGTGTGGCTCCGAAATCCTCATGAATTTTCATGCCCATGGCTCCGGCTTTCAGCTGCTCAATAATGGGCATTTCATCAGAGCAGTTTCCTTTTCCGTAAAAGCCCAGATTCATGGGATATTCTTCCGCCGCCTTCAGCATCATCCGGATATTCCAGGGACCGGGTGTGCAGGTGGTGGCATTCGTGCCGTCCGCAGGGCCGGTACCGCCACCGATCATGGTTGTAATTCCCGAATACAGGGAAGTTGGAATCTGCTGTGGGCAGATAAAATGAATATGGCTGTCAATGCCGCCGGCTGTCACAATCAGCCCCTCTCCCGCCAGTGCTTCTGTGGAAGCTCCGATGGTCATTCCGGGAGTCACGCCGTCCATAATATTGGGGTTTCCTGCCTTGCCGATCCCGGCGATTTTCCCGTCCTTAATGCCAATATCCGCCTTGATGATACCGGTATAATCCAGAATCAGACAGTTCGTGATCACCAGGTCAAGATCTCCATCTTTACTGCAGGTTTTTACAGACTGCCCCATGCCATCGCGGATCGTTTTTCCGCCTCCGAATTTGGATTCATCCCCATAAGTTGTGTAATCCTTCTCCACCTCTATGATCAGATTGGTATCAGCCAGACGCACTTTATCTCCCACTGTAGGGCCATACATCATTGCATATTTTTCACCGGAAATTCTGTAACTCATGTCCTTGCCTCCTCACATAAAACCCTTTAAAACAGCTGTCTGCACCGCCGCTGCCCTGGTTGCTTCCGTGGCCTGGGCGCAGGTCAGGTCATTCAGTCCATAGATGCGCCGCGCACCGCCCATCTGGGTCAGCACAACCTCCTTTTCTTCTCCCGGTTCAAACCTTACAGAGGTGCCGGAAGGGATATCCAGATGATATCCATAAGCCGCTGCCCGATCAAAGGAGAGCTGTCGGTTCACCTCAAAAAAATGAAAATGTGACCCCACCTGTACCGGGCGGTCTCCTGTGTGTCGTACTGTAATTGTAACAGTTGGTTTCCCTTCATTTAAAATGATTTCTCTGTCTTTCGGTATTATTGCGCCAATCTTCATTTCGAATCGCCCCTTCCTATTGAATCGGATTATGTACAGTGACCAGTTTTGTCCCATCCGGGAAGGTTGCCTCCACCTGAACTTCGTGTATCATGTCCGCCACACCTTCCATGACATCGTCCTTTGTAAGGATTTTGGTTCCGAGCGTCATCAGCTCCACTACGCTCTTCCCATCCCTTGCATATTCAAGCAGTTCGGAACTGATGTATGCAGTTGCTTCCACATAGTTCAGTTTCAGTCCTCTTCCCATTCTTTGCTTTGCCAATTCTCCCGCCATGTGAAGCATTAGCTTTTCCTGTTCTTTGGAATTCAAACGCATGTCAATTTTCCTTTCTTTGTAATGATAAGACAGTCAACAGGAACCGGCGAAAACGAGTCCTTGTGGAAACACGGAGAAGGTTTTCCAGGAACAAAAAAGGAGCCTATTCTCAAATAGACTCCTTCGTCGCTTTCACTGAAGAGCAAATTCTTTATCTGAATATTGCTTTCCAGCATTATAGTGGATTTGAAATTATCTGTCAAGTTTTTTTTAAACAGATTAATACAGCGTCGTCTTCCCCACATACGAAGTATCGTCCAGGCGCTGTCTTGCCACCAGCTCTGCGAACTTACCGTCTTTCTCAATCAACTCATCGTAGGTACCGTCCTCCGCGATCTTCCCGTTTTCCAGGAAGATGATGCGGTCGCACTGCCGGATCGTCGACAGCCGGTGTGCGATCACGATTCTCGTACATTTCAGGCCATCCAGTGACTCCGACACCTTCTTCTGCGTCAGGTTATCCAGCGCCGACGTCGCCTCGTCAAACATGAGTATCTTCGGCTTCGGCGCGATGGCACGGGCGATCATCAGCCGCTGGCGCTGCCCGCCGGAAACGCCTCCAGAGCCTTCGGAGATAACCGTGTGCATGCCCATCGGCATCCTGCGTATGTCCTCCGCAATCCCGGCAAGCTCCGCCGCCTCCCATGCGTCGTCCATTGTCAGCCATGGCGCGGATATCGTGATATTTGAGAAAATATCGCCCTGGAAGAGCTTCCCGTTCTGCATCACGACGCCGATCCTGCGGCGCAGCGATTTCAGGTCGATCGACGACAGATCTTTGCCATCATAGTAGATGGCGCCCTTCTGCGGCGTCTCAAACCCGAGCATGAGACGCATCAGTGTGGATTTTCCGCAGCCTGTGGGCCCTACAATCGCGATATATTGTCCCGGCCGGATCTTCAGAGAAAGGTCGTCCAGCACATATGGCATACTGTCATTGTAGCGGAAACGGATATTGTTCAGTTCAACACCGCCGGAAAGACGGGTAACAACCTGCTTTCCGTCCGAAATCTCCGGCACGGCATCCAGAATCGGTTTCGCCATGTCCAGAATCGGCCTGATCGTAGCCGCGGTCGTTGCAATCGAGGCCAGCGACAGGAACGCGCCCGATACCATGCCGTAGGCGGTATTAAACGCGTAATAATCCGCCACGGACACCTGGCTTACTGCCGCAAAATAGTACATGACGATGCTTCCGGTCAGGGATATGGCCGTTGAGATGACGGAACTGTACTTGATGAACGCGGGCGGATTGTAAGAGAGCTTCGCGCTCTGCCGGTATACGTCCGCCCACCTGGCAAACGCCCGTTTCTCCGCGCCGGAAAGCTTGATCTTCTGCACACCCGAGATCAGCGCGTAGCTCATGCCGGATTCCTTCGCACTAAGCTCCATCTGCCGCCTCGAAACCTTTATCTGCACCAGCGCGGTCACTATGGAATAAATCACTGTGACGACAATCACACACAGAGCCGGCACAACAAGCGCGGGCGCGTAGGTAAAGATCTGCATAATATAGACAAGTGAGAATACCGAAGTCAGGCCGGTAGACAGTATCACGGATACGAGCCGGCTGCACAGGGAATTAATCTGCGAGCAGCGGCTGGAGAGCTCGCCGGAGCTGTAATCCTTAAAAAAGCCTGCCGGCAGCGACAGCACCCTCATCATGGTCGCAGCCTGGACGGTCAGGTTCATTTTTGTATTGATACGCGACGTCAGGAGGGACTTCACGGAGCTTAATAAAAGCGACGCGATGCTGACGCACACCATAAATATCACGATGGAGGTAAGCAGCCGCACGCTGCCGCTCTCCACCACATCTCCCATGAGCAGGTTGTTCAGCCTGGGCGTCAGCATCCCGACCAGCGTCACAGCCAGCGTCCCCAGCCCTACAAGTATAAAGTCCGAAACGGACATAATTCCGAGTATGTACCGCAAAAGCACAGGGACCGTAAGCTTTTGCATCGGGAACGGCTTGTAAAAGGCGATTGCCTCATCCTCAAAGAGTTCTTCATTTTTTGAACTGATCTTTACGTACTTTCCGCTTTCATCCTGATAGCTGTATCCCGAGAGTCCGGACGGAATCAGCGCGACGGCGGCGCCGTCGGCCCTTCTGACACCGAGCATGGCGCCAATGGCGTCTTTATGCCAGCCTTTTTCGAGCTTCACTCCCCTGCGCATGATGCCGTAAGGGCGCATCAGATACTCGAGCTGTTCGTTTCGATCTTTGATTCCATCCGGCAGCTCCTGGCTTTTTACATGGTAAAACGCAAGAATCTGGTCGATCGCGTTCTTTGTCTTTTTCTCATCCGTCTCAAACGCTGCGGATATTTTTGAACCGAGGATCGCGTCCGCGATACCCGAAAAGGCTGCGGCAAATACTTCATCGTCATTGCGTTTCCTCTGCCGGATCTGTTCGTCAAACCATCCCATTCTCCTGCCGCCCCCTTTCACTCATTCGATACCAGCTCCGTATATACGCCGCCTTTTGCGTACAGTTCTTCATGTGTACCGCGCTCCACGACCCTGCCTTCATCCAGCACAATGATCTCATCACAGTCGCGGATAGTGGACAGCCTGTGCGCCACCACGATGCAGGTAATGCCGCGGTCCCGGATGGAATTGACCACCTGGTATTCTGTCTTCGCATCCAGCGCGGACGTCGCCTCATCCAGGATAATAATCGTCGGGTCCTGCGCCAGCACCCTGGCGATCTCCAGCCTCTGACGCTGCCCGCCGGAGAAGTCCTTGCCGCCCTCTGTGATCTTATACTGATAGCCGCCCTCGCGCTGCATGATGTCCTCATGAAGCTGCGCGTCGCGCGCAGCCAGGATCATTTCAAAATCCTCAATGGTGTTGTCCCACATTTTGATATTGTTCGCAATGGTGTCTTCAAACAGAATGATATCCTGGTCGACGACAGCCAGGGATCCGGTAAATATGCTCCGGTCGATCTTTGAGGCCGGTTTTCCGTCAAACAGGATCTCCCCGCTCCACGGCTGGTACAGCCCGGAAATCAGTTTGGAGAGCGTGGATTTTCCGCAGCCGGAAGGGCCGACAAACGCAACGCGGCTGCCGGGTTCAAGCGACATACTGAAATTTTTGATCAGCGGCTCCCCCAGGCGCGAATAGCCGAACGTTACATCACGCAGCTCCACCCTGCCGGAGAGCTTGTTATATTCCATATTTTCATCCACTGTCTCATTGTCATAGTTTACATCCGTCGGGTACTGCATGACGTCTTCCACCCGCTCCATCTGGGTGCGCATCTCCTGAAGGCTCTGCCCTGCCGAGATCAGCGTGGTCGCAGGAGATAGGAAAGAGGTCAGGTACCCCTGGAACGCCATGATCATACCGACCGTGAATTCGCCCTGGATCGTCAGGTATACGCCGATCGCCAGTACCGCCGTATTGGCCAGGGAAGATACAATCGAGGGAATCAGACCGAGATACTGGTTCAGCCGCGCATACCGGACGCTCTGTGTATTGACACTGGCCTGATAGCCTGACCATTTTTCAAAATAGCCGTTTTCCGCGCCGCTCGCCTTGATCGTCTCGATCATCTCGATGCCTGCGACGGTTGCGCCCGCCAGCTTGCCGCGGTCGCGCATCTGGACGCGGGTAATGTTCGTGCGTTTTCTGGAAATCACCTGCGACATCACAACGTTGATCAACGTCGAGCACAGGCCCACAGCCGTCAGGATCGGGCTGTAGCGCAGCATGACAACCAGGTAAAAGACCATCATGACCGCGTTCAGAAACAGCGGCGCAAGGGTATTGACCAGCGTCCCGGCGATGGACGCGTTCGTCCCCTGGCGCTGCTGGATATCCCCCGCCATGCGCTGTGAGAAAAACTCCATCGGCATCCGCAGCACCTTCCACATGTACGACGTATTGCCGTAGGACGCCATTTTTCCGTTCATCCTGTTTTTGACACCAATGCTGATAAAGGACACGAGCAGCTGAACCGCTGAGAGGAGTGAAAGCCCGATGATAAACGGATACAGCCAGCCCGGGTTTTCCCCTGTCAGAAGGCGGTCAAGGAATATCCGGGAAAAGCCCGGCCGGATAATGCCGATCAGGGAAGAGATCACTGTCGTCAGCACCACAAAGACGATGGCGCCTCCGGTGCCCTCCAGCCGGTTCCTTGCAAAACGCAGGACACTCTTTGGCCTGCCGCCCGGCTCAAACGTCTCAGACGGCTCAAACATCAGGCAGATACCGGTAAACGACTGGTCAAACGTCTCCATCGACACGCTGTAGGTCCCCTTTGCCGGGTCATTTAAGACCGCCTTGTCCCCTTTAAATCCGTCAAGGACGACAAAATGATTAAAGTTCCAGTGGATGATACACGGGAACTTTCCGTTCGTTTTCAGGTATTCCGGCTCGTAACGGTAGCCTTTTGCGTTCAGGCCGTAGCTTCTGGCCGCCTTTAAGACGTTCCGTGCGTTGGAGCCGTCCCGGGAGACGCCGCAGTCCAGACGCGCCTGCTCCAGCGGGATCCATTTCCCATAATAAGCCAGTACCATCGCCAGGCTTGCCGCCCCGCATTCCAGCGCCTCCATCTGCATGACGACGGGAACTTTGGCGACGCCCTTTGTGACTGGCTGTGGGATCGTTGCCTCTTTCTTCATGGTACCCTCCCTGGCCTAATTCACCACAAATGACATCGGAGATATGCTTTCGACCGTAATCTGCGCTTCGTATACGCCTTCCGGAAGAGCCGCGTCAAATGTGATTCCGTAAACCCATTCCCCCATCTCCAGGCTGCCGATGTGGAGCGCGTATTCCGAAAAACCGTCCTCACTGACTACCACCGGCATGTCTGAGACTGCACCGTCTGAGATCGCGTATTCCACGCCGTCCACGGTCATTGTCTTCCCTTCAACGTCAGCCAGGTCATCTTCGGAAACATATACTGTGAAGCTGTCTCCGTCCGCTATGGCGACCGCCGTCAGCGTGGTGTCAAGCCGCCCGAACACACCCCATACACAGGCGCCTGCCAGAAGCAGGATCACCGCCACGATCACCATCCAGATACCGGGGCTGCATACCCGCAGATAATCGTTCAGCTGCTCTGGGGAGGACATCCGCTCCATACTCTTTTTTCTAAAAATTGAATGATTCTCCATGGTGGCCTCCTTCTTCCCTGTGTACGACAGCTTCCCGTTAAAAATCCACTTCAGATATCCGTCACGCCAGGATTTTTTCCATTCTATATCTCGGGTTTCTGACAAAGGAATGAGCTTTGTCATCCGGTTTATTTATTTCACGATGTTTCCAGATAGCTGTCTCAGTTTTCAATATAGATGCATCCTGTCTCTCAGAGCCTTCACAGCCTTTTTATGTAAGACTTTTACATAGGGATAGGAAAGATTCATAAGCACCGCAATATCGACCAGCGTCTTCTCACTGTAATAGTGAAGGACAATAATATCCCGCTCCCGCTCTTCCAGCTTTTCAAGCGCAGACGCCAGCTCTTCCAGAAGCTCATCACGAAGAAGGCCGTCTTCGACGTTTCCCGGCGAAGGTACTTCCTCCTCCAGCTGGCAGTTTTGTCTCTGCGTTCTGAAAAAATCAGTCACCGTATTCCTCGTGATCGTGTATATCCATGTGGAAACAGACGCCTTCCTGCTGTCGAAGCTTTCCAGGTTGTGGTAAACTTTCAGGAAGACCTGGGAGACCAGGTCTTCCGCGTCATGTACATTCTTCACACGGCTTCCGATATATGCCTGTACCTTTGGGTGATACTCTGTGTACAGATTTTCTCTGTCATATGCTTCACACATCGCTGTCTCCCTCATTCTTCCCGTGCTGCCGTATGGTCTCCCCGCCGGCAGCACTGACGAAGGAAAGATCTTCATCATCCAGTTCTGTGCCGTAACGGCTCAGAGTATCTGTGATGATCTGCGCAAGGCGGGCATTATTTTGAAACCGCTGATAATCAAATACTCTTTTTAAACGATTATCCATTCTGATCCCTGTCCCCTGTCATACAGTCCGTTTTCTTATCAATATACAGCCAGTTCCTCACTGCAGCCTTCGAATGCAGTGCTGCTGATGTCTGCCACACCTGACGGAATCTGTATGTCTGTCAGCCCGGTACAATCCTCAAATGCGTAATCACCGATGCTCTCAACCGAATCCGGGATGGTAACAGAAGTAAGGCCAGCGCAAAAGCCAAAAGTGCCCTCGCCAATGGCCTCTACCGCACTTCCGATTGTCACGGAACCAAGGTCTGCGCAGCCGTAAAACGCGAAGTCACCAAGGCTCTTAACCGAATCCGGAATCGTAATGGACGCAAGGCTCTCGCAATAAGCAAAAGCTCCGTATCCAATCCTTTCTACCGCACCGCCAAGTGTTACAGAAGTAAGGTTTGTACAGCCTTTAAATGCACTTTCATCAATAATCACAACCGAATCCGGGATGGTAATGGCTGTAAGGCCTGTGCATTGCTCAAATGCTCC
>JAJQBI010000037.1 GCA_021203365.1 Clostridiales bacterium
TCTGCGGCGCTGTCGTGCAGTCAGGTTGCTGTCTATCTGAATCCCAGGAACCTTTCTATTTTTTGTCAATCCTGTCCAAAAGAATCCTTTTTTTCGAAAATTATTTATAATTTATGCAATATTGACGAATAACTATGATTGCAATATAATGAGCTCGAAGATGATTGATAAATTTTTAACGTTAAAGTTTTAACATCGATTTAACCGCTGTTTTACTTTTATTTTACAGGAGGATTCCAAATGGCGAACACAGACATTACCATCCCGGACATCATTGACACTGCGGAAGCTCTGGAAGCAAAAATGGCTGCCATGAAAGAAGCACAGAAAATTTTTGCCGCCTATACCCAGGAGCAGGTGGACAGAATTTTCAAAGCCGCCGCCACCGCCGCGGACAAAGCACGTATTCCCCTTGCCAAAATGGCGGTTGCCGAGACCGGCATGGGCGTTGTGGAGGACAAGGTTATCAAAAACCATTACGCGGCAGAATATATTTATAACGCTTACAAAAATACAAAGACCTGCGGTGTGATCGAGGAGGATAAAACCTTCGGCATCCGGAAAATCGCGGAGCCCATCGGCCTGATTGCCGCTGTGATTCCCACCACCAATCCCACCTCCACCGCAATTTTTAAAACCCTGATTTCCCTGAAAACGAGAAATGCCATTATCATCAGCCCCCATCCCCGTGCCAGAAAAAGCACCATCGAGGCCGCAAAAATCGTTCTGGATGCCGCGGTAAAGGCCGGCGCGCCGGAAGGCATTATCGGCTGGATCGACGTACCCAGTCTTGAGCTCACCAACCTGGTGATGCGAGACGCTGACATCATCCTGGCCACCGGCGGCCCGGGAATGGTAAAGGCCGCCTACTCCTCCGGAAAACCGGCTCTTGGCGTAGGCGCGGGAAATACGCCGGTCATCATCGACGACACCGCGGATGTACGTCTTGCCGTAAATTCTATCATACATTCCAAGACCTTCGACAACGGCATGATCTGCGCCTCCGAACAGTCCGTAACGGTCCTCGCAGGCATTTACCGGCAGGTAAAGGATGAATTTCTGTACAGAGGCTGCTATTTTCTGAAGGAAGACGAGCTGGAAAAAGTTCGCAAAACCATCCTGATCAACGGCGCACTGAACGCCAGAATCGTGGGGCAGACGGCGCCCGCCATTGCGAAAATGGCCGGCATAGACGTACCCGCCAACACAAAAATTCTTATTGGCGAGGTAGAATCTGTGGATATCAGCGAAGAATTCGCCCATGAAAAGCTTTCTCCGGTTCTTGCCATGTATAAGGCTGAAACCTTTGACGAAGCCCTGGCAAAAGCTGAACAGCTGGTGGCGGACGGAGGCTATGGACACACTTCCGCTCTCTATATTAACACAGGAGAAACAGAGAAAATAAACCGGCACGCGACCGCCATGAAGACCTGCCGGATTCTGATCAATACGCCCTCTTCCCAGGGAGGCATCGGCGACCTTTACAATTTCAGGCTGACTCCTTCCCTGACTCTCGGCTGCGGTTCCTGGGGCGGAAACTCTGTCTCCGAAAACGTAGGTGTGAAACATCTTCTCAACATCAAGACTGTGGCTGAAAGGAGAGAAAACATGCTGTGGATGAGAACCCCGGAAAAGGTTTACTTCAAAAAAGGATGCACACCGGTGGCTCTGGACGAGCTTGGCGCCGTTATGGGCAAGAAACGTGCCTTCATCGTAACCGATTCCTTCCTTTACAAAAATGGCTACACCCAGGCCATCGAGACGAAACTGAATTCCATGGGCATCGTTCACACCTGCTTCTCAGATGTGGAGCCGGATCCTTCCCTGGCATCCGCCAGAGCCGGCGCGGCGGCCATGACCGCCTTTGAACCGGACGTGATCATCGCTCTGGGCGGCGGCTCCGCCATGGACGCAGCCAAAATCATGTGGGTTCTCTACGAAAATCCGGATGCGGATTTCGACGATATGGCCATGGACTTTATGGATATCCGAAAGAGAATTTACACCTTCCCCAAAATGGGAAAAAAAGCATATTTTGTGGCGATTCCCACCTCCTCCGGTACAGGCTCCGAGGTGACCCCATTTGCCATCATCACAGATAAGGAAACCGGAATCAAATGGCCCCTGGCAGATTATGAGCTTCTCCCGAACATGGCCATCGTGGACACGGATAATATGATGAGCGCACCCAGGGGACTGACCTGCGCCTCCGGAATCGATGTGATGACCCACGCCATTGAGGCCTACGTCTCCGTTATGGCCTCGGATTACACAGACAGCCTGGCCCTCCGCGCCATTTCACTGGTATTTGAATATCTGCCGCGGGCCTACAGGGACGGCAGCGATGTGGAGGCGAGGGATCACATGGCAAACGCTTCCTGCCTGGCAGGCATGGCTTTCGCCAATGCCTTCCTGGGGGTAAACCATTCTCTGGCACACAAGCTCGGCGCCTTCCACCATATTCCCCACGGAATCGCCAACGCTCTGGTTCTCACAGATGTGATCCGGTATAACAGCGCGGAAGCTCCCGCCAAAATGGGGACTTTCTCCCAGTATCCCTATCCCTGTGCCCTGGAAAGATACGCGCAGATCGGCCGTTTTGTGGGGCTGACAGGGAAGGATGACCAGGAGGTTATGGAAAAGCTGATTGACAAACTGGAAGAGCTTAAAAAAACCATCGAAATCAAACCCACAATCCGGGATTACGGTGTGGATGAACAATATTTCCTGGATACCCTGGACGATATGACCGAGCAGGCCTTTAATGACCAGTGCACCGGCACCAATCCCAGATACCCGCTGATGTCCGAGCTGAAAGAAATCTATCTGAAGGCTTATTATGGAAAAGAAATGAGATAAGGAGGTCCATGCCATGAATCTGAAAGATAAAAAGCTCTTAGTCACCCGCCCCTACAAAGTCGTCTATCAGGATGGCGACCGTATCATCAAGGTTTTCACCCTGGAGCACGGAAAAGCAAACGTATTCAACGAAGCCCTCTGCACCGCCCGGGTGGAGGAAAGCGGCCTGGACATTCCCCCGGTTCTGGAGGTAACACAGATCGACGGAGAATGGGCCATCGCAATCCAGTATGTGGAGGGAGAAACCCTGGAAGCAAAAATGAACGGCGACCCCATCCACATAAAAACCTATATGGAACAGTTTGTGGATGTGCAGCTTTCCATGCACGCCAAAAAGGCACCCCGTCTCACCCTGCAGAAGGATAAATTCGCCAGAAAAATCGCCAGCCTTAAGGATTCCATCGACGCCACCACGCGCTACGAGCTGAATACCCGGCTGGAATCCATGCCCAGGCACACCCGGCTGTGCCACGGGGATTTCAATCCCAGCAATGTGATTGTCCGCGGGGACGGCACCATGACCATTGTAGACTGGGCCCACGCCACACAGGGCAACGCCAGCGGCGACGCCGCCATCACCTATCTTCAGTTTGCTCTGAAAAACCAGAAGCTTGCGGACCTGTACCTGGAGCTTTTCTGCAAAAAAAGCGACACAGCGAAACAGTATGTACAGAAATGGCTTCCCATCGCTGCGGCCGCCCAGCTGACCCGGGGCATCCCGGAAGAGGAAAAATTCCTTCGCCGCTGGACCGACATCATCGATTTTCAGTAAAACCCTTCTCTTCGGGCACCCGTTCCTGGCTTCTGCAGGTCCGGATGCCCGTTTGTGACGAATCTGTGAAAAAAATATGTACTCCAACGGGATAAAATGCTTGCAAAAGAGTCCGGCAGGAATTAAAATACTTTATATAGACAGATCGCTGCATGAAAATCTATTTACAGAAGGAGGGTTTCACTATGAAAGAAAAAGATTTTTCCTTATCATTATTTTTCAAATGGGGAATACTGCTTATCGCCGCGCTGGCCCTGGCCCTCGCCCTGAAGGCACAGCCGGTTTCCGCCGCCTCAGGCAATTACAGGGTGGTTGTAAGCAGCGGGTATCTGGCTCTTCGCACCGCGCCGGCCTATGATTC
>JAJQBI010000082.1 GCA_021203365.1 Clostridiales bacterium
AATTAAAAATATGCAAATTAAATTTATACAAATCTTAACTCTGCCTGAAGCTTGCTCGTACCTCCTTCTATATCTATTGAGAAGCATACCCAAATAAAAAATAACAAAATAATAGCATGCATAGCGAAGCTTAAAATAATGAGGCAAATGATCAGAAAAACAAGCACAAAAAAATGCAAATATAATACCAAAAAATGGATTTATTTTAAATCTAAGCTTCTTAAAGGTAGCGCATATGATAAATATGATGAAAAGACTAATTAAAAACCAAAGATGTCTTGGATTCTCAGCAAAAAAAATACCCTTAACGATATATTCAGGATAATTACTCTCTGTAAAATGAAAAAACACCATAATAGGGGCAACCCAAAAGCACCCAATAAACAAATATGGTACAATCAGTCTCTTAAATTTGCTTCTTACAAATTTGGCCGTATCGCTATATTTATTCATATCATCTATGCAGTACCCATATACCATTCCCGTTGTACACATATATAAAGGCATATGAAAAGTATAAATTATCTTAGCCAATGAAGATAATAAAGTCGATGGAACTATCGGAGTAATAACACCATCACCGGTATACATCCAACAAACATGAGCAAAAACAACCAAAAACATGGTTGTAACCTTTATAAAATCGTATTGTGTTGTAATGGATTTTATTCTATCAGTCATAACCTTTCTTGTATGATGTTTATAGAAGTAAAAGCACCATATTTTCTTTCTTTTTATTTCGTATCGTGGTTCAATATATTCAGATACTGTGGATTTTTGATTTCATTCTGTAGTCTGAAAAGTAGAAGACAAAGGGGCTTCCGAAACGTTGGTTACTTCGATGAGTACACCATGATAATCAATGCAGATGGCTGCTTTATCCGGCGTAACCCCAGCCTCCTTGTCAGTTTTTTCCCGAAAGGTCAATGCAGAATAGTTCCTGTTTGGCTGGCACGGCTGTCCCACGTGGTTTCGGAGGGATGAAGTAACCTTTCTGACGAAGCTTCCTGGTGTGATAGGATAGAGCCTTTTGTGTTACTTCGTTCTGAACACACCTTGCGCTGATCGTCAGGCCGCCGATTCTGCAGTCCTGGACCCAGGTGAACCATTCATGATCGGAACGCTTATAATAATTTACGTCATATTTACGTCTCATATATTTTTGCTCCTCTCTGTGGTTTTGGAGTGAGTCCACAGGGAGCTTGCAACACCTTTTTGTTTCAACATTTTCCGGGCAATGTTCTCGGCATTGTGTTCGTATAAAACTGTGGAAGAATTAACTGGAATCCATTTTAGTTCAAAAGATTCAACTTTCTTCCCATCCGTAATCCCTTTTTTATGATATTATAAAATCAGATTTTTGTAAATGGGTAATTTTGAACTAAGTTTTTGAAAAAATAAGGAGAATTCGAGATTATGAACACAGCAGATAACAAAACTACGGGATATCCCAGTATTGACAGACCTTGGATGAAGTACTATCCGCCGCAGATTTCTCAGATGCAGATTCCAGAGTGTACGTTGATGGAATATCTGAAGCAGAATTGCCCCGGTGAGGATGTCGCCGCGATACATTATTACGGAGAAGATATTCTCTGGTCTACCATTTTTGAGAATACGGAAGCTGTCGCCCGCAGTCTGAGGACCATGGGTTTCGGCATGGGAGACCAGATACCCGTGTTTCTTCAAAATGTACCTCAGTATTTTTATCTTCTTCTGGCAGCGGAAAAGATTGGAGCTTCTCTGCTTTGCCGAGACAACACTCTGGAGGAGAACGTAGACGCGGTTAATCAGTCTGGAGCAAAGACGATTTTCGCCCCTGATTACATGAAACAGCATGAGCTGGACGCATATGTGTCTGACAGTTATACCGAATGTGCCGTTTTGGTGAGTCCACTGATCAACGGCAGCTACGATGCAATGCCTGATTACATTCAAAACGCTGTTGACAGCTTTTACTCACATTCTCCGGCGAATGGAAGTCATACGATGAACTGGAATGATTTTCTCGCTCTGGGCAAGAGTTATGTCGGTGTCGTAGATGCACCTGTTGACTTTAATCGGCCGTTGCTGCGTGCCTATACCAGTGGTTCGACAGGCCCGTCGAAGCAGGTCATTCACTCTGCACATACGATGATCAGCGTAATTCATCAGATGAATTTCTATGGTTCTCAGGGAGACTTCCGTCCCTCATGGATGGTTACCTGCCTGCCACCCTCCCTGGTTGCTGTTGTAGTTGCTATGGATCTTATGCCGCTGGCTTCCAACAAATACCTTATCCTGAATCCATACTGTAGCCCGGATGACGTGGATCTGGAAATGATGCGCTATCGGCCGAATTGTTGGCCGTTATTGCCGTTGTTTGCGGATGTCCTTGTAAACAGTGACCGCATTCCGGATGACTATGATATGTCTCATTTATTTGCGGCCGGTGTTGGCTGTGAATCCTACAATAATGGCCAGTTGGCTCGTATGCAGAAGTTTATGAACGATCACAAATGTCAGGCCAGGCTGACTGTAGGGTACGGCTGCAGCGAATCAGGCTCTAACGTATCCCTGCCGATGACACCGCACCCGATCGGGGACGGTAATGCCGGCATCCCGTTGCCGCTGACGACAATCAGTGTTTTTAAAGCAGGAACGGATGAAGAACTGAAGTACAACCAATTCGGCGAGATCTGTATCAGCGGTCCCGGTCTGATGCTCGGCTATGACAATCCGGAATCTACTGCGAATACGCTGATGATACATAAAGACGGAATGACCTGGCTGCACACGAAGGATATCGGTTATATGAACGAAGATGGTGTTGTTTTTGTTTTGACTCGTGGACACGCACCGCGCTTTGGAGGCGGTGATATGGCTACGCTTCCCATGGAAAATCGTCTTGCGGACGCGAAGATCGAAGGCATCGACGACGAGTTCTTTGTACTTGCTCCTGATGAAGAGCATCCCGGCTGTTTCCTTCCTTATCTGTTTGTTGTTTTGGAGGATGGCCATACTCCAGAGTCGATCAAGGATTCAGTTCGCGCATGCCTGGAGCCATATATGTATCCGGTCAGTATTTTCACGTTGCCAAAGCGACCGTTTTATCATTTTAAGACGAATCGCCTCGGAATGAGCCGTGAACTGCACACCTTTCAGCAGGTATCATGTTCCTGATGGAGGCTTAAAACAATAAAACAATAAAAGAATAATAGTAGTTATGTGATTACTAAGAATGCAGTGTTATTGTACATTCGCCCCAACATCATTAGGATGTTGGGGCGAATGTTATGAGTATATTATTTGACTCAGGAGAATGGTTTTTTTCATTCTCCTGAATCATCAGATCCGGATGTGACATGCTGTGAAAAGGTGAGGGAGCAGCATCGGGTTTTCATTGAGCCATCTACTTCATTTCGCTTTCAGTCGTCCATCAACTTTGATAGGATACCCGCCGATTTCACCAGATTCTCATACTTCATCTTCAATTTCCTGTAATCGGAAGAAAATGCCATATCTGTTAAAATATCGTGGCCCATAAGCGATTTTGTATCGAACTATCGTAGTCTTGACAAAGACGTGAATGAGACGTAAAATGGAAACACTTGGAGCTGCGATGAAGGTCAGCGAAGAGGATATCGCTGAAGAACGTTCAGGACTGTGGCTCATTCCTCTGAGACAGGGCTGCAAAGACCATGAATTTAAGCGGAGAAAACATTTGACAGTATGAGGAGGAAAAAATGAGAAGAAGATACAGAAGAAGGAGAAATACCACACCGGGGATTGCCATTTCCGGGGTGGTTCTGGCTGCGTCTGTGTTGTTTGAGATTCTGCTGTATAATACGAAGCTTCTTCCGACGGCATATCTTGCGGCGGCTGCAGTGGTGCTCCTAATTTTTGTGGCACTGACAGAGCTGCTTGTATGGAATATGTATAATCGAATCCGATTTGTGGTCGGATCCATTTTTGCGGTTCTTGTTGTGGGCGTGCTTGCTATGGCATCTGTATATATTTACAGGACGACGGATACGGTTTCCGATATTTCCGGAGTAAATACGGAAGTGGCTGCTGTGGGAATCTATGTGCTGACGGATGACACAGCGGAAACTGTGGAGGATGCCCAGGGCTATACCTTCGGAATTCTGGCGGAGCTTGACCGCGACAACACGGATCAGACGGTTTCTGAACTGGAGACAGAGCTGGGAACATCTGTGACTACAGCGGAATACCGGGGACTGACAGAGTTAGTAGACGGATTGTTGGGCGGTGAGGCCGGAGCCATGATTCTGAACCAGGCTTATCTGGATGTGATTGAGGAAATTGACGGATACACGGACATTTCTTCTAAAATCAGGGAAATTGTGGTGAAGGAAGTGGAGACGCAGATTGAAACTACGGAGGATACTTCTGGGGACGGTTCTTCATCTGGAAAGGTTTACACGGTCTATATCAGTGGAATTGACAGCCGAACCGGGTTGGTTTCAAACAGCCGCAGTGATGTGAACATTGTGGCGACCATCAACACAGAGACCCGTCAGGTGCTGCTTGTGTCCACGCCAAGGGACTATTATGTGCCGCTGTCGATTTCCAACGGAGAGCCGGATAAGCTTACCCATGCCGGAATTTATGGAATCAGTGTGTGCATGGATACGCTGGGAATGCTCTATGATGTTGACATCAATTATTATTTCCGGCTTAATTTCAGTGGATTCGAGGAGATTATAGACGCTCTTGGGGGAATCACAGTTTATTCGGATTATGAATTTACAACTGAAAATACAACCGGTTTTCACTTTAATCAGGGCGAGAATTATATGAACGGGGAGGAAGCGCTGGCCTTCGTTCGGGAACGGTATGCGTTTACAGAAGGTGATCGTCAGAGAGGAAAGAATCAGATGGCGGTGATTGAGGCGGTGATTGACAGGCTGCTTTCTCCTGATATTCTGAAAAACTATTCCTCCTTACTGTCCAGTATTTCAGGTAATTTTGAGACGAATGTGACTTATGAGGAGATCGCCCGTCTTTTCCAGCAGCAGCTCACAAATGGCGGCAGCTGGAATGTGGTGACCTACAGTGTGAATGGAACAGGAGATACACAGAAGCCCTATTCTCTCAGTACCACGGCCTATGTGATGGTACCGGACTATACGACCGTTGACTTTGCGATTGAGATGATGGCGGAGGTGAGAAACGGCCAGACGATTACACAGGAAATGGCGGACAGTGGAGCTTCTTCAGCCGGGACGGCAGAAGATCTGGCTACAGACAATGCCGTCACAGATGAAACTGCCGCTGCAGAGACCACTACAGATGGAACTGCTGCTGCGGAAACCACTACAGATGAAACCGGAACGGTGACCACAACGGAAGAGATAACGACAGAGGCCGTACCCGTGGATGGAACCACAGGATAAGAAAAAAATGGCGCTTTTACAGGCGCCATTTTTTATTGCCGGAATGGGATTTACTTTACAGGGCCACGGACATCC
Organism: Clostridiales bacterium; assembly: GCA_021203365.1. Classification (GTDB taxonomy): domain Bacteria; phylum Bacillota; class Clostridia; order Lachnospirales; family Lachnospiraceae; genus Blautia_A. The sequence goes on from JAJQBI010000082.1 coordinate 5,475, forward strand.
GTGCCGGCGTAAGATCTTTCAAAAAAATCCCGGAGATAGCGTCCCAGGGCGTCCCGCCAGTGGGGAAGGGGCGTAAAGCCGTTGGCGGAAAGCTTCTCTTTGTCCAGCCGGCTGTTAAAAGGCCGGGGGGCTACGGATGCTCCATATTCCGCGGTGGATACAGGAATCACCTGAACGTCGGCGTATTCCCCCTGTCCTTCCAGGGCGGCCTGGCGGAAAATTTCCGCGGCGAAGTCTGCCCAGCTGATATAGCCTCCCTCATTGGTGGCGTGATAGTATCCGTATTTTTCTGTGACGATCATGTCCGCCAGAAGCCTGGCCAGATCGAAGGTGTAGGTGGGAGTTCCGATCTGATCATTTACCACGGTGATTTTCTTGTGAGTTTTTCCCAGCCGAAGCATGGTTTTGATAAAATTGTTTCCGTTTCTCCCGAATACCCAGGCGATACGGATGATAAAAAAGTCGGACAGGGTCTGTGCCACCGCAAGCTCCCCTTCCAGCTTGGTCTGTCCGTACACATTCTGGGGGGCATAGTCTTTGCAGTCCGGCGTCCAGGGAACCGTGCCCTGTCCGTCAAACACGTAGTCGGTGGAAATATACATCATCCGGATGCCCAGCTCCCGGCAGGTCTCTGCGATGTTGCGGGTCCCCTCGCTGTTGATCCGGCGGACCTTTTCCCGGTTCTCTTCTGCCTCGGCGGCGTCCACCGCCGTCCAGGCAGCGCAGTGAATGACCGCGTCCGGAGCCGCCTGGCCAATGATCCGGGCCACATCGGTTTTCTCTGTAATGTCCAGAGACACATAGGGCATGCGGGTAACCGGGGAACCGTCGGGGACGCCGCTGTAGGCAGGCGCCAGGTCGCTGCCGATTCCCTCATGGCCTCTTTTGTACAGCTCATTCATCACATCGTGCCCCAGCTGTCCGCCTGCGCCGGTGACAAAAATTTTCATTCAATCGCCTCCCCCTTAACGGTTTTTATACATTTTTTCATAGTAATTCTGATATTCCCCGGAGATAATGGTTTCCCACCATTCCCGGTTTTCCAGATACCAGCGGATGGTCTTTTTGATTCCATCCTCAAACTTTGTCTCCGGAAGCCAGCCCAGCTCCCGGTGGATCTTGGTGGGATCAATGGCATAACGCATATCGTGGCCCTTGCGGTCTGTGACATAGGTGATGAGGCTTTCCGGCTTGCCCAGTTCCCGGCAGATGATTTTTACAATGTCAATATTTCTCATCTCATTGTGGCCGCCTACGTTATAAACCTCGCCCACACGGCCATTTTGCAGAATCAGATCGATGGCCCGGCAGTGATCCTCCACATACAGCCAGTCCCGGACATTTTCACCCTTTCCGTATACGGGGAGCGGCCGGTCATTCAGCGCGTTGGCGATCATCAGCGGAATCAGTTTTTCCGGGAAATGATAGGGACCATAGTTGTTGGAGCACCGGCTGATGGTGACCGGAAGTCCGTAGGTGCGGTGGTAAGCCAGCACCAGAAGATCCGCGCCGGCCTTGGAGGAGCTGTAGGGACTGCTGGTATGTATAGGGGTTTCTTCCGTAAAAAACAGATCCGGCCGGTCCAGAGGCAGATCTCCGTAGACCTCGTCGGTGGAAACCTGGTGGTAGCGTTTGATGCCGTATTTGCGGCAGGCGTCCATAAGCACCGCGGTTCCCTTGATGTTGGTATCCAGGAAAACCTCCGGGTTCTCGATGGAGCGGTCCACATGGCTTTCCGCGGCGAAATTCACCACCTTATCCGGATGCTCCTCCTCAAACAGACGGTAAACGGCGTCCCGGTCTGTGATGCTGTCCTTAATGAAGCGGAAATTGGGTTTCTCCATGACCGGAGCCAGCGTGGAGAGATTTCCCGCGTAGGTCAGGCAGTCCAGACAGAGAATACGGTCCTGTGGGTGGGCCTCCATCATATGAAAAATAAAGTTGCTTCCAATGAATCCGGCGCCGCCGGTAACAAGAATTGTCATAGGTTTCTTCCTTTCTGAGCTGTGGTTTTATCCGTGAAGGGCATCCAGATATTTTCCGTCCAGGACATCCTTCAGATATTGTCCATACTGATTTTTTTTCATAACCTCATAGACCTTCAGGACGTCCTCCCGGGTGATCCATCCGTTGCGCCAGGCGATTTCCTCCAGGCAGGCAATTTTGCGGTGCTGGTGGCTTTCCATGGTCTTTACAAAATTGGTGGCCTCCACCAGGCTTTCATGGGTGCCTGTGTCCAGCCATGTGAAGCCCTGCCCGAGAAGCTCCACGTTCAGACTGCTCTTCTCCAGGTAGATGCGGTTCAGATCCGTGATCTCAAGCTCGCCCCGGGCGCTGGGCCGCAGGTTTCTGGCATATTCCGCCACATGGTTGTCATAAAAATACAGGCCGGTGACACAGTAATTGCTCTTTGGATTCTGTGGCTTTTCCTCAATGGAGACGGCCTTTCCCTCCCGGTCAAATTCCACAATTCCGAAACGCTCCGGGTCGTCCACATAGTATCCGAAGACCGTGGCGCCCCGTCCGGATTCCGCGTTTTTCACGGCGGTCTTCAGCCTCTTTTTCAGTCCATGGCCGGAAAAAATATTGTCTCCCAGGATCATGGCCACCGTGTCCTCTCCGATGAAATCCTCTCCGATGAGAAAGGCCTGGGCCAGACCGTCGGGGCTTGGCTGTACCGCGTAGGTGAGGTTTACTCCGAAATGATTTCCGTTGCCCAGAAGCTCCTCAAAGCGGGGGGTGTCCTGAGGGGTGGAGATAATCAGAATGTCCCGGATGCCCGCGTCCATAAGGACCGACATGGGATAGTAAATCATGGGCTTGTCATAAATGGGAAGCAGCTGCTTGGAGGTTACCATGGTCAGGGGGTAAAGGCGTGTGCCTGAACCGCCGGCCAGTATAATACCTTTCATAAAATCACACTCCTTTTTTGCCGGATACAGGCGGTTAAATTCCTGCAGGTTTCTTTTTCTGTATTATAAAAGGTGACCTTAGGTCACCTTCAAGTGTTTTTTCTGTGTCTTGTTAAAATTTGTCTATTTTTCACAAAGAAAAATCCCGGCGTCCTTGGTGACGCGAAAGCCTCCGGCGGTTTTCCGGGCGGCAAAGGCGCGGAATTCTCTGTATCGGTCCAGGAGATACTGATTCTGATTGCCGTGGCAGGAGAGCACATAGGAAACCAGGGGATCCGCGTCCCGAACCAGGAGAGAATCCTCATAGGCATGCCAGCGGACGGCAGAGAAAAAGGGCGAAAGGATTTCCCCTCCGTTTTCCCGGCCGAATTTTTCATACAGTTGTTCTCCGGCCAGCACAATCCGGTCGTCAAATTCCTGCACCAGGGCGCTGATCTCCTTCATATGGCCGGAGCCATAGGCGCTGCACAGAAAACGCCCGCCGGGCTTTAAGACCCGCCGGACCTCCCGGCACACCTGAGGGATATCCTGGCAGTAAAAAAGAACATGGTTGGCGATGACCAGATGAAAGCTCTGCTCCGGAAAGGGGATGTGGGCGCAGTCAAAGGACTGAAAGGAAAAACGGGAATCCCCGCTTCCAACGGCCCGCCGGGCGTCCCGGAGCATCCCCTCCGAGATATCGGACAGGGTGACGGAGATTTGCCGGGGAAGTCCCCCCAGGTTATCGGTCCACAGAGTTCCGTCCCCGCATCCCAGCTCCAGAATGCGCATGCCGGGCGTGATCCGGCACTGCTCCATAATCCAGGGGAACCAGCCCTGCGGGTTGGTGGAGTAAAGGCTGTGCAGACGGATCCGGGAAGAAATGTTGCCGGCGTTCTGGTACTGGTTTTTCAGACGGTTCTCCATGCCGGTCAGGTGGATCAGGTTCAGCATCCGGCTCCAGTCAATGGTATGTTCCCGGGAAAGGACGTCCGCGGTGTCCTGGATGGCCTTTTCCACCAGCTGCATCTGCTCTATGCGCTCCCGCACCAGCTTCAGCTGGAGATTCAGGGAATCGGTCATGGAAGAACAATCAGAATCCTCAATGGTCAGCTCCCGGATATCTTCCAGGGAAAATCCCAGATATTTCAGAAGGAGGATCTGCTGCAGACGCGCCAGATCTGCGTCTGTGTAAAACCGGGCGCCGGAATCTGTCACCAGGGAAGGCTTCAGGATACCCTTTTTATCATAATAGCGCAGCGTTCGCAGGGTGACGTGCGCCATTTTCGCGAATGTTCCGGAGGAATAATAGCCTTCTTTTTTCATAGGGTCCTCCTTTTTTGTGGATTTATCTGCAGTATAACAGAAAACGGGGGAAATTAACAGAGCATCCGAAAGGAAAAATCTGTTCATTTATGGGAAAGTGTGTTAGAATATCCGGTAGAAAATTGCCGGCTGTGAGGGGGACGGCGAGAGGAAACATACCAGGGTCAGAAGGTCCTGAACAGGGATCAGATACTTTTGACCCAAACATCACAGAAGATGCGGGGAACAAAAACAGACATCTCCGGAATGTATACGGCCGGCAGGATTTTTCCTGGGCCAGACAGAAGACAGGGAGAATGAATGAAAAAAAACTGGAAAAAACAGAAAAAGACGGAGAAAGACCTGAAATCAGAGGAAAGCAGGGAGCCAAAAGAGGGAGAGGATGGGAAGAACGATGCAGTCCCCGGGGAAATGGATGAAGCGGCACCTGCAGAGCCGGATGAGAGTGTACTGAATCCAAAGACCGTGAACGAGGCGGATCTGACCCGGAAGGAGCGCAGGCTTCTGGAAAAAGAGAAGCTTAAGGACATGACCGTGAAGGAAAGGCTGGCTTATATCTGGATGTATTATAAGCCGGAAATGGCGGGGGTCCTGGTGGTAATTCTTCTGATTTATCTGGGCGTCACGATTTATCAGGGTACAAGAATCAATACTCTTCTGACCATAGCGGTGACGGACTGCTATGTGGACAGTACGCAGGAGCTGGAGGAGGAGATTCTGGAGATTCTGGGATCCACGGGGAAATATGATGAGGTAACGGTTACTCAGAATTTTGTGACCAATGAGACCGGGGACGGGTTTGATTATTATGTGCAGATGGCCTTTGTAACCCAGGTCGCGGCCGGCACCCTGGATGTGATGGTCATGTCGGAGAGCCTCTATGAGGGGATTTTTGACGATGAGAGATTTGCGGATCTCCGGGAGATTCTGGGGGATGAGCTTTATGAGTCCTTCGGGGACTCCATTGACACCTGGCATCTGACCCTGACGGACAGTGCGCTTGCCGAGGAGCTTTCTCTGACCTATGATCCCATCTGTATCAGCGTCATTGCGAACACGGAGAACGCGGACAATGTGGCGGCATGGATTGCCTCGCTGGCAGATCAGGAATAAAGAATGCGATTCCGGTTTAGCCGGATCAGGGAAGGCCTGGAGGGGCCGGAAAGGATATTTATGTCTGTAGACGCTTCACAATCAGTTCTGCCGGAAAAATGCCGGATTCTAAGCGGCAGCGCTCTGAAAATGATCGCCATGATCACCATGCTTCTGGATCATATCGGGTCGATTCTGCTTTCCCGGTATTCTCCGGCGCTGCAGACATTGTTTGTCATGGGGGAAACGAACATCTCGGTCTATCGTATCTTCCGGGATGTGGGGCGGATGGCCTTTCCTCTTTTCGGTTTCCTTCTGGTGGAAGGGTTCCTCCATACCCACAACCGTTTTAAGTACGGGCGGAATCTTTTTCTTTTTGCCCTGCTCTCGGAAATTCCCTGGAATTACTGGCACAATGAGACTTTGCTTTACGGCAAAAGCCAGAATGTGTATTTTACGCTGCTTCTGGGATATCTGGCCTTCTGCGCTCTGGATTATTTCCGGGACAAGGGGCTTCTTCAGCTCGCCTGTATCCTTGCACTGCTGTGGATCTCTGTGCAGCTGGGAGCGGATTACGGGTGGAAGGGATATGTCTTTCTGCTGATTCTGTATGTCCTCCGGGAAGACCGCCTGTCTCAGAGTGTGATCGGAAGCTGCTGGCTGTACTATGAGTGGAAGGCCTTTGTGGCGTTTATATGGATTCATATGTACAACGGAGAGCGGGGATTTATCCGGGGAAAAGGAACGAAATATCTTTTCTACGCCTTTTATCCGGTTCATATTGTTCTGCTGGTGATCTTGCGAAAAATAATTTTTGGGTGACGGCCCTGTGAGGACAAACGGTTAAAAATGGTAAAAAAACACCGGAACCCTCAGAACGGAAACACAGACAGAAACCTGTGTGATCCGCCTCTGAAGGCTCCGGCATTTTATTATGTATGAGTGAAAGCAAAAAACAACTATGTAAAACAGGGGATATCCGCGTATCGTGTGATTTATGGATGAGGAAATCGATAATGAATTATGAAGTAGAGTTCATAAAGGATATCCCCTGCTTTTACCGGTATTAAACGTAGAACAGCATTCTTCCGTAAGTGGGATAGGGCAGCAGTGTGTCAGGAATAAGCTCCTCCGCCTCGTCTGCGGCCTTGCGCAGTTCTTCCATATCGGCCAGCACCACAGACTCATACATATCCGCACATTTCTGAGGATCCTCGATGCCATGTGCCTGGGCTGTGTCCGCTTTCAGCTTCTCCAGTCCCGCCACCATGGAATCCGTCAGAGAACTGAGCCTGGTGATCATTGTGCCCTCGCTGCTGGTGGAGACGTCCGGAAGCACAGATTTCTTAAGCTGCGCGGTCTGTGCAAGCTCCTCCGTATATTTGAATACAGCGGGAAGAAGATCCTTCTGTACCATTTCCACCATGGCGTTGGACTCGATGTTGATGGTCTTATAATAGGTCTCCAGCCAGATTTCATATCTGGAATAAAGTTCCCCTTTTGTAAAGATTTTGTGTTCGGTGAACAGACGGATATTCTTTTCGTCTACCCAGTGGGGAAGAGCTTCCGGAGTGGATTTCAGGTTGTACAGGCCTCGCTTTTCGGCTTCCTCTACCCACTCGTCGGTATAACCGTTTCCGTTGAAGAGAACCCGCTTGTGGGCGATGACCGTATCCTTTACCAGCTTATGTACCGCACTCAGCAGTTCCTCGGCGGGAACTTTTTCCAGCTTTTCGCTGAACTGGCGGAGCACCTCGGCCACGGCTGTGTTCAGAATAATGTTGGGGTTGGCTACGGAAGCGGCGCTTCCAAGCATACGGAACTCAAACTTGTTGCCGGTAAAGGCAAAGGGTGAGGTACGGTTGCGGTCCGTATTGTCTTTTACAAAATGGGGAAGAACCTTTGCCCCGATATCCATCTGGACGGCGCCTTTTTCGTTAAAGTATTCGTCGTTTTCAATGGCCTGAAGAACCGCGGTCAGCTCATCTCCAAGGAAAATGGAAACGATTGCGGGCGGCGCTTCGTTGGCTCCCAGACGATGGTCATTTCCGGCGCTGGCTACGGAGATCCGAAGCAGATCTGCGTACTCGTCAACCGCCTGAATGACTGCTACCAGGAACACAAGGAACTGGATGTTTTCCGCGGGCGTCTTGCCGGGATCCAGAAGATTGTCACCCTGGTCTGTGGTCATGGACCAGTTGTTGTGTTTTCCGCTTCCGTTGATTCCCTCAAAGGGCTTCTCGTGCAGCAGACAGATGAGGCCATGCTTGTCGGCTACCTTCTTCATTATCTCCATGGTCAGCTGGTTGTGATCCACGGCCACGTTGGTGGTGTCAAACACCGGAGCCAGCTCATGCTGGGCGGGGGCAACCTCGTTGTGTTTGGTCTTCGCCGGGATTCCCAGCTTCCACAGCTCTTCGTCCAGGTCATGCATAAATGCGGAAACCCTGGGCTTCAGCGTTCCAAAATAGTGGTCCTCCATCTCCTGGCCTTTGGGAGCCGGTGCGCCGATGAGGGTGCGGCCGCAGAGGATCAGGTCTTTTCTCTTTCGATAATCCTCCTTGTCGATCAGGAAGTATTCCTGCTCGGGGCCTACGGTGGTGGTCACATGCTTCACCGAGGTGTTTCCAAGGATTTTCAGAATCCGGAGGGCTTCCGTATTCAGGGTGTCCATGGAGCGGAGCAGCGGCGTTTTCTTGTCCAGTGCCTCTCCGCTGTAGGAACAGAAGGCGGTGGGAATGTAAAGGGTTCCGTCCTTGATAAAAGCGGGTGAGGTGGGATCCCACGCAGTGTATCCTCTTGCCTCGAAAGTGGCGCGAAGTCCGCCGGAGGGGAAGCTGGACGCATCCGGTTCACCCTTTACCAGCTCTTTGCCGGAGAAATCCATGATGATCTGACCGTCTCCTGTGGGAGAGATAAAGCTGTCATGCTTTTCCGCGGTCACATTGGTCATTGGCTGGAACCAGTGAGTATAATGGGTTGCGCCGTTCTCGATTGCCCATTCCTTCATGGCCACCGCAACGGAGTTCGCTACATCCAGTTCCAGATGAGCGCCATTTTCGATGGTCTTCTTCAAAGCCTTGTACATGTCTTTCGGCAGCTTCTTGCGCATGATTTTGTCATTGAAAACCAGGCTGCCATAAATTTCAGGGATATTCTGTGTCATAAGGGACGCTCCTTTCACATTCTCTCACTCATATGAATCCGTCCTCCTTCTGAAGGACAAACAGAAAAGGCGCTTCGGATATCTTCTGAAATCCAAAGCGCCTTTGCTTCTGTGAACTAGTATACACAAAAAAACTGGGTTGTCAAGAATTTTTTTAAATTTTTTTCAGGCTTTCTCGATGATGCAGGTGTGTTTTTTTCCATTTTTGTTACCTGCATTTTTTTCATAGCTGACACCAACAAGGAGCAGATTTCCAAAATATTTTTTTAATCGGCCTTCGTAGTGGTTCTCCCGGATCTGGCGAATTGCTGTCCGGGCTTCTCTGTCATATTTCAGCTCTACAAGAAGTGCCGGCATATCCATATTTTTGTATGGGATAAATGCAAGATCGGCAAACCCTTTCCCCGCTGGAAGTTCGCGAACAATTTCGTAATAATTCCGCGCCGTAAAATATGCGAGTGTGATGGCACAGCTCAGAGAATTTTCATCGTTGTATTTCAGGATGGAAAAATTCATATTGTGGACTTCTTCCAGGGCTGTCTCCACAGCGGCGGTATCTCCGCGAATCGTTGCCTTCAGCAGATTTTCTGAATTATAAAGGGTTTTTTCCACTTCCCGCCAGTCATTGCCTTCCACAGCATCCTGAAAGACACCTGCCACTTCGAGGTTCGGTATGAAAACTTCCCCTGAGGTCTCATCGAAGGCCAGATATCCCAGATGGATCAAAAGTGTCAGTACATCATCTCTGCTCTTGAAGGAGGTCATGTCATTTTGAAATTTATCTGTGTGAACCCGGATCTTTTCGCCTCCCAGCATGGCGATAACAGCATCTTTCAAACCGTCAAAATTCATGCTGATGTATCCGTGCAGAGATTCATAGGTTTCTGACAAGGTCCAGTAGCTTCGGAAGCTTCCGCGCCGAATGGCTGACATCACAGAATTCGGGCTGTATATGGAACCGGTGTCTTTAAAAGAATATCCGTCATACCAGCACTTCATTTTTTCGAAATCCATACCGGACTGGCTGCAAAGTTTTTTAACCTCCGGCTCGGTAAAACCTACGTACGGTGTCAGAAGATCCGCGTTTATCATGGTAAACTCCTGGAAATCTGTTAATGCGGATTCGGTTCCGTATTTTTTTATGGGGAGAATTCCCGTTATATAGGCAGCAGCGATCATCTCATCGGTGGCGGAACCATTTTTGAATAATCCGCGCAGCAGCTGGATATATTTTTTCTGCACATCTGTATCATTTTTAGCTTCACGAAACAGGGCATCCCATTCATCGATTATGATAATAAATCTGTTTTCAGTCTCATGGCTGATGGATGAAAGGGCATCCGGCAGGTATCTCTCTTTTTCAGCTACATATTCCGGAAAGGCCGCCCTCAGTTCTCTGAGTACGATGGTCTGAATATCGGTTACCACATTTGTGCCCGTGCTGTTTGAACGGGAAATGAATCCTGTAATATCAAGATACAGGACGTTGTATTGATTCAGATGTTCCTCATAAGAGGCTGTCCGGGAAATTTCCAGTCCGTCAAAAAGCGGGTGGGAATCACAGCTTTTGTCATAATAGGCGCACAGCATTTTTGCGGCAAAGGATTTCCCGAATCGCCGGGGCCTGGAAAAACAGGTCAGTCGGTCCGGGGAGACATTGATTGTACGGTTCACATATTGGATCAGCCCTGTTTTATCCACATAATTTCCATTGCGAATGGCCTGAAAGCCTTTGTTGCCAGGATTTAAATAAATGCCCATTTCACTCATCCCTTCCGAAAGAACGGAGAAATCATTTTGATTGAAGCGACAAAAGGTATTTTGTCGCTATGATACCAGGATTTCCTCACAGAGCGCCCTGCGGGTGTCCGCACTTCGTGCTCCCGAAATCCTGACAACATTCGAAATCCGCTCATTTTTCTGCGAAAAATGGCTACTTTCTCATGTTGTTCGGGACCCAATCTCATGAATGCCGATGCAAGCATCTGCATTCATGACCTTTTGTCCCTTGTATCATATTTTAACACAGCATCCCATATCCGGACAACTGAATTTTAAGCTTTCGCAGCAGGGAGGGTTGACAAATTTTTCGCTTTTATTATAATGGGGGGCGAAGATATCATCATTCTGATTGGAGCGGCGGAGGAAAAGAAATGGCAGGGGTAAAAGAGGAATGCGGCGTATTTGGAATCTATGACCTGGACGGCGGGGAGGTTGCTCCGTCTGTATATTACGGGCTGACGGCTCTCCAGCACAGAGGGCAGGAATCCTGCGGAATGGCTGTTTCCAGGACTTCCGGGGAAAGAGGAAATGTACAGTTTCATAAAGATCTTGGCCTGGTCAGTGAGGTGCTGGGAAAAGATGTCCTTGGAAAAATGAGCGGGGATATCGGTCTGGGACACGTGCGTTACTCTACCACAGGCGCCTCTGTGGCGGAAAACGCCCAGCCCCTTGTGCTCTCCTATATCAAAGGCACCCTTGCCCTGGCGCACAACGGAAATCTGATCAATACCGCGGACCTGAAATGGGAACTGATTCAGAACGGCGCCATTTTTCATACAACCACAGATTCGGAGGTCATCGCCTTTCACATTGCCCGGGAGCGGGTTCACTCCCGGTCCGTGGAGGAGGCCGTGGAGAAAACCACCCGGAAAATCAAAGGCGGCTACGCCATTGTGATCATGAGCCCCCGCAAGCTGATCGGGGTTCGGGATCCCTATGGTCTGAAGCCGCTCTGCCTGGGAAAGCGGGACAACGCCTATGTGCTGGCTTCGGAGAGCTGTGCCTTAAGCTCTGTGGGGGCGGAGTTTGTCCGGGACATTGAACCGGGAGAGATCCTTACCATCACAAAGGAAGGGCTTCACTCCAGTTATCAGGCGGCCTGTGAAAAGCGGGCCCACTGTGTTTTTGAATATATTTATTTTGCCCGCCTGGACAGCCGGATGGACGGGGTAAGCGTCTATGACGCCAGGATCCGCGGGGGGAAATCCCTGGCGAAATCCTATCCGGTGGAAGCGGATCTGGTGACGGGGGTTCCGGAATCCGGACTTCCTGCGGCCAAGGGCTATTCGGAGGAGTCCGGAATTCCCTTTGGCTTTGCCTTTTACAAAAACAGCTACATCGGCCGGACCTTCATTAAGCCCACCCAGAAGGAGAGGGAGTCCAGCGTTCGCATGAAACTGAATGTGCTGGCTTCTGTCGTGAAGGATAAACGCATTGTTCTGGTGGACGACTCCATTGTGCGGGGCACCACCATTGCCAATCTGATTCACATGCTGAAGGAGGCAGGCGCCAGGGAGGTTCATGTGCGGATCAGCTCGCCGCCTTTCCTTTATCCATGCTATTTCGGCACGGATGTGCCTTCCAACCGTGAGCTGATTGCGGCCCGGCATACCGAGGAGGAAATCTGCCGGATCATTGGCGCGGATTCTCTGGGTTATATGCAGATCGAGTATCTCCAGGGCATGGCCGGCGGCCTTCCCCTGTGCCGGGCCTGTTTTGACGGACATTACCCCATGGAGATTCCGGGGGAGCTGCGGGAAGAGGAGGAATCTTCCTGCTGAACAGGTACGGCCGGTTCCGGCGGATTTCTTTTTTCGTATTGACAAGAGATTTTAAATAGTTTATAGTTTAAAAAGTTACTATTCACAGCCGACTTTGAGCAGGCAGATGGAACCGTTAAGCTTGC
>JAJQBI010000018.1 GCA_021203365.1 Clostridiales bacterium
ATCAATAGGCGCAGCTATTGCGTCTGTAGTAGCAGAAACAGTGGGTGCAGTATTTATGCTAATATATGTGCATAAAAAAAATCTTATTAATTTGCCACAAATATTTAGGCTATCAATAAAAAATTGGCTTGCCGCTATTCTTATGTTGATTACAATTAAATATGTGTGTAATTCTATCGCTTCATCTATATTCAACTTGTTTTTTATAATTATATTTGGAGTAATGATTTATTTTGTCATTCTTTTTATCTTAAAAGATGATTTTTTTATTAGTAATGTTAAGCTCTATACCGATAAGCTTTTGAGAAGTGGCAAAAATAAACTGTGAACTTCCAAAGATTGTATGTGAACTTCCCGTAAGTTTTTACGCCTAAAGAGAAAAAAATGGTTTGAATGTCGAAAAAATCCCGGTTTTCTGCGACTTTTCGCTTGCAGAAGGCCGGGAATTATGCTATACTGGATATAGGCGTAATTACACCTATATAAGGAGGCGGCTATGTACCTGAAATTCCTCGTTGACATTCCAAACGTTCCGGGCAAGATTACCTACCGGCGGAAGGCGGATACGGACTACGTTTATTATGAGTATGACCGCAAGTATGACAAGGGAACGCAGATCACAAATCCCAAAAGGGTAACCATTGGAAAACGATCTAAGGACGATCCAGCGAAAATGCTGCCGAACCAGAATTTCCTGAAATATTTTCCGGAAACGGAGCTGCCGAAGGAGATGGACAGGACATACCGGAGCAGCTGCCTTAGGCTCGGAGATTACATTGTAATAAAGAAGATAATGGAAGAATACCATCTGGAGGAGATTCTTTCACATTATTTCAAAGGGAAAGACCTGGGGTTGTTCCTTGATCTTGCGGCGTATTCGATTGTGACGGAAAGCAATGTTGCACAGTATTATCCTGAGTATGCATATAACCATCCACTGTTTACGGAAGATATGCACGTTTATTCTGACACGAAGGTATCTACATTCCTCCATTCCATCACGGAAGACCAGAGTGTCAGTTTCCTGAACGAGTGGAATTCAAAAAGGGATCACCGTGAAAAAATTTATATTTCCTATGATTCCACGAACAAAAGCTGCCAGGCAGGTGACCTGGAGATTGTGGAATACGGCCATCCCAAGGTGGATCAGGGGCAGCCGATCTTTAATTATGCAATCGCTTATGACACGCATAACCGTGAGCCTCTTTTTTATGAAAAATACCCGGGCAGCATCAATGACATATCCCAGCTCGAGTTCATGCTGGACAGGGCATATGGCTACGGATACAGGAAGATCGGTTTTATACTGGACCGGGGATATTTCAGCAGGCAGAACCTCGATGCCATCCGGGAAAAGGGCTGTTCCTACCTGATAATGGTAAAAGGCATGGCATCCTTCGTAAATGGGCTTGTTCTGGAGAAAAGGGGGACATTCGAGGAGAAACGGGTGAATTATATAGAAGGTTTTGAAGCATATGGAACGACAATAGAAACAAAGCTGTTTGCAACAGATGAAAAGAACGCCTACGTGCATATTTACCACAGTATACAAAAGGAAAGCGCCGAGCGGACGAATCTGGAGGACAGGATCCGCAGGATGAAACAGTACATGAAGAAGCATACGAACGAAGTCAGGGAATTCGGCAGTGGTTTTGAACAATACTTTATTCTCCACTACAACGAAAAGACCAAACAGTTCCAGTTTGCAGAGGAGCGGGTCAGCGCAATCGAGAAAGAATCGAAACTGGCGGGGTATTATTGTATCATATCATCAGAAAAGATGACTGCAAAGGAGGCGCTGGTTAAATACAAAAGCAGGGATGCATCCGAAAAGCTTTTCCGCGGAGATAAGAGCTACCTTGGAAACAACAGTCTCCGGGTTTATACAGATGAATCAGCCGTTGGCAAAATCTTCATTGAGTTCGCAGCGCTGATCGTGCGGAATCGCATCTATACATATTTACAGGATGAAATGAAAGAACTGGGAACCAGACCGAATTATATGACGGTTCCTGCGGCGCTAAAGGAACTGGAAAAGATCGAGATGGTGCGCCTGACAGACAACGTATACCGGATGGATCATGCAGTCACGAAGACTCAAAAGACCATCCTGAAAGCATTCGGGATGGATGCGGCACAAGTAAAATATCAGGCTGCTGAAATAAGCGAAAAATTAGCAGAGCAACAGAGTAAGCAGGAGGAGCGAAAAAATGGCAAGGACGGTCGGGATGGAAGCATTGAAACAGAAGATAGAAAAAGCACAGGAACGTGTGGTCCGCACGAAGGCAGCTTATGACGAGGCAGTAAACGACTTGCAGAAGCTGCTTGATAAAAAAACGGCGCTGGAAGAACAAGAGATCATAAAGGCGGTTACAAACAGTAAAAAAACTTATGCTGAGATCATTCGGTTTCTGACAGAAGCGGAGACGGAGGTTTAAAAAAATGAAGAAGCAGGACAAAGACCTTTCTCTGGACGAACGGATCAAGGTGGCCGAGGATAAAGTGTTTAAGTATAAAAAACCGTATGACGAGGCTGTGGAAGAATTGGCCGCATTAGTGAAACTGAAGAAAAAGGGTCGGGACAAAATGCTGCTGGATGCGGTTTCGACCAGCAGACGCTCATTTGATGAGAGCATGGAGTTTATTCAAAGCGATCCAGAGGATGACAAATGGTATTGAGGCATGGATTTATGTGCAGGAAGTCAACATTAATGGCCTGATATCACGGCATATCAAAATCAGAAAAGGCGCAAAAATCCTGTATTCCAGTGCCTCAAAATCCATATACAAACAGCAGTCAGTGTGGTAAAGTATAAAATATGGACAACGCAACAGAAGACTGACTGTGGTTAAGGAGGAATATCACATCATGAAGGGGGCAAGAACAACAGGCACAGCAAGTGAAAAACTGTGGATGGAAATGGACAGGCTTGTGTCTGATTCCCAGCCTGGTCGGGGCGGTTTCGGTGATCAGGATAGCTTTGGCAAGCGGGAAATGCTGTTTATGAATCTGCTGAAAGGCGCCTATGATAATGATCTGGAACTTATCGTGGCCTGCACATATGATACCCAGGCGTCCACCCCAGGCCGTCTGATGGCAAAGCAGGGTTTTCTGGAAGTAGACGGTATGCGGTTCCTCGTGTGTTTCACAAGTGAGAAACGCGCACGGGAAGCAAAATACAATACTGACTGGAATATAATGAAAGCGCGGGATGTGATGAATAATATGTTCAACAAAAAAGCCATCTGGGGATTAGTGTTCAACCCCAATGATAAAAGGATGGTTATTGTCCTGAAAGATCTGCTTTCACTGATTATGCCCGGAGAAAAACCGAAGCCAGAGATGTTCAGGGAATAAGTCAAGTAGATGCAAAACAGCGGAAAACCGCAGTGCAAAAGAAAGGGGACAACCGAATGTCAAAATTTGACTTCAAAGGCACAGGTACATTTGCCCTGGTGAACAATAAAGAGGCGGCAATTCAACTTTTTGAAGATTACGACACCCCTTACCATCTCATCACGAAAGGTGAGAATGCGGGAAAAATCAGGATAAAAAGACTGAGGGATAGTGATTATATGTGGTATTGGGAACAGGAAGATGCATTAAAAAGGCAAAGATACGCTGACATTGTGGAGCATTCCATAATATTCCGGGACGTAGATGATGAACTGATCTTTTGTTTCAGCCCGTATCATATTTTTCATGAAAAAATCGGAGAGAACGGGAAGCCTAAGTATAAAGAGCCAGAAGTGCCTGGCTATGAATGTGAAGTCAGGTACCCAGGGATATATGGAAATGGGACGGCGACAGCGGTATTTCGAAAGGCATGGTAGGCACTCGTTTGATTGATGAGATAAAGGTATTTATTCAAATCGATCCAGAAGTCAATGGACTGCATTGAGACATGGGAAACGATGTTTTAGGCGTAAAATTTCAGGAAGTTAACACAAAAAATTTACCCTCAAATTTACCAAAGTTTTTTTCTTAAACCTGGTTGCAAATCCTTGGGCAATCGGGTATAATATCAATAGAAACAGAGATGTTTCTCGTGTGGCGGCACGTAAAAGCTGGGCTGCGCTTGGGCAGGGTAAGTTCCAAGACGCTTTAGATGCTCGGAAGGGCATCGCGCCCACACCAGGGAGATACGGTGAGTCCGCGCCGGGGACTTAAATTTCCGGCGACTGATAGATGCTCGGAAGGGCATCGCGGCTGACAGCCAGCATAAAACCGCTATTTTGATTATTAGGCGCTGGATGACATAACGGTTGTCCAGCGCATTAATTTTGTCTAAAAGAGAAGCATATGAAGGGTACCATTAGAAATGAGCAAGAAGCAGGACAGAATAGATATTATCAATAAAATTGAAGCGGCCGCTGCGTTGTATAAACAAAACCTCGTTGGAAAAAGATTTATGTATGTTTTCGATGATAGATATATAGAAGTGATTTATAAAGCAGAAAATTTTCGCCATTTGACTGGCGTAGATACAAAACTTTCGGCGAAACAATTTTATGATTATGCGAGGAAAGGGAAATTGTCGGCAAGTCAGATTGGATTTAGTCCCACACATCCATATGCTCTTTGTACTCGTAAGGTTAAGCATATTAAGGAAGTTGCGGTAATGGCTATGTCGGAATGCTTTATGCTTGAGGATATAAAAACAGATACGATGACTTATAAGTTTGGAACAACGGATCTTGAGCTTACCTTGTGTTTAAATAAAGAATTGGATGCAAATGGAACCGAAAAGAGTGAGTGTTTCGTGGTACAGTCTTTACGCGATGAGGATTGCTTTTCAAAAAGCAGCGATGTTTTTACTGTGACTCACATATTTGCAAGACCAAATGATGTAAAAGAATATACAGAATTATTGTTCATGGATAAAACAGCAAATATCTCAGGCTTACATACAGAAGTACTTGCAAAGTTACATGCAGACCTTATAAAATAAACCAGCCCAGCGGTTTGCTTTCCTACCGTGTAGATATTACAGCGGAGGATAGCGAACGGATGGGCTGGTTTTATTTGTATAAGTGACAATTTTCCTGCCGAATCTTCGTGCAGATTATGGTGCAGATATAACTGGATAAATGTGCGGATTGACGGTAATATGCACATAACGAACGGGGAAAAGCATCGAACAAAGCCATCCTCTGTGCGTCCGGTGTATGGCCATGGACCCGCCTCGTTACACAAAGGCTACCGTGACCGACCACATCGTTCTTCACCGAGGAGACCCGAAACTCTTCTGGGATGAGACCTACTGGCAGGCACTCTGCAAGCTTTGCCATGACCGCAAGACTCTGACCGAGGACATCAATCCGGAGTACCCGCTTTAGAGGGAAAGAATTTTTTAAAGCATTCGGGAGTTATCTCACATTTTTGTTCTCAGTGATCTTTGTCATGAATTCAGCAGGGGTGATGACGGGAATGACTGACCTTGAGAAATCTTTTGTGTTTCTTGTAACGATATATTCAACGCCGTTTCGATAGGTTGTTTCAGAAAGTATGGCGTCTTCAAAATCTGAAATCGGGGATGTGAGCGCGTTCCTGCAGTCCATGGCTGTTATGTCAAGGATACCGAAAGACATAAGCAGTTTTTTTAGGAGAGACCGAGTCTGGATATCGCTGTTGATGTAGTAAATATCTGCAACGGATTTTCGAACAAAATAGTTGTAGCTATTGTTTGAAAAAATAGAAGGGCGGCGGGTTGTGGCCAATTCCGTATAAATCAGTATAAGTAAGCAGAACAGGAACCGAAAAACACCGACATCCCATCCATCTTCTGGATAAGATACCGGTGTTTTAACCATCTGCTTCTTATATACAGTTTATACAGGGTTTATACAGGGAAATCGTTCACAATCTTCCCGCCCTGCAGTTCAGACTTTCAGGTGAATGTCAGATCTTGTCGCCTCTGCGCACATATCCGATCTGTCCGTCCTCTGCCACAACCTCTTTAATGTGTGTAATGCTGGAGTGCTTGTCCACAACCTGATTTTCCACATGTACGTTCTCTCCGATGATGGTGTCGGCGAGGATGATGCTGTTGCGGATCACCGCGCCTTTCTTGATGGTGCAGCCGCGGCCGATGACTGAATTCTCAATGGTGCCCTCGATGGTGGAGCCATTGGAAATTACGGAGGAGGTTACCTTCGCGCCGTCAAAATAGTGGGTGGGGTTGGAGTTGTTGGTGCGGGTGTAAATGGGCCAGTCCTCATGGAACAGCTCGGTGGCGGCCTTGTAATCAATCAGGGACATGTTCGCGTTGTAGTAGCTGGGGAAGTCCGTGATCGATGCGAAATAGCCGCGGTGTGAAACGCCGCGCACATCCAGTTCGGAGCATGCGGCATTCACGATATCAGGCATGGTGTACATGGAGGAGGTCTCCTTTGCCTTTTTAACCAGGTTGATGAAGACCTCCTTGGTCATTACGTAGGTGTCCATGAAGATATTGCGGTTCTTCGCGTTGCCGTGGTTTCTCTCCAGGGAGAGAACACCCTTCTGACGGTTCAGGTTCAGAATGCTGCAGTTCAGAAAATTCTCCTTGGCGTTGTCCACGGAGTGATACAGCAGGGTGATGTCAGCGCCGGACTCAACGTGAGTCTCGAGAAGCTTGGAATAATCCTGGGTGTAAACCATATAATTGGGGGCGATCACTACGTATGGCTGATGCATCTTCTCAATGGACTCCAGGTTGTCAACATAAGCGGAGATGTCGGTATTGTAGTTGCCGTTGGAGGACATGTTCTGATAAAACAGAATCTGAAGCTTGCCGCTCTTGGAGTTGATGTTGTAATGACGGCCGGTTCCCAGATGCTCCACCAGGGAACGGGGGTTGCGGTTGGCATAAACCTGAATGCGCTCAATGCCGCTGTTTGTCATATTGGAGATCGGGAAGTCCACTACGCGGTATCTTCCGAGGAAGGAAAAGGAGCCGATGGGGCGATAATCCTGCAGACCCTCCACATGAATATATTTCTGTGAAGAATTGACAATTCCAAATGCTTTAATCATGTTATTCAACCCCCTTTACCCGTTTCGATACGAGTTCAATATGCTCGCTGTCCGCGCTGCCTACCTTTGCCCCGGATCCGATTACAACATTGTCGGAGACAAGGGCGCGTGTTACCACGGCACCGGGTTCAATGACCGCGCCGGGCATGAGAACACTGTCGATGACCTTCGCTCCTTCGCCGACCTTCGCGCCGGTAAAGAGGACAGAATTCTCAACGGTTCCCTCGATGAGGCAGCCCTGGGTGATATAAGCTTTTTTGATGGAAGCGTTTTTGCCGATATAGTGCGGAAGTACGTTAGTGTCCTCTGTGTAGATTCTCCAGGTGGGATCTCCAAGGTCCAGCTCGTTGTCCGGGTTGAGCAGATCCATATTGGCCTCCCACAGGGAGTCGATGGTCCCCACATCCTTCCAGTAGCCCTTAAACTTGTAGGCATACAGGCTCTTTCCGTCGTTGAGAAGGGTGGGAATAATATCCTTGCCAAAATCGTGATGGGAATCCGGATTCTTCATATCCGCCAGAAGAAGGCGGCGCAGAAGCTTCCAGTTAAAGATGTAGATACCCATGGAAGCAAGATTGCTCTTGGGGTTGGCGGGTTTCTCCTCGAACTCGATGATGCGGTCCTCCTCGCCGGTGTTCATAATGCCAAAACGGCTGGCCTCCTCCATGGGAACACCGATTACGGCGATGGTGGCGTCCGCCTTGTGCTCCTTGTGGTAGGCAAGCATCTTCGCATAGTTCATCTTGTAGATGTGGTCGCCGGAGAGAATTAAGAGATATTCGGGGGAATACTGATCAATAAAATCAATGTTCTGAGAGATTGCATCCGCGGTGCCTCTGTAGACATCCAGTCCCGCATCCGCCTTCTCGCGGGGCGGGAGAACATATACACCGCTGTCCTTGGCATCCAGTCCCCAACGGCCTCCGTTGGCGACATAGCTGTTCAGGAGAATAGACTCATACTGTGTAAGTACACCGACAACGTCGATCCCACTGTTGGCACAGTTGCTCAGCGGGAAATCTACGATCCGATACTTTCCGCCGTATCCAACCGCCGGCTTGGCAACTTTGTTCGTTAGCTCGTGGAGACGGCTGCCTCTTCCGCCCGCCAGAATCATTGCTAACATACTGTTTTGTTTCATGGCGAATCCTCACTTTCGTTTTCCCTGTATTATGCTCAGGGTTCATAATACGATTTGTCCGCAGAAAGCCCCTCCGTCCCATCGTGATGCAAAAAACGGCTTTACAGGGACCTGCCTACATTATACATTTTTTCTCCGGAGATTTCCATATATTTGCGCAAAAAATCCTGATTTTGAATAAAAAATTTGTAAGGTTTACGTAAAAACGGTTTTACATTGGCTTCTCAGTTGTGAAAAAGCGCTTTTCCAGGAATCCGAGGATCCCGTACAGTCCCATGGCGATGACGCAGAGGATGACGATGGACATAAGAACCCAGGTCAGCTTAAAGGTCTGGCTTCCATATAGAATCAGATAGCCCAGGCCCTCTCTGGCGCCCATGAATTCCCCGATGATTACGCCAACCAGGCAGAGGCCGATGTTTACCTTCATGACCCCAAGAATCAGGGGGACCGAGGAGGGCAGCACAATTTTGGTCAGCTGATCCGCGGCGCTTCCGCCCAGGGTGATGATAAGCTTTCTTTTTTCCGGATCGGTTTCCAGAAAACCGGTGTACAGGCTGATGACGGTTCCGAAAACTGCCACGGACATTCCGGTTACAATAATGGTGCGCATGTTCGCGCCCAGCCAGACGATGAGCAGCGGGGCCAGGGCGGATTTGGGAAGGCTGTTCAGGACCACCAGGAAGGGCTCCAGAACCCGGGCGGCTTTGGGGAAAACCCAAAGGATCACCGCGGCCCCAAGGCCAGTAAGGACCACCAGGAAAAAACTGGTGAGCGTTTCCATGAGGGTGATCGCTATGTGGCGCAGGAGAGACTGAGACCGGCACATTTCCACAAAGCTTTGGAGGATCCGGCGGGGGCTGCTGTATATGAAGGAATCGATGAGGCCGGTGTCTGCGGCGGCCTCCCAGCAGGCAAAAAACAGGAGAAACAGCAGAATTCTGGCCAGGGTGATGCTTCTCTTTTCTCTTTTTTTATCAAGAAGGTATTGCTTTTGTTGAAGAGAGGGTTCAGGCATTGGGATTCAGCTCCTTCCATATCTGATGAAAGTAGGTTTTGAAATTCGGGGCGTTCCGGGAGGACAGCGGCGTCCGGTCTTCGATTTCCAGTTCAATGGGAATGATCTTCTTTACCACGGCCGGCCGGGAGGAGAGAACCAGAACCCGGTCCGCCATACTGATGGCCTCTGAGATATCGTGAGTGACCAGGATGGCCGGCTTATGGGCATTTCGAAGAATTTTTCCGATGTCGTCGATGACGGTAAGCCGGGTCTGGTAATCCAGGGCAGAGAAGGGCTCATCCAGAAGAAGGAGAGCCGGGCGCAGGGCCAGGGTGCGGATCAGTGCCGCCCGCTGGCGCATGCCGCCGGAGAGCTGGGAAGGCCTTGCGTCCCGGAATTTATCCAGGCCGTAGGCTTTCAGCATTTCTTCCACCCGGGCAAGGTTTTCCGGAGTTTTCATCCGGCGGACCTCCAGCCCGAGAAGAACATTTCGATAGACGCTTCGCCATTCCAGAAGGTGATCCTTCTGGAGCATGTAGCCCACGCGGGGGTCTCCGGTGTGAACCGGTTTTCCTTCCATTAAAATGGATCCGGCTTCCGGCGCAAGGAGCCCGGCGATCAGATTCAGAAGCGTGGATTTTCCGCAGCCGGAGGGACCGACGATAGCCAGAAATTCTCCCGGAAGGAGGGAAAAGGATATATGGGAAAGAACCGGGGTTTCTCCGGCCAGGGTGTGGTAGGAGAGGCTGACATCCCGGAGTTCCAGAATGGGTTCCATTTTTTGTGCCTCCTGAAAACATAAGGGGTTTATGTTTTAGGATATGCAGACGATCCCGGTGTTGACAGGAGAAAGAATTTCTGCGAAAATGGGTAGACGGTGACATGATTTGCGGTCTTTTTCGAGATTTTGGAAAAAAGGACCTGTGAATCACAGAACAGGAGGATGAGGGAAGTTGAACAGAAGAAATTACCAGAGGGAGCTGGACGGGCTGATCTCCCGCATGCAGGAGGCAAAGGAGACACCGCGTCTGTTTCTTCACGCCTGCTGTGCGCCCTGCAGCAGCTATGTGCTGGAATATCTCTCCAGGTACTTCCGGATTACGGTTTTTTACTATAATCCCAATATTTATCCCCGGGAGGAGTATGTGAAGCGGGTCTGTGAGATCCGAAGGCTTCTTGGGGAAATGCCCTTTGAGAATCCGGTGGAGCTTGTGGAGGGGGAATATGATCCCCACAGATTCTTTTCACTGGTTCGGGGAATGGAGAAGCTTCCCGAGGGCGGCGAGCGGTGTTTTCTCTGTTACCGCATGAGGATGGAGGAGGCGGCCCGGCTTGCCGGGGAAGGCGGATATGATTATTTTGCCACCACCTTAAGCATCAGTCCGCTGAAAAATGCCTGTAAGATAAATGAGATCGGGGAGGAGCTGGGGGAGAAGTATCACGTCCGCCATCTGCCCTCTGACTTTAAGAAAAAAAACGGATTTAAGCGCTCTGTGGAGCTTTCCGGGGAATATGGCCTGTACCGGCAGAACTACTGCGGGTGTGTTTTTTCCAGAGAGAGCGCAAGATAAGGAGGTTCTGAATATGGCACAGTTATGGGGAGGACGCTTTACAAAGGAGACGGACCGGCTGGTTTACCAGTTTAACGCGTCTATTTCCTTTGACCAGAAGTTTTTTGAACAGGATATCCGCGGCAGTAAGGCGCATGTGGCCATGCTGGCGAAGCAGGGAATCCTTAACGGGGAGGAGAAGCGGCAGATCACGGAAGGTCTGGACGGGATCCTTCAGGATGTCCGGGAGGGGAAGCTTGCGATTACAGAGGAATATGAGGATATTCACAGCTTTGTGGAGGCGAATCTCACCGCGCGGATCGGGGACGCGGGGAAAAAGCTGCACACCGGCCGGAGCCGCAACGATCAGGTGGCCCTGGATATGAAGCTTTATGTGCGGGATGAGATTGACGCGGTGGATGAGGAGCTTTACCGGCTTCTCCTGGCTCTGCAGAAGATCATGGAAGAGAACCTGCACACCTATATGCCGGGCTTTACCCATCTGCAGAAGGCACAGCCGGTGACCCTGGCACACCATGTGGGAGCCTATTTTGAGATGTTTGTCCGGGACCGGAGCCGGCTTTTGGATATCCGGAAACGGATGAATACCTGTCCGCTGGGAGCCGGGGCCCTGGCGGGAACCACCTATCCTCTGGACCGGGAGTATACGGCAGAGCTTCTGGATTTTGATGCCCCCACCCGAAACAGTATGGATTCCGTGTCGGACCGGGATTATGTGATTGAGCTTCTCTGCGCCCTGTCCACAATTATGATGCATCTCAGCCGGTTCTGCGAGGAGATCATTCTGTGGAATTCCAATGAGTACCGTTTTGTGGAGATTGACGATGCATACAGCACAGGAAGCAGCATTATGCCGCAGAAGAAGAATCCGGACATCGCCGAGCTTGTCCGGGGAAAAACCGGCCGGGTGTACGGAGCCCTGACCTCTCTTCTGACCACCATGAAAGGAATCCCCCTGGCGTACAACAAGGATATGCAGGAGGACAAGGAACTGACCTTTGACGCCATTGATACGGTGAAGGGCTGTCTGGCCCTTTTTACCGGCATGATCTCCACAATGAAATTCAACAGGGAGAATATGGAGGAGAGCGCGAAAAATGGCTTTACCAACGCCACAGATGCGGCGGATTATCTGGTGAATCACGGAGTTCCCTTCCGGGACGCCCACGGAATTGTGGGCCAGCTGGTGCTGAAATGTCTGGAGAGAGGAATCTCTCTGGATGAGCTGCCCCTGGAGGAGTACAGGGAGATTTCCCCTGTATTTCAGGAGGACATCTATGAGGCGATCCGTCTGGATACCTGTGTGGAAAAGCGCATGACCCTCGGCGCGCCGGGATCTCAGGTCATGGAGCGGATCGTGAGGGAAAACCGGGAATATCTGAAAAGCGAAAAAAATGCTTGCATTTTGTCCTGAGGTAGTATAGTATTTACGAGAACGACAGATGTGTGCCAAGGAAAGACATTTTCCTGATCCCGTGGAAGAGATGCCGATGTGGACAAAAAAGCGTCCGTTGTGATGGACATTTTCCTGAGCCCGGGGAGGAGATTTTGCGGATATGCGTCTGTTCTGACATTTTATATGCATGAGGAGAAAGATTATGAGTGAAAAACTGAGAGTCGGCATTCTTGGAGCCACCGGCATGGTGGGCCAGAGATTTATTTCCCTTCTTGAGAATCATCCCTGGTTTGAGGTTGTGACCCTGGCGGCCAGTCCAAGGAGCGCGGGAAAGACCTACGAGGAGGCCGTGGGCGGAAGATGGAAGATGGATACGCCCGTGCCGGAGGCTGTGAAGAAGCTTGTGGTTATGAACGTGAACGAGGTGGAGAGAGTTGCCTCCTCCGTTGATTTTGTGTTCTCCGCGGTGGATATGTCCAAGGAGGAGATCAGGGCCATTGAGGAGGAATACGCGAAGACGGAGACACCGGTGGTGTCCAACAACAGCGCCCACCGCTGGACGCCGGACGTGCCCATGGTTGTCCCGGAGATCAATCCGCAGCATTTTGATGTGATCCCCTCTCAGAAGAAGCGGCTTGGAACGACCCGGGGCTTCATTGCCGTGAAGCCCAACTGCTCCATCCAGAGCTATGCACCGGCTCTTACCGCGTGGATGGAATTTGAACCCTATGAGGTTGTGGCCACTACCTATCAGGCGATCTCCGGAGCCGGGAAGACTTTCCGGGACTGGCCGGAGATGGAGCACAACATCATCCCCTATATTGGCGGGGAGGAGGAGAAAAGCGAGAAGGAGCCATTAAGACTGTGGGGCACGGTGCGCGACGGTGTGATTGTTCCCGCCGCGGAGCCTGTGATTACCTGCCAGTGTATCCGGGTTCCGGTTCTCAACGGTCATACGGCGGCCGCTTTTGTGAAGTTCCGCAAAAAGCCCACAAAGGAGCAGCTGATCCAGGCGCTGAAGGATTTCCGCGGAATTCCCCAGGAGCTGGAGCTTCCCAGCGCGCCCAGGCAGTTTATCCGTTATATGGAGGAGGACAATCGTCCCCAGGTACAGCTGGATGTGGATTATGAGAACGGAATGGGCGTATCCATCGGAAGGCTCCGTGAGGATACCGTCTATGATTTCAAATTCATCGGTCTCTCCCACAATACGGTAAGAGGCGCGGCAGGCGGCGCGGTTCTGTGCGCGGAGACCCTGAAGGCGAAGGGATATATTCAGGCGAAGTAAAAAGCCGCTTTTCTTTTCAGTGAGAAAACAGGGCAGGGCAGTTTTCGGACCGGATCCGGCGGTGTCCTGCCCTTTTTGTGAATCAGGCACGAAAAAAACGGGAGAATTCTATTTTCGTGTTTACCTTTCCGTTTAATTGTGTTAAAGTAATAACAAACTGATAGACGCAGCGCAGGCGGCGGTTCCCTGCCTTTTTGCAAAGCCGTGCGCAGATGGGCTGCGGTGGCCTTTTAAGGCATATAATACATACGCGGAGGTGCATTATGAATTACGGAGATGTGCAGAAACTGTCAAACTCGGCAAAGGCGAAGATTCAGCTGCTGCAGACGAACGGCCTGAAGTATTTTCTGCGGGCGGTTATGGCCGGCTTTTTTATTGTGGTGGCTGTGATCTACAGCAATGTGGTGGGGAACATTTTTTCCTCCACGTTCCCGGAATGGGGAAAATTCCTCGGCGCCCTGGTATTTTCCATCGCTGTGCTTCTGATTGTTCTGGTGGGCGGAGAGCTCTTCACCGGGAATAATCTGGTTATGGCTTTTGGCGCCTATGACAAAAGCGTGAGCTGGGCGGACGCCTGGAAGGTGTGGGGCGTAAGCTATGTGGGAAATTTTGTGGGATGTCTGATCCTTGCCCTGATTTTTGTGGCGGCGGGAGCATCCGGACTTTCTGACTACCTGTCCGGTGTGATTGCCACAAAGCTTTCCATACCCGGTGTGCAGATGTTTTTCCGCGCGGTGCTCTGTAATTTCTTCGTCTGTCTGGGCGTGGCAAACGGAATTAAGCTGAAAAGCGAATCGGGAAAATTCCTGATGATCGTGATGTGCATCTCCGGCTTCGTTGTCAGCGGATTTGAGCACAGCATTGCGAATATGGGGCTTTTTGTCACCTGTCTGTGCCTGGTGCCCGGTGTGTCGGTGGCGGCCATGCTTAAGAGCATGGTGATCGTGACCCTTGGGAATATGGTGGGCGGAGCGATTCTTCTCGCCTGGCCTCTGAGAAAGATGAGCGCGGATAAATAATGGCGAAAGCTTTATACATAGCGGAAAAACCCAGCGTAGCCCAGGAATTCGCCCGGGTGCTGAAGGCGGAGGGCCAGCGGCGGGACGGATACCTGGAGGCGGGGGACTGCGTGGTGACCTGGTGTGTGGGACACCTGGTCACCATGAGCTATCCGGAAAAATATGATATGAAATACAAAAGGTGGAGTATGGATACCCTGCCTTTTTTGCCCCATGAATTTAAATATGAAGTGATTCCCGGTGTTCAAAAGCAGTTCGACATTGTGAAGGGCCTTCTGAACCGGCCGGATGTGGATACCATCTATGTGTGCACCGACTCCGGGCGGGAGGGAGAGTATATATATCGGCTGGTGGCCCAGATGGCCGGAGTTCAGGGAAAAAAACAGAAGCGTGTGTGGATTGATTCTCAGACAGAGGAGGAAATCCTCCGGGGAATCCGGGAGGCAAAGGATCTCCGTGAATATGATAATCTGGCGGCCTCCGCCTATCTTCGGGCGAAGGAGGATTACCTTATGGGAATCAATTTTTCCCGGGTGCTTACCCTGCGCTACGGAAACAGTGTGAGCGGATATCTCCACACCGGCTATCAGGCGATCTCTGTGGGCCGGGTTATGACCTGTGTGCTGGGAATGGTGGTGCGCCGGGAGAGGGAAATTCGCTCTTTTGTGAAAACTCCCTTTTATCGTGTGGTCAGCAGTATTGCTCTGGCGGGAGAGCATTTTGACGGAGAATGGAGGGCTGTGAAGGGAAGCCGCTATGAGGGCTCGCCTCTTTTATATAAGGAAAACGGATTTAAAAAGAAGGAGGACGCCGTAAAGCTGATGGACGAGCTGACGAAAAATCCTCCTCTTACCTGCACAGTGGCGGAGATTCAGCGGAAAAAGGAAAACAAAAACCCGCCGCTCCTTTTTAACCTGGCGGAGCTTCAGAATGTGTGCTCCAGGCTGTTTAAAATCAGCCCGGATGAGACCCTTCGCATTGTGCAGGAGCTCTATGAGAAAAAACTGGTGACCTACCCAAGGACAGACGCCCGGGTACTTTCCACCGCGGTGGCGAAGGTGATTCAGAAAAACATATCCGGGCTTCTGAATTATCCCCAGGTCGGGGAGGCTGCCCGGGAGGTTCTGGAAATGGGAACCTGGAAAAACATATCAAAAACCAGGTATGTAAACGATAAACAGGTTACAGACCATTATGCCATTATCCCTACTGGGCAGGGGCTTGGGGCGCTGCGGGGACTCTCCTCGCTGTCTGCCCGGGTCTACGAGACCATTGTCCGGCGCTTTCTGTGTATTTTTTATCCTCCTGCGGTTTACCAGAAAGTCAGTCTGGTGACGGTTCTGGAGGGAGAACGCTTTTTTTCCTCCTTTAAGGTGTTGAAGGAGGAGGGATATCTGAGGATCGCGGCGAACTCCTTCTCGCGAAAAAAGGAGACCACGGGGGAAAAAGCCCCGGAGGCCGGCGCTGAGACGGAGGAAATTGCCTGTGACACAGCCCTCTTAAATGCGCTGCAGAGCCTGAAAAAGAATGGGGTGCTGCCTGTGGACGGCCTGCGCATCCGGGAGGGGGAGACCAGTCCGCCGAAGCGCTATAACTCCGGTTCCATGATTCTTGCCATGGAAAACGCCGGGCAGCTGATTGAGGATGAAGAGCTGCGCTCTCAGATTAAGGGAAGCGGAATCGGGACCAGTGCCACCCGGGCGGAGATCCTGAAAAAGCTTTTCAATATTAAATACCTGGAGCTGAATGGGAAAACTCAGGTGATCACTCCCACACTTCTGGGAGAAATGATCTTTGATGTGGTAAACTGTTCCATCCGGCCTCTGCTGAACCCGGAGCTTACGGCCAGCTGGGAGAAGGGGCTGACTTACGTGGCGGAGGGCAGTATCTCATCCGGGGAATATATGGAAAAGCTGGAGAAGTTTGTGCGCGTCCGCACGGAGCAGGTGAAGGCGGGAAATCAGGGATATGCGCTTCGCCAGTGTTTTGATAAGGCGGCGGAGAATTACAGGAAGCCGGAAGGAAAGGCGGCCGGAAAGAAGAGGCCGGCGGCTGAGAGAAAAAAACAGGAGGGATGACCGATGTTAAAGGATTACACCATTGAAAATTTGCTGGATCTTAAGGAGACCATTGCCGATGCGCTTTTTCAGGGAAAGATCTATCCCTGGGAGGTGCTCCCCGAGATCGGGGATTTTATCCGGAAGCTGGGGGAGACTCTGGACCCGGAGGAATATGAGAGGGTGGGAGAGGACGTGTGGATCGCAAGGAGCGCCACAGTGGCTCCCACGGCTTCCATAACCGGACCGGCCATTATCGGAAAGAATACGGAAATACGCCACTGCGCCTTTATCCGTGGAAAAGCCCTGATCGGGGAAGGTTGTGTGGTGGGGAATTCCACGGAGCTGAAAAATGTAGTGCTGTTTAATAGAGTACAAGTCCCTCATTACAATTATGTGGGAGACAGCGTTCTCGGATACAGGTCTCATATGGGGGCCGGCTCCATCTGCTCCAACGTAAAGTCCGATAAAAAGCTGGTGATAGTGAAAGACGGGGAAGAGAAAGCGGAGACCGGCCTGAAAAAATTCGGCGCCATGGTGGGCGATTTTGTGGAGGTGGGCTGCGGATCGGTCCTGAATCCGGGAACTGTGGTGGGACGGAATACGAATATTTATCCCCTCTCTCCGGTAAGAGGCTGTGTTCCGGCGAACTGCATATACAAAAACCGGGAGGAGATTGTGCGGAAAAACGGGTAAAACACCGGAATTTCTCTCTTTGTGGGAGACAATGAAGAAAACAGGTGAAGAAAATTTTCGAATTTTTTAAATTTTTGCTTCACTTTTTAAAATGGCTGTGCTATAATACAGCCATGGGGCATTAGCGCAGTTGGGAGCGCGCCACATTCGCATTGTGGAGGCCGTGGGTTCGAATCCCATATGCTCCATTTCAGAGAGGATATGCGGCTGAGTCTTTCAGCCGCATATTTTTTATATGCCGTGGTATGTCGGCGGCCCAGTCTCTGGCGGAAGAAAAAAGGAGGAG
This sequence comes from Clostridiales bacterium, assembly GCA_021203365.1. Taxonomy (GTDB): domain Bacteria; phylum Bacillota; class Clostridia; order Lachnospirales; family Lachnospiraceae; genus Blautia_A. Next base: position 17,473 of record JAJQBI010000018.1, read on the forward strand.
GAATACAAAAGATGGAAGAGAGAAGGAAAAGACGTTTTTCAGGGAAGAGAAGTATTCGGGGCGGATTCTTTGGACGGGGGCTTGTGGCCGTTCTTTTATCCATTCTTCTTACCGTATGCCCGGGGAACCTGTTCTGGCTTTCTCCGGTGCAGGCGGCGGAGCAGACCGGGGATATGGCGGTCCACATTCTGGATGTGGGGCAGGGTCTTGCCATTCTGGTACAGTCCGGAGGGCAGAATCTGGTCTATGACGGAGGCGGAAGGGAAACCTCCAGTTATGTGGTTTCCTATCTGGAAAATCAGCAGGTTTCTACCATTGACTATCTGATTTCCTCCCACTACGACGAGGATCACCTCGCCGGACTTGTGGGATGCCTGAATTCCTTTCAGGTGAATATGGTCATCGGTTCCGATTACCTTCAGGATACGCAGATTTATGAGTCCTTCATGGCCGCCGTGGAGGAGGAGGGGCTGCAGGTGCAGCATCCGGAGATCGGATCGGAATACGCCTTTGGAACCGGGAGCTTTACGGTTCTGGCGCCCCAGGCCATCAGCAGCAGCGACAATGATAATTCCGTAGTGATTAAGCTGGAAAACGGTTCCAACAGCTTCCTTTTCGCCGGGGACGCGGAGAGCGGAAGCGAGGAGGCCATGCTGTCCTCCGGTCTGGATCTCTCCTGTGACGTTCTGGTTCTGGGGCATCACGGTTCCGCCTCCTCTACATCCTGGGATTTTCTGGCAGCCACGGTTCCAGAATATGCGGTGATCAGCTGCGGGGACGGCAACGCCTATGGGCATCCCCATGAGGAGACCATGGAAAAGCTTTCCTCCATGGAGATTTCCGTATTCCGCACAGATGTACAGGGTTCCTTCGCGGCGGTGAGCAACGGCGCGGAGATCACCTGGACGCAGGAGCCCTGCAATGACTATTCGGACGGGGATTCCCAGGGAGATACGACGGCGGCCGGGCAGACCCAGACCTCCGGGCAATCCGTGGAGGAGGAGGCCTCCGCGGTTGTCACCCAGGAACCCGCGGCAGAATCTGCGGATACGAACGAGGCTATGGTGTGGATTTCCGCCACAGGGAGCAAGTACCACAATAAAAACAACTGCGGAAATATGAACCCGGACAAGGCATATCAGATGACCCTTTCCGACGCCCAGGCCGCCGGGTATGAGGCGTGCAAAAAGTGCTATTAAATACTGGACTTACCACAGGCTTTTGTGATAGAATGGAACCGGATTATTGGGGAGATTCTCTCAATAAATACGTAAATCTAAACCTGAAAGGAGTTTTTAACATGATTTATTCACGCGAAGTAGAAGAAATGTGTCCGGTGGCACAGGGCGTGCACCATGGCGCGGCCCCGATTCCGGAAGAAGCAAAGTGGGTGCAGGCGAAGGAAGTTAAGGACATTTCCGGTTTTACCCATGGCATAGGCTGGTGCGCTCCTCAGCAGGGTGCCTGTAAGATGTCCCTGAATGTGAAAGAGGGAATCATCCAGGAGGCTCTGGTGGAGACCATCGGATGTTCCGGCATGACCCATTCCGCGGCTATGGCGGCTGAGATTCTTCCCGGCCTGACGGTTATGGAAGCTCTGAATACGGACCTTGTGTGCGACGCCATTAACACAGCCATGAGAGAGCTTTTCCTGCAGATCGTTTACGGACGTTCTCAGTCTGCGTTCTCTGAGGATGGACTTGCCATCGGCGCCGGCCTGGAGGATCTGGGCAAGGGCCTTCGCTCTCAGGTTGGAACCATGTACGGCACTCTGAAAAAAGGACCCCGTTATCTGGAAATGGCAGAAGGCTATGTGACAGGAATCGCTCTTGATGAGGACGATGAGATCATCGGATATCAGTTCGTAAGCCTTGGAAAAATGACTGATTTCATTAAGAAGGGCGACGATCCCAACACTGCGTGGGAGAAGGCCAAAGGTCAGTATGGCCGTGTAGCAGATGCTGTCAAGATTATTGATCCGAGAAAAGAATAATTGCACAGGAGGTAACGGAAAATGGCTTTATTTGAATCGTATGAGAGACGAATTGACAAGATCAATTCGGTTTTAAACAGCTATGGAATTGCTTCAATTGAGGAAGCGGAGAAGATTACCAAGGACGCGGGCCTGAACGTTTATGATCAGATCAAGGGAATTCAGCCCATCTGTTTTGAGAACGCATGCTGGGCTTATATCGTAGGCGCAGCCATCGCCATCAAGAAGGACTGCCGCCGTGCGGCGGACGCAGCGGCTGCCATCGGTGAAGGTCTGCAGGCTTTCTGTATTCCCGGATCGGTTGCGGATACCCGTAAGGTAGGCCTTGGCCATGGAAATCTGGGCAAGATGCTTCTGGAGGAGGAGACCGACTGTTTCTGCTTCCTGGCCGGCCATGAGTCCTTCGCAGCCGCAGAGGGTGCCATCGGTATCGCTGAGAAGGCAAACAAGGTTCGCAAGAAACCCCTTCGTGTTATTCTGAACGGTCTTGGAAAGGATGCCGCCCAGATCATTTCCCGTATCAACGGATTTACATATGTGGAGACCGAATATGATCCCTATACCAATGAGGTAAAGGAAGTATTCCGCAAATCCTACTCTGAGGGACTTCGGGCAAAGGTAAACTGCTACGGCGCAAACAGCGTCCCCGAAGGTGTTGCCATTATGTGGAAGGAAGGCGTAGACGTTTCCATCACCGGAAACTCCACCAACCCCACCCGTTTCCAGCATCCGGTTGCCGGTACCTATAAGAAGGAATGCAATGAGAAAGGCAAGAAGTATTTCTCCGTTGCGTCCGGCGGCGGCACAGGCCGTACCCTTCACCCGGATAACATGGCGGCAGGTCCCGCTTCCTATGGAATGACGGATACTCTGGGCCGTATGCACTCAGACGCTCAGTTCGCGGGCTCCTCTTCCGTTCCCGCACATGTGGAGATGATGGGTCTTATCGGCGCTGGAAACAACCCCATGGTGGGAATGACCGTGGCCGTGGCCGTAGCCGTACAGGAAGCGGCGGACGCCGGGAATTTCTAAATTCCGTATTTTACCGTAAAACTTCAGATAATCGAAAGTGCCGCAATGATAAAGATTGCGGCACTTTTATCGTAATACTGGTGATTGCACTGATAAATGCAGAAAAGTAACCGCCAGGCTAAGGATACGGTTACTTTTCCAGGTAATTGTTGAATGGGCTGACCGTCTATCGGCAGCACTTTTTCTGTTATTAATATAACATATCTGTTGGAAAGATACAAGGGATATATTTTTTCATAAGAACAGCCGGTTCAGCTGTGCGACATCCGGGTTCATGGAGGAAAAATTCGGTTGACATGTCTTAAAAGAACCTGTATATTCAAAACCATGAATATAAAAGTTAAAAATTTTACAAATTTGTTTGCAAGGTTTTCCAATTCCGGGTGTATAAGTATATGAGGGATGATTTTGGTTCAAAATGCTTCGGAGAGGAGAAAGGGATGGACCAGGATATCATTGAGCTGCTTATGAGCAGAGACCAGAAGGCCATTGAGCTGACGGCGCAGCGCTATGAGAAGCTGCTGCTGTATATAATCTCCTCCATTCTGGGAGATCGCAGGGAGCTGGTGGATGAATGTGTCAATGATGTGTACCTGAAGCTCTGGACCGGCGGACAGGCCTATGATTTCCGGAAGGCCTCCTTTCGAACCTATCTGAAGGCCATTGCCAGGAACACGGCGCTGAACAGTCTTCGCAGGGCCAGGCGCCTGGAGGAGCTGGAAGGCGGAGAGTGGGAGAAGGACACGCTGCTGGATGCCTATATCGATTACAGCCAGGATGTGGAAAAGCGTATGGTTTATCAGGAGGAGATCGAGGTCATGGAGCGGGTGCTCCATAAGCTGAAAAAGAAAGACCAGGCTCTGATTCTCCGGCGCTATTTTTATCTGGAAAGCGTGAAACAGATCGCGGCGGCCATGAAGATGTCTGAAAACGCCGTGAACAGCAGACTTTCCCGTCTGCGGGGGAAATTAAAGAGGAGTTATGAAAGGGAGGTGCAGAGATGACATTCAGTGAATACCGCCTGATTGATATTTTAACTCATGTGGACATGACCGACCTTGAATCAGAGGTGCCGGAGGGCGATCTTAAGAACACAGATCCAGAATCCGCGGGGGAGAAATCTTCCATCCGGAAAAAGAGATTCGCGTGGATTTCCGGAATCGCCGCCGCGGGAGGCGTGGCGCTTACAGGGACGATTCTTTTATTTTACAGACTGCGGGGAAATACCGCGGCATAAAAAACAGGAAAGGATAAAGCACAATGGAAGAATTAAGGAAGCTTAAAGACAATTCAGAAAGCCGGGAGGTGTAAGAAGATGAAAACAGCACTGACAGAACTGCTGCATATTGAATATCCCATCCTGCAGGGCGGGATGGCCTGGGTGGCTGAGCATAATCTGGCCGCCGCCGTCTCCAATGCGGGAGGTCTTGGGATCATTGCCGCCGCCAACGCTCCGGTGGAGGTGGTCCGGGAAGAGATCCGGAAGGCAAAAGAGATGACAGACCGTCCATTTGGAGTGAATGTCATGCTTTTAAGCCCCCACGCGGAGGAGATCGCGAATCTCCTTGTGGAGGAGAAGGTGCCTGTGGTCACCACGGGAGCCGGGAATCCCGGAACTTTTATGAAGCTCTGGAAGGAAGCGGGGATGAAGGTGATCCCTGTAGTGGCCTCCGTGGCCATGGCAAAAATGATGCAGCGCTCCGGCGCAGACGCGGTAATTGCCGAGGGCTGTGAGTCCGGCGGACATATCGGGGAGACTACCACCATGGCTCTGGTGCCTCAGGTGGTGGACGCGGTGCAGATCCCTGTGATCGGCGCGGGCGGAATCGGGGACGGAAGAGGTCTGGCGGCCGCACTGATGCTTGGCGCTTCCGGCGTGCAGATGGGAACCCGTTTCCTGGTGGCCAGGGAGTGTACCATTCACGAGAATTATAAAAAGAAGGTTCTGAAGGCCAAAGACATAGACACCGCTGTGACGGGAAGATCCACGGGACATCCGGTGCGTCAGCTGCGCAACCGCATGACCCGGGAATACCTGGAGATGGAGAAAGAGGGAAAGAGCTTTGAGGAGCTGGAGCTTCTCACCCTTGGTTCTCTTCGCAGAGCCGTGCAGGAGGGCGACACCGACGGCGGCTCCATGATGTCCGGACAGATCGCCGGAATGGTTAAGAAAGAGCAGACCTGTAAGGAAATGCTGGAGGAAATCGTTGGCGAGGCGGAAAACTTATTCCGGGAGGCGGCCACATGGGAAAAATAGCATTTGTTTTTCCGGGCCAGGGAGCCCAGTATCTGGGTATGGCCAGGGATTTTTATGAGCAGTGTCCCGGAAGCCGGGAGATTTTTCGCAAAGCCACAGAGGCTGTGGGCTTTTCCATCGAGGAGCTTTGCTTTGAGGATGAGGAGCGCCTGCATCAGACCCGGTATACCCAGCCTGCGCTTCTGACCGCGTCCTGCGCGATCCTGAAGGCCATAGAGGATGCCGGGATTCATCCGGATATGACAGCCGGACTGAGCCTAGGGGAATACTGTGCCCTTACGGCTGCCGGAGGACTGGATTTCCGGGAGGCTGTGCAGGTGGTTGCAAGCCGGGGCCGGTATATGGAAGAAGAGGTTCCCAACGGAAAGGGCGCCATGACGGCGGTCCTTTACCGCAGAGAGCTTCCCATGGAGGAGATCTGCGCCGCTGTGGATGGAACAGTAGTGGTGGCCAATTATAACTGTCCGGGACAGCGGGTGATTTCCGGGGAAAAGGAAGCCGTGGAAATAGCCGCGAAGAAGCTTCTGGAGGTCGGCGCCGCCCGATGTGTTCCCTTAAAGGTCAGCGGTCCCTTCCACTCCCCCATGCTGAAGGGAGCGGGAGAGAAGCTTTACGAGAGGCTTGGCGAGGTGGAAATTAAAAGGCCGGTGATTCCCTTTATCTCCAATGTGACCGCGGAGCCTGTACAGGATCCTGCGCAGATCCGGGAGCTCCTGGGACGTCAGGTCTGCTCCTCCGTGCGCTGGGAGCAGAGTGTACGCCGGATGATCGCGGACGGGGCGGATACCTTTGTAGAGATCGGACCGGGACGTACCCTTACCGGCTTTATGAAGAAGATTGACCGGTCTGTAAAGACCTTTAATGTGGAAAAAACGGAAAATCTGGAGGAATTAAAGGCGGCGGTTCTGGAATAACAGCTGCAGGCTGGAATCATAAAAGAAAGGATAAATGACGGACAGATGCTGACGGGAAAAACAGCGCTGGTAACCGGTGCGGGACGGGGAATTGGCAGAGCCATCGCCCTGACTCTGGCCGGGTATGGCGCGGATGTGGTGGTAAATTACAGCGGCTCAAAGGAAGCAGCAGAACAGACCGTGGGAGAGATTGAGGCTATGGGAAGGAAAGCTCTGGCGGTGCAGGCGGATGTGTCTCTTGAGGAGGACTGCAAAAGAATGTTTGACACGGCGGTGAAAACCTTTGGCGGTGTGGACATTCTGGTAAACAACGCGGGAATTACCCGGGACAACCTGGCTGTGCGCATGAGCGAAGCGGAATTTGACGCGGTTCTGGATACGAATCTGAAGGGAGCTTTTTTCTGCATGAAGCTGGCCGGAAAGCTGATGATGAAAAAACGCAGGGGAAGGATTGTCAGCATTTCCTCGATCTCCGGGGTCCGGGGAAATGCGGGACAGATCAATTACTGCGCGGCCAAGGCGGGAATCATCGGGATGACGAAATCCCTGGCGAGAGAGCTTTCCAGCCGGGGCGTGACCGTAAATGCGGTGGCGCCGGGCTATATTGACACAGATATGACGGCAGTGCTTCCGGAGAAGGTGAAGGAAGCGGTTCTGGCCCAGGTACCCCTGGGAAGAATGGGAAGTCCGGAGGACATCGCGGAGGCGGTTGCCTTTCTGGCCTCGGACAAGGCCGGATATATTACCGGGCAGGTAATTCAGGTAGACGGAGGTATGGGAATCTGATGAACAGAGTAGTAGTGACAGGAATGGGAATTATTTCACCCATCGGAAATTCGGTGGAAGAGTTCTGGAACAGCGCGAAGGAAGGCCGGGTTGGAATCGGTGAGATCGACCGGTTTGACACCACCGGTTATAAAGCCACGCTGGCGGCGGAAGTGAAGGATTTTGACCCTCTTAAAACCATGGACCGCAAGGAGGCCAGGCGCATGGCGCTGTTCTCCCGTTACGCGGTGGCGGCCAGTGCAGAGGCCATGGCGGATTCCGGACTGGAGCTAAAAAAGGAGGATCCCTATCGGATCGGGGTTCTGATCGGAAGCGGAATCGGCGGTCTGGATGTACTGGAGGACGCCCACGAGAAGCTGCTCACAAGAGGACCCAGCCGTGTGCCCACCCTTCTGGTTCCCATGATGATCAGCAATATGGCCGGCGGGAATGTGGCTATCCATTTCGGACTGAAGGGAAAATGCATTGACATTGTCACTGCCTGTGCCACAGGAAATAACTGTATTGGTGAGGCATTCCGAAGCATTCAGCATGGAGAGCTGGACGTGTGCCTGGCCGGCGGTACAGAGGCGGCGGTGACACCGGTGGGGATTTCCGGGTTCACGGCCCTGACGGCGCTTTCCACCTCCACGGATCCCCTCAGGGCTTCCATTCCTTTTGATAAGGACCGGGGCGGATTCGTCATGGGAGAGGGCGCAGGGGTTGTGGTACTGGAATCCTATGACCACGCCAAAGCCAGAGGAGCCCGGATTCTCGCCGAAGTGGCCGGATATGGAGCCACCTGCGATGCCTATCACATTACCTCCCCGGAGGAGAGCGGAGAAGGCGCGGCCAGAGCCATGACCATGGCCATTTCCGACGCCGGGCTTTCCCCGGAGGATGTGGATTATGTGAACGCCCATGGAACCGGCACCCATCACAACGACCTCTTTGAAACCCGGGCCATCAAAAAGGCTTTTGGAGATCACGCGAAGAATCTGAATATCAATTCCACCAAATCCATGGTGGGCCATATGCTTGGTGCGGCGGGAGCTGTGGAGTTTATCGCCTGTGTGAAAACCATTCAGGACGGTTTCATCCACGCCACCGCGGGCTTCCGGGAGGCCGAGGAGGAGATGGATTTAAATTATACGCCTGTGGCGGTGAACCGGGATGTGCGTGTGGCTATCAGCAATTCACTGGGATTCGGCGGACATAATGCCACCCTTCTGGTGAAAAAGTTTGAGGAAGCGTAGTACGAATATTTGGAATGAGGAAAAGGCATGAAACTGGAATTAGATGAAATTTTTGCGCTGATTGACAAGGTGACGGAGGCGGGCCTGGCGTCTTTTCGCTATGAGGACGACGATATCGGAATTCAGATAAAGGGCCGCAGGACAGCTGCCGGAAAGGATTCCCGCGGGAAGGCTCCCCTGCCGGAGGTGTCGGTTTCCACCCAGGGAGAGAAGGAGCCGTCGGCAAAAACGCAGGATGTGTCAGACAGTGAGGGAAATATTCAGAAGAGCCCTCTGGTAGGTGTTTTTTACACCTCGGATTCGGAAGGGGGAGAGCCTCTGGTCCGGGTGGGAGACAAGGTGGAAAAAGGACAGGTGATCGGAATCGTGGAGGCCATGAAGCTGATGAATGAGATCCGGTCTGAATACAGCGGGACCATTGAGGAGGTTCTGGCAGAGAACGGCCAGGTGGTAGAGTTCGGTCAGCCCCTGTTCCGTATAGGGAGGTAGGATATGTTAGATACAAAGCAGATTATGGAAATTCTTCCGCACCGTTCCCCATTTCTTCTGGTGGACCGGATTGAGGAGCTGGAGCCGGGAAAGCGGGCGGTGGGACGCAAGGCAGTTACCTACAATGAGCCGTATTTCGCGGGACATTTTCCCCAGGAGCCGGTTATGCCCGGCGTTCTGATCTGTGAGGCCCTGGCACAGGTGGGTGCGGTTGCGATTCTGTCCCTGGAGGAAAACAAAGGGAAGCTGGTCTTTTTCGGCGGAATCAATAAGGCCAGATTTCGCAGGAAGGTGGTTCCGGGAGACATGCTCCGTCTGGAGGTGGAGCTGACAAAAATGAAAGGCCCAGTTGGCGTGGGAAAGGCTGTGGCTTATGTGGAGGATCAGGTGTGCGCGCAGGCGGAGCTGACGTTTGCGGTACAGTAAGGAGAGGTACATGTATGATAAAATATTGATTGCCAACCGCGGGGAGATCGCGGTGCGGATCATCCGGGCCTGCCGGGAGATGGGAATCCTGTCGGTCGCGGTCTGCTCGGAGGCCGACCGGGACGCGCTTCATGCCCGTCTGGCGGATGAGTGCATCTGTATCGGCGGGGGCAAGGCCTCCGAAAGCTACCTCAACGTGGAAGAGGTGCTCAGCGCGGCTTTGGTAACCGGAGCCCAGGCCATTCACCCGGGTTTTGGATTTTTATCAGAAAATACACAGTTCGCCCGCATGTGCCAGGAATGCGGCATAGATTTTATCGGCCCCTCCCCGGAAAGCATTGAGCGCATGGGCGACAAGTCCAGAGCCAGGGAAACCATGACGACGGCCGGAATCCCCGTGATTCCGGGAACGCTGACCACGGTGAAGGATCCGGCGGAGGCAAAAAAGTCGGCGGACGCCATCGGCTATCCGGTGATCATCAAGGCGGCGGCCGGAGGCGGAGGCCGGGGCATGCGCGTGGTGCAAAGGCCGGAGGATTTTGAAGATCTCTTCCGGCTGGCCAGACAGGAGACCGCCCAGGCCTTCGGGGACGACCGGATGTATATGGAAAAATACCTGGGGGACGCCAGGCACATTGAGATTCAGGTGCTGGCGGACCGCTACGGGAACACGGTTTATCTGGGGGAGCGGGACTGCAGCATTCAGAGACGGCACCAGAAAATGGTGGAGGAATCCCCGGCTGTGATTCTTGATGATGAGCTGCGGGCACAGATGGGTGAAACTGCTGTGAAGGCGGCCAGAGCGGCTCTGTATTACAGTGCCGGAACCATTGAGTTTCTGGTGGAGCCGGACGGAAATTTTTATTTCATGGAAATGAACACCCGGATTCAGGTGGAGCATCCGGTGACGGAGATGGTTACCGGAATTGATCTGATCAAGCAGATGATTCGGATCTGTGCCGGGGAGAAGCTGAAGTATAAACAGAAGGATATCAGGCTCCAGGGCCATGCCATTGAGTGCCGGATCAGTGCGGAGGATCCGGAGCACGGATTTTCTCCCTGCCTTGGCACGGTGAAAAATCTTCATGTGCCCGCGGGAAATCAGATCCGCGTGGATTCCTGCCTGTACGACGGGCTTGTAATCCCCCCGTATTACGATTCCATGCTGGCCAAGGTGATTGTCCGGGGGGAGGACCGGGAGGAAGCGATTCAGAAGATGCAGAGCGCCCTGGGAGAGTTTATTATAGAGGGAGTCACCACAAATCTGGATTTTCAGTACGAGCTTGTGGGCAGTGAGGCTTTTGCCCGCAATGATGTGGCTTCCATTAACGCCATGCTGGAAGAGAGGTGCGGATCATGAAGAATACAAACGGACTGACCTTTCGGAAGCCGGTCAGCGAAAAGGTGACCCGGGTGGCGGAGATGGAGCTTCGTCTTGACGTGGAGGAAGGGAAGAATTCCTCCGGCCGCAAAAAAGAAAAGCAGCCGGAGGTTCCCGATGGAATGTTTCGAAAATGCGACGGCTGCGGGAAAATTGTTTACGAAAAAGAGGTGGAGGCGAACCGGTATATCTGTCCGAAGTGCGGAAAGTATTATCGGGTCAGCCCTCAGAAGCGCCTGCGCCTGGTCACAGACGCGGATTCCTTCAGGGAATGGGACGGGGATGTGGAGGAGACCAATCCCCTTCAGTTTCCGGATTATGAGGAGAAGCTGAAGACCACCCGGGAAAAAACCGGCCTTTCGGACGCGGTGCTCACCGGGGAGGCGGACATCCGGGGAACCCACACGGCCATCGGAATTATGTCCCCGGAGTTTATGATGGGGAGTATGGGAACTGTGGTGGGCGAGCGGATCACCCGTCTGGTAGAGCGCGCCACCCGGGAAAGACTTCCTCTGGTCCTGTTCTGCTGCTCCGGGGGAGCCAGAATGCAGGAGGGAATCCTTTCCCTGATGCAGATGGAGAAGGTCTCTCAGGCGCTGAAGCGCTTTGACCAGGCCGGTCTTCTGTATATTTCGGTTCTCACAGATCCCACCATGGGAGGCGTGACGGCCAGCTTTGCCATGCTGGGAGATGTGATCCTGGCTGAGCCGGGGGCCATGATCGGCTTTGCGGGGGCCCGCGTGATCCGGCAGACCATCGGACAGAAGCTGCCCGAGGGCTTTCAGAGCGCGGAATTTCTCCAGAGCCATGGTTTTGTGGATCGGATTGTCCGGCGGGAGCATATGAGAAAGACTCTTCACTTCCTCCTGGAGGCCGGGAAAGCGTCTGCCAAAGAGGGGAAGGATTGTCCGGCGGAGGAAGATGTCTGGAATGGAGAAGCCCCGCAGGCGGAAAGTCAGAAAAAGGAGGAAGCCTTTCAGCCGGAGGAAGGAGACCATTTTACCGGGGAAGAAGATTCCCGGCCGGAGAATCCTCCGGAGGAAGAAAGCCATTCCGGGAATGTCCGGTCTTCACAGGACGGCCCGGAGGAGACGGTGAGTGCCTGGGAGAGGGTCTGCGCGGCCCGAAGTCTGGATCGGCCGGCGTCTATGGACTATGTGCAGGAAATATTTGATATGTTTGTGGAGCTTCGGGGAGACCGCTATTATGGGGATGACCGGGCGGTGCTGGGCGGATTTGCCAGGCTGGACGGCAGTTATATGATGGTGATCTGTCAGCAGAAGGGTCGTTCCGCGGCGGAAAACACTCATCGGAATTTTGGTATGCCCTCTCCGGAGGGCTACCGCAAGGCGCTTCGCCTGTCCAGACTGGCGGAAAAACTTCGTCTTCCCATTCTGATGTTTGTGGACACCCCAGGCGCCTTCTGCGGCATTGAGGCCGAGGAGCGCGGGCAGGGGGAGGCCATTGCCCGGAATCTTTTTGAACTCTCCGGAATCCGGGTTCCCATTCTTTCTGTGGTAATCGGGGAGGGGGGCTCCGGCGGCGCGCTGGCCATGGCGGTGGCCAACCAGGTGTGGATGCTGGAGAATTCTGTTTATTCCATTTTGTCCCCGGAAGGCTTTGCCGCTATTCTGTGGAAGGACGGGAAGCGGGTGCAGGAGGCGGCGGAGGTAATGAAAATTACAGCCGCGGACCTGATGGAGCTTGGCGTGATCGACCGGATCATCCCGGAGGACGGAAATGCCAGCCGGGAAAACATGGACTGGCTGGCGGTGGATCTGAAAGAGAATATAACCGGTTTTCTCCGGGAATACGCAGAGAAAACGCCGTATCAGATTGTGGAGGAGCGCTACCAGCGTTTTCGCCGGATGTGAGAAAGAAAGACGATTCCCCGGGGGATTTTGCAAAAGAAATCCTTCGGGGATTTTTTGTGAATACTGGAAAGGGGCGTCTTGTTCGAAAAGAAAGGATGTGATATGATGATATCAGTAAATAAAAATATTTTGACAGGAGGCGAATTATGGGGAAAAAAATAGTCAATATGGTTTTATTTCTGGCGGTTACGGCCGCCGGTGTGGGGCTCACCCTGTATGTGGGCCGGGATTCTGCAGATCTGATGGTGTATAATTTTATTTTCCTCGCTGTGATGGCAGTCATTTATATGGTCGGACTGTTTGGCGGTATGTTTCAGATGAACAGCCTTTCCGCCGCCTTTACGCAGGCGTCGCAGCAGCTCACCACTCTTTTTGGCACGCAGAAAAAAGCGGACCGGGAAAGCCTGGGAAAGCTGAAGGGGATTTTTTCCAACCGTTATCTGGATCAGAAGATCAACGATTTTACGGACAGCATAGTCAGCAGTGAGGAAGGGATCGGGGAGATTGAGGACTATATAAACGAGGACGAGCTGGACATTCATGTACACAGACGTCTCCTGGATATGGTTCCGGATATCTTCACCAGCCTTGGAATTCTTGGAACCTTTGTAGGCCTTGTGTGGGGGCTTAAGGATTTCAATCCCACCGATTACAGCGCCATGACCAGCTCTGTCTCCGCGCTGGTGGGAGGCATCAAGGTCGCCTTTCTCACCTCCATTTACGGAATTTCCTTCGCGGTGATTTATACATATGGGATCAAAAGTGAGTATTCTGCCATGACGGAAAGTCTGCAGGGATTTCTGGAGCGTTTTCATGCCCTGGTGATTCCCACGGCGGAAAATGAGTCCAGGAACCTTCTTGTGGCCAGCCAGAAGATTCAGACTCAGGCCATGCAGCAGATGGCACAGCAGTTTTCCGCCCAGATGGCGGAGAGCTTTGAGCAGGTGATCACCCCCACCTTCCGGAAAATGAATGAGTCTCTGGATACACTCACCGCTTCCGTGACCCAGTGCCAGCAGGACGCGGTGCGGGAGATTGTGGATGTATTCCTGGATCAGATGCACCAGTCCTTCCAGATGCAGTTCCAGGATTTTAACCAGGCGCTGGATCAGCTGAAAAGAGCCCAGAAGGACAATACGGAATATGCCAGTGAGCTTTTCCGTACCATGAGCCGGCAGCTGGGAGACGCCTATATCAAACAGGAACACGCCCTGAAGGATGCGGTGCGTGAGATGGGGTCTTCCCAGAAGAGCTTTATGAATACGGCCAATCAGATCCTGCACGACAATCAGTCCATTCAGCAGATGCAGCAGCAGGATTATCAGGATGTGGTTTCCTATCTCAAAGAGGCGGAAAAAACCTCTGCCAACTTCTGGGTGGCCTGCAATCAGACCATGCAGAAATATGTGGAGACCGCCGCGGACGGAATGAAAAAGGCGTCCTCCGCCAACAAGCTCAGTGCCGATCTTCTTAAGGCCAACCGCCGGATCATTGAGGATTTTGATCTTAAGATGGAGGAATTTGAAAAATCGGAGGAGGAGACCCGCAAAACCATGGAGGAGGTGCGCAGGCTTCTCTCAGAGATCGCGGTAGACAACCGGGGCCGGGAGGTTTATCTCTCTCCAGCCCGTTCCGCGTCGGATCAGGAGGTGAAGGAGCTTCTTGGAAGAATCGAGGAGCTGCTTGAGACACAGGGAGCCCGTCAGGCCACATTTCTGGAAGATGCCTCCAACAGCCTTCATGAGCTGTCCAGGGCGTCTCAGAAGAGGAAAACCGGTTTGTTCAGATAGAAAAAGGAGTAATACATGCGCAGAAGAAAAAAATCAGATGAAGGCGGCTTCAATGTCTGGCGGTCGTATTCGGATATGATGGCCGGCATCCTTCTTCTTTTCGTGCTGATCATGTGTGTCACTCTTTTTCAGGCACAGAAAAGCTACGATGAGAGTCTGAAGGAGCAGGAGGAGAAGCTGGCGCTTCAGGAGGAATATACGCAGGAGCTTCTGGCTCAGCAGGCCACCCTGGAGGAACAGGATGAGCAGCTGGCCTCTCAGGAGGAGGAGCTGGCGGCTCTGGCGGCCCAGCTGGCTTCTCAGCAGGAGACTCTGGAAGAGCAGGAGGCGACTCTTGCGGCTCAGCAGGCGACTTTGGAGGAGCAGGAAGCGACTCTGGCGACCCAGCAGGAGGATATCGATGAGAAGACAGAGCTCCTGGCGGCTCAGCAGGAAAAAATTGACAAGATTATCGGTGTGAAGGCAGATGTGATCGAGGCCCTGTCCGATGAATTTGCCGCCCAGAATATCAGTGTGGATATTGATTCCCAGACCGGCGCCATGACACTGGAGGCCAGCGTGCTTTTTGCCTATGACGAGGCGGAGCTGACGGAAGAGGGAATGGCGACCCTTCAGACTGTGCTCCCGGTGTACTGCAGCGTCCTTCTGCAGGATGCCTACAAGGATTATCTGGCGGAAATCATTATCGTGGGATATACGGACACGCAGGGAGATTACAGCTACAATCTGGAGCTTTCCCAGAGGCGTTCCCTGGCGGTGGCCCAGTATCTTCTGGAGATTCAGGGGAATTTCCTTACCGCGGAGCAGTCCGCGGATCTGCAGGAATTTCTTACGGTCAACGGCCAGTCCATGTCCAATCCGGTTCTGGACGCAGACGGAAATGTGGATGACGACGCGTCCCGGCGTGTAGAGGTAAAATTCCGCCTGAAGGACGATGAGATGATGGAGGAGCTGAACAGCATCTTAAGTGATCTGAATACGGAGGAGACAACAGACGCTGCCGCCGGGGAGACCGCGGATACAGATACGGCAGCGGAAGAGGCCGCAGACACTGCAGCCGGTGAGACGGAAGAGACCGCTTCAGAGGGATGACCTGAAGATTACATCGCAGCCTTTCGCGCCTGTGCGCGGGGGAGCTGCAATGCGTGATTTTGAATTTTCGGGCTGCACAGGAGAGTATTTTGCATAGAATAATATAACGTGGATTTTGCGCGCGGAGAGCCTTTGCAGAAATGCGGCCGCGCGGGGAAACCCTCATGGAGGAATAAAAATGCTGATTTTTCTGGGACTGATGCTGCCTTTTATCGGAACCACGCTGGGCGCCGTGTGCGTTTTTTTATGAAGGGGAAGGAGAACCCTCTGGTGCAGAAGGTATTCCTTGGCTTTGCCGCCGGCGTTATGACGGCGGCTTCTGTGTGGTCCCTTCTGATTCCCGCCATGGAAATGAGCGAGGGGATGGGAAAGCTGTCTTTTCTTCCGGCCTCCACGGGATTTCTGCTGGGAATTGCCCTTCTGCTTTTTATGGACCGGGCGGTACCCCATCTCCATATGGGAAGTGAGGAATCCGAGGGGCCGAAGGCAAATCTAAAAAAAACGACCATGCTTGTCCTGGCTGTGACGATTCATAATATTCCGGAGGGACTTTCCGCCGGGGCGGTTTTCGCGGGGGCTCTTTCCGGCAGTGCCACTGTGACACTGGCCGGGGCCTTTGCCCTGTCTCTTGGAATTGCCATCCAGAATTTTCCGGAGGGAGCCATCATTTCCATGCCTCTTCGAGCGGAGGGAGTCAGCCGGGGCCGGGCGTTTTTCTATGGAATGCTCTCCGGCGCGGTGGAACCGGCAGCCGGGGCGCTGACCCTGCTCCTGGCGGGCCATATCACGCCGGTTCTGCCTTATATGCTGGCCTTTGCGGCGGGAGCCATGATCTATGTGGTGGTGGAGGAGCTGATCCCGGAGGCCAGCGAGGGAAAACACAGCAACCTGGGCACCATCGCCTTTTCCCTGGGCTTTGTCCTGATGATGATTCTGGATGTGGCGCTGGGATGAAAAACCATACGAAAAAGAAAGAAGGAAAAAAGAATGTCGGGTAAACTGGGAAGAAATGATCCATGCTGGTGCGGAAGCGGCAGAAAATACAAGAAATGCCATGAGGCTTTTGATGAAAAATGCGCCCGTTTCCGGCAGGAGGGCTTTGCCGTTCCGGCGCATTCTCTGATCAAAACAGCGGCGCAGGTGGAAAAGATTAAAGAGAGCTGCCGGATCAATGTTGCGGTGCTGGACTATGTGGCGGAGCATATCCGCCCGGGAATTTCCACTCTGGAGATTGACCGCTGGGTGCACAGTGAGACGGTGCGCCAGGGAGGGATTCCGGCCCCCCTGAACTATGAAGGCTTTCCCAAGAGCGTGTGTACCTCTGTAAATGAGGTGGTCTGCCACGGGATTCCATCGGAGGAAGAGATCCTGCGGGAGGGAGATATTGTCAATGTGGATGTCTCCACGATTTATAACGGTTATTACTCAGACTCTTCCCGGATGTTCTGCATTGGCCGAGTAAGCCCTGAAAGGGAAAAACTGGTGAAGGTGGTGAAGGAGTGTGTGGAGATCGGCATCTCCCGGGTGAAGCCCTGGACACCCATGGGAAATATGGGCCACGCGGTTCACCAGCATGCCCTGGAGAACGGTTATACGGTTGTGCGGGAGATCGGCGGCCATGGGGTGGGACTGGAATTTCACGAGGATCCCTGGGTGAGCTATACCTCCGCGGAAGGCTCCGGAATCCTGATGGTGCCCGGCCTGATGTTTACCATTGAGCCCATGGTCAATATGGGAAGTGATGAGATTTATACAGACAGTGAGGATGGCTGGACGGTGCGCACGGAGGATGGACTTCCCTCCGCCCAGTGGGAGGTTACGGTTCTTGTGACAGATACGGGCTGTGAGGTGATCTGCTGGTAATGCTTTCTGACTGCAGGGCTGCAAATGGTCCGGCGGAACCGCGGCTCCACAGGCAGAGTGTTTTTTGAAGAAAAAACGCTTGCAATGCCAGAAGGTCTATTGTATAATAAAACACGTTGTAAAAAAGATGGTCCGCTGTTACCGACATGGGTATTAAGAACATCCAGATGAGATAAGGAGAGAAGAACATGAACGACATTATCAAGAGCATTGAGGCAGAGCAGCTGAAGGCAGAGGCACCGCAGTTCCGTGTGGGCGACACGGTGAGAGTACACGCGCTGATCCGTGAGGGTACCCGGGAGAGAATTCAGATTTTTGAGGGCACCGTTCTCAAGAGACAGGGCGGCGGAGTGAGAGAGACCTTCACTGTGAGAAAGACCTCCAACGGAATCGGTGTTGAGAAGACCTGGCCGGTACATTCTCCTCATGTAGTGAAGGTTGAGGTGATCCGTTACGGCAAGGCACGCCGTGCGAAGCTGAACTATCTGAGAGATCGCGTGGGCAAGTCCGCGAAGGTTAAGGAGCGCAGAAGATAAGCTTGATTTCAAAGGGCAGGAGCTGCCGCGAAATGCTCTGCGCAGCCTGTGCGCGGGACATACAGGGTATTTTGTTACAGATCGGAGAGGGACAGGGACGATAGAAATGGGAACTGTCCCTCTTTTTTTACAGAAACTGGGATGGAAGTATGATATGAAAGAAAATAAACCAAAGCGGGACAGGCCCAGAGATATAAGCTGGAAGCGCAAATACCGGGAGGAAAAGACCTGGTTTGGAGAACTGAAGGAAAGATTTGGATTCGGACCGGTTCCCGGGGAAAAAAACCGCTGGTTTTTCCCGATGAGGAGGAAGCTAAGGAAACCTGGACAGATACCCTGAAAGAGAATCTGAAAGAAAACAGGGCCATCGCCGGAGCCAGGGAAAAGCTTTCCGTAGATCGAAACCGGCGATTCCTGCGCTGGGTTTTTGATATCACAGTGACCGTGATTTTTTCTGTCCTCGCGGCGATCTATTTTTTTCAGCCGGTGATCATGCAGGAGAGCTCTATGGAGCCCACACTGTCTGTTGGATACAGGTATTTTGTCAACCGGGCGATCTACACCTTTTCATCTCCCCAAAGAGGGGACATTATTGTCTTTAAAACCAACGGAAGCGACGACGCTGCCCTTCACATCAGCCGGGTGATCGGTCTTCCGGGAGAAACCGTTCAGATTGTGGACGGGGAGATCCTGATCGACGGGGAGGTTTATGAGGATACAGGAGATTATCCGGAGATTGTCAGCGGCGGTCTGGCGGACAGCTCTGTTACCCTGGAGAGCGGAGAATACTTTGTGCTGGGGGACAATCGCAATAACAGTGAGGACAGCCGCTACGGCGATATCGGGAACATAAAGAAAAAATATATTGTAGGCAAGATCTGGTTTACAATTTCCCCGTTAAGTGAAATCGGATTTGTGGACAACTGAGAGGGACAGAAAATGAATGTACAGTGGTATCCGGGACATATGACAAAGGCAAGGCGGCAGATGCAGGAGGACATAAAGCTGATTGATCTCATTATTGAGATCACAGATGCCCGCATCCCCCTTTCCAGCCGCAACCCGGATATAGATACCCTTGGAAAAAACCGCCAGCGCCTGATTCTGCTGAACAAGGCGGATCTGGCGGATGAAAGACAGAATGCCGCTTGGCTCGCCTTCTTTCGTGAAAAAGGTTATTTTGCGGTGAAGCTGGATTCCCGCAGCCGGAGTGCCATGAAGAATGTGAACGAGGCCATCCGGCAGGCCTGCCAGGAAAAGAGAGAACGGGATCTGAGACGGGGAATCAAAAACCGTCCCATCCACGCTATGGTTGTCGGCATTCCCAATGTGGGGAAATCTACTTTTATCAACACCTTTGCCGGGCGGGCCTGTGCAAAGACCGGCAACCGTCCCGGCGTAACCAAAGGAAAGCAGTGGATCCGGCTGAATAAGGATGTGGAGCTTCTGGACACGCCCGGTATCCTCTGGCCGAAATTTGAAGACCAGGAGGTGGGCCGGCGCCTGGCCTTTGTGGGCTCGGTCAGGGACGATATCCTGAACCTGGAAGAGCTTTCCCTTGAATTGATACAGGTCCTTAAGGAACTGTATCCCGGAGCTCTGAACCAGCGTTACGCCATTTCCGAGGAGGGAACTCCCGTGGAGCTTCTGGAGGCGCTGGCCAGATCCAGAGGCTGTATAAAGAAGGGCGAGGAGGTTGACTACGCCAGAGCCAGCAGCCTGCTTTTTGACGATTTCCGGGCCGGACGCATCGGGCGGGTGACCCTGGAGTGGGCGTAAAGGAGACGGATAATGAAAACAGTGGAAGAGATAAAGGAAGAGTTTTCCTCCGCTCCGGTAAGTGAATATGGCCGCCTGTATGAGAAATATGCCGACGATACCCGAAGCGGGGTGCGAGGTCTTGTGTTTTCTTACAGGAAGCGGGAGAGAAATCTGGCCATAGAGCGCCAGCGCATGGAGACCATGAAGTATTACGAAAAAAAATACAGCCATGTGGGACATCTGTGTGGGATCGACGAGGTGGGCCGGGGGCCCCTGGCCGGTCCGGTGGTAGCCTGTGCGGTGATTCTTCCCCCGGACTGTGATCTGCTCTATATCAACGATTCCAAAAAGCTTTCCCCCGCAAGGAGAGAGAGCCTTTATCCTCAGATTCTGGAGACGGCGGTGGCGGTGGGAATCGGTGCTGTGGGTCCGGAGAGGATTGATGAGATCAATATTCTCCAGGCCACCTATGAGGCCATGCGCCAGGCAGTGGGACAGCTTGCCGTTCGTCCGGATCTGCTTCTGAACGACGCGGTGACCATTCCCGGTGTGGATATTCCCCAGGTTCCCATTATTAAGGGGGATGCAAAAAGTATTTCTATTGCCGCGGCCAGCATCGTGGCGAAGGTGACCCGGGATCGGATGATGGTGGAATATGACCGGGAAATGCCCCGGTACGGCTTCGCGGCCAATAAGGGATACGGGTCCGCGGCTCATATACAGGCGCTGAAGGAATATGGCCCCTCTCCGATCCACAGAAAAAGCTTCCTGAAAGGAATCTGCCAGGAAGGATAAGACCACGGACGAGACACATAAAGCTCCGGCCCGGTTCTTTCCCATGTACCGGACCGGAGCTGCACGAAGGATACCTACATACAATCGCGAAACGGAAGGATTTGACTGGCAGAGAATAAGAGAAGAGTAGGAGCGGAATATGAGGACAGAGCCGCCCGGTTTCTTACAGAGAAAGGCCTTCGGATTCTGCGGCGGAACTATCGCTGTCCCCAGGGAGAGATTGACATTATTGCCCGGGAAGGAGCCTGTCTTGTGTTTGTGGAGGTGAAAGCCCGGCGGAGAACTGCGGGGGGCAGCCCTTTTTCCGCTGTGGGACCGGCCAAGCAGAAGGTGATCAGCCGTGTGGCAGAGGATTATCTGGCCCGCGTATATCGAAGAACAGATATTCCCTGCCGCTTTGATGTGATCGGGTTTGAGGGAAAAGAGGTTTACTGGGTACGCGACGCCTTTGATTACAGACACTGAGACCGCCGGAGGCGGAATGTACATGGAGTGTTTTGAAAAGGCGGACAGAACCGCCGTGAGGGGATGATACAGGAAACTGGCAGGAGGCAGGACAGTATGGAGATAAAATGGAAAGACGGGGTGCCGCGGATGAACGTCCGGGAAAACGCGGGGGTGACCTTTCTTACGTATCCCGCTTTTGAGGAAATTCCGGGAATCCTTCATGGATTTACCACCCGCCTGGGCGGTGTAAGCCAGGGAATTTTCGGGACTATGAATCTGAGCTTCACCCGGGGGGATGAGGAGAACGCGGTGAGAGAGAATTATCGCCGGATCGGCAGAGCCCTGGGATTTTCCCCGGAAGATCTGGTCACTTCGGATCAGACTCACACCACAAATGTCCGTGTTGTCACAGAGGCAGACCGGGGCTGTGGGATCACAAAACCCCGGCTCTACACCGATGTGGACGGTATGGTGACGGATGTGCCGGGACTGGTGCTGGCCACTTTTTACGCGGACTGTGTGCCTCTGTATTTTGTGGATCCGGACCACCGGGCCATCGGCCTGTCCCATTCCGGATGGCGGGGTACCGCCGGCCGGATGGGAGAGCGTACAGTGAAAAAAATGAGAGAAACCTATGGCTCCCGCCCGGACCGTCTTCTGGCGGCCGTGGGTCCTTCCATATGCCAGGACTGCTATGAGGTAAGCCAGGATGTGATCGGGGAATTTGAGAGAGCGTTTAAAAGGGAATACTGGGATCGGCTCTTTTATAAAAAAGCCAATGGAAAATATCAGCTGGATCTGTGGGAGGCCAATCGCCGGATCCTTCTGGAAGCCGGAATCCCGGAAACCCGGATTTCCATGCCCGGAATCTGCACCTGCTGTAATCCGGATTTTCTGTTTTCCCATCGGGCCACCGGGGGAAAGAGGGGAAATCTGGGAGCCTTTCTTGGACTGAGACCGTAGAGAGACCGGAAGATAATAAAAAAGCGCCTGAGGCGCTTTTTTATTATCTTCCGTTTACTTTTTTCATGAGAGCCATGATCTTCTCGTTGCTGGAGCGAACCTTTTCCACGGAGACATCGTGATTGATGGTGTCGATAATGCTCGCCAGATATTTGCTCATGCTGGCCTCTATATAATAGGGACGCTGGAGAAGCTCAGGAAGCCGGTAGTTCAGGTTGGTGGTGATCAGCCGGTCCAGCCATCCTCTCTCGTAGTATTCGTCAAATTTCGCCAGGCCTTCGGTGAACAGACCATAGGTGGTGCAGATAAATACACGGTTTGCTTTTCGCTCCTTAATCTGTCTGGCCACGTCCAGCATGCTCTCCCCGGAGGAGATCATGTCGTCAATGATAATTACGTCCTTGCCTTCCACGGAATCGCCCAGAAATTCGTGAGCAACGATGGGGTTCTTCCCGTTGACAATGGTGGAATAGTCCCTCCTCTTATAGAACATTCCCATATCCACGCCCAGAATGTTGGAAAAATATACGGCTCTTGACATGGCGCCCTCATCCGGGCTGATGATCATCAGATGGTCATTGTCCGGTTTAAAATCCGGCACGTTTTTCACCAGGGCCTTTAAAAACTGGTAGGTGGGGAAAAAGTTGTCAAAGCCCTTTAAGGGAATGGAATTCTGCACACGGGGATCATGGGCGTCAAAAGTGATGATATTGGCTACTCCCATATTGCCAAGCTCCCGCAGCGCCAGCGCGCAGTCCAGGGACTCTCTCTTGGAACGCCGGTGCTGCCGGCCCTCATAGAGGAAGGGCATGATCACGTTGATGCGGTGGGCCTTGCCGGTGGCGGCGGAGATGATCCGTTTCAGATCCTGATAGTGGTTGTCCGGGGACATGTGGTTGCGGTGGCCGCATACGGTGTAGGTCAGGCTGTAATTTGTCACGTCCACCATGATAAACAGATCCGCACCGCGGACAGATTCGCGGATATATCCCTTCCCCTCGCCGGTTCCGAAACGGGGACACTCACAGTCAATAAGAAAGGTCTTTTCGCAGTAGCCCTGGGGAACCAGAGTGGTTCTCTTGGCCTCCACCAGCTCCTTGCGGAATTTCACCAGCTTTCTGTCCACTTCCTCCGCAAGAGGACGGCAGCCTTCCAGGGCGGCGATCCGGATGGGGGCGACAGGGATGGATTTCTCCAGCAATTCTATGTTCGGCATAATCTTCCTCCTGAGTAATCGGCATATATGGCGGTAAAAAGCCTTGCGTCGCGTCAATCATAACATCCGGGTACAGAATCAGTCAAGAGAATTTATCAGGATTTGTGGCAGAGATTCGGTTGATTTTTATCGTCAAAATTGTTATGATAGGGATGGCCCGCCCGGGAAAGCTTTTCCCACGGGTTAATTCTTTTAAGTGAAAGACAACAGCGATGAAAGACAACAGACATGTGATTTCCGGGATTCACCCGGACAGCCTGGCACAGGAGATGGAGCTCGCTCCCGGTGATGTTCTGCTTTCCATCAACGGACAGAGTGTGGAGGACGTATTTGATTACCGTTATCTGATGAACGATGAATCCGTTGTCCTGCTGATCGAGAAGGCGGACGGCGATCTGTGGGAGCTGGAGGTTGAGAAGGACTTTGATGAAGATCTGGGAATTGAATTTGAAAACGGACTGATGGATGATTACCGGTCCTGCTCCAATCAATGTGTCTTCTGCTTTATCGATCAGATGCCTCCGGGTATGAGGGAGACTCTTTATTTTAAGGACGACGATTCACGCCTTTCCTTTCTGCAGGGGAATTATGTCACACTGACCAACATGAGCGCCCATGACATTGAACGGATTATCCGTTATCGCCTGGAGCCGGTAAATATTTCTTTTCAGACCATGAATCCGGAGCTTCGGTGCCGGATGCTTCACAATCGATTCGCCGGACAGGCTCTTGAGAAGACGGACGCTCTTTATAAGGCGGGGATTGCCATGAACGGGCAGATTGTCCTGTGTAAGGGGCTGAATGACGGGAAAGAGCTGGAATACAGCCTTTCCAGGCTTTCCGCCTACGCGCCGGTTCTTCAGAGTGTGTCCATTGTTCCTGTGGGACTTACGAAATACCGGGAGGGACTTTTCCCTCTGGAGCTGTTTACACAGGAGGATGCAAAGAAGCTTCTGGAGCAGGTGCACCGATGGCAGAGCGTGATGATGGAACGCTTTGGAATCCACTTTGTTCACGCTTCTGACGAGTGGTATATTCTGGCTGGAGCGGAATTTCCGGAGGAGGAACGGTACGACGGTTATCTTCAGCTGGAGAACGGAGTGGGGATGCTCCGGCTTCTGGAGAAGGAGATTGACGAAGCCCTGAAGGCAAGGGCCGGGGATGAACGCAGAATCCGTGCTTCTCTGGCCACCGGGAAGCTGGCGGCGCCCTATCTTCTCGGGTATATGGAACGGATTCGGCAGAAGTTTCCCGGTACACAGGTCACCGTTTACGCCATTGAGAATCATTTCTTCGGAGAGAGCATCACCGTCTCCGGGCTCGTTACCGGGCAGGATCTTAAGGAACAGCTGGCCGGACGGGAGCTGGGAGAAAAGCTTCTGCTTCCCTGCAATATGCTTCGGGAGAATGAGGAGGTTTTTCTGGACGATATGACGGTGGAGGAGCTTGGCGCCTTCCTTGGCACGGAGATTGTGGTTGTGGGGCCAGATGGGGCGGATCTGATAAACACGGTTCTGGAACCGCCCAGTCACAAAAAAATCAGGAGGAGACAGATATATGAGCAAACCGGTAGCAGCGATTGTGGGACGGCCGAATGTGGGGAAATCCACTCTCTTTAACGCCCTGGCGGGTTCCATGATTTCTATTGTCCAGGATACGCCGGGCGTAACCAGAGATCGGATTTACGCGGACGTTACCTGGCTGAATAAATCCTTTACGCTGGTGGACACCGGCGGCATTGAGCCGGACAGCAGCGACGTGATCCTCTCACAGATGAGAGAGCAGGCCCAGATCGCCATGGAGACAGCGGATGTGATTCTTTTTATCACAGACGTTCGCCAGGGTCTGGTAGATTCGGACGCGAAGGTGGCGGATATGCTTCGCCGCAGCAAAAAGCCGGTGATCCTTGTGGTGAACAAGGTGGACAGCCTGGCAAAATACGAGATGGATGTCTATGAGTTTTACAACCTGGGGATCGGGGAACCTGTTCCCATCTCCGCTGCCAACCGCACGGGACTTGGGGAAATGCTGGATGCGCTGATCCGCCTGTTTCCGGAGGGCGCGGGAGAGGAGGAAGAGGATGACACACCCAGGATCGCCATTGTGGGCAAGCCTAATGTGGGAAAATCCTCTCTGATCAACCGCCTTCTCGGGGAAGACCGGGTGATCGTGTCCGATGTGGCGGGAACCACCCGGGATGCGGTGGACGCCAGGGTGACCTGGGAGGGGAAGGAGTATATCTTTATTGACACAGCCGGACTTCGCCGCAAAAGTAAGGTGAAGGAGGAGATCGAGAGATACAGTGTGATCCGCGCGGTGTCCGCGGTGGAGCGTTCGGATATTGTGGTGGTGATGATCGACGCGGCGGAGGGAATCACGGAGCACGACGCCAGAATCGCCGGGATTGCCCACGAGAAGGGAAAAGGTGTGATTATCGCCGTAAATAAATGGGACGCCGTGGAAAAGAACGACAAAACCATTTACCGGTTTACGGAGCGCATTCGTCAGGTTCTTTCCTATATGTCCTACGCGCAGATTCTGTTTATCTCCGCCAGAACAGGGCAGAGGGTATCGAAGCTGTTTCCCTGTATCGACATGGTTATGGAAAATCAGACCCTGCGGATCCAGACCGGCGTGCTCAACGAGATCCTCTCTGAGGCGGTGGCCATGCAGCAGCCGCCCTCTGACCGAGGAAGACGGCTGAAAATATACTATATGACACAGGTGGGGGTAAAGCCTCCGACCTTTGTGGTTTTTGTCAACAGCAGAGAACTGATGCATTTTTCCTATACAAGATACCTGGAAAACAAAATCCGGGATGCTTTCGGCTTCGCCGGGACGTCTCTGAAATTTATTATCCGCGAACGCGGGGAAAAGGACTGAGGCTGTTATGGAACGTATCATATGCTTGGCCATTGGCTACGCCTTCGGGCTGATTCAGACCTCCTATCTGCTCGGCAGACTGGCTCATCATACGGATATCCGTGACCATGGGAGCGGCAACGCGGGAACCACCAACGCGTACCGCACCTTCGGCAAAAAGGCGGGGGCTGTGACCCTTGTGGGGGACTGCCTGAAGTGTGTTCTGGCGGGAGTGGTGGTCCGGGCGATTTTTGGAGGAAGCGGTTCGGATATTATGCCCCTTCTGGTCCTTTACTCCTCCGCCGGCTGTATTCTGGGACACAATTTCCCGATTTATCTGAAAATGCGGGGAGGGAAAGGAATCGCGGCCTCGGTGGGAATGCTGATCGTCTTTGACTGGAAGCTGCTTCTGATCTGTGCGGTGGTGTTTTTTGCGCTGTTTTTTACCACCCACTATGTGTCGCTGTGTTCCCTGTGCGGGTATCTGGTGGCGCTGGTGTGTATGATCCTTTTCGGACAGATGGGTTTTTACGGGATGGATGCCGGTCACAGGCTGGAGCTGTATGTGGTCATGGCTCTTTTGACCATTCTGGCCTACTACCGGCACAGGGCAAATATTGTCCGGCTGATTCACGGAACGGAGAGCAAGGTTTACCTGTCCGGCTCCTCAAAAAAAGAGGATGGACAGGATTCCCGGTAAGGACTTAAAAAGACCGGACGGAAATTTACCGTCCGGTCTTTTTAAAATGGTATATCGCGTAAATCCTCGGGGACATGGGAGGTGTGCAGATTTTCGTTCAGAGTATCAAGGATGGCCATATCCTCCTCTTCAATGTTAAAGTCAAAAATATCGGCGTTGCTTCGGATATGAACGGGATTCGAGGATTTTGGAATGACGGAAAGCCCTTTCTGCAGGGCCCAGCGAAGGCCTACCTGCGCCGGAGTCCGCGCGTATTTCGTGCCGAGGACGCACAGGATATCGTTGTCCAGGTATGCGCCTCTCGCCAGGGGGGCGTAGGCCTGTACCTGAATGCCTCTCGCCTGACAGTATTCAATCAGCTCTTTCGGATAGCACAGGGGGTGACACTCGATCTGGTTTACTGCCGGAACAATGCCGGAGACGTTGCGCAGCTCTTCCAGGTGGCGGATCTGGAAATTGCTGACTCCTATGCTTAAGGCCCGTCCACTGTTCAGGATTTTCTCCAGCTCTCTCCATGAGCTCAGATAACAGCCGGGAACCGGCCAGTGAATGAGGTAAAGATCCACATAATTCAGCTTCAGACGGTCAAGGCTTCTCTGAAAGGCTCCCTGTACGTCGCCCAGACGCTGGGCGGTGTTCCAGACCTTGCTTGTGATAAAAAGATTCTTGCGGGGGACGCCGCATCTGGCGATGCCTCTCCCCACACTTTCCTCATTTTTGTAAGCGGGAGCGGTGTCGATCATGCGGTACCCTGAGGATACAGCGGCGGATACGGCGTTTTCGGCTGTGAGGCCGTCGGCGATCTTGTATACGCCCAGTCCAAGAAGAGGCATTTTTCTGTCGTTGTTTAAAAAAACGTCCCGTTGCAAAACAAATTCCTCCTTTTTTTATGATTTTTTACAGCGATATTCGTACACAAAAAAGTATTTTAGCACAAAAATATGAAAAATCCAATTCGAGTGTATTACGTTTTTGCTAAAACGTCAAATGTTAATTTAATATCAATGCGGAGAACCGGGAGATTTCCGTGAAAAAGAAACTGGAAAAATATCCTCTCCTATGGCTGAAAGTGGAAAAAATTATTGGTGATTATTTCAGATTATGTGCTTGCACAAAGAACAGGAACGTTGTATAATAATCGCATATTGATAAATTCTTGTCATAAGTGCGTCCTGCCGCGGTCAGAGTGTGGGCGGGAGGAAGACAGAAGGGAGAAATCGATGCATTTAATTAAAGATGAAAATGGCAATCTTATTCCCCACGGACACGGAGACTGCCAGGAACATACACATGGGGAGGGGCATACGCATCCCCATGGCAGCGAGGGCTGTCCGGCGGAAGGTTCGCAGGGACACTGCGGTGCCTGTGCCTCCGGCGGGGATGCCGGGAAGGAGACGGTGGCTCTTTTAAGCTATATGCTGTCCCATAACGAGCATCACGCGTCGGAGCTGGACCAGATGGCTGAGAACCTGAAGAAAATGGGCATGGAAGCCGCGGCGAAGACGATCCGGGAGGCGGTGTCCGACTTCCAGAAGGGCAATATGCGTCTGGGACTGGCCCTGACTCTGGTTAAGGAAGAACTGAAACAGCAGTAAATGCGTGAATGAGACAGAAGACGGAACTGGAGGCGAAGGAAATGTGTCTTGCGACTGTATATAAAGAAAATGATGACTCGGTAATTTTCCGGAATGTGGCCCGCATCGATGTGGATGGCCGGAAGCTAACGCTTCGGGACATTATGGGTGAGGAACAGGTTCTGGAGGGAAGCATCCTTATGGTTGACCTGGCGAACAGCATTGTCCGGCTTGCAGTTGACTGAACCGGGATAAGGAGGAACCTTTATTTATGGCACATGTGATTGCAGTCGCCGGAAAGGGCGGCGTGGGAAAAACAACACTGTGTGGAATGCTGATACAATATCTTTGTGAAAAGGGCAAAGGACCGGTGCTGGCGGTGGACGCGGACGCCAATTCGAATTTAAACGAGGTGCTTGGCGTCCAGGTGGAAACCACTCTCGGAGCGGTCCGTGAGGAAATTGCCCAGGCGGAGATCGCCAAGACGAGCCCCATTCCAAAGGGGATGTCCAAGGCGGAATTCGCGGAGATGCGTTTTGAGGACGCGCTGGTGGAGGACGATGATTTTGATCTGCTGGTGATGGGAAGAACCCAGGGAAAGGGCTGTTACTGCTATGTGAACGGCCTCCTGCAGACACAGCTGGCCAAGTACCAGCACAATTATCCATATATTGTTGTAGATAACGAGGCCGGCATGGAACATATCAGCCGCGGAATTCTTCCGAGCATGGAGACGGCGGTTCTGGTGAGCGACTGTTCCAGAAGAGGCGTGCAGGCGGCCGGGCGCATTGCGGAGCTGATCCGGGAATGCGGGATGAAGCCCGCCACCGTCGGCCTGATTGTGAACCGGGCTCCCGGCGGGAAGCTGAACGAGGGAACCCTGGAGGAGATTGAGAAACAGGGGCTCACTCTTTTGGGAGTGATTCCGCAGGATGAGACCGTCTACGAGTATGATTGTGACGGACGCGCCATGATTACCCTTCCATCGGATAATCCGGTAAAAAAGGCTCTCTTTGATGTACTTGACAAAATGAATCTGTAAATGACACCCTTGCTTCCTGAGCCTTTGCAAAGGCGACGGGGGCAGGGGATGTTTGCCGTGAGTACAAAGAAGAGCCTGTTTTTTTGCCGGATGTATCCCATGGGAGGGGATGGGATATGAGTTTTTTATGAACACATTTACAATACTAAAGGAGGTTTACAATGAGTGAATTCAAATTAGCGACAGTGGAGGAATTTGAAGCTGCCACCACCCGACTGCTTGAGACAGGCGCCAAGGTAGGCGCGGATGCCTGGCAGTTTCGTGTAAAGAATCAGACCCCCCACTGTAAGTTTGGCGAATCCGGTGTCTGCTGCCGTATCTGTTCCATGGGTCCGTGCCGCATTACACCGAAGGCGCCCAGAGGGATCTGCGGGTGTGATGCCCATGGTATCGTAGGAAGGAACTTCCTTCGCTTTACTGCTGGCGGAGCGGCCACCCATTCAGATCATGGGCGTGAGATCTGCAACACGCTGCATGAGTCCTCCGCAGACGGAAATTATCATGTAAAAGATGAGGCCAAGCTTCTTCGCCTGGCAAAGGAGTTTGAGGTAGAGACCGAAGGCAGAGACATCTATGATGTGGCCCATGAGACGGCTGAAAAGGCCCTTATGGAATATGGAAAGCCATTTGGTACTCAGATTTTCACAAAACGCGCCCCTGAGCACACCCAGGAGATCTGGGACCGGGAGGAGATCCGCCCCCGCGCCATTGACCGGGAGGTTTCCTGTGCCATGCATATGACCCATATGGGATGTTCCTCCAAGGCGGAGGCGCTGGTTCGTCAGGCCCTTCGGAACGGTCTGTCCGACGGCTGGGGCGGCTCCATGATGGGAACCGAGTTCTCCGACGTTCTCTTCGGAACCCCGAAGGAAGTGGAAACTGAGGCAAACCTGGGCGTTATGGTGGAGGAAAACGTAAATATTATCGTTCACGGACATGATCCGTCTCTTTCCGAGATGATCTGCGAGTACGCGGACAGCAAGGAAATGATTGACTATGCCAAATCCATGGGCGCCGGCGGAATTACCGTTTCCGGTGTATGCTGTACCTCTAATGAAGTGGCCATGCGCCGCGGAATTCCTATGGCCGGAAACTTCCTCTCCCAGGAAAACGTGATCCTTACCGGAGCCTGTGAGCTGATCGTAGTGGATGTGCAGTGTATCTTCCCGGCTCTTGGACCCTTAAGCAAATGCTTCCATACAAAATTCGTAACCACTTCACCCATCGCTCAGATGCCGGATTCGGAGTTCATCCGTTTCAATGCCAAGACCGCCGGTGAAAACGCGAAGATGATCGTGAAGATGGCCATTGAGAACTTTAAGAACAGAAATAAAGACCTTGTATATATTCCGAAGATGAAACAGAAAGCCTTTGTGGGTTATTCTGTGGAGCAGATTGAGAAGAAGCTGGACGGCGTAACCAACACCCATGTGGACGTAACCGGAACCATGCTTCCCCTGGTTGACTGTGTGAAATCCGGTGTCCTCCGCGGCGCGGTGGCCATGGTAGGCTGCAACAACCCGAAGGTTCGTCCGGACTCCGGTCATATTGAACTGATGAAGAAGCTGATCGCCAACGACGTTATCCTCGTTGTTTCCGGGTGCTCCGCCCAGGCAGCGGCCAAGGCCGGTCTGATGGACAAGAGAGCCAAGGAATACTGCGGCGCGGGTCTGAAACGTGTCTGTGAGCTGGTGGACATTCCTCCGGTTCTGCATATGGGCTCCTGTGTGGATATCAGCCGTATGATGGTTCTGGCGGCGAGAATCGCCAAGGATTCCGGCTGGAATATCTCCCAGATTCCGCTGGTGGGCTGCGCTCCCGAGTGGATGTCTGAGAAGGCGGTTTCCATCGGAAACTATGTTGTGGCCAGCGGTATTGACACATTCCTTGGTGTAGAGCCCTATGCTTATGGTTCCTCTGAGGTGGACGGTCTGTTAAAGGGCGGCATCCGTGACTGGGTAGAAGCCTGCTACACCGTGGAGAAGGATATGGATAAGCTGGGAGATCTTATGATCGAACGGATCGAAGAAAAGAGAACCGCGCTGGGAATCTGATAAGGAAGGGCGAATATCCATGAAAATTGCGGTAACCGGTAAAGGCGGGGTGGGAAAAACTACATTTGCAGCCACTCTGGCCAGATTGTACGCGGATGAGGGAAAGAAGGTACTGGCGGCGGATGTGGATCCGGATGCCAACCTGGGACTGGCCCTTGGATTTGACGAGGAGACCCTGGATTCCATCGTTCCCATTTCCCGTATGCGCAGGCTGGTGGAGGAGCGCACCGGCGCCAGCAGAGACAACCAGTTTTACAAGCTCAATCCGAAGGTGGACGACATTCCGGACACCTACGGAAAAGTCTGCAACGGGGTAAGGCTTCTGGTTCTGGGAACTGTGGAGACCGGAGGGGGCGGCTGTGTCTGTCCGGAGCATGTGATGCTCAAGCGCATTATCAATAATCTGGTCCTTCACAGGGATGACGTGGTAATTCTGGATATGGAGGCCGGCCTGGAGCACCTCGGCCGGGGAACCACGGAAAGCATGGATGCTTTTATCGTGGTGATCGAACCCGGTGCAAGAAGTGTGCAGACTTACAAAAACGTAAAGCGTCTGGCAAAGGACCTGGGCGTATCCCAGGTGATGGTGGTCGCCAATAAGGTGCGGGGAGCGGAGGATGAGGATTTTGTCCGTTCCAGAATACCGGCGGAGGATCTGCTGGGCTTCATGCATTTTAGTGAGGATGTGATCGATGCGGACCGCCAGGGAAAATCCCCCTATGATTTCAGCAAGACGGTTACAGAGGAAATCAGACAAATCAAACATAAGATCGATCAGAAAAATCAGGAGGTATGACAGTGCTTTTATTTGATATTGTTTTTAATGGAAATGACAGCATGTACGCGGAAGCGGAGAAGGCAGTCAACGACGCCGTCGCTCAGTACGGCGAGGATATGGCCGTCGGCTTTCCCGATACGGCTTACGGTCCGGCCTGTTATTACGCAGAGACCGGAATCAAGATCACCACTCTGAGAGAGGCAAAGGAGGCCCTTGTATATATTAAGGGCGAAATGCAGAGGGAACGCCGTCTGGATTCTGTGTTTAAATCCGGTATTGCCACCGCTCTTTCAGCTGAGCTGATTGAGCTGATGAAATATATTGACGGCAAGCAGCCCTATGAGGCTCCCTATCTGGGACATATGACCGACGCACAGATCCGTGAGCTGGGCGTGCCCCTTGTTACCTATGATATCCCTGCGGTTGCCATCATTATCAACGCGGCGCCCTCCGTGGAAGAGGCCTGCGCCCTGGTAAAAAGCTATCAGGCACAGGGAAGCTTTGTATGTCTGGTAGGCGGCATCATTGAGCAGCTGAAAGAGGCCAATTATAATACAGGCTTTAATGTTCGTGTGTTCCCCATGGGCGAGAATATCTCCTCTGTGGCCCATGCGGTTTCCGCTGCCTGCAGAACCGCCATGATCTTCGGAAATATCACTCCCGGCGACAAAGCGGCTCTTCAGGAGTATAACTTTAATCGTTTCCGCGCCTTTGTAAACGCTTTTGCTCCTCTGGATGAGAAGACGGTTGCCTGCGGCGCCGGAGCGATTTACTATGGTTTCCCGGTTATCACCAACGATATGGACTTTACCCCGTCGATTCCCAAGAGTCTGATCAAGCAGCCGAAGGTGGAAGAGTTCAACGCCACCTCCGTGGAGGCCAGAAATATCAAGATCAAGATCTCCAATGTGGATATTCCGGTGGCCTTCGGTTCGGCCTTCGAGGGAGAGATCATCCGCCGCAAGAACATGCAGGTGGAATTCGACGGATCCCGTGTGGACTGTGCGGAGCTGGTACATACCTGCGAGCCTTCCGAGGTGGAGGATCACAAGATTACGGTGATCGGTCCGGAAGTGGACGAGATGGAATTCGGAAGCAAGAACAGCATCGCCTATGTGGTGAAGGTGGCCGGCAAGAACATGCAGCCTGACTTTGAGCCGGTTATTGAGCGTAAATTCCATAATTACATCAACTGTGTGGAGGGTGTTTACCATACCGGCCAGAGAGATATGCAGCGTATCCGTATCAGCATCGACGCCTTTAACGCCGGCTTTAAGATCCGCCATATCGGCGAGGTTCTCTACACCCAGGTGAAGAATGAATTTGACGCGGTTGTGGATAAATGTGAGGTTGTGATCTACACCGATCCCGCGGAATGTACCCGGATTCGTCATGAGGTGGCGATTCCCATTTTCGATAAGCGTGACGACCGTCTTGAGTCCCTTACCGATGAGTCTGTGGACGTATATTACAGCTGTATCCTCTGCCAGGCATTCTCCCCGTCCCATGTATGCGTGGTAACTCCGGAGAGACTGGGCCTGTGCGGTGCGGTTTCCTGGCTGGATGCCAAGGCAACCAACGAGCTGGATCCCGCAGGTCCCTGCCAGGTGATCACCAAGGAACGTCCCATCGACGAGAATCTTGGCGCTTACGAGGACGTGGACGAGGCGGTTCAGAAGTATTCCCAGGGCGCTCTGGAGCATGTAACCCTGTATTCCATCATGCAGGATCCCATGACCTCCTGCGGATGCTTTGAGTGTATCTGTGGAATTGAGCCCTTCAGCAACGGCGTGGTAATCGCCAACCGTGAGTACGCGGGCATGACGCCCCTTGGAATGACCTTTTCCGAGATGGCCTCCATGACCGGCGGCGGTGTGCAGACTCCTGGTTTTATGGGACATGGAAAACATTTCATCGCTTCCAAGAAGTTTATGAAGGCAGAAGGCGGTATCGAGCGTATCGTCTGGATGCCCAAGGAGCTGAAGGACTTCATTGCGGACAAACTGAACAAGACGGCCAAGGAGCTTTACGGAATTGAGAACTTCACGGATATGATCGGAGACGAGACCGTTGCGGAGGATCCCGAGACACTGGTTGCGTATCTGAGTGAGGTTGGCCATCCCGCTCTGGGACTGGAGCCCATGATGTAATGATTCAGGGAAGGGCGGTCATGGATGAGGGGATTTATCCCCATTCATGCCCCCGCCCTTTTGTGTAACAGAATTTCAGATGTACCTGTATGCAAAACGGACTGTCACATTCCGGATATCTTTTTGGATATGGCGGCCGTGTGTATATATATTTATTTTTAAGGAGGCTAACAAATGCCATTTAATCGTAAACCCCAAAAATTCAATGCCAGGATCAACACAGTTACCATTGGAAGTGGAGACAAGACTGTAGCAATCGGCGGAAATTCTACATATCCGTTCTACACTTTCGACGCGCCCACAGAGAATACGGCGAAAATCGGCGTGGAAATCTCTGATATGGGACTTGAGGGCCTCGCTGAGGGGATCCGGGCATACTATGATGGTGCGGCAACCATGGCGGACATCGCCCGGAAAGCGGCAGCCATGGAAGGAGCAGATTTTGTAGCCCTTGCTCTGGAAGGCGGAGATCCAAACGGGGAAAACAAATCTGTGGACGAGCTGATCGAGGTTGTAAAGGAAGTGGCCGGCGCAATCGACTGTCCGTTGGTTGTGGAAGGCTGCAAGAATGTGGAGAAGGACGCGGAGCTGCTTCCAAAGGTGGCGGAGGTTCTTCAGGGAAGAAACGTTCTGATCCTCGCTGAGAAGGAAGAAAACTACAAAGCCATCGGCGCGGCCGCGGGACTTGCCTACGGACAGATTGTGGGCGCGGAATCTGCGGTTGATATCAACCTTGCAAAGCAGCTGAATGTTGTCACCACACAGCTGGGTGTAAACGCCCAGAAGATCGTTATGAATATCGGAAGTGCATGTGCCGGATACGGATATGAGTATGTTGTATCCACCATGGACCGTATCAAGGGCGCGGCTTTGTCCCAGAATGACAATATGCTGCAGATGCCTATTATTACACCTGTTGCCTCAGAGGTTTGGGGCGTAAAGGAAGCTTCCGCTTCTGAAGCCGACATGCCGGAATGGGGACCGCAGGACGAGCGTGGAGTTGACATGGAGATTATGACCGCAACTGCGGACCTTGCGGCCGGTTCAGACGCTGTAATCCTGCGTCATCCAAAATCTGTCGCAACAATTTCCAAATTAATTCAGGCACTCGCGTAATATTATAGGAGGAAGAAGATATGGCACTGAATGGTATTCAGATCTTTAAATTAACACCAAAGAAAAACTGTAAGGAATGTGGATGCCCTACATGTATGGCTTTCTCCATGAAGGTCGCGCAGGGCGCCATGAAAATTGAGCAATGTCCTCATATGTCCGAGGAAGCGCTGGCTTCTCTGTCTGAGGCTACCGCTCCGCCCATGAAGACCATCAAGATCGGAACCGGCGACGGGGAATTCTCTCTCGGCGGAGAGACCGTTCTCTTCCGTCATGAGAAGACCTTTGTGAGCAAGACCAGATATGCGGTTTCCCTGTGCACAGATATGGACGACGCCGCGGTTGAGGCGAAACTGGAAGAGATTCCGAAGGTGGATTATGAGCGTATCGGTGAGCGCATGTACACAGAGCTTGTATATGTAAACTGTGGAGAAGGCGCGGACGCGGAGAAATACACCGCCCTGGTTGAGAAGGCAAAAGGCCTGGGACGCACTCTGATTCTTGGCTGTACAGATCCGGAGATCGCGAAAGCGGCTCTTGAGGTATGCAAGGCAGACAAGCCTGTATTGAACGGGGCCAACGCGGCCAACTATACGGAGATGAATACAGTTGCCAAGGCAGCCGGTGTGGTTCTCGGTGTATCCGGCCAGAACATTGACGAGCTGTACGATACAGTTGTCGCTCTTGAGAAGCTGGGCAACAAGAATCTGATTCTGGACGTGACCGGCGCTGATATTAAAGAGACCTTCGCCAATGCGGTTCTCGTTCGCCGTGCCGCTCTGAAGGATCAGAACCGGACCTTCGGGTATCCGTCCATTGTGAATACAGTGAAGCTTGCGAAGGGTGATTTCCATATGCAGGCGGCTCTGGCCTCTCTGTTTACCATGAAATATGGTTCCATCGTAGTTATGGAGCAGATGACCTATGCGGAAGCACTTCCGGTTTACGGTCTTCGTCAGAACATCTACACAGATCCGCAGAAGCCCATGAAAGTGGAGCCGGGAATCTATCCGCTGAACGGCGGAGATGAGAATTCTCTGGTGGTTACTACAGTTGACTTCGCACTGACTTATTTTGTGGTATCCGGAGAACTGGAGCGTTCCGGCGTTCCCATGAACTTTGTCATCAACGACGCGGGCGGACTTTCCGTTCTGACCTCCTGGGCGGCGGGCAAGTTTACCGGAAACACCATCTCCAAATTCATCAAGGAGAATGTTGAGCCGAAGGTGAAATGCAGAAGGCTTGTCATCCCAGGCAAGGTAGCCGTACTGAAAGGCGACCTTGAGGCGAAGCTTCCGGGATGGGAGATTATCGTTGGACCGAGAGAGGCCGTGCAGCTGGTGAAGTTTTTAAAGGACCTTGAGGCATAAAGAAAAAATGCCATAACAGGATATGTTTTTTGGGTGTGACGTTCGTTTTGCATACCTTTTAAAGAAGCTAAACGGCACAGCCGTTATAGTATACAGGGGATCCCAGGGGCCGGCTCTTTTTCACCCGGGAATGCGGCGGAGAATGCCGGCCGGGGATCTCACCATCAAGTAAAGGAGAACAAAAGCATGGCAAAATTTATAACAATCGGAGAGAGACTTTCCACAACCGCACCGCCAGTGAACCGCGCATTTACCGCCAGAGATCCGGAGCCTATCTTAAAAAGAGCGAAGGAGCAGCTGGATGCGGGAGCTGTATATCTTGACGTGAACATCGGACCGGCTGAGAATGACGGCGAGGATCTGATGAAATGGGCTGTGAAGCTTCTTCAGGAAAACCTGGACAATGTTCCTCTTGCGCTGGATACCACCAACACAAAAGCCATTGAGGCGGGTATTTCCGTATACAACCGTTCAAAGGGCAAACCCATCATCAATTCTGCGGATGCGGGCGGAAGAATCGAGAATATTGACCTTGCGGCGGCAAATGATGCCATCGTAATCGCTCTCTGCTCCGATGGCGGCATCGCCTCCGACAATGATGAGCGTATGATGCACTGCCAGAACATGCTGGAGAGAGGCATGGGCCTAGGCATGGATCCCTCCGATCTCTGGTTTGATCCTCTGTTCCTGGTTGTAAAAGGCATGCAGGAGAAACAGATGGAGATTCTTGAGGCCATCAAGCTTTTCTCAGATATGGGACTGAACTCCACCGGCGGTCTCTCCAATAACAGCAACGGTATGCCCAAGAACATCCGTCCTATTATGGATTCCGCACTGATGGCCATGGCCATGATGCAGGGTATGACCTCCGCCATCGTGAACCCCAATGACCGTCGTCTGATGGAGACCATTAAGTCCTGTGATGTATTTAAGGGCAATACCCTGTACGCGGATTCTTATCTGGATCTTTAAGAAAATCCTGCCTTTATTCAGTGAAAATGGCAGATGGAATCAGAATGAGAGCTGTGGACGAAAGGTGGCTACCATATGTTTAAGGTAACATTTGCATTCGGGGATGGCAGCAATACGGAAGCTTTCTGCCATGAGGGAGACATACTGCTGGAGGTTGCCAGAGGCGCCAATGTGGTCATCGACACGCCCTGTTCCGGAAACGGAACCTGCGGAAAATGTCTTGTGCGCCTTGTGGAGGGAGAGCTTCTGACCAAACGGACCCTTCACATTTCAGATGAAGAGTTTGAGGAGGGCTGGAGACTGGCCTGTATGAGCCGGATCTGCGGGGATGTGACGGTTTTTGTGCCGGATATCGCTTCGGCCTACAAGAGCCGGATGAAGATCGCGGACCTGAGCTCCGGCAAGGAAATTTCCATTTTTAATAACGCGAAAAGCGAGATTGAGCTTGCGGGGATCGAGCTGGCAAACAGTCTGGATGTTGTGGAAGTGGATATGAATCCGCCCACCCTGGATGACAATATGCCGGATTCCGAGCGGCTGGCCCGGGCGCTTCGCAAATATCTGAATCTGAAAAAATGTACCATTCCCTATACCGTGCTGCGGGAGCTTCCGGATGTACTGCGGGAAAGCAATTTCTCCGTAAAATGTGTACTTCGGGCGACTCCCAACAATATTTTTGTCTACGATATTTTTCCAAAGGAAAAGGACGTGGTGATCTGCGGTCTTGCTGTGGATATTGGTACGACCACGGTTTCCGCAGTTCTCATTAACATGGAAAACGGAGATATCCTGGCAAAGAGCTCCGCCGGAAACGGACAGATTCGTTACGGCGCGGATGTGATCAACCGGATTATTGAGTCCAGAAAGCCGGGCGGCCAGCAGAAGCTGCAGGACGCGGTGATTAAGGAGACCATCAATCCCATGATCCATCAGATGTGCCGCCATGCGGGAATTCAGACGAAGCAGATTTATCGTATGTGTATCGCGGGCAATACCACAATGAATCATCTTTTTGCCGGGATTAATGCGGATCCGCTTCGAATGGAGCCTTATATTCCCACCTTTTTCAAGACAAACGCGTTGTTTGCCTCCGATGTGGGCGTGGACATCAACTGGGATGCCCATATTATTGTGGCGCCCAACGCCGGAAGCTATGTGGGCGGGGATATTACGGCGGGAACCCTGGTGAGCATGATCTGGAACCGGCCGGAATTTTCTCTGTTTGTGGATCTTGGAACCAACGGGGAGCTTGTTTTTGGAAATGAGGATTTCCTCATGAGCTGTGCCTGTTCCGCCGGCCCGGCCTTCGAGGGCGGGGACATCAGCTGCGGCATGCGGGCCACAGACGGGGCCATCGAGGCCTGTACCATCGATAAGGAGACCATGGAACCCACCTACACGGTTGTGGGGGATCCGGGAACCAGACCGGTGGGTCTGTGCGGTTCGGGCATCATTGATGTGATCTGCGAGCTGTTTATGAAGGGAATCATCAATCCCAAGGGCAAGTTTATCCGGGAGGGAAAGCGTGTGCGCCATGACAAATATGGCATGGGCAGCTATGTGATCGCCTTTGAGGAGGACGCCGGTTCTCCAAGGGACGTGGAGATCACAGAGGTGGATATTGACAATTTTATCCGGGCGAAGGGCGCGATTTTCTCCGCCATCCAGACCATGCTTGGCTCTCTTGACTTTGATTTTTCAATGATAGAGGATGTGTACGTGGCTGGCGGGATCGGAAGCGGAATTAATATGAAAAACGCG
Organism: Clostridiales bacterium; assembly: GCA_021203365.1. GTDB lineage: Bacteria > Bacillota > Clostridia > Lachnospirales > Lachnospiraceae > Blautia_A. Next base: position 56,699 of record JAJQBI010000018.1, read on the forward strand.
GTGGCCATCGGTATGTTCCCGGATATCTCCCTGGAAAAATATCATTATATCGGAAATTCTTCTCTCACCGGTGCGTATCTGATGCTTTTGTCCACGCCGGCGGAGAAAAAGACCTATGAGCTGGCGGCTAATATGACCTATCTGGAGCTCTCCGCAGTTCCGTCTTATATGGATGAGTTTGTGGGCGCCTGCTTCCTTCCCCATACGGATGCTTCTCTGTTTCCGTCTGTAGAGGCAGCCATGGGGGAAAACAGCAACTGACGATCCTGGCGGACTTCGGGTAAAGCGTGCCAGGCTTTGCGATCGCGGCTACACATAAGGAAAGGATCAAAATGGCTTTTCGACTGGAAGAACTGAACTATGAGAAGGACAGCAAGGAGCGGATGCCCTGGGAACATTATATGGAGCTGTACAGGGAAGCGGATCCGCTGCAGATCGCGCTTCGTCTGTCCATTCCCTACAATGAGGGGAAAAAGGAATTTACCGTGCCATTTCTGGGAACGGAGTATCAGATTTCTCATCCGGATTTCTGCGTGACACACACCCCCGACGATAAGGGCTATTATCCCCTGGAGGAAATGATCTACGCGAGGATTCTGACGATCCGCTTTCTGCTGAACGGACAGAGTTCTCAGGGAACCGGAGGCTTCAGGACCTATCGGGAGATGCCCTGGGGCGAGGTATATCTTCGGCAGTTTGACGGCCGCTGTATCAGGCGTCTGGCCTTTACCTATGGAAACCGGATTCATGATTTTCAGAGGATTATGGAGCATATGGGAGCTTCTCCCCTGAAACACGGGGATGTGGCTTATCAGGTGGAAATCTACCCCGGTTATCAGATTCATATGATACTCTGGGAGGGAGATGAGGAATTTCCCCCATCCTCTCAGATTCTGTTTTCCGATAATTTCCCTGTGTCCTTCCAGGCGGAGGACATGGCGGTGATGGGAGATGTGATCATCGGCTCTCTGAAAGGATTTCTGAAGTGTTTGCAGTAATCGGTACATAGCCCGTGCTGCAAGAGTAAAGGAGTATTTTTGACAATGGGATTTTCAACAAGTACATGTACGGAATTTGTGGAGGTTTTGGGATCAAAGGCTCCGGTACCCGGAGGCGGCGGCGCGTCGGCTCTTGTAGGCGCTGTGGGAACGGCTCTTGGAAATATGGTGGGAAGCCTGACCGTCGGCAAGAAGAAATACGCGGATGTGGAGGAGGAGATGCTTTCGCTGAAGGCGAAATGTGATCAGCTGCAGAAGGATTTTCTCCGCCTGATCGAGAGGGATGCCGAGGTGTTTGAGCCCCTGTCCAGAGCCTATGGTCTGCCCAGGGAGACGGAGGAAGAAAAGGCGGAAAAGGAGCGGGTTATGGAAGCCGCTTTGAAGGAAGCCTGTTCCGTTCCCATGGAAATCATGGAGAAGTGCTGTGAGGCCATCGACCTGCTGGTGGAATTTGGCGCCAAGGGCTCCAAACTGGCCATAAGCGACGCGGGCGTGGGGGCGGCCTTCTGTAAGGCGGCTCTGAAGGGTGCCAGTCTGAATGTCTATATCAATACCAAATCCATGAAGGACCGGGAATACGCCCAGGATCTGAACCGCAGGGCGGACGCCATGCTGGAGAAATATACAAAAATCGCGGACGAAACCTTCGACAGCGTACTGGAAAGACTGAGGTAACAATCCGATCGGAATCCTTTAAAAGGACAGGAGGATTTCGGTATCACAGGGGTCAAATGCTTTTGATCCCAACATCATCATAATAACATCAGGAGGAAACAAATCAAATGGCTAGACAGTTTTTAGGCAAAGAAGTAAACGCAGCACTGAATGCGCGCATTAAGGATAATGTTGCCGCATTGAAGGAAAAGGGAGTGAATCCTACACTGTGCATTATCCGTGTGGGAGAAAACCCCAGCGACCTTTCCTATGAAAAAGGCGCGACCAAGCGCTGCGAGACCCTTGGAGTGGCTTGTGAGAAAATCCTTCTCCCTGTAGAGGTTACCCAGGACGAGCTTCTTGCCGTGATCGACAAGGTAAACAAGGATGACAGTATCCACGGCGTTCTTCTGTTCCGTCCCCTTCCAAGACATCTGAATCAGGCTGTGATTGAGAATGCTCTGGCTCCGGAGAAGGATGTGGACTGCATGACGGATCTCTCCATGTCCGGCGTAATCACCGGCAAAAAGGTTGGATTCCCGCCCTGTACACCTCAGGCAGTTATGGAGATTCTGGATCACTATGAGATTAACTGTACCAGCAAAGATATCGTTGTTATCGGTGCGAGCACAGTGGTAGGAAGACCGCTGGCCAATATGCTGGTTAGAAGAGACGCCACTGTGACCATCTGCCACATCCTGACGAAGGATGTGCCGGCGGCCACCCGTCAGGCGGATATTATCATTGTTGCGGCCGGACATGCCGGACTTCTTCGTGAGAATTATGTAAAACCCGGCCAGATCGTAATCGACGTTGGAATCAACGTAAACAAGGAAGGCAAGATCTGCGGCGATGTGGAATACGAAGAGGTTGAGCCCATTGTAGACGCTATCACTCCCGTACCCGGCGGTGTTGGCGGCGTTACCACATCCGTTCTGGTTGGACATGTGGTTGAGGCAGCTCAGAGAGCTACAGAGTAATCGAAAAGTACACGGACGATTCGGTCAAATTTGTCCAGTAAAAGGCGGGAGCGCATATCTTTGCGTTCCTGCCTTTTTTCCGCTCCGTGTGTTTTTTGCTCTCTGAGAATGAATTTATGATAATTCCCCCGCATATATTTTAGCAGTGGCATTGTGTGATACAAGGGACAAAAGGTCATGAATGCAGATGCTTGCATCTGCATTCATGAGATTGGGTCCCGAACAACATGAGAAAGTAGCCATTTTTCGCAGAAAAATGAGCGGATTTCGAATGTTGTCAGGATTTCGGGAGCACGAAGTGCGGAGAAATCCGCGTATCATAGCGACAAAATACTTTTTGTCGCTTCAATCATTGTCTGTAAAAAATGCAAGGGGGCATAAAATATGGAAAACTTTCAGGTTTACCGGGATATTCAGGCGAGAACCGGCGGAGACATTTACATAGGCGTGGTGGGTCCGGTGCGCACGGGGAAATCCACCTTCATCCGCCGGTTTATGGAGCTGTACGCCCTGCCTTTCATGGATGAGAAAAAGCAGGCGGAGCTTCGGGATCAGCTTCCCTTAAGCGGGTCCGGAAAAATGATCACCACAGTGGAGCCCAAATTTATTCCGAAAGAAGCGATTTCCGTAGATCTGGGGGAGGATCAGAAGGTAAAGGTAAAGCTTATTGACTGTGTGGGATTTCTGGTAAAGGATGCCGCCGGCCATCTGGAGGAGGGGCGTGAGCGGATGGTGAAGACCCCCTGGTCCCGGAAGGCCATTCCCTTTCATGAGGCCGCCAGGATCGGCACCAGCAGAGTGATTGAGGAGCATTCTACCATTGGCCTTGTGATTACTACAGACGGAAGCTTTGGAGAGCTGCCAAGAGAAAACTTCCTGGAGGCGGAGGAACAGACCATTCGGGAATTAAAGGTGCAGAAAAAGCCTTTTCTCGTACTTATAAATTCCCAGACGCCCTACAGGGAGGAGACGCGGCAGCTGGTAAAGGCGACAGAGGAAAAATACCAGGTCGCGGTCATGGCTGTGAACTGTGAGCAGCTGCGCAGGGAGGATATTGCCCGGATCCTGGAAAAAATCCTCTATGAGTTTCCCATCCGTGAGATTCGCTATTTTATCCCCAAATGGGTGGAAATGCTGAGCCCCGACCATGAGGTAAAGGCATCTGTCCTTAAGGGAATCGGGGGAATCCATGACAAGACTTACCCATATCCGGGATATCACAAAGGACTCCGTGAGGCCGGACAGTGAATACATTTCAGATACTCATCTGGAAGAAGTCGGTCTGTCGGACGGAGTCGTGGGTGTCCGCGTTCAGATCAGCGATGAGTATTATTACCAGATGCTCAGTGAGCTTTGCGGGATTCCCATGGAAAGTGAGTATGAGCTGATCCACACCCTGCGGGAGCTCTCAGCCATGAAGGATGAGTATGTGCGTGTACAGCCGGCTCTGGAGGCGGTCCGGGGCTGCGGCTATGGGGTGGTTTTACCAGAACTCTCAGAGATTCAGATCGAGGAGCCGGGGGTGATCCGGCAGGGAAGCAAATATGGCGTTCGGATTCGCTCCAAAAGCCCCTCGATCCACATGATCCGGGCGAATATAGAGACAGAGATTGCGCCCATTGTGGGCACCGAGCAGCAGGCGAAGGATCTGATTGCCTACATCAGTGAAAGCGGGCAGAGGGGAGAGAGCATCTGGGAGACCAATATTTTTGGAAAATCTATTCAGCAGCTGGTTTCCGACGGAATCCGGGGCAAAATCACCGCCATCAGTGAGGACAGCCAGGAGAAGCTCCAGAATACCATGCAGAAGATTGTCAACGACAGCAGGGGCGGTATGGTATGTATTATTATCTGAAAAAGTCCCGGCAGACTTTCCGGGGCGCAGTGCTTCAGGCCGAAAATCCATGGTGGGATTTCCGGCCTGCTCTGTGTATATTACCGGTGAGCCGCTTTGGCCTGTTTTTTCTGACGGTTGCGCTTGGTCCATTCTGCCAGGTATTCCATCTGTTCTTTGTCTGATATTTCCCTTGAAACCGGGTCGCTCCCCGCGGCCAGGCAGCAGAAAAGGACAAGGATCTGGCAGGCGAAAAAGCACAGGAGAATGATAAGCCATGTCATGCATCCGACCTCCTTTCTATATTCTATGATTAAAGCGACAAAAAGAGTTTTGTTGCTGTGATTGTCACTTGTATCATTCTATGTTTTTAAATTATGCGGGAGAATTTACATTGACATTCCTGAATCTGTAACAAGTATTTACAGAACAGCAATTTTTATACAGTTTTTATTTCTGGAATTATAG
>JAJQBI010000079.1:0-82239 GCA_021203365.1 Clostridiales bacterium
AAAAAATACTGATAACCGTTGCAAATAAACGAAATATGAATATCTCATAAAACTTACAGCTTCGTTTATACATATCCTGCTGGAAATAAGCAATTGTTCTCTGTCCATAAGTAGCTGTTCCCATTACGGCCACAAGCAAAAAATAACTAACAATAGAATATGTATAGCTATAAATTCCTATTTGTTCAGCACCGAGAACACGTGATATATACGGCGTCGTAATTAAAGGTACAATTAAAATCAGCACTTGGTATGCTGTGTTAAAAATATAATTTACCTTTAAGCTCCTATGTTCCATATTTATTAATCCTTTATTATATTCGCTTGATTTTTGTTATGTACATGAATTTCGCTACTGCTTCCATAAATATGGCCAATCAAAATAGCCCAAATAACAAAGGCTCCCTGTTCTACCGGCCCACGTACAACCCAGGTATTCAATATAGCTGCCACACTTAAAGAGACTACAATAACTAAAATATTCACAGTTTCAACCGATTGCGTGTAACGCAGTTTTCTAATGCCAGTAACTATAGGCCCCAAAAACATCAATACACAAGACAGCACTGCAAACAATCCACCTTTTGACAACAGTGTGTAGAAACCATTATGTAGAAGAGGAAGCTCATTATCCACAACCATACTACTCCACGAATTTGGAACATAATCTATTTTCGTTCCTTTTCCCATTCCATATCCAAATAATTGAACGATCAAATTGCTGTTCTTCCATTGTTTTTGTGCCGCTTGAATTTCATATGCCCTCCAATTATTCGTTGCTTCTCCAATAGAAGAAATTGTTTGACTAGTATCCACTTCAGAAAAAGAATTCAATACTTTCTCCATAAACGTACCTGTCAAACTATCAGGAAGAACATAGAAGAACAGCAACAAAGCCACTACCATAAATGCCGAAAATGCAAACAGCATTTTATATGTTCTCGTGTTATATTTACCATACACAATACAGATAAACAGTATTACAGCCAGCATTGATAACGGCTGAATAATCCCTATGCGCCCAAAACAAAGCAAAATCTGTCCACTCATTAAGCAGATAATCAGTCGATCAGCGTTTTTTGAAAAGACGGTGTGTCCACATATGAATACCTGATAAATCATCATCGGTAAAATAAAACCAATCTGATATAAGTTACTGCCGAATATATTTTTTAGCGTACTGAAATCTAAACTAAAGGATATAATAAATTTGCAAAAACAGCTCGCTGAGACTATCCCACCGTACAAATACAATGTTTTTAAAAGTGAGGTTCTTGTTTCATCACCCTCACTCATCTGTGTGCCAATGAAAATCCACACAACCGTCGGAAGGATATAATATAAATCTCTTAAAACATTTCTAAGGTTATACAACATAAGTCCTACAATTGATGCGTAGACTATAAATAACAAATATCCGATAAAACCGGGAATGCGAGGGATAATGATTTTCCCAGAATGTGAAAAAAACAAAAAGCATAAATACACTGTGCTGAATATGAAATATATTTGAGACCCCATAAAAAACGCACCGCATATTAACACGAAGAGCAGCAATATATCGCATTTTTTATATTCAATATCAGCATTCATTATTTATACGTCCTCCGAACTTTCATATTTAATATATTAGCTTTGTTAGTCTACTCTTCACATGATATGCCACTTTCCTCATCAAAAGTGACCCAACTAAGCCAACAATAACATAAAACACAGTCCACCAGTAATCAGATATTCTTGCTGTTGTTGTGCAGGAGATTTCGATAGTAACCATCTGGAAGAGCGTGAAAAAAAGAACAGTTATGATTCCCAACGCTTTCGCAATATCAATCCACTCTGTTCTTATTTTCGTTAATTCCATCTTGATATCCTCTCTAAAACCCCTTTCCGCAACGAGGTATTCTTTTGTTCATCCTGATCTTCTTCATCTGTCCTACTCAGATAAAGATTGATGATCTCTAAAAGGTAGCACATCATATAATGTCTCTTTTCTTTTTCATTCAAAAATTTTGTCTGAAGCTTTCGAAAATCATCACATATTCGATCTTCATTATTATGCTTCACAAAAATCTCTGTTTGCATAAAGAAATGAATCATGTCAAGATATTTTGGATATGATTTCTTCGCATATTCAAAGTCGAAAGCCTTCAACCGCCCATTTTCAACTGCCATATTCCATGGCGTAAAATCCCCATGATAGAAGCAAAAATTTACGCATTTACCAGCATAGTGCGCCCTAACCTCATCAATTGCCTTCACAATAATGTCTCTGTCTTTCATCGGTAATTTTATTAGGTTTCTTTCTAAACTAGCAAGCATGGAAGCATAGTCGGTCTTTTCAAACTGCTCAAATATCGCCGTTTTGTTATATAAATCCTCTAAAAAAACATAATGGACTTCTGTCAGTTTTGTCGGACTTTGTGACCCAATTCCTTTCACGCTACTCTGACAAAACAATTTGAAATCACCGGTATTTTCTCGAAATAAAACCTCCGGCACATTTTCAATTCCTTTGCGGCGCAAATATGATAGATTCTCACACTCTAAGTCAAAAATCTTTCCTATTTCCTCACTAACAGCTATTTTACAATAAGCAAGAATACGTTTCTTTCTATAAACCTGAATCACTGTTTTCTGATGAACACATGGCGTTCCGCCAAACAACGACGTTTGATAATCGCTCCCAAAATATTCTTTCAGAACGCAAGCGATTCCTGGTACATAACGAATAGAACGGCTCCTTACATTTAGAATTTTCATCAAGAAATTGCTTCTAACAATGACAACAAAGAGCTTTTTGAAGATCCGTCCTTTGAACGCTGTTGGTTGATAAATCGATAAGCCGGTTTTATAGCCCTGTCTGGGGATTAACCATTCTTTCCCTTTGGCATTGTAAATGTCAAAATAAAGCTCTCCCTGCTGATCGTCCTTCACAATCTGATTTATAATATTCAACACGCTAACCTCTTCTCGCGTATGCCTCATCAATTACATCACGAATTTGCTCTCCCTTTGTCTGCCATGAAACTTTATCTGCTTCTTTCACAATAGCGCTTGAAAGACGCCTTCTCTCTTGCGAATCAGCTGTCTGCAAAACTGCTTTTGTTAAATTGTGCACGGTTTCATTTCTCGAAGTTCGCGGCAAAACGATTGCATAGTCATTCATGAAATACCTGGTATATCCACCTGTATCCAAACAAATAAAAGGTTTCCCGTAGCTCATCGCGTCAAACGAAACTGTAACTGCGCCTTCTTTTAAGCAGGGATTAACGATAACATCACTATTAATCATATACTGCCTATACTCGGACATAGACACCTCACCAATCATGCTCACATACGTTTTCATATTAAGAGTATGTATCAGTGTCTCAAGCCGTTTCTGATCGCTGCCCTTTCCCATGATAGTCAGGTGTATATTATCATTATGTTTTACAGCCTCTGAAAACGCTTCAATCAGTAAGTCAAACCCACGCCAGGCATCCAGTTTTCCAATTACCAAATATTCAACAATACCTGACGAAAAATTTTGCGAGTACTTTTCTAAAGTCAAGTCCGTTGCTACATCTGTAAATATACAAGCTTTATGACGATACCTTGGAGATATGGCCTGAATTGTCGAGGTTGCTTTGCACAAAATCAAATCCGCATTTTTGCATCTATTTTGAAAGCCAATGTTAATTGGCAGCATAGCAACTACCGTCCTTCGCGCGAATTCCACCATCCGATTGCGAAAACTATATTTCCTGGAATATTCCGAGGGAATCGTATCCACCCCACCTGTTGGCCCCCAGACAAAAAAATGTTTTTGTCCATATTTTGAAACATGCCACAATGCATTTCCGTATGTGAGCAAATGATAAATTTGAATGTTATTTTGCTGCATGGTTCCCTTCACAAGTTGATTTGATCCATACTGCCATAAGGTATAATAAATACGGACGCCTCGCATTCCTTTTTTGAAGCGTTTCACCCAATCTGGTAAATCATAATAAACCCAGTGAATATTTCTGTTATCATCTGGATGTGTAAGTATATATGCTTCAATGGGTTCCTGATTGTTCGCTCTCGTCATGACCCAAAGCTCATAGTATTTGCTCATTTCAAGAACCCAATGCCAGCCAACCCCAATCTCCGAACCTTTACCCGGTTCACACGCATACGCTGAAACAAATATTTTCTTTTTATCCATGTTCCTACCTGTACTTTTTATGCATATAGCAGAAATTATTAAATGCTCTTGAAATCAAGGCAAGCCTTAATTTCCATCCCTTATACCCACTGTACTCTTTCAAATAATAAGTCCGGCTCTTGTAAAATTCATTTAATCTTATCCTAGGGTCACCCTTCACAGATTCTTTATGCATGTGGTATGCAGTTAACTCAGCAGCATAATATTCTTTCATCCCGCTTCTTTTTACATTTGCTGCCAGAATAGGTTCCTCACAATATAAAAACACATTTTCGTCAAAATAGTCTATCCGCTTAACGAAGCTCATTCGAACAAAAAGACAACACCCAGAAACTTTTTCACAGTAACCACTCTTTGAAAAATCACCTATGTAAGGTATTTTATTTTTCTGAATCTTATTAGAAATTATCTCCAGCGGCCAAAGTACCTCGTAAGCAAATGGAACCTCATACATAGGGTTTTGATGCTGTCCGTGCATATTTACAATATCCGTTCCCAATACAGCAATCTTTTCGTCCTGTTCCATAATGGCAACTGCTTTTTCTACATAATCCGCATCACGAATCTCCATGTCTGGATTTATAATGATCGCGTACTCGCAACCTTCTTCGGCAGCATATCGAAGACCGATATTATTACCTGCAGAATAACCTCTGTTTTCAGTGTTTCGTATAAAAAAGATCGCCTGGCTGCCGCAGAAATCCTTTAGCTGTTCCCAATCTGTGGATGAGCGATTATCCACTACTACGATTTGAAGCTTCTCATAGGATTGTTTTTTAATCCATGCAATACATTTTTTTGTGTCTTCCGCGCTGTTATAGTTTAATATAACCGCCATAACCTTTTTCAAAATATTTTTCTCCTCCTACAATTTTTCTGTATAGTGCTCCAGCAAAATCGCAGCTGCTTCCTCAGCCATCTCGTCCGGCGTTTTTTCGGCATCTATAATATAAAACCGTTTATTGCTGTCCGCCAGCTCCTTATAAGCAGCTATTTGACGCTTGATTTCGTCTAGTTCCAGTTCCTGCTTTCTGGCATAAACAGTTTCAGGCTTTGCCTGCAAGACAAAGACAATTTTTATTTGGGGCGTCAATGCCACAAAAAACTTTCTCACGCTCTTGGGCAGATTTAGTTTTGTTCTCAGTGGATCAACTATAAAATCATAGCTGTACCTGTCAAAAATCGTGTATTTGTCATAATGAACATCGTACCGCACGCACTTTTGCCAGCCAACAATGTAATCCAACGTATAATAGGCAATCCTTGCCAAACTACTTAATGGATTTGCCGGCTTGCCACGGTGAGGATTGGTAAAATCGGTATCCTGCTTCATCACACCGGCTTTTTCTCCAACCTCGCCAAGGTTTGGCAAAACTGTCGGCCTGAAATGATAAACATGGAATCTGTGATCTGCCTCTGTATTTACATAGTAAAAGTTCATTTTGCCGATTAAAGTATCGAGAAAAGTAGTTTTCCCCGTTCCATCCGGAGCAAGTACTGCAAAAACCTTTGCATATTTTTTATAGTGAAAAACAACTCTGAAAACTTTTTGAGTAAAAAACTCACATGTGTATTTCAGCGTCCAAATCGGGCGTTTCTTCCAAGTATATTTTTTTAGTTTCTTAGTGAACTCTGGCTCTAATTTCACAATTGACTGGAAATCTCTTATCTCAATCAGCTTACATATATTTTCGCATAGTTCGGTGCCCAAGAGATACTGCAACATTTCTGTGAATTCTGTTTTGTACTTTTTATAGGAATCAAAAATATCGTCCTGATATGCCTTCTTTAATTTAGCATTGTGGTAGCCAAATATCTTATATACCAACAACATAATGCCATTCATCAATTCATCCAACACACGCATATTATTATATAAAATAGTATGCTGGTATAATTCTTCAAAAGTAAACACCTCAAAACCTTTTGAAATATAACCTTCAATAAGGTCTATATGTATTGAAAACTTTCTGGTGGTATTTAATGCGATGTAGCAATGCACATGTCCAAACGAATCTGCATGAAAATACTCTAAATCACAATCCCTAAAAGTCTCTTTCAACAGGATTGCTGCTTTCTTCTCTTTTCCCACTTCAATCATCATATCCACATCTTTAGATGGATTGTGTTCTGGAAGTCCGACAAAACCTCTGATTATAAACCACTTGATGTTCTTGCCGTTTAACTTATCTAGAAAGCTTGTCAATATTTTTCCATGTTTCTCATCCCATGTTATCTGCATATTTATCACCTTACTTTAGAAAGTTTCTCAGTTTAATCTCAATCTTTCTGATTCTCTCTTTTCCCACTATTTTAATGCCAGCACTCCTGAATCCCCGCAACATCGGTCTGACAATTTCAATCCAAATTTTATTGTTCCCGCGTTTGCGTTCTCTTTCAGTTAGCCAACTGTTTGAACACATATGTATCCCTACAGTCTGTTCCGTGATATTAAATTCCGTCTCTCCCATCTTTTTGGGATAAAAAACCTCACGGTTATAAACCTCAAACCCGGTGACTTTCTGCCTTTCTCCTCCTGTTTTTAATCCTGCTTCCTTCAAAATATCAGTCAAGATTGATACATTGGCTATGTTGTCAAAAGATCCATCCTCCTGAACGAAGTTGTGTGTTTCATAATACCCTTTCAGCTTACAAATAATTTCATCTTTTGGCCTAGTAGCAAGCATCGCCGTACCTATAAAAGCTCTGCGTTCAAATCCGATTACACCATCCGATTTATTTAGCACATCTCTAAAATCTTTTAATACCTTAAAATCAGTATCTAAATAAACCCCTCCATATTCATACAGCACCTTTGCTCTTGCATAATCGCTTACGAAAGCATATTTTTTCGCATCATATGCCTGCCTTGAAAACTTGCAATCCTTATAATTAAAATTATCCTCGTTCCATAATTTAATCTCATAATCCGGGAAAAACCTCTTCCAAGATGCCACGCATTCTTTTTCCTTTTGAGGCATTTCACCGTGTCCAAACCAACAATAGTGTATAATTTGGGGGATCATTTCTTTACCTCTTTCCGTTAAATAACGGGAAATCCCAAAAGCGATACTCTATATTGATTTATCGTATAAAACCTGCACTGACCTTTTGCAGCACATACTTTGGCTCTGTCACAAAAGAACGCAGCAACAACGCACCGCCTTTTGCAAATCTATGCTGAATTAAATCGAATGCACCCTGTCTGTAATAATATCCCGCATCGGAATTTTTTTTGATTTTCCTATGCTCCTTTTCCGATAATCCTTCTTCAAATTCAATATATCTGTTATCTTTTAACCCTTGCCGCCTGCGCTTTAAATTGTGCTTGACGTAAGCCATTTTATAATTCATCACCAGCTGCTTTTCTCTGCCGGTGGACAATGAACTTTGAGTTTTTCTATAATAATAAAGCACTTTGGGTATGGTAAGCATATAATAACCAGATACATATAAATCAGACATCCTTGACCACAAATCCAGATCTTCCGATAAATCCTGATATCGTATCTTCCTATTTGGAAATCCCTCTAGTGTATATCCGCCGACTTCAATCGCTTTTTCTGCGTAAAACATTGTAATCGGCAACATAAAAATCAACTTACCACTTTCCGCTTTTTGCAGAAATTCTTCTCTCGTAGTGGGGCCGATGTACTGCCCCCCCCCCGCAAAATTTTCCATTTTCATCTATATATTTTGAATAACAGCTCACCGCAATGCACTTCTCATCCTTCTCAATTTCTGAGTACAACTGCCCAATCAAACTATCTCCAGCAATATCATCCGAATCAAAAAACATTATAAGTTCTGTATTGACGTGATGTATTGCCCAGTTTCTACAATAGGCGGTTCCACGGTTTTCTTCCATTGTTTTTAATGTCACCTTATGTGACGATGCTCTTTTCAGCTTTTCCATAATTTGAACTGTATCGTCCGATGAACCGTCATCTATTAACAAATATTCAAAACTAAATTTCTGTTTTTCGATTGAAGATAGGGTCTCTTCCAAATATTTTGCTGCATTATATGCGCATACACAAACAGTCAATTGCTTCATTATTCAATATTCTCCTCATAAATACCCATTACATCGTTCATACAAGGGAAAATCATCTTCTCACAAATATTTCTGTTTATTATTTTCAGTCGCTCCCTGTCAAACATCTCATTAACAGCATCCAAAAAATCTTGTCCATTATTGCTATGAATAACCGGCATTTTTGTTGGGAAAACATCTTTTGCCCCGACGTTTTCACTAACAATCACTGGCACTGCATAACTCAACGCCTCAAGCACTGTAAAACCAAACGTTTCACACCAAACACTCGGAGCAACCAAAATATCTGTATTGTCAAATATCTCCTCTAATTCAGCATACTCATAGCCGTCTTGCATTATCATATAGGGGCTAGGATTTGACACAATATTATAAATCCGCAGTTCAAAGTCGGTTTTTCCACTCCTCCATAGCTTATCCAAAGTCCCTTTCAAAAGATTGTAGCCCTTAAATGGCTTTGCCGGACCTAGATAAGTAATGCACAGCTTCTTATGATCAAAATTTTTTATTTTGCGATGGTCAGCAATGTCCCGATGTGTGATCGGAATCACCTTGTATTTTTGGGGGGTGAAATATCTCAAATAAACATCTCTCGTCACCGTAGAATTAAAATGGATAATGTCTATGTCCAAAAGCATGTCTAAATAAAAAGTCCTCAATCTGCGATACTGATCTGCCTGTTCCAGTAAAATCCTTTCAGATGCTTTTTCCTCAATAGTCTCATCGAAAAATTGTGTTCTATGTCGCTTACGAATTGCTTTTATCACAGCGGAATTATTCATTGCTCTATACGCCGCCGACTGCATAATTGCTATTTTCGTTATTGACAGTCCCGATTGATTGCAAGCAACACAATCCCAGCAATCATGATCCTCATCACAGGTATGGCCCGCACGAAACAGCGTCACTTTGGGGCAGATTCCGTAATAATCATGCGTTGTAAAAACCGTCCTAATTCCACTTTTTTTAGCTGCACTCAATACTTCCCTGTGCAAGCCCATCAGTGTATGAATATGTAATACATCTGGCCTTACATCTTGAAAAAACTGTTCATAAATCTCTTCGTTTCCCTTCTGCATATAAATCGAAGGATTTTGGATTCCCTCATCCAACGCAACCGGAAGCGGATTGATGATTTCATAACTATGAACACCTTCGTAATCTAATTGCTTTTTTATCTTTTGCTTTGCCCATGGAATCATCTCCCCTGGCCAGAGCAAACTGACGTTATGTCCTTGCTCCCTTTGCACTATCATTAAATCAGTACAATACTTGACAAGACCTCCGGAACGATAAGGAGGAAAGCCTAAGCTATAGTGTAAAATATTCAAATAACTGACCCTCCTTATTTTACGTAATTACCATATCCCCAAAATTAGCCTACTGGTCGGTTGATATCTTCTGACAACAAATTTGCTTGCTGCAAGTGGTAGTAAAATACCCAGCGTGACGCTCAACCTCCCCCCAACGAAATTTATCATAACTAATTATTTCTTTCATTCTCCAACCACACTCTCTTATACTCACCACATATATAAGACCAACTATAATTCTGTTCTATTCTCTGATGAGCTTTGGATCCTATTTTCAAAATATCATCAATACTCATTTTGTCTGTTTCATCAATCAGCTTTGCAAGACTACCCGGCTGTTTGCTCCAATACAATGCACTGTCTTCAGCGACTTCTCTGTTAAATCCTACATCCAATAGTAAATTTAAATCAGTATTCCCCAGTGCTTCAAGCAAGCTTGGGTTTGTCCCACCAACTTCATGACCGTGAAAATAACCATATGCCTTTTCTCTAATCTTCATCAGAAGTTCTTGGTCATATACTGTGCCAACAAACTTAATTCTCTTATCACTTCTGAAGTGTAACTTTTCTTCGAGTTGATGCAGAAATTTCTCATTCACATTCGTAATAAGAACGAAGTCCCGTTCTGTCTTACTCTTCATGAATTCACGTATCATAGTCTCATAATTATTTTCAGGCACGAATCTGCCGACCACCAAATAATACCCTTTCTCAGAAAGCCCCTTTTCTTTATACCAGTTCAACAGCTTTGAATCATCATCCGCCAACCTGCTCTTCCTTGTTTCTGCGCCATATGCAATATATGTTGTCTTTGGATTTTTACCGTCAATTCCTTTTCCGTCATAGCTCTCATGTATGTATTTCTCAATATTTTTACTGTCACAAATCATTAAATCACTATGTTTTACCATTAAACATTCCGATAGTTTCCAATATTTACGAGCCGGAAACGGCCATTTTGCTCTTAAAAACTCATGCCCGTCTGGATTAACATACATCTTTCCGCCCAGCTTATGAATTTTCTTCTGAAAATGTCCTGCAAAAGGTCCAATCCTACATGCCAGAATATAAACAATGGGATGTTCTATCTGATGACTGATAATATAATCACAACACAGTTTCAGTGACGCTATGTCATAATAAATTGCCTGAGCAGAACCAATTTGGGGAATTTTTACTTTAAAGCAGCGAGCATTATGATATATGAATTCAGTATCAGAAACACATTTGGCGCCTTCTGTCTTTTTTTCGTCCATGCTGCCCTCACCACATGCCTTGCACGCCACATGATATTTAATCTCAGTAAGGTTTTGATGATATTCAGTTAACTTATTTAAGAAAGTTTCATATCCTCCATATGTTCCTAAGTTTTTCGCTCCTATCACAAAGATATGCTGCATAATTAAACTCCCCACGTGTTAAGTTGCATTATTACTATGTCAAGCATAAATGTTCCTTTACCTTAAATTTCATCAACCTGCAACCAGAAGCAAACATCATTACACCTAGAACAAGAAAACCGCCAATCATCCAAACCTCTGACGGGAACTGTTGATTTCCTCGCTGGCAATTTCAATCAGATCATACCGGCAGCAAAGCTCCCTGACTCTCGATTTCTGCTCCCTGGTATTTCGGGAGGGAATGCATGTAACGCCGTGTACTCCGTACTCTTTCAGTGTCCCAAACAATTCCTCCAGAAAATCATCCTCAAACTTCACCGTTCTCTTGTCTCCCACGATGGAGAATGGCTCATCTCCCAGATAGGCATAGCACAGGGTCGCGCCGATCTCATCTGAAAGCCGCACCAGTTCCCCAAGTGGAAGACATTCGTCTGATGCAGGAATATAGATTTTCTCCATCAGCTCCGCCTTCATAACTCCGAGCAGGTCATAGAGAAAATGCACATTTCCAGGGTTGGAAAGACGGTGCATTTGCTGTTCCGACAACACAATTTTCAATTCCTTTTCAACAAACTCCCCACACGCTTCCCTCCCGGCATGTGCGGCCACTTTTCGGCTCAGTGCATAAAGAAGATGGCGTTCTGTGACGGTGCCTCCGTCTGCATATTGAGAAAGCGGCAATACATCCCGGTCATAATCCAGCCCAATCCCCCAGGGCTCCATCCGGACATTAATGTTGTCTGTCATCCCGCGGTTTCGCAGGTTCCGCTTTCCACGCAGCGGAGAAAATATTTCCGTCAAACGGCCAAATCCTGACGCCGGGATACGATACAACACCATGTAGGCGATACCGACCTGATCGGGATTATTCAGGATCCTGCCCTCCAGACCTGTACCGGCAAAACTGACACGGCACTCCATCCCGCAGGTTGTTTTCAGACCCGCAAGCTTTCCTGCCCTGCAGAACTCATCGGCCCCGGCGACCGTGTCATGATCCACAATCCCCGCAATCTGCAGTCCTTCCTCCCTGGCACAGTAGATCGCGGCAGTGGGAGAATACGGGGAAAAAGAGTAGGTCGTATGGATATGCTGATTCGAAATTCCGGAAACCTTCTCCGATGCTGCGTTTCCTTTGAAAAAAATTCTTTCCGGACTGCCTGGACGATCCCCGGACAGGAGAATCTCCAGATTACCCAGCCGCTCCCCCGCCTCAGGCGCATTAAGCATTTGTAATATCTCCTGCCTCTGTGCAAACCTGTCCATTTTTTCCTCCCTACCGGACCGCAGACGTATCATTTTCAAGGATTTTTTCCAGTTCCCTGACCTTATACTCTGTCATCCTGCACACATAATCCGGACATCCGTCTGTGGTTCCGGTCTCTGTATAACAGACTGCGGGACATACGGTACAGATATCCTGCATATTACAGTCGATGCATTTCTGACATTGCGGGAGCTTTTCGGTGGCCTCAACAATATATTTCCAGCACTCTTCAAAAGAATGCTCCAGCAGACAGATCTTCGGCTCCAGAAACATTCCGCAGGACAAAAGCTCCCCCTTCCAGTTCATCAAAAAACCGCTGTGTCCGGCATGACAGGGGAAACCCACCCGGTTTTTCAGCCGTGACGGATGCTCCAGTTTTGCCAGCACTGCCCGGGCCGCCTCCTGCTGCTCCTTTGTTGTATTTCCTGTCTGCAGAGAATCATATCCATACAGCTCCGCCCGGGCCGCCTCCTCCGCACAAAGCCTGTACTGTTCCTTCGCGTTTTTCCCCCGGCGAACGCCAGGAAACATATAGGACGCAGGGGAAAGCACCACTCCAAAGGATTCTGCTATTCTGTAAAAATCCGGCAGCTGATCCACATTGTCCGGCGTTAAAGTGCAGTTAAATCGAAACGGGACATTCCTCTCCTTCAACAGCGCAGCCGCCTCCATAACCTGCGTAAAACCTTTGGGATTGCCGCAGAGCCGTCCGTAAGTTGCATCGTCCTTTCCATAGAGCGTAATATTCAGCCTCTGGGTTCCGTTTTCAGAGAAAAACTCCGCCCAATCCTCATTGATCAGTGTCCCGTTGGTATTGACGGACAGAATCACCCCCATCCTGGAAATTCCCGTATACAGACGCTTAAACTCCGGGTAAAGCAAAGGTTCTCCTCCTGTGAGCAATAGAAATAAAAGTCCTTTCTCCACAGCTTCTTTCACAATCGAGAGCCATTCATCACAGGTAAGCATCCGGCCCTGGGCCTCCATCTGTTCCCGGGTCTGATGAACATAGCACATTCTGCAGTCCATATTGCACAGAGGCAGCAGTTCAAGAGTACCGCCCAGAGGCGTATGTGTGACGTCCGCCTCCATTCTGAGCTTCTGCTCCTCCGATCTCGTAACCTCATATAATTCCATGGCTTCCAATTCCCCCTCGTTGTTTTCGGTTTCCTCTACTTCGTTCTTTCCCGATCGTACAGTTCATTGATCTTCTCTTTCAGCTCACGGATCTGATCTTCCAGCTCCGTGATTTCCTCTTCCCGGTCTTTCAGGCGCTGCGCTTCAATCTCATTGATCTGAGATAATTCCGCGACTACATCTGCCACAGAAGCATAGGTACATGCATCCAGCCCGGCGTAATACTGGGTAAGCTCCATAACCTGTCCTATATATGTTTCTGTAATAGCACCGGTCTGCAGTGCCTCCATATCGAAGAGAACCAGCATGGAAGTCAGACCTTCATACACATCCGCCAGACGGCTGGAGGGAGAGTACTCCGAGGTCTGGATATTCGTATAATCAAAATACACAATTCCCTCATCTGTGGAGCCATCCACAGGCGAATCATTGTACTTCGTGTAACCGATAAAACCATCCTGAATCAGCGTCTCAATATTGGATATACTGTAATCATTCTCCCGCAAAAAGAAGACACCCGTATCTGTCCGCTCCGCCTCCGAAAAAGTCTCCCGCAATGCAAGAGCCGTCTCATTTGCCTCCTCAGAAAAGGACCTGGCGCCAAGCATAATCTCCCAGTTATAATCCTCCAGGAAATCCACCCGTTCTTCCAGGGTATCTATATCTTCGCTGCAGTCCAACACCACCACAGGGGAAAAACCATACACCTCCTCCAGGGACGCAATATATTCATAATCACGGCTTTCTGAAACGATAAAACCAATCATCAGTTTCGCCGTATCACTGGTGTAGGAAATCGAAGCCTGTACATCGGCCAGCTCTTTCTGCACATCCCGAAGTTCCTCTTCACTGGTCAGGATTTCTTCTGCGATCTCCTCCAGAACCGCCTCCCTTTCCTGCTCCTCCCGCTGATTCTGAAGCCAGAGATAAATCAGCCCGGCAGCCGCCAGAACCGAAAGTCCGATACACACAATATTTCTGATTTTGTGAGATCTTTTAAAATTCTCATTCATTTCGTTCTCTCCGTCCCGGTCACACCGGCCTGTCCATGTTTATCCCCCGTCTCCTCCCGGATCCGGCTCTCCTCAAATACCAGACGCCTCTCACAGATCTCAAGGGCCGCCGGTCTGTGCGTGACAATCAGCACCGTCTGACCGTCCAGGTTTTTTAAGTTGTTTAAAAGCCTGCGCTCCGTCTCTTCATCCAGGGCCGAGCTGGCTTCATCCAGCAGCAGAATCGGGGCATCGCGGTAAATCGCCCGGGCGATTGCGATGCGCTGCATCTGCCCTTCCGAAAGCCCCGTGCCTTTCTCACCCAGAACTGTATTATAGCCATCCGGCAGCTCCCGGATAAATTCATCCGCGCAGGCAATACGGCAGGCCTGCTCCACGCGTTCCTTCTGCACCTTCGTATAAGGCGCTCCATGGAGGAAATCAACGGCCTCATAGATGTTCCCGGACATCAGCATATTTCCCTGGGGGACATAGGAGAACCAGCCGCGTGTCCGCGCGTCTATGTCAAGCTCCTTCGTTCCTCCCAATTCCACTGTATTCTCCTCCGGAATCCCGGAGTCCGGTTCCACAGCCTCCCCGTACAGCCGCCCGGAAACAGGCGTATAAATCCCCAGTAAAAGCTTCAGAAGCGTGCTCTTGCCAATGCCGGAAATACCGGTCAGGGCGACGGTCTCTCCCCTTTGAATCTCGAAGGAAGCTCCGCAGATGACCGCTTCTTCTCCATTGTCATAAATAAAAGTAAGATCCTGCGCGTGAAGCGACCGAAAGTCCGGCAAATTTCCCCATAAACGCTCTTCCTTTGGCAGCTTCTCCAACTCGATCAGCCTTTCCGCAGAGGCGATCATGGAATAATACTGCGGTACAAAACCGGAAATACCGGCAAAGGGACTGCGGATCTGATTGATCAGCTGCAATACCGCAGTCAGCGTGCCATAGGTCAGCGTCCCCCTCAGGATCCCAAAGCAGCACCACACCAGGCCAAAGAGAAAGCTTCCCTGCATGACACCTCCAAATCCCACACTGCACAGATTGGAAAATGTCCGGCGCCGCATCCGGGCCTCCCGATGCCGGGCCGCCTGTTCTCCGGTTCGCTCACAGGCCATTTCTTCCGCCTGAAAACTCCTGACAATCAGAAGATTTTCTACGGACTCCTGCATCCAGGAGCGCAGCCTCCCATCTGATTCCTGTACCTCCCTGTGCAGGGTCTTCATCCTGCGGCGAAACAGAAAGGTCACCCCCAGCATTCCCACGCCGCCCACCAGAAAGATACTTGCAAACCGCCAGTCCAGAAACATCAGAACCGTCATCGCACAAAGCAGCTGTACTGCCATGGACACCACATCCGGAATCAGTTCCGTTGCATAATCCGCCACAATCCGCACATCACTGGTCAGACGATTCTGCAGTTCCCCGGTGTGAAACGCCTTCAGTCCACTGTATTTACTGCGCAAAATGATATGATATGTATGTACTTTCAGGCGGTTCTCCATCGACGCCCGCAGGCGCTCATCCAGCTGCCGCAGCACCGCGCCCAGAAAAAGACTTGTGACAATCACAAGGAGAAACACCCCCGCCCAGCGCAGAAAAGCCTCCGGATCCAGCGCCACCGCAGAGTCAATCGCTTCCCGCATCACCAGAGCCGAGGAGACGGACAGCACCGCATCCACGCCGGTACAGAATGCCATCAGCCCAATCCCCCACAGAGAACGCCTGGCCATCCTCATGATCCAGGCCAGCGCCGTATCCCCCAGGAGAAGCCGGCCGGCCTTTTTTATTCCCTGCTTTGCCTGCCATTTCAGCAGCCGCAGGGGATAAATCAGATTCCAGAACCAGACATAAAGGCGATAAGCGAAATCTGTGGTCCGGATTTCACGCTCTGCCTTGCGTTTTCCACGCCAGACCATCTCCATAACACCCTTTACACAGGTAAGGGGCACACGCTCCAGTCCAAAAGTATTATCCCCGCGAATCAGGCAGGTGTCCCCGTCAAACGCGAGAATCCGGTGCAGGACCTGCGTCCCGTCCGGCCGGACATAAAGCACGACGTCATTTTTCTTCGGCCGGCCCTCCAGTCTTCGGATGAAGACGTGAGAGGTATCCGTATAAAGAAGCGGCTGCATACTGACCCCCTTGACCGGAATCACAATGTAACCCTCCCGTTCCAGCTCAGAGAGCATTGTCGTCTGCTCCACGCCGCACCTCCTTAAAGCGTCTCATCCGTAATTCCGTGTATTCCGCCACACTTTAATCTTCCTCCAGGCATCCCGCTTCCCGCAGCGTATCCAGAAACCCTTTCAAATCCTCCTCCGCCTGATCTTTGGAGACGCTGTACTCCGACAACAGCGCTTCCAGCAGCTCCTCCTCCGAGGTTCCCTTTAAGAGGAAATCCCAACAGAACGCCCCCGTTTCATTCAACCGGATCATCCCGTTCAGCTTCTTACTTGCCGGACCGATCGCAACCACCACATTTTTCCCCGCTACCTTTCGCAAGATAAAACCATCTCTAGTCTTCAAATTCTTTTTTCCCTTCCATTTTTATGATCTTATTTATATAATGCTTTCTGTCTGCTATGTGTACAGTACAGCTTGTATTCTCTATTCATTAGAAGCACGGGGGAAAACACAGCATCATACTGGAAATCCCCCGTTCCTTCAGACTCAGATAAGCCTCAGGATGAGGGCTATAAGCAATTGCTTAGCCCCACCAGCCACAATACCACGTGTTTTGACCGCAATAATCAAAGTTTGAGCCACCACCCGTGCCCTGACTTCCACCGGGCTTGCCGCCTGTCCCGCCATCCGGCGCGGCAGCAACGTAGTCATTCTCAAAGTTGACTACCTTCGCCTGAGGAGCTGTATATTCTTTCACACTTCTCACCTCCCTTTCCAGGTCATTTATATATACGCACATTTGAAAACAAAATCAAAAACGTTTTCTTTCTCTGCGATTGACCTCTCATATCAGTCAAAATCGTGGGTATCCCTTCATATAAGGATTTCTTCCCTCATTCATTCCACGGTACGCCACTTCTACCGCTTCGAATGATCGATTACAATATAACTGCCAGATTGACACGTGCTCCACAATTCGCTCCCATATTTCCATAAGCGGTTTCAGATTTTCCGGATAGAACATTCTGTGATCATAATTTGACTGAATTATCTGACTGAAAGCCATTTCAGGTTCCATGCGGGTTATCCTGTTCCTCTCGCTGTGATTCAAATAGCAGATTCCCACCAGGGGGATTTTCTTATTACACTGATAACCCTCAGAACCACCAAACGGCGTTCCGCAGATATAGCAGTCTCCATCCATAAAACGAATTATCGGGTTATCCCCGTTAATAATCCTTGCACGTTTCCCAAAGTATTCCAGCCAGAGCTTAGACTGTGTTGTTTTTCCATATCCGCTGGGGGCGGTAAAAGCATATCCCTTTCCGTCCACCTCCACGGCACTCGCATGCATCCACGCGGCATCATACTGGGGCAGCCATGGATAAATTCGACCGTGCAGGGCATAAATCTCAAGGTCTTCCATTGATAAATGCTGGGGATCCTTCTCCTGCCACCACTGAACCAGCGGCTCAAGCATCTTATCCGTCGTTGCCACCCGAATATCCGGCTCCTGATCTGCCTCCACTATATAATCCTTACACTGTGTCTTTATCTTCTCATACCGATTGTCTATCTCAACCAGAAGACCGGCGATCTCAATACAAAACATAACCCTGTTTTCTTTCCTCTCCGCCTTTTAATCTGTCTCCGACAGTTTTAAGACAAAACATATTACCCGAAGCTTACTCATCTCTGAAAATTTGATACTTCTTCATCAGCTCCAGCCTCTGATTTGCCAGAGCATACCCGGCATTGATATCAGACAGGCTGCTCATCACAGATTCCCCTCTCAGAAAGCGTACAACCCGTTTTATCCATTCCACGGGCAGACACCAGGGCCTGTCTTCCAGATAAGGCCTCCAGGAGGTCCATGTCTTCCACAAGGGAAACAACACATGTGCATACGCTGATATCTTCCCCCGCCCCGATTCTGTATGTTTTTTTTTCAGAATAGCCACAGCTACAAATTCTCCGGCTCCAACAGCCGCTTTCTGGGTCATTCCAAAAGTACCCATGTGCAGCATATGTTCCAGAAGTTCATCCGGGCATATCTTTTTTTCTGATTCCGGCAGCGCAAAACCCAGATATTGATTTCCGACTACAATCAGATCGGAGAAAAAACGATCCGCCCCTACAGCTTCCATACCTTTCCTTACATATTCCCAGTCAATCTTCTCCTGGTACTTTTCCATATACAGGAGCGCATCCAGCATCAGACGAATCCCAAAACCCTGCTGCATAAAATGTTTAAAAGCATGAAAGATCAGAAACAGCATATGATCTGTTGCAGACATGGTCCGAACCGGTATCCCCTGGATGTCAATTGTCACATTGGTCTGAAACACATCCTCAAACCAGTCATTCATGCGTTCATAAGTCATATTGTTCGTTCCAAACGGGTTCAGATGAACTTCGATTTCCAATCCTTCCTGCCTGTTAAAAAAGGTAACTTCCTGGACTGACTTCATCTCCGTATCAATTACATCCCCGGATATATATCCACATTGCCGAAGTATATCAACTATTGTAAAATAATCTTTTTTTCTATAAGAATGTCCACGTCCCCGGACGGCCTCAGATCCCCCTTTATTCCGTAAAGCTGTCTGCATATGATACCTTTCACAGCGATTGGCGCCACACCGGCCTTTAAAAACTCCTCATAAAGAGCCAGAAAAACCTGATCCTGATACATCTGGTCTTTCATACTGTTCATGGCAGAAACGAAATAATCCGGATTTTCCTCATCGAAAGCCGAAAAACCCTCATATCGCCCGCAGGCATCATAAATCAAGGGAAACAGATTCTGTCTGGAGGCTACAGTCAATACCTTCTCCCAGTCTGCGGACGCAGGCAGCTGTATCGGAGAATCCCCCGGATGAACAACCTCTTTCAAAATCGTCAGAAATATGCCTTCAGAATCTGTCATCATAGACCTCCAGAAACGCCTCCACATCCTCTGGCCGCCCAAGGCAGAATACCTCCCGGTCCACCCTTCCCACGTTATGAAAAACAACCTTTTTTTGCTCTTCAATCATGAGATTGTATACCGGCGCCACATAATATTCACCGTTTACACGAAGTCCGCGGGCGATCATTTTGCGGGCATACCTGACATAATCTTTTCCGTGTCTGAAATTGTACACACCCACCGTCGCCTCACTGGAAATCGCTTCCTTCTCCCTGACGAGAGTGACGTATCCATCCTGGTCACAGGCAATATAGGACCAACGGTTGTCATTGGCTGTCAGCGTCATAATCAGCCCGTCATTATCTCCCTGTGCGCGCAGATAAGCATTCACGTCGTAATCAATATACTGATCCGAATTGACTATCATCAGACGGTCGTCATTGTTGATGTACTCCTCCGCAAGGAGAACCGTACAGGCCGCCCCTTCCGTCACTTTACGGACCGGAATTACCACACAGCCGAGCGCAATTTCCTCCAGATACTCGCGGAGGTGAAATTGGGTTATATGCTCCTCAAGGCAGAGAAAAAGGAACCTGTGGGAACAGTCCGGCGTCATATTTTTTACCACAAGCCTGATCATTCGCTGTCCTTTGATGTCTGTCAACGGCTTTGGCAGCCGGTATCCGGCGTCGGCAAAGTGGCTTCCCTTACCGGCCATGGGTATCACAATATTCAGCATTTTCTTCCTTCCTGTATATCCTGTAATGGTGTGTTGAAACTCTCTTCTCCGGCGGCGGCAGTTCCATGTAGTTTCCATACTTTTGCTTCAGAATTTTTTTATAATGCTTTGGAACCCGGAACAGTTCTCCCTCGAATGTCAGAAAAACCGTCTCATCCACAAATTCCTTTTTCATCACATCCCGCTTATAATCACTCTGCCAGGTCGTAGGCCCCACAAAAGCACAATTTTCATACCGGTAACGATCCTTCAGCCGCTCCAGCCTTCCCATGAAATATGAGACCCCCATGGTCTTCGCAATCAGATAGAGCGGAAATTTCACCGCAGTCTTGCCCGGCGACACCTTCGAAGAATATTCCACATGATCTACAGGAAAGTGTTCCCTCGATGCCAGAAAACACATGGACGACAGAAAACGGAAATAATTTCCCTTCAGCCGCACTTCCGTCCAGGACCTTCCCGCGCCATCCATGGGATAAATATCCACAAAAATTCCCATGCCGCAGTTCTTTTCATTCTCGCCCAAATAGCGATACCGCGTATCACAAAACCGCGCGATCATAAACGGATATCCGGGCGTGTGAAACGGGGAAAAGAGTCTGTAGGGCGCCAGCGTCTCTTCGTGCTCTGTCAGATATTCCAGCAGTCGGTCATAGTCCGCCCGCCGCATCATAATATCCAGGTCGTCATCCCAGGGAATGAATCCCCCATGGCGAACTGCCCCAAGCAGGGTCCCGTACATCAGAAAATATTCAAAATGCTGTTCTTCACAAATACCGGCCAGGACCCGAAGAATGTCCAGCTCCACAGCCTGTATTTCCCGATTCGTCATTTCACACATTTTTTCCTTCCTTACCGGATTGCCGCCATCTGTCCTTTCTCTCGCCACAGCACCTGCAAACCCTACCTGTTCCAATGTTTCATCTTATGTCCGCACCAGTAAATCAGGCCTCCGATCAGGCCTCCAAGTGTGTTATAAAACAGATCACTCAGCTGAAAGGTTCCAAGGCACAGAATAAGCTGGAGGAGCTCGATCGTAAGGGAAAACGCGAACCCGTACTTCACAGCAGCCCCCATGGTTGCCCACAGTCCTTCACTCTTCAGCACCCGATCCTGAAGTGCCCAGAACAGCACTGCAATGTAAGGAATAAACAGGACCGTGTTTTTAACCGGATCCACGTTCCATGTGCCATCCCCATTCATTATTTTCCATGAATCAAAGACCTTAGAAAGCGGCTTTGACCAGTAAGACCGATTCAGCAATGTACTGACAAGAATCAGCGACACACACAGGCTTAACATAAAAATCCTGCGGTACTGCGCCGACTCCCTGAATTCCTTCAGCCAGTCCCTCACAGTTTCCTTTAACCCGCCATGCTTTTCCGAATACATATAAAGAACCATGCACAGGACGGCAATAAGGACCGCCGGCCAAAAGGATTCATAAAATACTTCCAGGGTTTCCGTAATCAGATTTTTTATGGTCATAAACAAGGTTTATTCTCCTAAATCCATCCGTCTGCCAGCAGCCTTTCCGATTTTTCATTCATCTGACGGACGGTTTTCTCTCCGCATTTTTTTCTAATCCTCAAAACCGCCTCGTCCAGGTTTGGCTTTCGTTCTTTCATGTTGTGACAGTCTGAACCCAGTGCGGCGATTTTTCCCTCACGGAGAAGCCCAAAAGCCCTGCGGCGGGTCGTCCAGCCCTCCAGGAAGGCAGATGCGTTCACCTGAAAAAGGATCTCATTTTTCATCAACAGCTCCCATGTCTCCGGGGGCTGGAAACGAAAATAGCGGTCAATGTGCGCAAGGAGCACCGTGTATCTTAAATCTCCGGCAAGCTCAATCACTTCGTTTATCATTCGCTCTGTCCATTTCTGAAAAGGCATCTCAAGGAGAAGAATGCCGCTTCGCCCAATGCACAGCTTCGACAGATTTTCAGTACCGGAGATTCCGGTATAGTAATAAACCTCCGCACCCAGGAAAATCTCCGGTATCTCCTCTTCTAAGGCCGGGGCAAGACGGCGGCAGGCTTTTTTTCGCCTTGCCAGGAAATGGTCGGGGGACTCCCTCTGCGCGTAAAAATGAGGGGTCGCCACCATCTTTTTCACGCCCTTCCGGAAGGACAGGCGAAGCATCTTTACACTTTCTTCCACAGATGCACTTCCGTCATCCATTCCCGGTAGAATATGCGAATGAAAGTCAATCATTTCTCTGCCTCACGCTTCTGTTTTGCCGCTGTGTTTCAAAGAACTGTTTCTCACCTCAGGCTCCCCGGTCTCCTGAAGCCCGTCTTTCCTTTCCTCACTGCCGTAATTGTCGCCGTAACCATACCCATACTGATAACCGTATTTACTTCCATAACGCCTGTATTCCTTCTTCAGTGAAGTAGAATGGGTAACTACATACCCTAAAAGCCTGGTATTCACACCCTTCAGTGTGCGCATGGATTCGCGCATAACTCTCCTGTCATAAAAATCCTCCCGCACCACAAAAATCATTCCGTCGATCACCTGGGCGACAGTCAGGGCATCGGATACGATTCCCACCGGGGGAAGGTCAAGGATCAGATAGTCAAAGCTCTCACTGAGAAGATCCAGGACCTCCCGCATCCGTTTCGAACCCAGCAGCTCCGACGGATTGGGCGGCGCATCGCCGGCCAGGATGACGGAAAAGCCCGCCTCACTGGTTTTATAGCTCTGCAGAAGGTTGGATTTCATCTGCTTTCCGGCCAGAAAGTTTGTCAGCCCTGATTTTCTGTGAAGATTCAGATGCTTTGCCACAGAGGAAAGCCGGAAATCGCAGTCGATCAAGCATACCTTTTTTTTGCTGAGAGCCAGTGTATACGCCAGATTGATGGCGGTCGTCGTTTTTCCCTCTGACTTCATGGAGGAGGTGACGCCGATGATTCTGCAGGAAGCATCCTCCGAAAAACAGAAGGAAATATTCTCGCGGAGAAGCTTATAGGATTCGGCGGATGCAAAACTCAGCTGCCCGCATAATTCCGCGTCCTCCTCCACGGCCTTTCCCTTTTTCCTCTTCTTCTTTTTTCCCATAAAAGGAATAACGGAAAGTACAGCCGTGTCTTTGAAATCTCTGCGGATTTTCTCTTCCACACTCATCCCGTTCCGGAGCAGGGAAAACAGGAGGATTCCCCCACAGCTGATCAGAAATCCGACCATCGCGCCTATAAGAGCATTTTTTGTGTTGTCCGGCGAGCTTTTTCGGGTTGCAACCGTGGCGTACTCCACAATTTTGACCGAGCTGCCTGAGACAACCTCCATAATTTCATCGGGAGCGATCTCGGCGATGGCATTCGCAATTTCCGCCGCCTCCACCGGGTCCGCGGAGGTCACGATCACCTGAAAGACTTCCGTCTCATCAATGGAGGCAGTGGAAATCATTGACTGAAGCTGTTCATAGGTATAATCCACGCCCGACTGCTCAATCACAGCCTCCAGAGTCGGCCGGCTGGTAAGCACGACCGCATAGGTCTCCACAAGATTTTGAGATGCCGCTATGTCAGAGCTGGTAATACTGGTGGCGTCGCTGGTATTTGTGCTGTTATTTACATACATTTTGATAAAAGACTGGTACAGCGGGGTAATGCAGAAAGCGGAATATGTAAACGCAGCTCCACAGAACAGAACTGTGGAAAGAATTATGATCCATATATTTCGAAGAAGAAGTTTGCAGAGTTCTCCCAGATGTATCACATATCTGTTTTCATCCATATACTCGATCCATTCATTCATCTTTCTTTTCTCCTCGTATTGTAAATCCCGGAACCAAAAAGACCCTGGACTTTACGTTTTTATTCTATATACAGACATTGCTGCCTCTGTGGCTTCTCTTACAAAGCCCGGATTTTACGTACTCCCTTTTCTCCGCAGCACCACAAATATGGTTTTGAACAGAATCCGCAAATCCAGCCAGAGGCTCCACTCGCTGATATATTTCCGGTCCAGCTGCACGACTTCCTCAAAATCTGTAATCTCACTTCGCCCGCTGACCTGCCAGAGTCCCGTAATGCCCGGCTTAATGGAAAGCCTTGCCCGATGGTGAAGCTCATATTCAGAAACCTCCCCCACAAGAGGCGGGCGGGTTCCCACCAGGGACATATCTCCTTTCAGCACATTGAAAAACTGCGGAAACTCATCCAGACTTGTATCTCTTAAAAACTGCCCAAGCCCGGTTTTCCGGGTGCCATCCGGAAGGATCCGGTTGCCAATGACACGGGGATCGAATTCCAGCTTAAACATTTTACTGTCCTGCATTTTATTCTCTTTCATAAGTTCCGCCCTGCGTTCCTCCGCATCCAGGCACATGCTTCGGAATTTATACATTCTGAACTTTTTTCCGTTTTTTCCTACACGCTCCTGTACGAAAAAAACCGGGCCCGGGGACTGGATGCAGATGGCCGGGGCCACAAACAGAAACAGGATGCCCGTGAAAATACATCCCACAATTCCTCCCACAATATCCATCATCCTCTTCAGAAAAAGCTGTTGGGGTGAAGCGGAATTAATACTGGTAGTCAACACGGTATAACCGCCGATATGCTCTACAAATCTTTTTCTTCCGGGCTCATCGAACACCTTCAGAAGATTCAGGTGAATGGTTACCCCGGTTTCCTGAATCCCGTCTAAAAGTTCCTGTGGAAAATCGGTTTTCTC
This sequence comes from Clostridiales bacterium, assembly GCA_021203365.1. Taxonomy (GTDB): domain Bacteria; phylum Bacillota; class Clostridia; order Lachnospirales; family Lachnospiraceae; genus Blautia_A. The sequence goes on from JAJQBI010000079.1 coordinate 24,815, forward strand.
AGAAGGCACAAGGATGACTTCATCAATCCATTCATGGCAGATATACTCTGCAGCCGTATCTCTGTCTGCAACAAGAGGAATCTCATCAATGAATCTTTCCTCCTGTGAGGAAGTTCCCGCCGGACCCGCTTCCGCGTTTTTTTCTTCCTCATCGATAAGTACAATCCCGGCAATGGTGTATCCGGCATAATTGTTTTCTTTTATATTTTCAATCACTGACCTGGCAATTTCTGAGGCTGTAATGATCAGAAGTGAACGCTCGCCTCCTGTTGCCTTTTTTTTCTCAGCCTGTGCTTCCACAATTCTCTGGTCACACAGGTAAGAAGTGCGTAAAAAATAAATACGAGAAACAGGGCACGGCGGGAATAGGATATTCCCTGCTGAAGCACAAAGAGATACAGAAGGGAGAGGGCAAATAACACGAACACATGCTGTGCGGTCACTTTTAACTCTCCGTGTTTCCCCCGTTTCAGCACTCCCTTCAGAGTATCCAGTGAGAAAATGACAATCACATCGGCCAGTGTCAGAAAAATATCCATGTTGCGGTATATAATCTGATGATAAGGATATATGCCCTGTCCGCTGATTACATAAGCCAGTTCAAAGGCGATCTGAAGGCAGATGAGGTCAAGCAATATAAAGTCATAGTGTTTTAACCATCCTTCTTTTTCTTTTTTATACATAACTTATTCTCTTTCACCGCATTCCCGTTTTCACACTTCCAGCAGACCATCCTTCCCTCCGGAACCGGTGTTCCACAGCAAACGCAGATATCCGGAAATATTTCCTTACGATTCAAAGCAGGTTCTCTCATTAACTCTGAAATTCTTCCTCCCTCCTGACCGCAGCTCATCCATTCTCTTTTCTGTTTCAGCGCGGCATTCCTGCCCCGGACCAGATCGTGGATTCCCCGGCACCCATCCATTCCATTCCGATGGCATCCAGCATTTCAATCTGTTTTCCGGACAGCTTCTCTTTCTTTCCGCGAATATTCTTAACCCAGCAGCCCACCCAGAAGCCCTTCTCATTCTGATAAGAAGAAGGAACCTTCAGGTTTCCATGTTCCTCATAATAATCTCTGGCAGCTTCAAAACCTTTCTCAAAGGAAGTTTTCTGAGGCCTGAGCCATTCCTCCGTGATGCCCAGGTCGGCCAGCCTGGAAACCTGTTTCTCATCCAGCCGCCCCTGTCTGTAGCTTTTGCGCTGGTTGGCAATCCAGCAGGCCATACTGCGAACCTCCTCGTCTTCTCCGGGGCGGGAAGGCAGTTTCCCGTGTTCCCGGTAATAGCCCCGCACCTGGGAGTAGCGGACCTCCCACTCTCCGTCCGGGTACCAGTCCATCCCGATCTCCTCCAGCTTCCGGGACTGTTCCGGTGTGATCTGCACCGGGGCCTTCAGACCGTTGTGGGCATTCCGGTAATTCCAGACCCACACCCCCAGGGAATAGCCGTCCTCACATTTGTAGGTTTTTTTCATGTTCAGGCTGCCGTTCTTCCTGTAAAACTCCTCCGCATGGAGGAATCCCTCATCCCAGGTCCGGTCAATCTCCCACACCATGCCGATGGCGTCCAGCTGCTCACACTGTACTTCGCTTAATTTCCCTTCTCGTTTCGCCTTCCGCTGCAGGGTCAGCCAATGTCCAAGACGGCGGCCGCTTTTTCCCTGATAATCCGAGGGGATACCGCGAAGGCTTCCATGCTCTCCGGCAAAGTCCGCGGCGTCCTGATACATCAGAAGCCAGGCGGCCTCCTTCTGGGAAGTCTGGCTCCGGGGCAGCGTATCCAGAAGGGCTTCCTGCTCCCTGGTGAGCTTTCCAAGGGTGCGGGCTTTTTTCTGGGCGACATACCATTTACCGATCCAGACGCCGTCCACAACTGTATCCTGGGGAATCTCCAGAGTTTTGTTCTCCTCCTGCCAGGCTTTCACAAGGACAAATCGTTCCTCCCAGGAATCCGCCTGCCAGACCATGCCCGTTTGCTCCAGGCGTCTGCGCCGCTCCTCCGGGAGAGTTTCCTTTTTATACGCGGCGCGCTGCCGCTGAATCCAGCTTCCCAGGGAAAAGCCGGTCTCTGTCACATATTTTACCGGGACACGCAGGTTCCCGTGCTCCCGGGCGTACGCTTCCGCCTCTTTACAGCCATTTTCCCATTTGCTTTCCGCCCATGTGGACCAGTCCATTCCAATGGCATCCAGACGCCGGATCTGTTCCCGGGTGGGTGGAACTCCCTTCCCCCTTCCCTTCCGCAGGCCGCGGAGCCGGTACAGCCAACTGCCAAGCCGGATCCCGTCCTCTGTCACATAGGTGCGGGGGACGTTCAGATGGTGATGCTCCCCGTAATACCGGGCCGCCGCCGCGTAATTTCTCTCCCAGTAGTAATCCGACACATCCCAGACCATCCCCAGATCATCCAGCATGCGGATTCTCTCCGGGGTCAGATATTTCTGCCGGGCCCCGGCTTTTTCCCAGGAGCGGAGGCTTCCGATCCAGCTTCCCAGACAGACGCCGTCTTCTGTTTCATATTCCGCCGGCACCAGCAGATGGCCATGGGTCTCTCTGTACCTCTTTGCCGCAGTATAGTTCTTCTCCCAGGCCAGGTCCGTCATGGATTCCCAGACCATCCCGATGGAGTCCAGCTTCCGGATCTGCTCCTGGGTCAGACTTCCGGAGATGATCCCCCTGCGGATGTATTTCTGAGTGTAAATCCACCGACCCAGGGGATATCCGTCCTCCGTCATATATCTTGAAGGCATGTTCAGGCTGCCGTTTTCCCTGTAATAGGCCTGGGCATATCCAAACATGCAGTCCCAGGAGGCGGTGAGGGTGTCATTTAATTTATGAAAAAGCTTCCGGCAGTCCCGCACCTCGTCCCAGATCTGAAAGTGTTCATGGACAATGGACTCATTTTTTCCAAAACTGCGGTAGTAAGAGGTGACCAGCTGCATTTCCTCCTCCACCTCGCCGATGCTGTCCAGATTGTCCACGTTCATTACCACATCAAAGATTACGGTATCCTTTTGGCTTCCCGCCGAAAGTGCCCGCCCGATCTGCTGTTTGTATACAATGGGGGATACTGTGGGGCGCAGAAGAATGACGCCGCTGATGCCCTCCATATGGATCCCCTCATTCAGGGCGTCGATGCAGTAGAGCAGCCTTAAGTGGGTGTCGTCCTCATCCCTCCGGAAATCGTCAAAGGCCTGACCGGCTCCCGGGTCTTCCGAAAAAAGGGAGTACACCTTCGGGTGGGGATCCACCTGGGCAAACCACTCCAGATGGCCCATCATCTCGTCCATATGTTCCTTGCTGGAGCAGAATACAATATATTTTCCCGTGCGGTCTGTCATGTGCCGGGCAAAAACCTTTTCCAGCCCCTCGGACATTTCCAGAGCCCGGCGCAGCTCCTCCAGAATCCGCTCGCACTCGTCCCGCACCGCCCGGTTCCGGGTGCCGCGGATGCGTTTCTCGTACTTTTTCAGGCCCTTCTCCACAGAATAGACCGACAGCACGTACCTGGGCGGGTGCAGAATTCCCCGGACAATGGCCTCCCCCAGGGATATCTCCGAGGCGATGTTTCCGTCAAAAAGCTCGTCGGCCATGTCCCGGTTGTTGTCCAGGTACCGGATGTTGGTGGCAGACAAACCCAGGATTTTTGCATCCGGGAAAAGGGCCAGCAGCTTCTGCACCCCCTGCCCCCACATCCGGGCTCCGCAGCGGTGAAACTCGTCCAGGATGATACAGTCCGGGCCCAGTCCTGCCATCTCCGGCTCCCCCATATACAGAAGTTTCTGGTAGGTGCAGAAGGTGATATTTTCCGGAACCTCGCCGCCGGTGGCTGTGCGCAGGTTGTCCAGCTGGGTCCTAAAAATGTATTCCGAGGGAGACAGCCAGAGGAAATTCCATTCCGGTATATCCCCGCAGAGGCGGAATCCGATAAAGGATTTCCCGGTGCCTGTGGGATGGATCACCGCCGCCTTTCCGGTGCGGTCCATCCGGTCCAGGGCCGCCAGATACGCGGTCCGGTTGTGATCATACAGCGCAATCTCCACGGTCCTCACCTCCCTCCTGCCGGGCCTGCCGCTGTTTCATTTTCCGCCAGAAGGAAGCCTGGGACATTCCGCTTTCTGACGCCGCCTGTGCACGGCTGATCTCCCCCGCTTCCCAGCGCTCACAGATCTGGTCAAAGTTCTCCGGCAGGGGAATGGGCGGCCGCCCGCACCGGACGCCCCGGGCCCGGGCCCTTGCGATCCCTGTGGCCTGGCGTTCCCTGGCGCGGATGCGGTCATTCTGCCACACATACTGGAGCATCTCCGTGACAAGGTCCGACACCAGGCTTCCGTTAAGCTCCCGGTCCCGGCGGGTATCCAGAAGCGGCATGTCCAGCACATCCACATCCACCTTTTTGTCCTTTGTCAGAAGACGCCAGCACTCCATGATGTCCCGGTAATTAAAACCCAGCCAGGACAGGCTCTGTATGTAAAGCAGATCTCCCTTATCCAGCTTCCGGGTCAGCTTCTGAAGCATGGGCTGATCCGATTCTTCCCCTTCCGGAATTTCATCTACGAAAATATTCTTCGATGGGACCTTCAGTTTTTTCAGCGCATCCAGATATTCAGAACCATAGTCCTGCTTCCCGAAAGCCAGAATATAGCCGTATACTTTTCCCATCCTCGTCCACCCTCTCTGTAAAAAAGACTTTCGCTTCCGCCTCACGGTTCCTGAGGTATCCTACATAAAAAATCCAGGACAGTCTCTAAAGTTTCAAAACTGCCCTGGACCGACTCTGGTCAATTCCTTTCAATCCGTTTTACTTTCCTTTCCGCATCTGTCAGAGGGCAGTATTCTTTATAGTACCAGTCCAGAAAATCACTGTACATTTCCTCCGCTCTCTCCCTGGCCTTGACGGCGTCCAGTTTATTTTCAAAGACACCCAGGTAATATTTTTTTCCCTTAAATATGATCTGTGAGCTCCAGCGTCCGGATTTTTTCAGATAATAGACACCCACATGGCCGCTGGTATTGTTCCGATAGGGACGGTTGGGACTCAGGTTCCTCTCCAGCATAGTTACGGAAGTACCGTCCACCAGCTTCAGATTTTCCCTGTAAATGTTTGCCCGGATGCAGCCGCAGCTTTTGGTCCGGCCGTCCAGCAGAAGGGATTGGCCCGCAATGGTTTCCTTTCCGCAGTCACACACACATTTCCAGCGGTGCATCCCATTTTCCTTCCCCGCGTAAGCCATAACCGTCAGCTTTCCAAAGCGCTTCCCCACCATGTCCTTCAGGGGCGGGTGGAGAAGACAGCCGCAGCTTTTCTGGTATCCGGTGGTCAGATGTCCAAGGGATGCGTCCACCTCTCCTCCGCAGTCACAGGTACAGTGCCAGTAATAGGAACCGCTGGCATCCCGTCTGTCTGTACAGTACCGTGCGGTGAGCCTGCCAAACTTCTGTCCGGTGATATCCCGCTGCCCGGGTCTCACCTTCGTAAGACAGCCGCAGTCTGTAACGGTTCCCCGAAGCAGGGTTCGCCTGTCCACTTTGATCTCGTTGCCGCAGTCACAGACGCAGTTCCATACAATATGTCCGTTTTTGCGTTCCCCGGTATCACGGTCTACGGTCAGATGACCCACCCGAAATCCCGGTGCAATTTTCTTTCTTTTTTCCTCCGGCTTCATCCACAGACCGCCTTTTCTTCACAGTCAAAGCGTCGATACCGACGCCTTTCTCGTCGTCTCAGCGGTTTTCTCTTTTTGGGAACTGTCACAGGCCGCGACAGTTCCTGCCTCTCCCCAGACACATCCGCGCGAAGGGAATCTCCTCCTTCACATGACGGTCTCAAAAAAGTGTTTTCATACCTGACGAACACCTGTTATAGTGCTCCTTAAGTAATCTACTTACTTACGAGCTGTCCGCTTCTATTCCTTAAAATACGCAAAACAAAAGCGCTCCCGCTGACAAAAAATATTTTACTACTGTTTTTGGTACGTGTCAATCACATTTTTTTTACATTGTTTTGGCTTATTGAAGGGCTTTTAAAAAAAATGACAGTACAGAGAGATGCATTCATAATTGAGTTTATGAAACGTCTGCTTTGTGTCAGGGGGGAGAAATCCGGTTTATTTCCATAAGTGGTCAGAGGATATGACCACTTATGCTTTAAGAAGGAGGAAAGAATATGGGAAGGTACGGAGAAAACATACGGGAGCGCGCGGACGGCCGCTGGGAGGCACGAATTGTGCAGGGCGCTCCTGTGAACGGAAAGACAAATTTCAAATATTTGTATGGAAGGTCTTATCAGGATGTCCGGCAGAAAAAAAACTGCTTTGTACTGGAGCTTATCTCCCGGGGAGAGTATGGAAAGGATCCGGCTGTGGCGGCCGGACTTCTGGGTCTGTCTGAAAAAAATCCTGAAAATAGGTCAAAAACAGAAGGCCTTTCCTTTCAGACGGTTTCAGAAGGCTGGCTGAACAGTAAAAAACCTACAGTCAAAGAGTCCACCTTTGCCTATTACACAGGAATGGTCAACACACATCTTCTCCCGGAGCTGGGAGATCTCTGTATAAGGGAAATCAATTCAGAGAAGCTCTGGGATTTTCTGCTCCGGAAGAAAGCAAAGGGACGGCTGAAGGATGGGAAACCCCTGGCGGAGAAAACAGTGGCGGATCTGAAGACGATCCTCAAGCAGATTTTCACCTATGCGCAGTCCCGCGGCCTGGTAGATTCGATTCCGGTCTGCCCTGCCTTCACAGTTCGAAAGCCCACCGTCAGTGTGCTGACAAAGGCGGAACAGAGCCGGATCGAGGAGGTGCTGCGGAAAGAGGATACCCCGTTTTCCCTGGGCATTCTTCTCTCCCTTTACGGTGGCCCGCGCATCGGAGAGGTCTGCGCGCTGAAGTGGGAGGATTTTGACTTTGAAAACGAAACGGTTCACATTCGAAGAACCGTGTCCCGCATCAAAAATGTGGACGATGTGTCCGGGAGAAAAACGAAGGTGGTCCTTACCTCTCCCAAGACAGAAAGCTCCATGCGGACCATTCCCCTCCCTTCCCCGGTTTTCCAGTATTTTCGGGAACGCCGGGGCGCGGACTCCTGGTACATGATGACCGGATCTGAAAAATTCATGGAACCCCGGACCTGCCGGGCGCGGTATAAACGCCTTCTGCGCAGGGCCGGGGTGGCGGATCACACCTATCACTGTCTGCGTCACACTTATGCCACTCACTGTGTGGAATGCGGAATGGATTTCAAATCTCTCAGCGAGATCCTGGGGCATTCGGATGTAAAAATCACCATGCAGCGCTATGTCCACCCTTCCATGGACTTCAAAAAGGAGCAGGTCAACCGCCTTCCCTGTTTTATGGAAAGTGGTCAGAAGAGGGTCGGAAAATCATGAGAAAAAAAGCCTGACAAAGGGATTTTCACGGACAGCCCGTAAGTAAGTAGATTACTTAAGGATTATTTTATATGGAAACAGACACCGGACATGAGGAGTTTATCCGCAGCCAGGTGTATTTTTTTGCCGTTTTGTCATAAAACTCCCGATATGAAAGTCCCCCACTTGCTTTTTCACCGGAAGACGCTTATACTACGTTTGAAATGACAAAAGGTATTTTGTCGCTGTAATACATGAATTGGAATAATTTCAGACAAAACGAAGGAGTTAAAAAGGACAGAATGAACAGAAAAGCGGTTTTTTTGACGCGGACGGTACCGTATGTGATATAGAGAGGGGCGTTCCGGACAGCGCGGTACAGGCCATCGGAAGGCTTCGGGAAAAGGGGCATGAGGCCTGGCTTTGTACCGGCCGCAGCCGGGCTTTTGTGCCCTGGTATCTGGAGCAGGCGGGATTTACCGGAATCATCAGCGCCTGCGGTGCCACCATTGATAAAGATGGAAAACGGCTTTTTAACCGGGAGATGCCTCCGGAAGTTGCGGAGCTCTCCGTGAAAATTCTGCGGAAATACGGAATGGTTCCTGTGATGGAGGGCGCGGATTTCATGTATTATGATCTGGATGAATATACCACGCAGGTAAACTGGTACACAGATCTGATCACCCGCACTCTCGGGAAAAAGCACCGTCCCATCGCCGGAAACCAGTCTTCCATGCAAATCAATAAGATCAGTGCCAAAATGATGAGCGGCTGCGACGCGGAGGCAGCCTGTCGGGAGCTCTCCCGGTATTATGACATTATCCGCCACGAAAGCCGGTCTCTGGCAGGAAATACCATTGAGATGGTTCCCAAAGGCTTCAGTAAAGCCGTTGGGATCGCCGCTGTGCTGAGGCTTGAGCATATTTCCAGGGAGGACACTATTGTTTTCGGGGACAGCAACAACGACCTGTCCATGTTTGAATTTGCCGCCACCAGAGTCGCCATGGAAAACGGATCTGCGAAAATCCGTGAGATGGCGGACTATGTCACCGCGGATATGTTCCACCAGGGAATCCAAAAGGGACTGGAGCATCTGGGGCTCATCTGACACCTAATCTTTGCGCATTGAAAAAGCCCGGGAACATAAGGGTGTTCCCGGGTTTTGTGATGCTGTTTTTTGCCTTTCAGTTATTCTGCTCCAAAATCTCCAGCAAATCCTCCTTTGTCAGACTGGAGGCCGCTATGGCGTCTCCTCCCAGGATCTGATCCGCGATCTCCTGCTTTTTCTCCTGAAGTCCCAGGATTTTCTCCTCGATGGTGTCCCGGGCGATAATCTTAAAAACCACCACCTGCTCCGCCTGTCCGATGCGGTGGGCCCGGTCCGTGGCCTGGGTCTGGGCGGCCAGATTCCACCAGGGATCAAAGTGAATCACAATGCTGGCGCCGGTGAGATTCAGACCGGTTCCCCCGGCCTTCAGAGAGATCAGAAATACCGGTACCTGGTCCTGATTAAAGGACTCCGCCATCTCCATGCGTTTTCTCTTGGAGGTAGCCCCGGTAAGGGTATAATAAGCGATTTTCTCCCGGTCAAATTCCGCCTGCAGAGCCGGAAACATACTGGGAAACTGAGAAAAGATCAGCACCTTGTGATTTCCCTGAATGGCCTCGTGCACAAGCTCCAGACAGATATCCACCTTGCAGGCCCGGGCCGTATAATTCTCATAGATCAGCGCCGGATCGCAGCAAAGCTGCCGAAGTCTTGTGAGCTCCGCCAGGATTTCCAGCTTTCCTCTCTTTACCTCCTCCTCGCTGCGGTTCTGAAGGCTTTCCACCATGCGCTCCACGTGGGAGAGATAAAGCTTCCGCTGCTCCGGCTCCATCTGGGCATATACCACCTGCTCCACCTTATCCGGAAGCTCTTTGAGCACATCCTTTTTGCAGCGGCGCAGTACAAAGGGAGAAATCATCCGGTTCAGGCGGCGCGCCCGGTCCTTATCCTGGTTCTGCATGATGGGAATCTCATAATTCTTCCGGAAGGAGTCGCTGCTGCCCAGTATACCGGGCATGAGATAGTCAAAAATGCTCCAGAGCTCGCTCAGCCGGTTCTCGATGGGTGTGCCCGTAAGAGCAAAACGGACACGGGAGTGTATGGCTTTCACGGCTCTGGCCGCCTGGGTTCCCTGATTTTTGATATTCTGAGCCTCATCGATGAACTCCGTGGAAAACGAATATTTTCCGTACTCGTCAATGTCTCTTTTCAGCATGTCATAGGAGGTGATCCACACATGGGCGCCGGTGCTGTTTTCCATGGTCTGCACCCGGTTCGCAGCGCTCCCTGCGATCATCGCCACCTGAAGCTCCGGCGCAAAGCGCTGGAATTCCTTTTCCCAGTTATAGACCAGCGATGCCGGGCAAACCACCAGCGCCGGAAGCTCACTGTCCCGCAGAGACAGGATATAGGCGATGGCCTGCAGGGTTTTCCCAAGGCCCATGTCATCGGCGAGAATGCCCCCAAAGCCCAGCTCTCCCAGGGTGCGGAGCCAGCGGTAACCGGTTTTCTGATACCCCCGGAGAATGTCGCTCAGAGATTCCGGTACCGCATAATCGCTGTCCTCCACATTCTTCATGCTGCGGATCACCGCCCGGTAATCCGGATTGCGGTCCACCTGCAGACGGCCGGAATTCTTCCGGAGCACCTGGTCCACAAAACAGGCGCGGTACTTGGGCGCGTGAAGGGTCTCCTCCTCAAAATCCCGGCTCTTCATTCCCAGCCCGTCCAGCACCTCCGCTACGGCGGAAACGGAATTATCCTCCAGGTTCAGGAAATCGCCGTTTTTCATCCGGTAATACTTCTTTTTCTTGCGGTAGCTGTCCAGAATGCCGGACAGATCCTCCCGGGAAAATTCCTGAGATTCCACCTGAAATTCCAGAAGTCCGCTGTACAGGGAAATCCCGAACCTGACCTTCGGGGAGCGGATCAGCTTCCTCCTGCGAAGACTGTCCGAGACGTAAACCTCCCCCAGCTCATTCAGCTGTGTAATGCCCGTATCCAGAAGCTGGAACATCCGGTCCTCCTCCCCGGAGGGGAAATAAAGCTTTTCGTTTACCAGATCCTCCAGGGGAAAATAGGCCCGGGCAAGATCCAGAGCCTTCTGCTCCACCGCCCGGTCATGGTATTCCCCGTCCCTTCTGGGAGCCAGAAGATTATAACGGGGTTCCCCGTAGCTGCACCAGATCTGAGCAGTCACCCGTTCCTCATCCTCATCCAGATAACAGGAGATCTTCGCCTCCCTGGGCCGGTAGTTTTCCAGAGAGATCTCCGGCTCCCGAAGAAGCTTTGTCCTTTCCAGTTCCGGCAGCACCGTGCCGCAGAAGGCCGGCATATCCTCCCCGGAAATCTCCAGCTCCCATCCATGTCTGGATTCCAGCAGGACCGAACGGACCTGGAGCAGCATGTCTCCGTACTCCCGGGTGCAGCGATAGGCCTTATTGTCTATGAGTGCAAAAAGACATTCCCCTGAAATCAGATCCATCTCCGGAATCTTCAGCAGAAATCCCTTCCGGGCGTCCCCGGTGAGCTCCAGCTTCGCCGGGGGATTTGCGTCGATCACCTTCAGGGTTTTAAACCTCCGCCCCAGGCGCTCATAGGTGAGCTCCCGATTCAGATTAAAAAGGAGCATCTGCACAATTCCGCCGTCGGTGAGCTCCAGCTCCTTATGCAGGGAGTAAAACGGACTCTCCTCACAGGCCGCCAGAATAAGCTCCGCGTACTTCCACCCCTCTTCTGTAAAGGCGCTTTTGCTGTGAACAAAGGAGAGATTTTTCCCGTAGGTATATTTCTCCTCGTTATTTACCGCCTGGGCAAAATCCTCCAGGTTTTTGAGAACATACTTTTTTTCTGCACCGATCCGAAAGGTCAGAGTCCACTTCCGCCGACCGTAATAATCCTGTCCCCTGTCCACAATCGAAGGCACCAGCTCAATTTTTCCCTCCGGCTTCTGCTCCTCCAGACGCTTCCGGCTGGAAAACTCACGGATCATATTCAGAATCATTTCACTGCTGCGGACCGGGGTTCCCTCTTTTCCGTCAGGGTAATAACGGGGAAGACATCTCATCCATTCCAGCGCTAGGGCCACACAGTGGCTGCACATGCCTCCGCTGAAGAAAAAATCCATGCAGTCACAGTTATAATCCATCAGAGTATCCGTCTGACGATTGTACCAGATTACAGTCTCCCAGCGGCGGCCCTTTCCCGGTTTCTCCCGCACCTGCGCCTGAACCGCGACCTCATCCGTCTCCTCTGTCTGATCAAACCACAGGTTTTCCACACAGCCCTCCGCCGCTATCCGGTTTCCCTCCGAAAAGATATTATAATCGTCGCAGAACTCAAAAATGTCCTCTCTTGTCATTTCCTTCCTCCAGTATCCCCAGAACAAAAAACGTTTCCCCTGCCCCGGCGCGACATCACATCCATGCCGCCGACAGGCAGAGGAAACGAAGTTTCTCTTATCAGAAAGTAAATTTATCCGCGAAGTAGGAATCCAGCTCGTCGATCTTTACGCGAACCTGCTCCATGGTATCCCGGTCACGGATGGTCACGGCGCCGTCGGTCTCCGACTCAAAATCATAGGTCACACAGAAGGGAGTTCCGATCTCATCCTGTCTGCGATAGCGCTTGCCGATATTTCCCCGGTCGTCATACTCACAGTTGTACTTCCTGGACAGGCGGGTATAGATCTCCTGGGCGCCCGCGGCCAGCTTCTTGGAAAGAGGAAGCACCCCGATTTTCACCGGAGCCAGGGCCGGATGGAAATGAAGCACGGTGCGGACATCGTTTTTCTCCGCGTCCAGAACCTCCTCGTCATAGGCGCTGCACAGGAAAGCAAGAACCATACGGTCCGCGCCCAGAGAGGGTTCGATCACGTAGGGAATGTACTTGGCCTTCTTCTCATCGTCAAAATAGGTCATATCCTGACCGGAAACATTCTGGTGCTGGGTCAGGTCATAGTCGGTGCGGTCCGCGATTCCCCACAGCTCACCCCACCCAAAGGGGAAGAGGAATTCCACGTCCGTGGTGGCCTTGCTGTAGAAGGCAAGCTCCTCCTTCTCATGGTCACGGTAGCGAACCTCATCCTCCTTAAGGCCCAGAGAGGAAAGCCAGTCCAGACAGAACTGCTTCCAGTAGGCGAACCATTCCAGGTCCGTATCCGGCTCGCAGAAGAACTCCAGCTCCATCTGCTCAAACTCCCGGGTGCGGAAGGTAAAGTTTCCGGGGGTGATTTCATTTCGGAAGGATTTGCCGATCTGGGCAATGCCAAAGGGAAGCTTCTTTCTGGAGGTCCGCTGTACGTTCTTAAAGTTTACGAAAATTCCCTGGGCCGTCTCCGGTCTTAAATATACGGTGTTTTTTGCGTCCTCAGTGACGCCCTGGAAGGTCTTGAACATCAGGTTAAACTGGCGGATGTCCGTAAAATTATGCTTTCCGCAGGTGGGACAGGGAACGCTGTGCTCCCGGATAAAGCCGGTCATCTGCTCCTGGGTCCAGGCGTCCACCGTGCCCTCCAGGGGAATCTCATGCTCCTGGCAGTAATCCTCGATCAGCTTGTCCGCGCGGAATCTCTCGTGGCATTCCTTACAGTCCATCAGGGGATCGGAAAACCCTCCCAGATGTCCGGAGGCCACCCAGGTCTGCGGATTCATGAGAATGGCGCAGTCCACACCCACATTATAGGGAGATTCCTGCACAAACTTCTGCCACCAGGCCTTCTTCACATTATTCTTCAGCTCCACACCCAGGTTTCCGTAATCCCAGGTATTGGCCAGACCGCCGTAGATCTCAGAGCCCGGGTACACAAACCCTCTCGCCTTACACAGAGTCACAATCTTTTCCATCGTTTTTTCCATAATAATTCTCTCTCCTTGTCTGATATTTTCTTCGCCGCCCTGCCTCAGGCGCCGGTGCTGCGATGGTATTCCCCTGTAAACCGTTCCAGAAGATCGTCCACATCCCTGGCGTAGACCTCCCGCTCCGGCTCCCTGTCAAATTTCTCCCGCTTTTCCCTTACCAGGATCCGGGTCTCTTCCGAAACCCTCAGCTCATTCATCCGGCTCTCAAACTCAATGGGCGTGCGCACCGTGCAGTAGGAAAGCAGATAGGCAGTCAGCTCCTCCTGACTCTCCCGAACCTGATAAGCCTGATAAAAACAGTCCTGTGCCTTCTCCATCTGGAACAGATAGCTGTAGGCACAGCCCAGGTTGTGCCAGATCCTCTCGGTGAGCTCCCCGGGCGCCCGGGCCGTCTCCTCCTCAAGAAGGCCCTCATAGACGTGAATGGCATCCACCAGCATACCATTCTCCATCAGGGAATCTCCCCTGTGCTTTCCAATCACCGGAGGAGATTCCCCCTTCATCCGCAGGATCTCCCCGTTCAGGGCGCGCATCTCCTCATAGGTCAGATAATTGATTTCCTTAAATACCGGGTAAAGCAGATCCTCCATATTGGTGAATCTCCCGATTGCCGGGCGCAGCTTCGCGGCCAGAGACTTCAGCTCCAGCTCCTCCTCCAGCCACGCGCACAGCTCCTCGTTCATAATCGTATCATCCACCAGATACAGGTTCCCGCGCAGATAGTAGCACAGCTCCTCCATGGAATATATATTCGTCCGGATGTTCTGTATATAATATGGCTTTTCCGCCCTCTTTGTCTGACATAAAATATAACCGCTCATTTAAGAATCCTTTCCCACGGCCGCAGATCCCGGTGCGCTTCCGCCCGGCCACTGTATCGAATCCCTCCACACCTTCCCGCTGGAGGGGTACATCTCTCCAAAGCCCAGATCCCGCACGGTAATCTGACACTGAGTCGCCGAAGTGCAGGCCAGCTCAAGAGAAAGCCTGGTAGTTCGGTTGGGGCGGACCGGAAGCCCCACAAGGGGCATGGAAACCCGTTTCTTCTTCGAATCCTCCGGGGTATTGACCACAAAGACCAGTTCACTGGTATCGTCCAGAATCAGTTCACAGGAGGCGCTGCACTCATACCAGTTGCTTCCGGCCTCGATCAGCGGATAATAGGTGGGAGAGCCCATGACCCGCATATCCATTCCCACATCGGTGAGTACCAGGGAATCACTCATATAGCGGTATCCCTTCAGCTTCTTGTCCTCCATACGGTCCTTGCCCGCCATACAGGCGCCCCTGGCAAAAAGATTGTTTCCATAAAAAACCTTCCGCTTCTGATAGCACAGGATGGGAATGGCCTGCTTCGCCCACTGGGGATCAAAGCCGGTTCCCGTGATCTGAATGCTGGAAAAAAGCTCCTTCCCCAGAGTCCGGTGGATAAACTGGCAGAACTCCACATCCCGCAGCTCCTCTTCCGCCGGCAGCCGGGTCTCCTGAGGCTCCTCAAACCGCACCAGGATGGGCCGGGTATTTCCGTTTATGGTGAGACGGCGGAAGGTCACCTGTTCCTGAGAAAAGGCATACCAGGCCACACTGCGGTTCCAGGTCTCCCTTTTCCCTCCCAGGGCATAGTAATAAAAGCTCTCCCCGTAATCCAGGAACATGAATTTCGACCTGGGAAAGCCCATCCACTCACAGGCCCTGGTAAGATTCTCTACCTGCACCCTGTGGAGACTCTCCAGAGTGATCGCCAGACATTTCGTGTTCTTCACAATCTCCAGGATGCCCATAAGTTTCAGCATTCCCTTAAGAAAATGCCCCAGCAGCTCCCAGGGTTCCTTCTCCTCCCCAGCCACCAGGATTTTCTCCCGGGACTGACAGGCCTGGTAAAGATTCTCGATGAGAACACCGCCCTTTTCCCGGGCGAAGTATTCCGCCTCCAGGCCCACAAAGTAGTCCCCCTTGGGCAGACGCCGGCACAGAACCGTGGGGGCCTCATACTGGCTGGTCCCCACTCGGATGGGCAGGGAACGGGGCTCCTCCGCCCGGCGGTCGTAATAACACAGCTGTGTGGTTTTCTCTCCAAAATCAATTCCTACAATCAGGTCTCGAATTTCGTTCATGATTTTTTCCTTCGTGCTATCCTTCTTTTTCTATGACAAACATTTTCCGCACGTATTGCTCCCTGCGCAGATACTCCTTCATCCTGGCCGTCACCTCCGGCCCCTTCTCCAGCTTCCGGGCGGAAAGGATCTGATTAAGGAGCTGATACCGGCTGGCGGGACTTCCCTCCACATGACTCATGGAAAGGGTGTGCTCCGAGGTCCTGGCAGAGCTTCCGTCCTCCTCCACCACAAAGTAGTACCGCAGGGTCTCCCCGTAAAACAGGGTAAAGCTCTTTACAAAAATCCCCTCATATACATTGGGAAGAGGCTCACTGTGTACCTGAGGCTCCGTCCCAAGTCCGGTGTCCAGCGTATAGACCAGCGTCACCCTGGACCTGGGGGAGGTGTGATATTCCACAAAGGTCTTGTCATCCAGCTGATAAGGACTTAAAAGCTCCGTGGGAAGCCTTCGGAAAAAGGAAAAATTCATGTTCTCCTCCAGGCACTCCCGCAAAAATTCCTTCTGCGCATCCAGCATCCACCCTTTGGGCTTTTTCTCTCTGGAGAGATCCTTGAACAAAGCCAGACGGCAGACCCGGTTTACAGGCCATTTGTGCAGATAGGCGTTCTCCAGGCAGTCCCGGATAAAGGGTGTCATGGGGTTTTCCTTCACAAAAATCCCATAAGCGATCTGCGTGAGATAGGCGCCGATGATGCGCTCCTTCCCCGCATGCCGGATATATGCGGCCAGAATCTGCTCCCCTTCCCGGCGGTCGTCGGAGGTAAAAATCAGAAGGCTCAGAATCCGCTCCTCCAGGCTGTAGGTGTCCATCTCAAAGCCCACGGCGCTTTTCCAGATGGAAAGGAGCTCTTCCATGGGGCCGCTCCGGAATTCCATCAGATAATGAAGGATCACCTCGTCAAAAAGTCCGCACCGATACACATGGGAGGCCAGGGCCAGAAGCTCCTCGTCCTCCGCGAAATCACTTTTCACAATCATGCGGCTGGTCAGTCTTAAAAGTTCCCTGTTTCCCACGCCCTCAAAACCAAACTCCTCCACAATGCCAAGGGCCTGGGAAAACATTCCCCGGTCAATGAGGATCTCCAGGAGGGTCTTTTTGTCCACAGCGGCGTAGTCCCGGTAATTCATCTCCCGCAGCCGGCTGGTCAGCTCCTCGTCATGCATATGCGCCGCGTAGAAATCCAGCAGTCTCTGGCGCACCTGCCGTTTATATTCGGAGGTAAAGGCATCGGATCTCAAAAGGCGCAGAAAAATATGCAGATTCTCTGCCTCCGGCTCCGCATTCTCACAGAAGTGAAGCAGCACGCCCGGATCATCGGCGCCCAGCTCCAGCACACGGGGAAGCATCTCTCTCTCATTCAGGAGCTTTCCGCGGTTGTAGTCCACGGTGGATGCATAGCGGCGCTGCTTTTCATCCTGGAAAAGGATCACGCCGTCCTCCGTATAAATCCTTGGATAGGCCACCCCCTGCACAAAGGGACAGATCTCCTCCTTCTTCATCTGGCGGTGGCGCACCACCACGAAGCGCGCCCTGGGATCGTCGGTGTAGATCCGGCTGGTAAACATTTTCCCCGCCAGAAGCCGGGCGGTGTCCCCATCCTTAGGCCGGCTGAGAAATTCCTGATAAATGGCGGCGTAATCCTCGCCGATCCGGCCTTCCCGCAGCTTTTTCGCCGCAAAATCCTCCATGGCTTCCCGATAGCTCTCATAGGTGGCCGGATCGCTCTCCTTCCCGGCAATCACCCCAGCGTAAATATGGGCCTTCCTGGAATCTCCCAGATTGTTGTTGTTATAAGCAAAATACATCAGGACCGACCGGGGCAGCGCCCTCTGGTAGGTGATGTCCATGGTCTCCACATAATATTCATAAAGCCTTGTGAGCTTAAGGCCCCGCTCCACAGCCATGGAAAACCATCGGAAATACTCCGGCTTCCGGGGATTTCCCTTCATCACATAGCGGCAGACGGCCTCCACACTGTCATCCGTCGGAAAGGCTTCACAGCCCATAACCAGAGCCTGGTACAGGCTTTCACTGAAGGTCTTCTCATAGCCGGACAGATAGGAAAGGCGCATGACCAGCTCTCCGGTGAGCATTTCCTGTCTTCCGGCAAACAGAAATACCTGCGCCCAGAACCGGTTCAGCCGGTGAAGAAGAGTCATATCCCCGGAAATCTCCTTCCAGGCGCCCAGGTACAGGAAGGGACTGGTACACCCTCTGTCAAAAAGCTCCTCCAGCATAAAGACTCTCTGAGAGGCAGGGATGGAGGGATCCAGCTCCAGAAGGATTCCCAGAAGAATCAGGCTGTCCCCTCTCTGGGCATAGAAGGTCTGTTCCGCGCGCAGCACCTCTCCCCGGTTGGCGTACAGTCCGGTCCGGTAGCGCAGATACAGATATACCCCCGCCTCCTGGGCCTCCTCCCGGGAAAACGAACGATTCTTAAATCCCTTCAGGATCTCCCTAGCCGCCAGATCATTTCCCTGCCGGTGAAGAAGATAAGCCTCATACAGCCGGTACCCCGCATAGTCCGGCTCCAGGGTCCCAAGACTCTTCGTAATCCGCAGACTCTCCGTGAGCCAGGGCGAAAGTTCCATGCGGTTCATGGCATGAGCAAGGAAAAGCCTTAGAATGGCCAGCTGATCTTTTTTCTCCCGGAGTGCGTTCCCTGCCTTCTCATATCTGGCCCGGGAGGCCTGAACCTCAAAGCAGAGCTCCTCATAGGGCGTGCAGATCCGGATTTCCCCATACTGACGGCCCCTTCCCAGACATTCCCCGTGGATCACATAGGACAGGCGGCAGGTGCTTCCGATAAAGTCGTCGTTGGTGAGAACGTGTTTTCCAGGCTCCAGAAAATCTCCCCGTACCTCCACCTCCGCCCGCAGATGCCCCCAGCCGCTGCGGTGAAGGACCAGGGATTCCTGGACGGCTTCCTTCATATCAGAGAAGGATGCACTGTGACTGTCCAGGGAAAGCCGTACCGGTTCCTTCTTTCCCGCGGCGATGAGGAACTCCTCCAGATGCTGATAGGTCACAGGCTGGGAGGACATGCCCGCATACAGGGACTGCAGCTTCCGGCTCTCCCCCTTCAGCAGCGTCCCAAAGCTCCGGTCCACAAAGAGACGGTAGGCCTCACGGAAATCCTCCCTGGCCACGTCACAGAAGGCATCCAGAGAGCGCACTTCACCCAGGGAGCTTGTCATCGACTCCTCCCGGGTACAGATCTCAAAGGGAAGCTTATACTCACCGATGTCTGTGGTGAAGCAAAGCCAGCCTTCCAGGCGCTCTCCCGGATTCATTCCCACTCCGTCGACCCCATAGGGCAGACAGATTGTGGTGCCTGAAATGGTCTCAAGGCCGGGAACCACCCTGCGGCTGGAGGATGTGACATACCCCCGGATCTTCCGGTTATCGTCCGTGCCCACATAAAGCTCCCCCCGCACGGTCTCTCCGCTTTTCAGGGTGACGGAAATCTTCTCCTGGGAAAACAGAAGGGGAGGCTGCTTATATATAAATTTTCCGCTTAACAGCTGGTCAGTTTTTTTCCTCAAAGTCTTTCTCCTTTTCTGCTCTCTAGTATAATGCCGTATTTCTTTTCCGTCAAGCTTCAAAACGCCCGCAAATATTCAATTGAAGGTGGAAAAGCACCGAAGGCCCGTCCCTCACATAGACTGTAAGGAAACCCTCTTTTCTGAGGTGCGTCCTTGAAAACTTTTGAGAAACCGCTGTCTCCCACGGAGGAGCGGATGTATCTGGAGCGCTGCAAAAAGGGTGACTCCGAGGCCAGGGATATTCTGATTGAAAGAAATCTTCGGCTGGTCGCCCATGTGGCAAAAAAATATCACAATGCGGATGAAGATCCGGATGACCTGATCTCCGTCGGCACGATAGGCCTGATTAAGGCCGTTTCCACCTTTGACTCCTCCAGGGCATCCAGACTCTCCACCTACGCGGCCCGCTGTATAGATAAACCTATCCGCTCACCAACGCGTTTTCAGGTGAGAAAGAAGCAGTCAGAGAAGACAGAGGGCAGATTTTTGCTCTGTTTTCAGATGATGTTGGGGTCAAAAGTATTTGACCCCTATGATACCTGAGAATTCCTCCGTGCTTCGCACTCCCGGAATTCTCAAAAACATTCGGAATCCGCTCATTTTGGCTAATATATTAGCCAAAATGGCTACTTCCTCATGTTTTGGGCGGGTCAAGATGTCATGAATTGGAACATAAATGTTCCATTCATGACCTTTTGACCCTGGTATCTTCAGATAATAATTCCCTGATGTGCAGGACAAAACTTTATAGTACACAAGGCCTGGAAAATCTGCTACAATATAACCTGAAGAAATTTCCACCTTTTGCGGGTGGAAATAGACAAATGTAAAAGCATACGGACGAACAAGAAGGAGGTGGCCGTGTGAATACAAAGATGCTTCCGATAGGAGTCGATGACTTTCGAAAAATCCGGACGGAAGGTTATTATTACGTAGATAAAACCAGTTTTATCAGGGATTTGCTGCAAAACCGGGGAGAAGTAAACCTGTTCACACGTCCGCGACGCTTTGGCAAAAGCCTGAATATGAGTATGTTAAAACATTTTTTTGAAATAGGCACAGACAAAAAACTGTTTGAAGGTCTGGCCATTTCTAAAGAAACGGAGCTGTATGAAACATATATGGGGCAGTTCCCTGTGATTTTCATCAGTTTAAAAACTGCCCACGGAAACAGTTATGAGTTCGCCAAGAATGAGCTCTGTACTATTATTGCAAATGAAGCGTTAAGATTTCGTTTTCTTCTTGACAGTGATAAGCTTTATGAGGAAGAAAAAAGCCTGTATCGTCAGCTTATTCATGTTGATACGTCTTTAAAAAGTGCTTTCGCCATGTCTGAAGCTACTATCACCAGCAGCCTGAAAACGTTGTCCCGTCTTCTGGAAAAGCACTATGGGCGAAAGGTTATCATTCTGATTGATGAATACGATGTTCCTCTGGCGAAAGCGAATTCAGCCGGATACTATGATGAAATGATTGTCCTGATCCGAAACATGCTGGACGCCGCGTTAAAAACAAACGAAAGTCTCTATTTTGCAGTGATGACGGGATGCCTGAGAGTTTCAAAGGAAAGTATTTTTACCGGCCTGAATAATCTGAAAATATATTCACTTTTAGACGCAGAATGTGATGAACGTTTTGGATTTACCGATGCCGAGGTTCGACAGATTTTGGACTTTTATGGGCTTTCCGAATACTATAATACTACGAAAGAATGGTATGATGGATACAGGATTTCCAATGCATATGTCTATAATCCCTGGGATGTCATCAATTGGTGCAGCCAATTACTGAGTAATCCAGACAAAAAGCCAAAAAGCTATTGGAAAAACTCCAGCAGTAATGAAGAAGTCAAAAAATTCATCCGCCGGATGGGAAACGGTGTGACGAAAGCTCAGATTGAACGGTTGATTTCCGGAGAGACTGTCCAGAAGACAATCGAAGAACAGCTGACCTACAATACCATGTACGACAGCGTAGAGAATATGTGGAGCCTGCTCTTTGCAACCGGCTACCTGACTCCTGCTGAGATACCGGATGGAAATCTGGTTCGCCTGAAAATCCCGAATAACGAAGTCCGTGATATTTTCAGCGGCTTTATCCTGGAACTGTTTGAGGAAAAAGTGGCGGAGGATGGAACTCTGGTGACAGAATTCTGTACTGCATTGAAAAACGGCGATACGGCTGATGTTGAGTGCGTGTTCATGAAAGCTATGGGAAAAACCATCAGCATCCGCGATACGGCTGTAAGAAAAGAATTCAAAGAAAATTTCTACCATGGCCTGATCCTCGGAATCCTGCTCTTTAAAAGCGATTGGGGCGTTACCTCAAACCGGGAATCCGGAAATGGCTATTACGATCTTCAGATAGAGATTGAAGAGGAAGAAATCGGCATTATCATCGAGATAAAATATGCAGAGGGCGGAGATCTTGATGCGGCATGTACAGAGGCCCTGGATCAGATCAATAAAAATAACTATACCGCCGAATTGAAAGAAGATGATATGCACATTATTCTCAAATATGGCATCGCCTGCTTCAAAAAGCAGTGCAAGGCAGTTTTAGAACGGGAATCCTTTTAATTCCCTTTAAATATAGTGCAGACAATAGAAATGTCCTTCGCTCCGCTGACACTGGCGAACAGGTTGTTTTAATCGGCTTGTTCGCCTGTTTTTCTATTCGAGACAGTTTCAATAACCGCGTCGAGCAGATACTCTTTCTGAGCGGAAGGACAATTCAGCTTCTTTATGTGCAGGCTGACAGTTTCTGCATGGATACCGGCAACACGCTTTGCCAGTTCTTTTTTCCCCGCTTCTGTTCCTGGATAATGAACAATCACATGGATTTCAGCTCTTTTTCTTGCCATAACAGGCACCCCCTGGTATTTCAGTTTATGTAAGAAAAGTTGTCCGCTATTCCCTCGGAACATGGTGGGGTTTGTGTTTCAGATCTGCACTTAGTGCTGATTGACTGAGGTGACGAATCAGGGACACTTTTAAAAAAAGTAAAAAAGAACCTCCCCGGAAAGACTCCGAAAAGGTTCCTGAAATACAGTTTCCCATAAAGGATTCTACATTTACACAAATTTACAATCCCATACATCAACGCCGCTGTCCTGAAAAACTTCATTCAGACGTTTGCGCAAATCATCCTTTGAGACTCCTTTTTTAAGGATTACCTGCAGGAATCCGCCGCCGCCGGCTCCGCAGATCATTTTTCCATCTATCAGATCATCCATCACGGAAAAGATCTGATCAATACAGGTGTTTGTGCTGCCCGCATCAATATGCTGGCTTTCAACCCAGTGTTCCGTTAAAAGGTCCGCAAAGCCATCCACATTTCCTTTTTCAAGCTCAAACCGCATTAACACTGCAAGCTGCTGGATCTTATAATGAGCCATTATGGAAGTTTTATCGTTGCATATATATTTGCCAACTACATCACGGAGGAGATTCCTTGCCAGACGTCTCTGTCCGGTATAGATGAGTGCAAATCTGTCGTTTAGTTCCGCAATGGTTTCTTCACTGACTGCAAGCGGAGTGCAGACGATTTTCTGCGCAAGCCCCGGTCTTGCTGTAACCATTTTCAGTCCAGGCACTATACCTCCAACCTGATCCTGCCATCCTCCGCCTGTGGACATAAGCTGTTCCATACAAAGAACCCGCTCAAACACTTCATCATCGGAAGGCTCCTGTCCCATAGCTTTCAGCAGAGCTTTCACACAGGCCCCTGCCAGAATAGAGCTTGTGCCAAGACCGCTTCCTTTAGGGATATCAATCACCCGGGTGTTCATATACATACCACAGCCAAGACGTAAACATATATCCGAAAGAGAAATCATAACTCCATTTTCAGCGGAATCCTTCGCCGGTATTACTCCGCAGGCAATCAGGGCCGCCTTGTGCAAAGCAAAGGGATCGGATGGGCTGCGGCAGTCCTGAAGCTGGGACAAAACGTCAAATTCCTTATAACTGCCTATATCTGTGCTTGCCAGAGCAATGACAGGTTTATCCAGACGTTTCACCGTAACCTCTATCGGAAGCCGCCCGTGGATAGAAATTGCAGCATTGAGCACCGTCCCGCCATTTTCCATGCAATATGGAGGTGTATCACTCCATCCCCCGCCCCAGTTCACCCGAACCGGCAGATTTACAATCACATCCTGTTTCAGCTGATATTCGGTAAAATGAACACTTTCCATTGCGGCGGAAAGAGTCGCATCACAGATCGCAGAAAAGCACTTATCAATGTACTGCTCTTCATCTGTAATTTTCCATAAATAGCTGTAAATACGGATCAGCCGGCTGAATTCCTCCAGATTTTCAATGTTTTGTTTCCTGGCTTTATTCAACAGATACTCCACCGTATGGTGGTCGATTTCAGGATAGGCCTTTTTCACTTCCTCTGCCGGAATACCGTTTTCAATTTTCTCAAGTATGGCCTCAGCCACTACCTGCTCATATAAATTTTCCTGCCATGGAAGAATTGCAGTTACATCCGCCTGGTTAAAACTATCTTTAAGACTTATGAGTTCTGTGCTGGCATCTTTTGATTTTTCACCGGTAAATTTTTCCAGGGTCGCTTTTACTGCATCCTCGATTGTAAAGCATACAGGGTACAGATCTGCAGTCCAGAGCGTTTCACTGATTTCTTTTCCAAATAATCTGCTTTCTTTGGGATTGTCATCCACACCGTACATCCGGCAGACAAACCGTCCGCCCTTTAATTTTAAGCCATGCAGAACAACTCCATCGGGTACCGTTTCTCCGGTCAGGGTTACACCGGAAATTATACACTTCTTCCCAATCCTGCTGTAACGGTGAATACGGCTGTCTTCAATGTAACTGCCGGCTCCCACGGCTGCTCTTCGGCTGACATAGCTGTTGCTGACCGCAAAGCTCTGTGGAGCCAGATTGCTGTTCACTGTCCCTGACCAGTCCAGGAATCGGTATTCATCCATCCCGTCTGTCATTAAATGAAGCAGCTCTTTAGTCGTACCAAAATGGATAAATGATGCCGGAGAGAGACGGATCAGTTTCATCGTATAAGGAGAAAGGACTCTCCATAATTCTGACCTGCAGTCATGAAGTTCCCCGGTAAAGGTTCCCTCAGGCTTTTCTTTATAGAATTGCTCCAGTGTGGATGCAGAGGCCAGCGGATATAAAAAGTCAGCATAAAAAGACAGACAGGCGTCTGCATTGACAAATCTGTGATAGTTTTCCTCCGTCTCTACTAAGGAATACAGATCTGAAAGAAGATCTGGCCGCAGGATCACAGCTCCTGTATCAATATCTACCTTCCCCCGATTATCGACTGCACCACAGGCGGAAAGCGTTTCAACCGTCTGTTTATGAAGAAAGTGACCGACATTCCCATCCTCATCCCGCAGATATACGCCATGATTTTTTCCGGTTTCCACCTTTTCCTTTATAGACAGCGCCGCCGCGCCTGCACCATAGAAATCAATCTGCAGGGCATTGAACAACAGCAGCACATCCCCTGAGCATACCAGCATACCGTCACTGATCCGGCTGGTAACCGTACTCATTCCGATCAGGAACTCATCAAACAGTGTTGAACGACGCCCATCCGGCAATAGCCGCGGCACGGGGGAGAACAGTTTGCCACAGGCAGAATACTGGGGAACCCGTTTGCTGTCTCCTCCGGAATGGATAACAAGAATTCGTTTTCCATCAAAAGGATTTTTCCCATCTCTGCATGCCAGATGCTTCTTCTCTTCCTCTGCTGCAAACCGGATCGCAGAGAAGGTTGCTCCGCCGCTGCCCACACGCTGACCGTCCAGATCCGGGAGAATTGCATAGTGGGTTCTGTCAGGGATCTGTTTGTTTTTAAGGCGATGGAAAATCTGTGTTTCGTAGGACTTCGCCTGTTCCATATTGCTGGCTGTTAAAATAACATAATCCCAGACAGGAAGCTTTTCATTATGCAGCGTTTCAATAAAATAATCAAGAGCATCCCGATAGGACTGCTGTTCAAAAAGTGTTGTGTACTGGTTCATGGTTTATGCACCTTCCTCATGTTTTGGGCAGACCAGATGTCATAAATTGGAAAATAAATGTTCCATTCATGACCTTCTGGCCCTGATATCTTCGCATTGTAATCACACAGTAAACAATTGTAAGCTTCCCTTAACTTTGAGTGCTAGAATCATATTAACCACTTTTAGCACAATATTATCTTTTTTCAGTTTTATTGTTTCGCCACATTCTGCGGTATTCCCTGGGGGAAACTCCCTCTACCTTTTTGAAAATCCGGGCAAAATAATTCTGATCATCAATTCCGCAGTCAAAAGCAATCCCTTCAATTGATTTATCGGTAAACCGCAGCTGTTCTTTTGCCTTCGTTATGCGCACAGAATTAATATACACAGTCACCGTTACGCCAAACTGTTCTTTAAAGCATCTGGCAAGGTAGGATTTATGAATGTAAAACATCTCAGACAACCCCTCCAGAGTCAGCTTTTCCCTGTAATGCCCGTCTATATAATCTTTGATTTCCAGTACATTTCGCTTTTGGGTTGGAGAAGGCAGCGGATCCGGGTGCCAGGATTCGTCCATAATAAGCGTTATGAGAGAGGACAGTTTATCGTAAATGTGAATATCCCTAGTGTATTTATCAGAAGAGGCCAAGTGCATAATCTCATTGAGCTGACACTCGTATGCGGTTATATCGTCAGGGTGAAAGACATCATACCCTCCGCGTTCTTTGTACTTATTGTATATTCCGTGAAGGTTAGAGCCAGAAAAATGGCACCATTTTAAGGACCAGAGACTTTCACTGCTTCCCTGGCTGTAAGGCTTGCGGCAGTCAATAAAAACGCAGTCCCCCTTATTCAGATCATACGAAGAACCTTCATATGTTAAATGACCAGAACCGTCTGTTACCAGAAAAAATAAATAGGATGCCAGATTGGTTCTTGAACTCATATGGGGAGATACCGCTTTCAGAGTACCGATTTCCTGAAGATATAAAAGATTTGTTCTTGCAAATTCCGATGGAGTATAAATAATCCGATTCGAGGAGACCAGTTCATTTGTAAAAAAATTCGTACTCAATTTTAAGCCTCAGTTCCTTTTTTCAATCCCAAGCTGATATATTCTGTGGATTAGCACATTATTGATTTTCCTCATTTGCCAATGGTTCCGCGGCTTTGGCCTCTGTGTTTAATCCTGTAGCAGATCCAGTAAATCAGACCGTAGTCAGCTCTCCATTTTTCCAGAGCCACCAGTTGCCCAACACATCGGATAAAGGATTCATCCACATATCTCTGTTAAGCAGGGTCCGGAAAAGAATCAATGTTGTATAGAACACAAGCAGAAATAAACGCCGGAAACAGGACGATGTTTTAAAATTCTGTATCCATCTTCTCACTGAATCCTTCCAGTCATGTTCTTTTGCATACATCCAGAAGAACATGAAAAAAACTGATAAGATGACTGCAAACCAGAATGGCTGGTAAAGTGCTGTGAGCACATTGGTAATAATATTTGAAATTATTTTAAGCATTCACAGCACCACCTTTTCCAATTCTATAAAACCAGATAAACACTTTTGGCAACGATTCGGCATTTTACATTCGGTCTCATGTATATTCTGATATTCATTTTTTATTTTCAAAGGTCACTGTACAAGTCCTCTGCATATTCGCCATTCTCAATTAACCTGCGAATACTGTCAACCACGGCCGGCTTATCTGCCTGGTAGGTTACTCCAAACCATTTATCATTTGTTTCCAGGACTTTTACCGTAACTTTTCCTTCCCGCAGCAGACCTCCTATGTGTGTAGGAAGAAGGTACTCTGCTTTTAGCGGGTTTGACGGAACGTCGTTCTGGAAGAAACCGATGAAGTCCTTTTCCAGTACATCCATGTACCAGGGAGTTTTCCCTTCCCTGGCCGGAAATCCCCAGAAGTTCATGGACACATAGCTTTCCGGATCAAGAGGAGATCCGTTTGCCTCGGCACCATTCTCCGTCTTTACAATATTACTGGTTTCTGCCACATCAATAACGTGGCTGTGTCCTTCGGCAACCTTGCACACACCCCTGGTAACGCCGCCATGTTCAGATAGTGTATTTTTCAAAATAAATCCGGCCATGGCGATCGCATTATCTGCGTGTGACAGTACAAGCCAGTCATGCATTTCCTTAAATCCGGCCTTCCCATAATAGTCATCCGCGTTGATTACAGCAAAGGGCTCATGGATAAGCGGCTTTGCTGCCAGGACAGCATGGCCGGTTCCCCATGGCTTTGTTCTGTCAGCCGGAAGCGGCGCAGGTATGTTTTCAAGTATCTGAAAAGTGTACTCCACCTCCACATCCAGTTTTTTGCATACCTCCTCAACCCGGTCTCCAATGCGTTCCTTAAAGTCCTTTTCGATATCAGGCCGGATCACGAATATTATTTTATTAAAGCCGGCCTTAATCGCATCATGGATTGAAAAGTCCATGATAATCTCGTTGTGCAGGCCTACGGGTTCCAGCTGCTTAATCCCGGCACCAAAACGAGAGCCAATGCCGGCAGCCATAATAAGTAATGTTGTTTTCATCCGTATCTCCTCTTAGCTATCCCTTTATGGTTTCAATGTTTCCTGAGACTCTGTTATATCTCCATTTTGCCATGAAAATGCTTTTCAATCAACCGTTATTTTGTTAATATCCAGTATAAAATATAAAAATGTATACCTTTTCGTTCATTTTAAGCGGTAACCTTTACCAATTTATCGATTTTACAAAAACAAAGGATTCCTGCCGAACGCAAACAAAAGATATATCCACGGAAATGTAATAAATAGGAGAAAGACCGGTTAAAATGTAAAAGCGAATGCGGAATGAAACACACTTTCTGCCAATAGGAAGGATATTGTAAATCGAAATCCGTCTTTTTATTCTGTTTTTTGTCTTGCATTTCAGTTCATTCCGGATCGTTTACTTCAAGCTCCACAACAACCTTACACTGACTTTTATAGCAGGCAACACCATACTTCAATAGAGTTCGCATACCATCATCTTTAAGCTCTGCAGTATAATCATTGTCGTTGATTTGCTTTAACGCTCTTTCGCATTCCTGTTCAAACTGTGCATTTTCTGCATACTTTACTTCAATGACAATACCAATCTCTTCATCCTCAATCTCGATTGCAATGTCATAATATCCATCACCGGATTCTCTGTTCGAGTCAACGCTCCAGCCATCCTTAAAACCAAGGATGCCAAGAAGAAGCCCGTGGTAGAAGCTTTCTTTGAACTCTTTCCTGACGGCCGTATCTCTGACGCTGATCGTGTTCTTCATCAGGGCTGCGAATAGTCTTTCGACTTCAGCCGCGTTTCCGTTCTTTAGAGATTCACAAAATGCGGATACTGTCGTACCATCCTTTGCGATTTTCTTTTCAAACAGCTTTAACACATAATCTCTGAAGATGCTGCGGACTTCTGTGTTCGGTACAGTAAGGCGCACCAGATTTCCCGATGGCATTTCACTCTGTGTCAGATATCCCGCAGCATACAGCAGGCTCCACAAATTTTCCACGCTGTCGTACATTGTATCGTAAGTGAGCTGTTCTTCTATCTTTTTCTGTACGGTTTCTCCCGATATCAGCCTCTCTATCTGGGTCTTTGTTACCCCATTGCCCATCTTCTGTATAAATCTCTTTACTTCCTCATTACCGCTTGAATTTGTCCAGTAGCTCCTGGGCACTTTGTTTGAGTTCGTCAACAGCTGATCACACCAGTTAATCACATCCCAGGGATTATACACGTTGGCACGCCCGATTCTATATCCGTCATACCACTCTTTTGTTATATCGTAATATTCGCGCAGATCATAATAGGCAAGCATTTCCCGAACTTCATCATCCGTAAATCCAAACTGCTCATCACACCTCGCATCAAGTAGTGTGTACATTTTCGGATTATTAAGTCCCGTGAAAATACTCTCTTTAGATACCCGCAGACAACCCGTCAAAACCGCAAATTCCAGGTTTGGGTTGGTTTTAAGCGCCTGATGAAACATACCGCGAATAAGCTTAATCATTTCATCATAATAACCACATTCATTTGCCTTCGCCAATGGAACATCGTACTCATCAATCAGCACGATTGCTTTTTTGCCATAATGTTTTTCAAGCAGTTCTGTAAAATTTCTCAGGCTTGAAACCAACACCCCATCTTCCATTCCCCTGTCCATCAGCCGGGACAAAAGCTCTTTTTCGTTTGGAATCAGGTTCGTACTTTCCAAAAGGAAGCTGAACCTTCTTGCTTCCTCGTTTATAACATCAACCGCCATACTGCGCGCTGCGCTATAGTTTGCACCCTCAATCCCCTTTAAACTGATTGAAACTACGGGATACTGTCCCATATATTTTTCACAAAGTTCAGTTTCCTTTGAAATTGCCAGCCCATCAAACAGACTTTTTTCTGTACCGATCTCAAAGAAATATTTGAGCATACTCATGTTTATGCTTTTTCCAAACCGGCGCGGTCTTGTGAAAAGATTCACCTTACCCCAATCGCTCAGGAGTTCTTTTATCATGCCGGTCTTATCGACATAATAAAAACCTTGTGTAATAATTTCCGCAAAGTCCTCTATGCCAATCGGCATTTTCTTCTTTCCCATATCGCTCACTTCCTCTCAGACTGCAAAGCACAATAAAACCGTCGTGTCTATAGCTTACCACAGAGCCAACTCTCAAATCAAGGTCTGTTTCAAGAATGCTTTATTAACAATCAGCATCTTTTCCTCAATTGCAGACAGGTTCAACAGCATCCGGTTCCTCATTGCCAATTACTGACAGGAGTTTATCTGTTGGTGTTTGAGGTTCTATATTCCGAGCCGGATCACTGTTCCAGACAATGTAAATTCTTTTTTAACTCACACTTTTGCCTTTGACCATCTAAAAAAATTCGGATATAATTTTTTATCAGGGGGAAGGTCCGCCTGAAGCTCCGCGATATGGTGCAGGCTGCGAATTAAATGAGGAGGTTAACCCAGATGAAGAAATATAAAATCACTGTGCTGAAAAGGGAATTCTATTCGAATTTAGCCAAAGAATATATACCTTTTCCTGATGGGAACCTTTGCGAAAGGAAAAAGAAGGGAGCAAACAATGAACTATAAAATTAACAGAATAGATAAGCAAACATGGTCTGTTGAAGATGAAGGCGTGCGCTTCTTCCTTTTAACCGGCACGGAAAAGGGATTGGTCATTGACAGCGGCATGACAGCCAAAAATGCCAGAGAGATTGCCGAGGCCCTCACCAATCTTCCTTTGCAACTATTAAATACACATGCTGATATGGATCACATTGCCGGAAATGACGCCTTTGATACGGTGCTTATGAATCCCGCTGAGTACATCAACTATTTTCATTCGAGTGCTTCCCATACGACGCCGACCCCGGTGTGGGATGGAGATATTATTGACCTGGGAGACCGGCCATTGCGGGTAATCACACAGCCTGGTCATACTCCCGGAAGCATTGCTCTTCTGGATATAAACCGGCGTATACTATTCAGTGCAGACTCTGTCCAGAACGGGGAAATCTTTCTGTTTGGCCCCATGCGAAATCTTATCGGCTATCGGCAAAGTCTGGATAAAGTGTGGGCGCACCGGTCAGAGTATGACCTGATTTTTCCATCCCACGCAGAACTGCCGTTGAAACCGGAAATCATTCCTGAACTCATGGCTGGCATGGACCAAATTCTGGCCGGAAAAGCGCCCTGCCAATCCGGCGAGAAGTTCGGTGTGCCAATTAAAATCTACGACATGGGAACAGCCGTGTTCCTGTGCGATTAAGCAGAATATTATCATCTTACTCCGTTGCTTTCCGCCGGAAAATGCCATATAATGGGGCTATATCCAACTGGAAAAAATCGGGAGGGATTCTCATGAAAGAACTCAGCATTTTAGACATTTGCGGCGTCCGGGTAGGCCATGCCCAGGATGAACAGGCAGCCACCGGCTGCACCGTCCTTCTGTTTCCCGGCCTCTGCCCCACAGGGTGTGACATCCGAGGCGGAGGCCCCGCCTCCCGGGAGACGCCGCTGACCGATCCACGCATGGCGTCACAGGGGCTGAATGGCGTCCTTCTGTCCGGCGGCAGTGCCTTCGGTCTGGATGCGGCTGGAGGCGTACTGCGCTACCTGGAGGAACGAGGTATCGGCTTTGACGTGGGAGTGACAAAGGTTCCCCTTCTCTGTGAAAGCTGTGTCTTTGACCTGGCGGTAGGGAATGCCCACGTCCGCCCGACACAGGAAATGGCCTATGCCGCCTGCCTGGACGCAGAGCGGGGTGTCTTACGGGAAGGCAATGTAGGCGTCGGCACAGGCTGTACCGTTGGCAAGCTGTTGGGGGCGTCGTATGCCATGAAAAGCGGTGTGGGAAGCTACGCCGTTCAGGCAGGCAACATTCAGGTAGGAGCTGTGGTGGCCGTCAACGCCCTGGGAGACGTGTACGACATCGACACCGGCGTTCCACTGGCAGGGCTGTTGGAAGAAGACAGGAACAGCCTCCGCTCCTCTGAACTGACCTGCTACGCTGCCATCGACCACCCCGTGGAGAATGCCTTCGTAGGCAACACCACCATTGGCTGTGTAGTTACCAACGGCAAATTCTCAAAGGCAGAGATGAATAAGCTGGCGGCCATGGCCTCCAACGGTTACGTCCGCACGATCCGTCCGGTGAATACCACCGCCGACGGAGACAGCCTTTACGCCGCCTCCGTTGGGCAGGAACCGGCTGCCCTGGACGTGGTCGGCACTCTGGCAGCCTATGTGACGGGAAAAGCAGTAAACCGGGCGGTGCTGGCTGCGCAGGGGGCTTACGGCCTGAAGGCGGCCTGTGACCTGGCCGACCGTCAGTAAACAGCGTAAAAAGACATAAAAGCAGCCCGGCAGGTCACTGTACGCTGTGGGATTTACACAGTGTAAAAACAAACTGCCGGGCTGGCATTTATGTTTATTCGGTTTTGTCAGGTACTCTTCCCTGTTCTCTCCCTTGCTCAATTCCTTGCTCAAAGATCCCCTGGCTCAAATTACACATTAAATTCAACTCCTTTCTGAAATTTTCTTTTAGAACTTTCCGCTGACATAATTCTATGTTATCGACCTGGTGCATATATCATAGAGATATCGCAAGGAGCGTCCAAAATGCAATTGAATGAGGACTGCATTGCCATCTATTCCCGCAAATCCAGATTTACGGAAAAAGGCGAGAGCATCGGCAATCAGGCAGAGCTTTGCAGGGAATATATTCAGGTACACTACGGGACAGAAGCTCTGGAACACGTAGTGGTTTATGAAGATGAAGGATTTTCAGGCGGAAACCTGAATCGTCCGGATTACAGGAAAATGATGGCGGCGGCGAAAAAGCGTAAGTTCAAAGCAATCGTTGTCTATCGTCTTGACCGAATCAGCCGTAACATCGGTGACTTTGCCGGATTGATTGAGGAGCTGGCACGTCTGGATATTGCGTTTATCTCCATTAAAGAGCAGTTTGACACCAGTACACCTATGGGACGGGCCATGATGTATATTGCTTCCGTTTTTTCACAGCTGGAGCGGGAGACAATTGCAGAGCGGATTCGGGATAATATGCACGAGCTTGCGAAGACAGGCCGCTGGCTGGGCGGAACAACACCGACCGGTTATTCCTCAGAATCTGTAAAGAGTATTAATATTGATGGAAAGACAAAAAAGGCCTGCAGGCTGAAACTGATTCCGGAGGAAGCAAAGGTGGTCAGACTGATCTTTGATAAATATGTGGAGACGGATTCACTGACACTCACGGAAACGGAGCTGCTGAATCAGGGATACAAAACAAAAAATAATAAAACCTTTACCCGTTTTTCCATTAAGTCGATTTTGCAGAATCCTGTCTATGCAATCGCAGATCAGGAGATGTATGATTACTTTGTGAATGCGAAGTCGGAGCTGTTTTCCGGAAAAGAAAACTTTGATGGTGTTCACGGGATCATGGCTTATAACCGTACCGATCAGGAAAAGGGAAAAACTACAATTTTGCGTCCGTTAAATGAATGGATCATATCAGTTGGCCTGCATCCCGGCATCATCCCCGGAAAGGTATGGGTACGGGTACAGGAGTCGCTTAAGAGAAACAAATCGAAATCCTACCGCAAGCCACGCAGCAATGAGGCTTTGCTGACCGGATTACTGTACTGCGGCTGCGGCAGCCGCATGTATCCCAAGCTTGACCGGCGCAGAAGCCTGGACGGAAAGCCGGTTTACACCTACACCTGCAAAATGAAAGAACGAAGCGGCAGCAGCATTTGTAATCAGAGGAATGCGAATGGAAATGCACTGGATGCTGCAGTCACCGCGCAGATCAGGCTGCTGGAGGACGACCAGGGAATCTTTCTGAAACAGCTTGAGCAGAGCCGCAGCTCCTACATGGGTAACCGCACAGATTATGAGGAACGACTTGCAACCCTGCAGCAGAACAGAAACACCTCTGAAGGGAAGATGGAAACACTCATGGATTCGCTGGCGGAAGTGAGCGATGCAACGGCCAGAAGCGCTGTGGTGAAGCGGATTGAGCAGCTGAGCCGCGAATGTAAGGAGCTGGATTCCCGCATTCATGAGCTGAAAGCTCTGACCGCCGGACATGCACTCAGTGATATTGAGTTTGATGTATTGCGTCAGCTCTTATCTTCTTTTAAATCGGGCATTGATGAAATGCCGGTGGAACAGAAACGGGCGGCAATCCGTGCTCTTGTGCGGCGCGTGATCTGGGATGGCACAGACGCCCATATGATTTTATTCGGCGCTTCTGAGGAGGAGATTGGGTATCCGGAAATCAAGGGTCTGGATCAGGCAGCGTCAGCCAGTCTGTCTCCAAAAACGCGTCGGGGTGACGATAGCAAATGAGCTTCTTATGATGTTTCGCGCCCGGAAAAAATACGCAAGAGAGGTCTCTCTCTATGAGCCCATCGGCACAGACCGGGATGGAAATGAAATCAGTCTTCTGGAAGTAATTGAAAGTCCCCCGGTGGACATTGTGGAGGATTGCTGTACCAGGGAAAATATCTCCCGGCTGCTTTCCCGGATGACGGAAGTCCTCACCTCCAGGGAATACCAGGTTCTCTGCAGTCGCTACGGTCTTTTCGGAGAGAGAGAGCAGACCCAGCGGGAAATCTCCCGCCGTCTCTCCATCAGCCGCTCTTATGTCTCCCGCATCGAAAAAACCGCGCTTGCCAAGCTGCGGACGCTTTTCCCGGAAGCCAATCTGCGGTCATGAACAAAGCCAGGACATTTTCCATTTCCATGCTGCCCTGGCTTTGTCCTGGCTGCAGGCTATATCAAAGATCCGCCGCAGCCTCCCTGCGCCGAAGAATATCGTAAACGGAAACCGGCACTCCGGCGTCCACATAAATCCTCTGTTTCGGATGAGGCGCACTCTCCACAGGATTCATTTCCTCATCATAAAGGGCGTGCACCTCTGTGATCACATTTTCCCCTCCGGGTTTCATCACCTCAATGGTCTCGCCCACAGAGAACTTGTTCCTCTGGGTAATCCGGGCCAGGCCGGAGGGATGCACTTCCTCCACAAAGCCCAGATAGGTATATTCCTTTATATAGGTATTACTGTCATAAATCTGAGCCTCCGAATCCGGCTTCCCATAGAAAAACCCTGTGGTAAACTGCCGGTAGGTACAGTTGGAAATCTGATCCAGGTATTCATTCAGATTCGCCCGGTATTTCTCCGGAGATTCCGTATAATCATCTATAGCCTTCCGATAGGTTCGGGTCACCGTGGCCACATAGAGAGCCGTCTTCATCCGTCCCTCGATCTTCAGGCTGTCAATCCCCGCGGCAAAAATATCATCCAGATGATCAATCATGCATAGATCCCTGGAATTGAAAATGTAGGTGCCCCGCTCATTTTCATACACCGGCATGTACTCTCCGGGCCGGGTCTCCTCCACAATGGAGTATTTCCAGCGGCAGGGATGGGTGCAGGCGCCCCGGTTGGCGTCCCGCCCGGCCAGATAGCTGCTCAGAAGGCAGCGCCCGGAATAGGAAATGCACATGGCACCGTGAACGAAAGTCTCCAGCTCCAGCTCCCCGGGAATCTTTTCCCGCAGGGTCCGGATCTCCTCCATGGACAGTTCCCTGGCCGTGACAATCCGCTTCGCTCCCAGCCGGTGCCAGAACCGGCAGGTCTCGTAGTTGGTGTTGTTGGCCTGGGTACTGATATGACAGTCAATCTGAGGACAGATCTCCCGGGCAAGAACAAAAACCCCCGGATCCGCGATAATCAGAGCATCCGGGGCAAGCTTTTCAAGCTCCCGGAAGTACTCCCGCACCCCGGGAAGGTCATCGTTGTGCGCCAGTATGTTGGCGGTCACATACACCTTCACTCCGTGGGTATGGGCAAAAGCGATCCCCTGTGCCATTTCTTCCATGGAAAAATTCCGGGCTTTGGCCCGCAGACCGAAGGCTTCCCCTCCGATATACACCGCGTCCGCACCGAAAGCCACGGCTATTTTCAAAACCTCCAGGCTCCCGGCGGGAACCAGCAGTTCCGGTTTTTTCATTGTTCTCTCCCTGTTGTATTTTTAAGCTTCACACTCAGCGCCGCGCCGTCCCCCAATGGCAGAACGGAGGTCTGAAGCCCGGCTGTGTGGGTCAATGTGTAAAGATATTCCCGCATCCGTTTATAAATCGTTCGATTCCTCCGTTCCACAAGATAATGGGACTGAAGAAGATCCCCCTCCTGAAGCACATTGTCCGAGAGCAGAATCCCTCCGGGCTTCAGAAGGCGCAGCACATGGGGAAGCCAGTGAATATACTGTCCCTTGGCCCCATCCATAAAAATCAGGTCACAGGGTTCCGTAAGGGTGGGAAGGATTTCCCCCGCGTCCCCTTCCAGAAGCGTAATCTGTCCCTCCCGGCCCGCTCTTTGGAAATTTTCCCGGGCCAGAGGAATCCGTTTTTCATAATTTTCTATGGTGGTGATCTGAAGATCCGGCGGACCATATTCACATATAAGAAGAGTGGAGAAGCCCACGGCTGTCCCCACTTCAAGAACCCGCCGCGGCTGTGCCGCGGCCAGCAGCGTTTTTAAAAAGCTTTGCATTTCCCGGCGGATCACCGGCACCCTGTCTTCCAGAGCCTGCCGCTCCAGTTCTTCCAGGAAAGGCGTATTCCCTGTATCCAGGGAATTGATATAGGTACGCATCCGCTCCTCAACAATCATGAATCTGTAGTTCCTTCCTCATCCTCCCCGGCCAGAATGCTCATAATCCGGTTAGGGGTGTAAGCGGTACTCAGAAGATAGGTTCCGGACTCAAGCTTCCCGTGATAGCTGGAGAGCAGCTCCTGCACCCAGAATACCTTCGCATCCTCGATCAGTCCCTTCTGCTTCAGGGTACGCCCGATCTGCCACACGGAGGAACCTTCCTGGATGACGACCGTTACCTCCTGCCCGTCTCCGGGACTCATGGCCTCCTGATTAAAAACATTATATCCAAACTCATAGGATGACTTTCCCAGCCAGAGAATCAGCAGAACCAGACAGATGTATAAAGTCGTCCTGAAAATTCCGCTGGCCAGAAATACACCCACCTTCTCCATCCTGTCCTTCGTACCTGCCATATTTCCTCCTCACTGGCCGCCCTTGCGGCTGGCCATCCTGGTATGCCCTTCGGGCATTTCCTCCTTATTGGCCGCCCCTGCGGCTGGCCATCCTGGTATGCCCTTCGGGCGCCCTCCTCACTGGCCGCCGTAACCTTTTCTAAAGGTCGGGGACCTGTATTTCAATTCCGTCTGTCAGCCGGTAGCAGATTTTCTGCATCAGCTTACACAGTGCCAGCTCCGCGTCCAGGTAGGCGTTTACCACAGGATCCGCCCGAAGCTCTGCGGATTCCGCGGTCAGTCTCTCTGCCACGTCAAAAAGCTCCTCATTGTGCGCCTCATTCTGAAGCCTGAAATTCTCTCCCCGAAACCGAAGCACCCGGTCGCGAAGCTCCGGGTTCCGGTTCAGGCGCGCCTCCTGCTCCTTATAGGTGACGTACACCTCGCTGCGGCGGATCGCCTCCACCAGCGCGTCCACATTTCTGCCGATCTCCTCCATTGTAACTCCGGACCTCCCTGTCCCGGGAACCTGTCACAGAACAGCCCCTGCCTGCCGCAGGCAAAATCTGTATGATACAAGGGACAAAAGGTCATGAATGCAGAGGCTTGCATCTGCATTCATGAGATTGGGTCCCGAACAACATGACACCGCAGGCGCCCTGTGGGGAAAGTAGCCATTTTTCGTAGAAAAATGAGCGGATTTCGAATGTTGTCAGGATTTCGGGAGCACGAAGTGCGGACACCCGCAGGGCGCTCTGTGAGGAAATCCGTGTATCATAGCGACAAAATACCTTTTGTCGCTTCAATCATCTGTCTGTTCTTTCAAAAATTCTGAAATGTTACTTTCAAAACGTTATTCTAAACCTTCCAGGCTTATTTTCTGTATTTTAGATTATTCCCTGAAGCCGGCCTCTCAGGCTTCCATGATAATCGGAAGTATCATCGGGCTGCGCTTCACTTTCTTCCAGAGATAACCGCTGAGCGCGTCCTTTACCTCGGTTTTGATCTTTCCCCAGTCGGTAATCCTGTGATCCAGGCAGGAATCCAGAGCCTGGTTCACCACCTCCCTGGCGTGCTCCATCAGATCCTCCGATTCCCGCACATAGACAAATCCCCGGGAAACAATATCCGGTCCAGCCAGCACCACATTGGTGTGGCGCTCCAGAGTCATAACTACAATCATAATACCATCTTCCGCCAGATGCTGACGGTCACGGAGAACAATATTCCCCACATCGCCCACGCCCAGGCCGTCCACCAGGATCGCGCCGGTCTGCACGCTTCCGGTTATCTCCGCCCCGTTCTCATCCAGCTCCAGAACATTTCCGGAGGACATAATGATAATATTCTCCTTGGGAAATCCCAGTTCCTCCACAATATGGCGGTGGGCCGTCAGATGGCGGTATTCCCCGTGAACAGGAATGGCATATCTGGGTTTTACCAGAGAATAAATCAGCTTGATCTCCTCCTGGCAGGCATGTCCTGACACATGCACATCCTGAAAAATCACCTTGGCCCCCATCATGGAAAGTTCGTTGATGACCTTGGACACCGCCTTTTCATTGCCCGGAATGGGATTTGAGCTGAAAATAATGGTATCGTTGGGCTTAATCGTAATTTTCTTATGAATGTTGGCCGCCATGCGGGAAAGAGCCGCCATGGACTCTCCCTGGCTTCCCGTAGTGATCAGCACCACCTTCTCATCCGGATAATCCTTCACCTGATCAATATCAATCAGTGTGTTGTCCGGAATGCGCAGGTATCCAAGCTCTGCGGCTGTCGTGATCACATTGACCATGCTGCGGCCTTCCACCGCCACCTTGCGGCCGTACCCGTAGGCTGTGTTAATGATCTGCTGCACACGGTCCACATTGGAGGCAAAGGTAGCGATAATAATCCGGGAGGAGCGGTTTTCATTAAAAAGATTGTCAAATACCCTTCCAACCGTTCGCTCCGACATGGTAAAGCCCTGCCGCTCCGCGTTGGTGCTGTCACACATCAGGGCCAGCACGCCCTTTTTCCCGATTTCCGCAAAACGCTGAAGATCAATGGCATCCCCGAACACCGGTGTATAATCCACCTTAAAATCTCCGGTGTGCATCACAATCCCTACCGGGGAATAGATGGCAAGAGCCGCAGCATCCTGGATGCTGTGGTTGGTTTTAATAAATTCTATGGCAAAATCTCCCAGGTTGATTACCTGCCCGTGTTTGACCTCCTTCAGCTTTGTGGAGCGGGTAAGTCCATGCTCATTCAGCTTGTTTGTGATCAGCCCGATGGTAAGCTTTGTGGCGTAAATGGGTACATTCACCTCGCGGAGCACATAGGGCAGCGCTCCGATGTGATCCTCATGTCCATGGGTGATCACAAAGCCCTTTACCTTGCGGATGTTCTCCTTCAGATAGGTCACGTCCGGAATGACAAGGTCGATTCCCAGCATGTCATCCTCCGGAAAGGAGAGGCCGCAGTCTATAACCACAATGCTCTCCTCATATTCGATGGCGGTGATGTTCATCCCGATCTGCTCCAGACCGCCCAACGGTATGATCTTCAGTTTGGAGCCTCCCTTCCGGCTCCGATTCCCGGAAGGCTTCGGCTGGCTCTTGGCCGGAAGCGCCCTGGACTGGGGATTCTTCTGTGTGGTGCTTTTCCCCGACGATATTTTCTGTATATTTTTTCCGGGTGTGTTTCGGTTCTGTGTATTCCGGTTCTGTGTGCCCCGGCCGGAGGAGGCTTTCACAGCTTTCCCCTGCTTATCCGTAAAACGGGAATTTCCCCCTTTGTTCGCTTTAAATCTCGAATTTCTTCTCGGTGATGCCTGTTTTCTTGCTGTGCCGGAGGCAAAGCGCTCATTGCTTCCTCCGTTTCGATCCATTGTCATGTTGTCACTGTTTTCGTTCCTCAAACTTTCTCCTCCATTTCAAAGTCCACGTTCTCAAGCATCTGCTCAAATATCCGGGATACAGCCTGAAATTCCTCCGGGTCCTCTACCATTACATAACAGGCGTCCTCACTGTCCGGTTCCGATACATCTCTCATAATATACGCAGAAGCCTCGTCCTCCTGTGAATCCGACACAAGAAGATACGTGGTCCCGGCAATGCTGGTCTGCTCTTCCACAAAGAACTCAGCCACATCGCCGCTGTCCGTCTGAAATTGAATTTTTTCCATTACTCTTCTACCTGTCCGTTCCTCAGGGAATCCATGTATCCCTGCAAAATAAATACAGCAGCCAGCTTGTCCAGATACTGTTTGCGGTTTTCTCTGCGCACGCCGCTCTCTTCCAGGATGCGCTCCGCTTCCATTGTAGTCAGCCGTTCATCCCACAGCACAACAGGCAGGCCTGTCCGTCTCTCCAGCTTTTCCTTAAATTCCAGAGATTTCAAAGCCCGCTCTCCAATTGTGTTGTTCATGTTTTTCGGATATCCCACCACAATATGGGTGATCTGATATTCCTCTATTAATTCCTCTATGCGCGCAAACGTCCGGCGCAGCTTATTTTCGTCCTTTCGCCAGATGGTCTCCACGCCCTGCGCTGTCAGACCCAGCGGGTCGCTGACTGCCACACCCACGGTCTTCGAGCCGTAATCCAGTCCCAGAATCCGCATCTCTTCAGTCTTCCCAGGATCGATTCCGGATGTATTCGTTCAGAAGCTCCTCCACAAGCTCATCCCGTTCCACCTTCATGATCATGCTTCTCGCCCCTTTATGGCTGGTAATGTAGGTCGGGTCTCCGGACATAATATAACCTACGATCTGATTGACCGGATTATACCCCTTCTCCTCCATCGCAAGATAGACCAGATCAAGAACCTCCTTTACCTCCAGCTGCTGATCGGGTATCGCTCTGAAATACTGTGTATTTCCCAGATTATTATCTGCCATTATCTCTCACGTCCTTTAACTGAATTCTTTTCTATTCTAATATAAATACTCCTAAAACACAACAACATTTTTCTTTTGCCGCCGGTCCGTCCTCATATTTTCATAAAACCGCACCGGATTCCACAATCCCCACAAGAGTGTGTGCCTCCCAAAAGCCCTGTATTTTTACCCGCACAATATCGTTGACACGGCAGCTTCCGTCCTTTTTCACAGCGGTTCGGATGTATTCCCGGCTGTGCCCAACCAGATACGTCTCCCCGCCGGCCGTAATTTCCTCCTCCAGGAGCACAGACAGAGTTTTCCCTGCCATGGAAGCCTCATATTCCTCCGCATGTCTGTGATGCAGGGCGATCATTTTTTCGCTGCGGGCCGTCTTCACGGTTTCGGGAATCTGTCCGTCCATGACGGCGGCCTTTGTGCCCCGCCGTCTGGAATACTTGAAAATATGAGTCTCATAAAAGTCCATCTGATCCACAAAATCCATGGATTCCTGAAAATCCTCTTCCGTCTCCCCCGGAAATCCCACGATCACGTCCGTGGTCAGCGCGGGGTTATCATACACCTCCCGCAGAAGAGCACAACGAAGGGCGTATTCTCCGGCACGGTACCGCCGGTTCATTCGTATCAGGGTACGGTCGCAGCCACTCTGCAGAGAAAGGTGAAAATGAGGGCAGACCTTAGGAAGCTCTTTCAGTCCCAGGGCAAACTCCCGGGTTATAATTCCCGGCTCCAGGGACCCCAGGCGGATCCTTTCAATCCCCGGAACCTCATGTACCTCCCGGAGCAGAGAAAGAAGATCCGGGCCCCCATCCCCGTCTCTCAGGTCCAGCCCGTAGGAGCTGAGGTGGATCCCGGTGAGAACAATCTCCCTGTATCCGTTGGCGGCCAGTGTTTCCACTTCCCGGCGGACCTCCCCGGGCTTCCGGCTGCGCACCCTTCCCCGGGCATAGGGAATCACACAGTAGGTACAGAACTGGTTGCAGCCGTCCTGTACCTTTATATAGGCCCGCACATGCTCCCCGGCACGGGAGATGGAAAGCTCCTCATAATCCTTTTCCCCCGCGATCTGAAGCACCCTGGACTCTCTTCTGTGCTCCCGCCGGTATTTCTCCAGGATCTCCACAATTTTCTTTTTCTGATTGTTTCCCAGAAGCAGATCCACGGCTTCATCCTTTTCCAGAGCCTCCTGATCTGTCTGGGCGTAACAGCCGGCTGCCACCACAATGGCATCCGGATTCATTTTTTTTGCCTTATGAAGCATCTGGCGGGATTTCCGATCCGCGATGTTGGTCACCGTACAGGTGTTGATCAGGTATACATCCGCCCCCGGCTCAAAGGGAACAAGCTCATAGCCCGCCTCTTCCAGAAGCTGTCCCATGGCCTCCAGCTCATAGGCATTTACCTTACATCCAAGATTGTGCAGTGCTGCCTTCATACCCATTACCTTCCCTTCAGGTCTGCCGCCCGTCTGTTGTTTATGGCAAACAGGCGTATGCATTTTCACCAATTATTTGTCTAAAATTTATCTATTTTTACCTTGACTTTTTGAGGGGATACCAGTAAGATGTTGGCTGTAAAAAGGAAATAACACTACAAGGGAGGTTATCATCATGAAAACAGTAAAAATCTCGCTGAACTCCATCGATAAAGTCAAGGCTTTCGTTAACGAAATCAGCAAATATGACTGCGATTTCGATCTGGTATCCGGAAGATATGTAATCGATGCGAAATCCATTATGGGTATTTTCAGCCTGGATCTGTCCAAGCCCATCGATCTGAATATCCATGCGGACGGAACCACTCTTGACAGCGTACTGGCAGTCATTGAGAAATATACCATCGAGTAAGGTATGAAACCCTGCCGACTGTCCCCGGCCTGAATCCGACAGCTTCCTGTCGGAGCGGGCCGGGATTTTTTTATTCGATTTCCAGAACCTCCGCGGTTTCCTGCGCCGTTTTCACCAGCTCTTCTATTTTCTCCGAAAGCTTCCCTTCTGAACGCCGGATCACCTTCAGATTGGGCTTTGTCACCGGATGCTTTGCCACAAAAATCGTACAGCAGTCCTCATAGGGCTGGATAGATGTATCAAAGGTCTGAATCTGTCTGGCGATCTCCACAATCTCCTGCTTGTCAAAGCCGATCACCGGACGATACACAGGAAGAGTGCAGACCTCATCCGTGGCCGCCAGGCTGTGCATGGTCTGGCTGGCCACCTGCCCGATGCTTTCCCCTGTAATCAGCCCCAGGCTTTTGTCCTTTTTCGCAAAATATTCGGCGATGCGCATCATATATCTGCGCATGAGAATCGTCAGCTCATCATGGGGACACTGGTCATAAATATACAGCTGGATATCCGTAAAATTCACCACGTACAGACGGATCGGACCGCTGTATCTGGCTACAAGGCGGGCCAGGTCCACCACCTTCTGCTTTGCGCGCTCACTGGTATAAGGCGGCGCGTGAAAATAAACCGCCTCAATCTGTACGCCTCTTTTGGCGATCATATAACCTGCCACCGGGCTGTCTATGCCTCCGGACAGCAGAAGTGTGGCCTTCCCGTTGGTGCCCACAGGCATACCGCCGGCGCCCCGGATGGTCTGGGAATATACATATATTTTTTCCCGGATCTCCACGGAGATGGTGAGCTCCGGCTCATGTACGTCCACCCTGGCCCGGGGAAAGGCTTCCAGAATATGTCCTCCGATCTGGGCGCTTACCTCCATGGAGGGAACCGGATAGGTTTTCCTGGCGCGGCGTGTATAGACCTTAAAGGTCCCTGAAAAATCCGGATGGCAGCTCTCCATGTAGCCCACCACATCCCGGGCGGTTTCCTCAAGGCCCCGATCCTCAAAAATCCGCACCGGACAGATCCCCACGATTCCGAATACATGTCGGAGCGCGTCCAGCGTCTCCTCATAATCATAGGATTCCGGGCAGAAAACATAAATTCTTCCCTGCTCCTTCTGCACCGCAAACTCTCCCTCCACACGGGAAAGGGCCTGCCGGATCTGCTTTACCAGAGCGTCCTCAAAAAGATAACGGTTTTTCCCCTTTATGGCAATCTCCGCGTATTTAATCAAAAAAGCGTGAAATAACATCTTTGTTTCCTCTTTCATCCAATCAGTGTCTGGAATATCTCCGCAGCATGGGAACCAGTTCCTTCAGAACCTCCAGGGTATAATCTACCTCCTCAGGGGTATTTTCCTCCGAAAAGCTGACGCGAATGGCAGACTGTGCCTCTTTGGTGGAAAGTCCCATGGCCGTAAGGGTGGTGCTTGGACGGCTCTTATGACTTGCACAGGCGCTTCCCGCGGAGACATAGATTCCCCGTTCCTCCAGGGCGTGAAGCAGCACCTCGCTGCGAATGCCCGGGAAGGTAATACTCAGAATGTGAGGCGCCGCCTCCGGAAGAGGCATGCCGTTGACACGCACATCGGGAATCGTCTCAAGGCCTGCAGCCATCCTCTCCTTCAAAGCGTAGAGACGGGCGGTTTTTTCCTCAAAATCCTCATAGGCTTCCCGGGCCGCCTCTCCAAGCCCCGCGATCCCCGGAACATTGTCCGTGCCGGAACGCATACCGTTTTGCTGGCCGCCGCCCAGGATCTGGGGCCGGATCCTGACTCCGTCCCGGACATACAGAAACCCGCAGCCCTTCGGACCGTGAATCTTGTGGCTGCTGACGGAGAGCAGATCGATCCCGGTTCTGCGGGGATAAATACGGTATTTTCCGAAAGCCTGTATGGCATCCACATGAAAAAGCGCCTGGGGACTTCTGGCGTGGATCTGCTTCCCCATCTGCTCCACAGGCATAACAGACCCGGTCTCATTGTTCACGTACATGACAGAAACCAGAATGGTGTCCGGCCGAAGGGCTTCCTCCAGAGCGTCCATACGCACAACACCCCTGGAATCCACAGGCAGAACCGTAACCTCATATCCCTGCTCCCGCAGTGCCTCCATGGGCTGAGCTACCGCCGGATGCTCCACCGCGGAGGTGATGACATGCAGGCCCCTTCGGCGGCCGGCCTGTGCGGCGCCGAAAACAGCCAGATTATCCGACTCCGTTCCGCCGGAGGTATACAGAATTTCCTTCGGGCTGACCTTCAAAGTCCCGGCAAGGATCTCCGATGTCCTTCGGATATACTGCTCCGCCTCCACACCTTTTCTGTGCATGGCGGAGGGATTGCCAAAATCCTCTGTCATGGCCTTCACCACAATGTCTCTCACCCCGGCGCTGCACCGGGTTGTGGCAGAGTTGTCAAAATATGCTTCCATTTAATCCTCCTCCAGATGAAACATCAGCACGGAAAGCAAAGTCATCCCCGCCGTCTCTGTGCGCAGGATCCGATGACCCAGAGTCACTGTTCTGGCTCCCGCGGCCACCGCCCGCTCCACCTCTGTTTCCTCAAAACCGCCCTCCGGTC
The DNA here is from genome assembly GCA_021203365.1 of Clostridiales bacterium. Lineage (GTDB taxonomy): Bacteria > Bacillota > Clostridia > Lachnospirales > Lachnospiraceae > Blautia_A. Next base: position 69,668 of record JAJQBI010000079.1, read on the forward strand.
CGATGAAAATCCCAACCGATTCTCCCGGAGAAATCGCCTTCAGAATCTCCCGGGTTTCCTCCATTCCTCTGGCAAGCTCATAGGGAAGAAGAAGCACGTCCAGAGACTGCGCCACTTTCAGTGCGCCGGAAAAATCCGTGACCGGAAGAATCTCCGGGATCCGCATGCGCCGGGACTGTTCCGCCGCGCTTCTGGCAATCTGCTGCCAGCGCTGGACCTTTTTTTCTGCTTTTTTTCCATCCAGGCGGACCACACTTCGCTTCATTTCCACTGGAACCACAGCCCAGGCCCCCAGCTCCACCGCCTTCTGGATGATCCAGTCCATTTTATCGCCTCTCGGAAGCCCCTGAAACAGGTAAATCCGGCTTTTCAGCTCATAATCCGGCTGCTGGGCGTAAAGAATATGCAGAAGGATTTCCTCCCCAGTCAGCGACTCTATCTCGCAGTGGTATTCCAGCTGCCCGTCGCTGACCCAGAGCTCCTCCCCAACCTTCATCCGCAGGACATTCCGGATATGAATCACATCCCCGCCGTTTACGCAGATCCGGTGGCTTTCCTCCAGGATCTGGGAAGGTTCCACAAAAAGTCTCTGCATTCCCTCAGTCCTTCCTGGCCGTCACACAGACCCATTCTCCCTGCCGGGTCACCTCCACCAGCGTCAGGCCGGCCTCTTTCACCGCCTGAACCACCTGGTCTTCCTTCACATCCAGGATCCCGGAGGTAATATAATATCCGCCTTTCTTCATCGCGGGAAGAATGGCAGGGGTCAGCGCCAGGAGCACATCCGCCAGAATATTGGCAGCCACGATATCATATTTTTCATATCCCACCTGTGCCTGCACCGCCGGATCATTGATCACATTGCCGATGCGCATCTCAAAGGCTTCCTCCAAAATCCCGTTGGACGCCTTGTTCTCCGCCACCGCAGAGGCCGCACAGGGATCCAGATCCGTGCCCATCACATGAGCCGCCCCAAGCTTCAGGGCCACAATCCCCAGGATTCCGCTCCCGGTTCCCACATCCAGCAGACAGTCGCCCTTTTTCACGTATTCTTTCAGCTGCCGGATCACCAGCTGGGTTGTCTCATGCATTCCGGTTCCAAAGGCTGTTCCCGGATCCATATGCAGAATCATCCGATCCTGATCCTCCGCCTTTACTTCCTCCCAGGATGGAACAATAAGAATATCGTCCACATAAAACTGATGGAAAAATTCCTTCCAGTTGTTGATCCAGTCCTTATCCTCAGTCTGGGACACCTGGATGGTTCCCTCCCCGATATCCATAAAACTGCGAAGAGCCTCCAGCTCCTGACGTACCCGGATAAGGATTTCCTCCCGGTCCGCATCCTCCTCCAGATAGAAGTTCAGATACGCGGTCCCGTCTTCCCAGGGCATATCCGGGACAGGCTCTTCCGAAGCGGCTGCCGCCATGGGCGGACGAACCGGAATTCCATCGGGAACAATATCCACAAACATCTGATCCAGATCCTCCTGAGACAACGGCTGTCTGTCTATAATCTCTGCACCCTCCAGCCCAAGCTCCGCCAGTGTACAGATGATCATGTCCTCCGCGTCTGCGGTTGTCTTAATCGTCAGACAATTCCATTTCATTTTTATTCTCCAATTCTCACAGGTTTTCCCGTCCCCCGGCACACGCCGCGGCCATGCCCGCCTTCGCCGGAAAAGACATCACTAACCGTACACGATACATGATTTAGGCAAGGTTGTCAAGACAGAAAAACCCGGGGCTGCCCACCCCGGGAATCGACCTCTGTCCGATTGTCACTCATCCTCAAGATCTTCAAAGCTTTCCTTCAGTTTATCAAAAGCTTCTTTAAACGGACGTTTCTTCTTCTCGCCCTTGCCGGTTTCATCGTTTCCGCTGTAAGGACGGTTTCCACAGGCCGCATCAAAAGCCCGCAGAGCTTCCTTCGCATCCTCGTTCAGCTTCGTGGGGACCTGCACCACCAGGGTGACAAAATGATCTCCCCGGATGTTCTTATTGCGCAGTGAGGGAACACCCTTTCCCTTCAGGCGGATCCGGGTATCCGTCTGCGTGCCCGGCTTCACCTCATAAGTCACCTCTCCGTCCACGGTATTGATCTGTACATCCCCTCCCAGAGCTGCCTGGGCAAAGGTAATCGGCGCCGTGGAATAGATATTCATATCCTGCCTCTGGAAAATCGGGTGACGGGCCACGTTCACCTCCACAAGCAGATCGCCTCTGGAGCCTCCGTTGGTGCCCGGCTCTCCCTTCTCCCGGATGCGTATGCTCTGCCCGTTGTCAATTCCGGCGGGCACGGAAACCTTTATCTTCTTTCTGGAGGAGGTGTAACCGGTACCCCGGCAGCTTGGACACTTATCCCGGATCACAGTTCCGGTACCGTTGCAGTCCGGACAGGTCTGCACATTGCGGACCATGCCAAACATAGACTGCTGCGTATATACGATCTGTCCTTCCCCGCCGCACTTCGAACAGGTAACCGGAGATGTCCCCGGTTTTGCCCCGGTTCCGTGGCAGGAGGTACACTCATCCTTCAGCGTAATCTCCAGTTCCTTCTCACAGCCAAAAACGGCTTCCTCGAAGGTAATATTGATCCGGGCGCGAAGGCTGGCTCCCTTCATGGGGCCTCTGCTGCCGCCCCGCCGTCCGCGGCCGGTGCTGCCCCCGAAAAGGTCACCGAAAATATCTCCGAAAATGTCATTGATGTCGGCGCTGTTAAAATCAAATCCTCCGAAGCCGCTTCCGCCGCCCCCGTTTTCAAAGGCCGCATGGCCATACTGGTCATACTGCTTTCTCTTTTCGGGATCGCTCAAAATGCCGTAGGCCTCTGTGGCCTCCTTGAATTTCGCCTCCGCTTCTTTATCACCCGGATTTACATCCGGGTGATACTTTTTCGCCAGCTGACGATATGCTTTTTTTAACGCGGCGTCGTCGGCGTTTTTATCCACGCCAAGGACTTCATAATAATCTCTCTTATCAGCCATGATCCTGTTTCCTATACTCTAAGATTTCCCTGATCTGAATGTGATCAGACTTCCTTATAATCGGCGTCTACCACATCATCCCCGTATCCGGCCTCGCCGCCGGCGGAGCTGCCGGAACCGGAGGAGTACGCACCGCCCATATCCGGGCCTGCGCCGCCCTGGGTCTGCTCATACATCTTTGCGAACAGCTTCTGGGCACTCTCCATCATCTTCTCCTGGGCTGCCTTGATATCCGCCACCTGAGAATCGGTCATTTCCTGTACCGTAGCGGTCTGCGCCAGCAGATCCTTCAATGCATTGAGATCCGTTTCCACCGCTGCCTTGTCTCCGGCATCCAGCTTGTCGCCGGCCTCTTTCAGCGCGTTCTCCACCTGGAATACCATGGAATCCGCGTTGTTTCTGGTGTCAATGGCCTCCTTGCGCTTTCTGTCCTGCGCCTCAAATTCCGCAGCTTCCCTGACCGCCTTATCAATCTCGGAATCGGACATGTTGGAGCCTGCTGTAATGGTAATGTGCTGTTCCTTCCCGGTTCCCAGATCCTTCGCGGATACATTTACAATTCCGTTGGCATCAATGTCAAAGGTAACCTCGATCTGCGGAACGCCCCGGCGTGCGGGAGGAATTCCATCCAGACGGAACTGTCCCAGAGACTTGTTGTCCTTGGCGAACTGACGCTCGCCCTGTACTACATTGATGTCAACCGCAGTCTGATTGTCTGCCGCCGTGGAGAATACCTGGCTCTTCTTTGTGGGAATCGTGGTATTTCTCTCAATCAGGCGGGTGGCGATTCCGCCCATGGTCTCAATGGAAAGAGACAGCGGCGTTACATCCAGAAGAAGGATGTCACCGGCGCCGGAATCTCCCGCCAGCTTGCCGCCCTGCACAGACGCGCCCAGAGCTACACACTCATCCGGATTCAGAGACTTGCTGGGCTCCTTGCCGGTCAGCTGTCTCACCTTATCCTGCACGGCAGGAACACGGGTAGATCCGCCCACCAGGAGCACCTGGCCAAGCTCGGAAGCTGTAATTCCGGCGTCGGAAAGGGCACGGCGAACCGGCTCTGCGGTCTTCTCCACCAGGTCATGCGTCAGCTCATCAAATTTCGCTCTTGTAAGATTCATGTCAAAGTGCTTCGGGCCATCCGCTGTAGCGGTGATGAAAGGCAGATTAATGTTGGTGGTCGTCGCGGAGGAGAGTTCCTTCTTCGCTTTCTCAGCCGCCTCCTTCAGTCTCTGAAGAGCCATCTTGTCGCCGCTCAGGTCTACACCCTCCGCCTTCTTAAATTCTGAAAGCATCCATTCTGTAATCTTCTGGTCAAAGTCATCACCGCCAAGACGGTTATTTCCGGCTGTGGAAAGAACCTCGATGACTCCGTCACCGATCTCGATAATGGAAACATCAAAGGTACCGCCGCCAAGGTCGTATACCATGATCTTCTGTTCCTTCTCGTTGTCAAGTCCATAGGCAAGAGCCGCAGCTGTGGGCTCATTGATAATACGTTTTACATCAAGGCCGGCAATCTTTCCGGCATCCTTGGTGGCCTGCCTCTGTGCGTCATTAAAGTAGGCCGGTACAGTGATAACCGCCTCCGTAACGGTCTCACCCAGATATCCCTCCGCGTCCTTCTTCAGCTTCTGAAGAATCATTGCGGAGATCTCCTGCGGTGAATACTTCTTTCCGTCGATAGTTACACGGTAATCCGTTCCCATCTCTCTCTTAATGGAAGAAATGGTTCTCTCTGCGTTGGTAACCGCCTGGCGCTTCGCCGGCTCTCCTACCAGACGCTCACCGTTCTTTGTAAATGCCACAACGGACGGTGTGGTTCTTGCTCCCTCTGTATTTGCGATTACTGTAGGCTGACTGCCTTCCATAACGGCCACACAGCTGTTTGTCGTACCCAAGTCAATTCCTATGATTTTTCCCATGATAATTCCTCCTGTATGAAAAATAAATAGTTGTTATACATCTATAATTTCCGGTTTCTCAAAAACCTAATTGGCAACCTTTACCATACTGTGGCGAACCACAAAGTCTTTGTAGGTGTAGCCCTTCTGCAGTTCTTCCACAACCATGTTCTCACCCACGGACTCATCCTCCACATGCATGACCGCATTGTGAAGATCCGGATTGAATTCCTTTCCCACCGCCTCGATGGGTTTCACTCCCAGACCGTCCATTGTGGTGAGCAGCTGTTTATAAATCATCCGCATGCCGTCGGCGAAAGCATCTTCCTCCGGCGCCTGAGCCATGCCTCTCTCAAAATTGTCCATCACCGGAAGGATTTTCTCCACAATATCCCGGGCCCCGATGATGTACATGCTGGATTTCTCTTTCTCCGTGCGCTTGCGGTAATTGTCAAACTCAGCCATGCTCCGCTTCAGGCGGTCTGTAAGTTCCTCCACCTGCTGCGTGAGCTTTTCTTTTTCTTTATCTTTTTTCTTCTTCCCAAAGAAGGATGTTTTGGATTTTCCGTCTGCGGTGTCCTCATCGGATCCCGTCTCCTTCGGGGCCTCCGGAGTCTCCTCCGTCTTGTTCCCGTCTTCCGGAGCCTTCTCCTCCGTCTGTGCTGTTTCCGGCTCCTTCGGGGCTTCCTGCTCCGTTTCTTCCCCGCCGGTTACCGGAATCTCATCTGTCTCCTCCTGGGATACTGTCTTATTCTCTTCTGCCACCAGCTATCGACCACCTTTCTGTATCTGTTTATGGCAAAAGACATTTGGCCGCTGTTCTTCCGTCCTCCTGTCCTCTATGTCTTTGTATCAAAAACCTTATCCAGCTCTGTCTTCAGCTTCTTCAGGCTCTCCACCACATTCTCGTAATCCATGCGTTTCGGTCCGATGATTCCAATGGTTCCGTGCAGTCCAGCTCCCAGCTCGTAAGTCGCAGTCACCACGCTGCAGTCCTTCATGGACGCATTGGGAAGCTCCTCGCCGATGTATACCTGGATACCGGTGTTCCCGTCCCCGGCCATCCGGTCCTTCACAATGTCCATCAGCTGCTGCTTCTCCTCAAACGCAGAGATCAGCTCACTGGCTCTGGATTTGTCGGCAAGCTCCGGATACTTAAATATATTCGTGGCTCCCGAGGTATAAATCTCCATATCATCCTCGTCCACATGAATCATTGCCGCCACCGCATCCAGCACCTTGGCAACCACACCGCTGTGGATGCCGGCCTGTTCCTTCAGCCGGGCAATCATCCCCAGATTGATATCCTGAATGGGAACACCATTTAAATTGGTGTTCAGAAGAAGGTTCAGCTTCAGGAGCGTCTGATCGTCCATCCCCTCGTCTATGCGGATCACCTGATTCCGGATGGCGTTGCTGTCGTTCATAACCACAGCCACCAGCTGGTTCTCATTCGCACGGGAAAGCTGAATGAACTTAATGCGGCTTCCGCTGTACTGGGGTACTGAGATCATTGTCGCGTAATTGGTATCCGATGCAAGGTCTTTCGCCACCTGCTTCAGCACCTTATCCATCTTATCTGTCTTCTCAATTACAAGATCACGAAGCTCGGCAATCTCCGCCTCCTTTTCCCTCATCAGCTCATCCACATACAGACGGTAACCCTTGTCGGAAGGGATCCGGCCGGCTGAGGTGTGGGGCTGCAGGATGTAACCCATCTCCGTCAGATCGGACATCTCATTTCGTATGGTTGCGGAGCTCACATTCAAATCCGCGTATTTGGAAATGGTTCTGGAGCCTACCGGCTCGCCGGTCTCCATATAGGTTTTGATGATGGCTTTCAGTATCTTCTTCTTGCGCGCATCCAGCTCTTCCCCCATGAAGACATCTCCTTTCCTCCCATCGTATCTTCTGCTGTCTGACCTTTGTCAGCAGGTCGTTAGCACTCGTTCTTGTTGAGTGCTAACACCCTACGGTCTTAAGATAGCACTGTTGTTTTGGTTTGTCAATATCTTTCACAAACTTTTTTAAAGATTTTGTAGTTTTTTCTGGAAAACCGGACCGCAAATCCTTTCCAGCAAAAAAGCCCCGGAACTTCCGGGGCTTTTTTACAACCTCTATTGCTCTGCCTGTGCCAGCAAAAGCTTCAGAACCACTGTCTCCAGGGAAGACGTCATAATCTCCCCTTCCTCCTCCAGTTCCTCCGAAGAAGCCGTCAGAAGATTCAGGGTATCCGAGGTGTCTCCCTCAAACTGAAGCACGGAGGTCAGTTCCCCCGTCTGCAGGGCGGCGCTCAGGGTCATGATATTTCCCTCCGCCTGCCAGGTAAAATGATCGCAGGTGAAATCCAGCGTCTCTCCCTCCTGTGTGACTGTCCCGTCCGCATCCACGGTCAGAAGCTCCTCACCCCCGGCTCCCAGCCGGAAGCTTACACCGTACTCCCCGGAGGCTTCCACATAGGACGTGGAAAGATTCAGATCCAGGGAGCCGTCCGCTTCCCCGGTCCGGATCAGGAAGGAAATGTCGTTTGTGACCTCTCCTTCTTCCCGGGTCACCTCCCGTGAGAAAATCGCGCTCATGTTTTCTCCGGCATCGACATCTTTAATATAGAAGGCAGCCTCCACATTTTCTCCGGCAGTCTCTCCACCTCTGTCTGCATACTCAAGGGAAAGCTCGAAGCTTCCATCCATGGGCGCCGTATCTGCCGTAACAGCGGCAATGTCATAATCCGGCGTACAATACACACAGATGGTGACATCTGAAAGCGTTTCCTCAAAAATCTCCGATACATTATCGTGAAACGCAGCGATGTCCTCATCGGTAACCTCCATCTCCCCGATGTTCTCCAGAATTCCCCGGCACTCCTCATCCTCCACAAGAAAATCCGCGGTGCCCGTCGCCAGATTCACCAGCGTTTCTTTCTCAAACACCATGCCGGCGCCGGAACACAGGACAGATTCCCCGTTGTACTCATAGTACTGATCGGAAACAGAGGAAAAAGTCATATTGTCTGCCATGGCGGAAATCTCATCGCCGCAGGCGTCCAGATACCGTTCCGCCAGCGCTTCATAATCCACCTCTTCCAGAATCGAAAGCACTTCATCCATATGCTCCATTTCCTCGGAATCTCCCAGCGTGGCCTCCAGTGTAACAGAATCCGCAAGATATTCCAGGGTCTCCTCCAGATTCAGACTGAACACGGTATCCGTAAGCTCCGGCACTGAGGCGTAAAGGTTTCCGCTGTTCGAGTCCAGAAAGAGATTTCCCTCCAGAAGGGAAGTCTGTGCATAATACAGCACCGCGCGCAGCAGACCGTCCTCATCGTTACTCATAAGATCCAGGGATAGACGCAGAGGGCAATAGTCCCCCAGTCCGGAAATATTGGTGGAATCTATCTGAATCCACAGATTCGCCTCCCCGGAGGCATACACAGGCGCCGTCAGACTGAAGGCGGCCAACGCAGCGCCAAGTCCGATTCCCAAAAACCTTTTCTTTTTCATTAAGAAACTCCTTTCCTCTTTTGAAGCTCAGCCAAACATTTTCGAAACGTTACACAAAAACTGTTTCCTTATGGCTGTTTCCATTTACTGACTGCTGCATTTCCGCCGGTCTTCACATCCTGAATCAGGGCGCCCAGCTCCCGGATCGCCGCATCTGTATCCTTCCAGGGAAGAACCTCCTCAAATCCGGTGAAGCCTTCCCTCTCAAATCCGAAAACAGATTTTTTCCTTCGGATATCCACAACCCCCAGGCCGTCCGCAACCCGGATCCGCAGGATAAGATCGTCCTTGATGGAAAAGAAGATTATGTACGCAATGGTCAGAATCGCAGATACCACCATGAAGAAGGTCCAGATATTTGTATCATACTGTGACGCCATATAAAAAATAGCAAGGGCAGGTGAGAAAAGCAGTATTTTCAGCCAGTGCCGCTGTCCTTTCATAGTCACACTTACCGCAATTCCTCCGGCCAGTATCAGAATTCCCAGGACCGGCCCCAGAAGCCCCGGATCATAATAGGAATCTATGGTCATTGATCCTATAATGCTGCCAATCCCGCAGCCAATCAGCATATACAGAATTCCCAGGAGAAGAAACAGACCATTTGTGCGTTTCCCCTTGGAAATCTCAATTCCGGAGATATTATGAAGCATGAATTCATTCTCATAAAATATTCTCCCCAGATTGGACTTCCCCGTGGCACGGAAAATCAGGCGCCGGTTGGTAACCTGCAGCCGGCCCTCCGCTCTTTTATAAGGAAAAATCGTCCGCAGCACCGCAAAATTATACTGCCGGATCGGAATTTCCCCTTCCATGGGAACAATACACTTATCCACGATGGGCATGTTTCTCTCATAAGCGCCGCCCTTGCTGACATTCCCTTCCGTCATGGAATTCTGAAAGGTCTCCGCGGATTTCCTTCCCGCATCCATTGCCCGATTTGCTGCCTGACGAAAACGCTCCGAATTCCTGTCATTATTAAAGGATGCACCGGAACGACGGCTTCCATCCGGGCCGGTCCCTGTGTTTCGGCGCGAATACTGTCCGTTTCCATAACCGGGCTGTCGCATCACCTCATATCCCTGGGAGCCGTTCCCATATGAATTGTCCGCGGACGGGCCATTTCCATAGGAATCCTCTGTCCCATAGGGATCCACGGTCAGCGGACCGGACCGGCAGTTGCAGACCTCTCCATCCTGCAGACTTCTCCCACAATACTTACAAAATGGCATAGTTTTCTCCTTTCCTGTCTCCTGGGCGCTGTATGAAGGCGTCCGTTATGTTACTATTCACATCTGCCTGCTCTAAGTCAGCTGTAATATAGTAACAAATTATAAATTGTCGAAATTATTATAGCATTGACGCTTCATGACTGTCAATGAATGAAGCATCCCTTCCGGCGCAAAACAGCGCCTGCCCCACTGTGTATGGGGCAGACGCTGTGTGTCTTCTCTTTTCTTTACGGCTGCTTCGCACCGATCTCCAGCAGAATTCCGGCTTCCTCCTCCAGATCCGCGTAGGCTACAATAGGTTTCCCGTCCGGGAAACGGACATCCAGTTTTGGCGGTCTTCCGGAAACCCGCTCCGCCATTTCCACCACATCCTGGAAGGATTCTTCCGTCTTCAGGACTACATGATGGACCCCAGGTCCCCTGGAATCCAGAAAATCCTGGTAAACAGAAGGCCCTGTCGGCTCAATCAGCTCAATTTCATAATTGTCTCCCCGATAAATGGCCGTTTTCATGGGCAGACCGGGACCTGTCTTTCCGTTTATCATTTTATCGTCAAAAAATGCCCCGTCTCCCAGTTCAAAAGGCCCGTAGCCAAGCTCTTCCCTGTAGATTTTTACAGCGCTCTCAAGGTTTCTTACAACAATTCCCAGATGAAAAACCGAACCAAATTTCATTTCACTTTCCTCTTCTTTCTCTTTGTTATGGCTTTATTTTATACTTTAATAAAAAATCAGGATTGTCTATTTTTGCTGTATATCAGGTAAAATTTTGACGAATTATTTCTCCTGTGCTATAGTATCTTTATAATTGAAGCGACAAAAAGTATTTTGTCGCTATGATACCAGAATTTCTCCGCACTTCGTGCTCACGAAATTCTGACATCATCTTTATAACCCATTTACAAGAAAAGAAAGGATGCCTGTTATGAAAATCAAAGGTCTGAATGCCGATCTCGCACCCATTATGATAGGGACCTCTTCCGCCCTTTTTACCGATGAAAATACGCCGTGGATTCCCACGAACCTTTCCAGGGAAGAGCAGTTTTCCGTGATCGATGAGCTTTGGGATATGGGGCTGCACTGTTTTGACTGCGCGGCCGGCTATGGAGAGGGGGTTCTGGGGGCTTACCTGGAATCCAGAAAACGAACGGAAGAGGCGGTTATTCTCACCAAGGGCTGCCATCCAGGTCCGCTTCGAAAAAGGGTTACCCCCTATGATCTGCTCAGCGACTTTCACGATTCCCTCGCACGGCTAAAACGCGGCTATATTGATATTTACATGCTGCACCGGGACGATCCGGACGTACCGGTTTCAGAGATCATCCCGGTTCTGGACCGTCTGCAAAAAGAGGGAAAAATCGGTATATACGGAGCCTCCAACTGGTCCATGGAGCGGGTGCGCGAGGCCAACCGGTTTGCCATGGAGAACGGCATGCATCCTTTCTCCGCGGTCAGTCCTCACTACAGCCTGGCGCATCAGATCCATGATCCCTGGGGCGGCGGCGTCTCCCTCACGGGGCCGGAGCATTCCCAGGATCGGAAATGGCTGATTCAAAACCAGATTCCGGTTTTCGCATATTCCTCCATGTCCTGCGGATTCATCTCCGGTATGTTTAAAAGCCACGACCGGGAAGGCGCCAGATCCCTGCTGAGCCCGCCTGGAATCAAAGGGTATTACGCGGATGAAAATTTTGAGCGCCTGGCCAGAGCCGAGCAGCTCTCAGAAAAATACAATGTGACAGTCGCGCAGATTTCCATGGCATGGCTTTTCTGCCAGGAGCTGCAGGTAATTCCCATCCAGGGCGGGAATAACGCCCGGATGTATCAGCAGACTCTGGACGCCGCAGATATCCGGCTGACCGAATCCGAGGTAAAATGGCTGAATCTTGAGGAATAAAAAAGGAGAGAAAGAAATGAAAAGAAAACGGACACTTCTGATGACAATCGCGCTGCTGGCGGCAGTACCGGCCAGTTCCATACTGGCTGCGGGAGAAAGCTTTACCGATGACGCTGTGGTAATCACGGAAAGCCCGGCCGAGGAAGCCTTTTCCGATTCCACTGCGGAAGCTGTATCCCCCACGGACGAGATTACAGATATTTTAAGCTCATCCGACTCCGCGGAGGAGACAGACATCCCGGACGCTTCTCTTTCAGACGAAAAAGCGGAAACCACAGACACGGCATTCCCGATTGAAATCAGCTCTGCCTGTTTTCCGGATGAATTATTTCAGGATTACATCCTGGAAAAAATCGATTCCGACTGCGACGGAATCCTCAGCGCGGATGAAGCCGAAAGCGTAACAGAAATTGATATTCACGGCATGGGCATTGGCTCTCTGGAGGGCATCGCCTGTTTCCCGGAATTACAGCAGCTTTTCTGCAGCGAAAATAATCTGGCCGATCTGGATGTAAGCCAGAACCTGGCGCTGACCACACTGAACTGCGCTGACAACCTCCTGACCAGTCTGGACCTGAGCCGCAACACGGAATTAACGGCGCTTTACTGCACCGGCAACGCGCTTGAGACACTGGATGTAACCCTGAATACAAAGCTGTCGATTCTGGAATGTGACGAAACCGTAACCGTCCTGCGTGCAGACCAGACTCTGTCCGCCCCCATACTCACCGCCGCAGTCAACGCTCCAACCGGCGTAAAAATCACCTGGGAGGAAGTCCCCGGCGCGGAAAAATACCGGGTGTTCCGAAAGGTCCCCGGCGGCTCCTGGAAAAGGACAGGAGACACCACGGAGGTCAGCTATACGGATACCTCAGCGGTCAGCGGCACCACTTATATCTATACCGTGCGCTGTGTCAGTTCCGACGGCGCCTCCTATACCAGCAGCTTTGACAGCAGCGGCCTGTCCGTATACTACCTTTCCGCTCCGATTCTGTCCAGTGTCTCCAACACGGCCAACGGCGTAAAAATTACCTGGGAAGCCGTAACCGGCGC